>NZ_LMUS01000001.1:0-600000 GCF_009765835.1 Granulicella sp. L56 | reverse complement strand
TTCTGGATGGCAAACTATGAAGGTTGGCGCATCATCAACGGAACGATCGAAAAGGCGTCCGTTCCCAATCCAGCGGTTCTGACGGGAGACTTTTCTTCTGAGTCGTTGCCGGCATATGGATCTGCTACCTGCACGGCAAATCTGGCTTCAAACCTGAACTGCCTTCCTGTAGATCCACTAACAGGACAACCCTTTCCTGGAAATAAGATTCCCACAAGCCGCATTAATGCACGCCTTGCGAATACTGCGATTGCCGCTGGATTCTGGCCGACTCCCAATGCAGGTGCGACCAACGCCGCTCCAGGTACGGTCAATTTTGTGAAGTCCGTTGGATTGCCTTTGACCACCAATCAGCAGACCTATCGCGTGGACCAGACGTTAGGAAAGTATGGTCTCATCTTTGGGCGCTACACCTATTCGACGTATCAAAATAGCAGTCTCAATTCCGCCTCGCTCCTCTATGGCCTCGAAACCCAATATGAGAAGCAGAAGAACTGGGAGATCTCCCATACCATCAGCCTCGGCACTCGAAGCACGAACAACTTCCGCTTCGGTTATCTCGATGCTCAGGCCCCGCAGGGAGCTACCACTCCTCCTGATTCTTTCGTTTCCGCACTAGGGCTGACAGGAATCTTTCAAAAATTTGGCCCTCTTCAGTTGACCTATCCCAGCATCGGTTTGAGCCAGTATGCGGGTACAGGCGGTCCGGGGAATGCTTATACCGGTTCTGATCAGCCTGCATGGGAGTTTGCCGACTCGTATACCTGGGTGAAAGGAAGAAATACGTTTGGATTTGGTGGCGACTACAGGCGTTGGCGGCTGATCCGCAACCTCGATGACGATTTCCTTGGGGATTATGGATTTAGTGCCTCTACCATTAGCAACAACCAGATCAGCTGTCCGAACAGCACGCAAGATTGCGGTACTGGCAACGCTGTCGCAGATATGCTTCTTGGTTATTACAGCAGCGCGGCCGGTTACGTTCCAGGCCCGCTGAGCCCGACGGATCAGGCAGGCAATCCACAGACACACATCTTTAGCTATTTTGCGCCTTACGCGCAGGATGACATCAAGATAAGCCAGAGACTCACCTTGAATGTCGGCTTGCGCTGGGATTACCGGGCTGCACCTTATGAAGAGCAAAATCACTTCTTCTGGCTGGACAATCAGAACACGCAGGGCGGTCTGTGCTACGCGGACAAGGCCCTGGGGACAAACGGTGTGGCCACCGGACTTGGCTTAGATGGCAAGACACCCATTCTGCGCTACTGCGGATCAAATGTCCCTCATCCTGGCTCTAAGACTCCCTTCGCTCCGCGGTTTGGCTTTGCATACCAGCTTGGAGAGAAGACGGTTATTCGCGGCGGCTACGGCATCTTCTGGGATTCGTCTGAAGGCCGCGAGATCGACGACTCGGGAGACATCTATCCGTATTCCGTTCGCAACAATCTTAGCCCGGCAACGAATCCCGATGCTGCCAAGCTTACAAATAACCTATTCACGCCTTTCACAACGCTGGGACCGTTCCCTGTATCAACATTGACGTTCCTCGCGGTAATCGAGTCCGACAATCCGTTGAATCCATATGTCCAGCAATGGTCGCTTTCAACACAGCGGTCTCTTGCAAGAAATACAACGTTCGAGTTGAACTATATCGGTTCAAAGGGGACACATCTTCTGACTCGGCATGATATAGCTCAACCAAATTCAATCCCGACAGCAAGTTTAGCTTTTTGCCAGGAACAGGATCCCGCGGACGACAGTTACATAAACCGAGCGAAGGCTCCATGCACACCGAACTCGCGGTTGCCTTATCCAAACTTCACTAACATCTTCATCAACAGTGACTGGCACGGCTACTCCAACTACAACTCGGTCAATGCGAAATTCGAGCATCGCACTAGTTCGCTGGCAGTGACGGCGGTCTATACCTGGGCGAAGAGCATGGATGATAAGTCGGCGGCGGCTGGCGTAGGTGCCAGCGGTGCCGGTTACCAGGGATTTATGGATAACCACAACCCGCAGTTAGACTACGCTCCATCCGACTTCGACGTGAATCAGCGTTTTGTCGCAAGCTATGTCTACGATCTCCCTATCGGTCGAGGCAAAAAATTGATGGGGAAATCTAATCGTGCTACCGACGCATTGGTAGGTGGTTGGGAGTTGACCGGCATTACAACCTTCCAGACTGGATTCCCATTTGGAATCAACTCAGCAGATCCACTTGGCTATACCGGCAGCATCGCACCTCGGGCAAGCTATATTCCGGGATGCAGTATTCATGGCGGTTTGACGGCGCAGTTCCAGCGGCTGAACATGGCCTGCTTCTATCAATCGGCGCCAGGGGTATACGGCAATACGGGTCGCAACTTCCTGCGCCAGCCGGGCATCAGCAACTTCGACATGGGCCTGGCAAAGAGCATTCCGATCACAGAGCTATTGAGAATTTCCTTCCGTTTCGATACGTTCAATACTTTCAACCATCATCAATATGCGATCAACGTTGGAGGACTGGCTACCGGAGGATCGGGTGGTGGCTCTTCAATCGATAACGGTCTGACAGATTCGCTCGCAGGAAAGATTACGAGTGCATCGCCCGGCAGGGTCATTCAGTTGAGTGGAAAGCTGACGTTCTAACCCGACAGAGCTACAGCAGAGAGGAGCTCATTGCGAATGCAGTGGGCTCCTCTCAGTCTTCACGTAAATCCAATCTAACGTTGCGCCCGCGGTCGTTTAATCTGACTGACCACAAATACTGGAGCTCTCATGAAGCCAAAGGTTTTTCCCCGCAGAGTTGGCATGTTCGCCGCAGCCGCATTATTTGTGTGCGGGCCGATCATCTTCGCACAGCAGGCATCGACCGATCTTCAGCAGGGTTTTCAGAGTCCTCCCGAGGGCGCGCGTCCACGTGTCTGGTGGCACTGGATGAACGGCAACATCACCAAGGATGGAATCAATCTTGATCTTGAGTGGATGAAGCGGATCGGGATCGGAGGCTTTCAAAACTTCGATGCCGCACTCGGAACTCCACAGGTTGTGCCAAATCGCCTCGTCTATATGACGCCCGAATGGAAAGATGCATTTCTCTTTACAACGCACAAGGCTGACACGCTCGGCCTTGAGATGGCCATCGCCGGATCGCCCGGCTGGAGCGAGAGTGGCGGCCCCTGGGTAAAGCCCTATCAGGCAATGAAGAAGGTCGTATGGAGCGAGACCGACGTGGAAGGAGGCCAGTCCTTTCATGGCGTTTTGCCTCCGCCGCCAAAAGAGACGGGGCCGTTCGGTGATCTGGCTCAGGCCGATCTGATGGGAGCTATGGGAGGCGTGAAGACACCGCCGCCACCTGTGGACTTTGGAGCTGACAGTGAGGTGATTGCCTTCCGTGCCCCTGCGGATGACATCTCCATGGTTCAGCTCAATCCGAAGGTCACCACCAACGCTGGAGCAGTAACAGACGCGCCCTTGCTGTGGGACGGCGACCTTAATCACTCGATTGAATTTCTCGCGGCGGCTCCAGGACAGAAGAGCTGGGTCCAGTTTGAGTTCGTAAAGGCGCAGTCGATTCAGGCCGTCACCTTTGCAATGGGCGGCCCAGGCAATCCGCTGGCTCAATTCGAGGGAGAGACTGGTAAAGGCCCGGTGCTTGAAAAGAGCGACGATGGCGTCATCTTTGAAGAGGTGGTTCGCATACCAACCGCAGGAGCTGTGCAACACACGATGTCGTTTCCGTCGGTAACTGCACGCTTCTTTCGGCTAAGTTTTCTTGAGGCTGAACCTGCAAAAGGTCAACTTGGCGATATCGACCCCGCCGAGTTGGGTATCAAACCCGAGACCGGTCCGCAGATGCACCACATTGCAGAGCTTGCACTGCATACGGGTGCGCGTGTGAATCGCTTCGAGGAGAAGGCAGCCTTCGCCGCGCTGCTCGACAACTATAGTGCGGCAACGCCGAAGCCGTCCGAAGGATCGGCGATCCCTGTAGCTGATGTCGTTGATCTTACCGCGAAGATGCAGAAGGACGGAACCCTCGATTGGACTCCCCCTGCTGGACACTGGACCATTCTGCGCATGGGCTATTCACTGACCGGCATCACCAATCATCCAGCCTCGCCCGAAGCCACAGGACCTGAAGTAGACAAGCTGAACGCAGGTTATGTGAAGGACTACTTCGATAACTATCTTGACCAATACAAGTCGGCCACCGGCGGCATGATGGGCAAGCGTGGCCTGCAATACGTCATCAACGATAGCTGGGAGGCGGGAACCGAGAACTGGACCAACGATATGATTCCCGAGTTCGTCAAACGCCGCGGTTACGATCCTCGCCCCTGGATGCCTGTACTCACAGGGCGTGTTGTAGGCAGCGCCGCGGACAGTGACCGTTTCCTCTGGGATTTTCGCAGGACACTCGCGGAGCTTCTTGCGGAGAACCATTACGGTACTCTCTCTGCGGAGCTGCACGCTCGCGGCATGGGGCAGTACGGCGAATCGCACGAAGAAGGCCGCGCCACCATCGGTGACGGCATGGAGATGAAGCGCTACGACGATGTCCCCATGGCTGCGATGTGGGTGCAGCGGCCCGGTGTCAATGCCGATCAGCTTGGCTACGATGCTGATATCCGCGAATCGGCTTCGGTCGCTCACATCTGGGGACAAAATCTCGTTGCGGCTGAGTCGATGACTGCTGCCAGCACTCCGTGGGGTTGGTCTCCGAACACGCTCAAGCCTACGGCCGACAAGGAGCTCGCCGAAGGGCTTAATCGGTTTGTGATTCATACGTCGGTGCACCAACCGCTGATTGGAAAAGCTCCGGGGCTCGCCCTGGGGCCGTTCGGTCAGTGGTTCACTCGCAACGAGACCTGGGCCGAACAGGCGCAGCCGTGGATCACCTATCTCGCTCGCGGCTCTTACCTGCTGCAGCAAGGAAAATTTGTAGCTGACATCGCATACTTTTACGGAGAAGACAGCAACCTGACTGCGATCTTCGGTAACCGTGCTCCGGATGTTCCTTCCGGTTATAACTTCGACTACGTCAACGCGGACGCTCTTGAACATAAACTCAGCGTACGTGATGGCGCGCTGGTCACGGAGAGCGGAATGAGCTACCGCGTGTTGGTGCTCGATCAGTACAGTAAGCACATGTCTTTGCCTGTTCTCCGCAGGCTGCAAACACTGGTAAACGAAGGCGCCACCATTGTTGGAAAGCGCCCCGTCGACGATCCCAGCCTGTCAGACGATCAGGCCGCATTTCATTCCATTGTGCAGGACCTATGGGGCAGCACAGACGAAGATCGCAGCGTGGGCAAAGGACGTATTCTGCAGCAGGGAAGTGTAACTGATGCTCTGCTGCAATTGAAGGTGGAACCCGATTTCACTTTCAAGAAGTCGCGATCGGATAGTGAAATTCTCTTTGTTCATCGCAGAACCCCATCGTCAGATCTCTACTACATCGACAATCAGACGGATCAACCGGAGTCCATTGATGCCAGCTTTGCAATCACAGGCAAGGCAGCGGAGCTCTGGCACAGCGATACTGGCAAGATCGAGCCGGCATCCTATGTCATTGCAGATGGCCGCACCTCCGTTCCTCTAAATCTTGACCCCTACGGCACTGTCTTCGTAGTCTTCCGTCATGCAACGCAGATATCCACTCGCCATCTTCCCGCAGTTCAGGAGACGGCAATTACGTCGATCGACGGAGCATGGGACCTCAGCTTTGAAAAGGACAAAGGGGCTCCAGAATCCATCAAGCTGCCGCAGCTCGCATCATGGTCCGACAACACCGACCCTGGCATTCGTTATTTCTCTGGACACGGCACCTATACCAAACACATCAATGTTCCTGCATCGTCATTCAAATCGGGCGACAAGCTATGGATTGACTTGGGAACTGTAGATAATCTCGCTGAAGTAACGGTGAACGGAAAATCCCTTGGCATCGCATGGAAGGCTCCCTACCGTGTCGATGCGACTGGTGCTCTTCATCCCGGAGACAATCTGTTGCAGGTTCGAGTTGTCAATCTATGGGTCAATCGGCTCATTGGAGACCAACAACCCAGCGCGAAGCAGTACACTTTCACCGTGCGCAATCCGTATAAAGCAACGTCGCCTCTCTTGCCTTCCGGCTTGCTCGGACCAGTACGGATCCTGCGCGAAGAACATGTACAGGAGGCCACAGCCGCCGAATGAAGTTTTGTTCCCTTGCCGTCGCCGCTCTCAGTCTGCTGCTACTTCCTGTTCACGTTCCAGCTCAGCAGACTGAGATGCAGCGCGACTACGCCACTGCTCAAAGAGCTCTGGCATCTGGCGATGTCGATAGTGCGCTCAAGCTCTTCGAGCGACTAAGCCGCGCTAATCCGGATATTGCCGAGATACACGCAACAATCGGAGTCATCTACTTTCAACAAGGAGATTACCCGGAGGCTCTCAAGCAACTTGACGAAGCCAGGCGGCTCAAGCCTGCGCTCCCGAAACTTGACGGCCTCATAGCAATGTCGCAGTCTGAGTTGGGAGATTACAAACAGGCATTGCCAAATCTGGAAGAGACCTTCCGCACCACACAGGACGAGCCGGTAAAGCGAATGAGCGGTCTGGAGCTAGAACGCGCCTACACTGCCTTGCAGCAGGACAGCAAAGCGGTAGAGGTGGCGCTGGAGTTGCAACGCATCTTTCCCTCTGACCCTGAAATTCTGTATCACAACGAGCGTATCTTCGGGAACTTCGCCTTTCTCACGGTGCAAAAGCTGGTAGCTGTTGCGCCGGACTCTATCTGGCGACAACAGGCAGCAGCCGAGGCGAAGGAAAGCGAAGGGGCCTTCGATGATGCAATTGCAGCTTACCGTCAGATATTGGTCCTTGATCCGAAGCATCGTGGAATTCATTACCGGATCGGGCGATGCCTGCGAGAGCGAGAACGGCACACGCATCATCCCGAAGACCTGGTCAACGCGATGGCGGAGTTTCAACAGGAACTGAAGCTCAATCCAGACAATGCGAACGCGTCCTATGAGATCGGAGAAATTCATCGGTTGGCAGGAGAGAACGATGCCGCAAAGACATATTTTGAAGCTGCTTTAAAGATTTACCCCGACTTCCCTGAGGCGAATCTTGGGCTAGGGACGGTGCTCGCTACGATGGGACAACCGGCAAAGGCGCTCCCGTACCTCAAGGTAGCCATCGCCAACGATCCGAATGACGATGCCTCATGGTACCGCCTGTCGCTTGTCGAGCGTTCGCTCGGCCACAGAGCTGAGCAGGAAGCCGCCATGAAAGAGTTCTTCAAGCTTCACAGCAATGAAGGAACAAGCCGGGCAGAATCAACCCGGGATGTCAGCCGACAAGAAGTTAAGCAGACAATCCCTGCTCCATCGAACGGCACTCCGTAGAAGAGAAGAGGCTTCTTTAGCCGTTCATAGGCGAGCGGATCGATTTCGACGCTGGCGCGATCTCGCATCGCCTGGCAAGCTCCCAACGGCTGAATAGGCAATAGATGTCAACCTCCGCATCAATACGTTAGGTTTACACCTATGAGGCAATGCTGCTACCCTCATTTCGTTTCTACGAAGGCCAAATCGTCAACATGAAGTAAACGATTTCTCCTTTGTTGGAAATGAATTGTGCCTAGCACAAAGGATCTCTACGATGACCAAGCCAACCCGCCGAGCCTTTCTCAAGAGTGGCGCGCTTGCTGCCGGAAGTGCAGTCCTCCGCAATGCGCCGGCATTCGTTACACCGATGGGCGCCTCTGCGGCTGCGACACCGCTCACCCAATTTCAATACCACGATGTCCAGCTTCTCGACGGCCCCATGTTGGAGCAGTTCCGCCAAAACCATGAACTCTTTCTCAATCTCAATGACGACAGCCTCCTCAAGCCCTTCCGCCAACTCTCCGGCCTGCCTGCTCCTGGCGAAGACATGGGTGGCTGGTACTCTCCGTCGCCCCTCTTCGATCCTCCAAAAAATATGACCGGATATGTTCCCGGACACAGCTTCGGCCAGTATCTTTCAGGACTCGCGCGTGCCTACGCCGTCACCGGTGACAAGCCCACTCAAGCCAAGGTCCAGCGTCTTGTCGCCGGTTTTGCTCCAACGATCAGCCAGAAGTTTTACAGCGACTACTGCATTCCCGCCTACACCTTCGACAAGACGAACTGTGGCCTCATCGATGCGCATCAGTTTGCTCGCGATCCTCAGGCTCTGGCCGTACTCAACCACGCCACCGATGCGGTGCTGCCATTCCTTCCGCCAAAAGCTCTCGATCGCGCTGAAATGATGGCGCGCCCTCACAAAAACATCTCCTTTACCTGGGACGAAACTTACACCCTTCCCGAAAATTTCTATCTTGCCTATCAGCGAGGTGCTGGCTCTCGTTATCGACAGCTTGCCCAGCGCTTTCTTCAGGACGACACCTACTTTGGCCCGCTCTCCGAAAATAAAAATGTTCTTCCTGGCCAGCATGCCTATAGTCACGTCAATGCGCTCAACTCGGCCATGCAGGCCTACCTTACTGACGGCAGCCAAAAGCATCTAACCGCTGCCCGTAATGGCTTCGCCTTTGTTCAGCAGCAAAGCTTTGCCACAGGAGGCTGGGGACCAAACGAAACCTTTCAGGAGCCTAACGGCGATGGACTTGCCGATAGCCTTACTAAGACCCACAGCAGCTTTGAGACTCCATGCGGTGCCTATGGACACTTCAAAATTACTCGGTACCTCATGGGCGTCACCGGCGACAGCCGTTATGGCGACAGCATGGAGACCATCCTCTACAACACCATTCTCGGTGCTCGCCCCATTCGTTCCGACGGAGTGAGCTTCTACTACTCGGACTACAATCGCGATGCGAAAAAAGTAGACTACGAGCAGGAGTGGCCGTGTTGCTCCGGCACTTTTCCGCAGCTCACTGCCGACTACGGTATCAGTTCTTATTTTCGCAGCGCCAAAGGGATCAACGTTAACCTCTACGTCCCCTCACGTATCAACTGGCAGCAGGGAAGCGCACATGTCTCGCTTACGCAGCAGACCCAGTATCCCGCCAACGGCGACACCAGTATGCACCTGGCCCTCTCGCATCCGGAACGCTTCGTCGTTGCTCTGCGCATTCCGACTTGGGCCGGAAAAAGCACAAAGGTGACAGTCAACGGTAAGCCAGTTGACACTGCTCTAACTCCAGGAACATGGGCGAGCATCGATCGCATATGGAAGAACGACGATCGGATTGAGCTCTCGCTCGATATGCCGCTCCGGCTGGCTCCGATCGATGACCGTCATCCTCAATTCGTCGCACTGCTTTATGGCCCCGTTGCCCTCTTTGCCATCGAGCCCTCCGCGGAGATAATCACACAGAAACAGCTACTCGCCGCCCAACGCATCGGCGATTCCTCTGCCTGGCAAGTCGCGACGGATTCCGGCAATGTCCGCATGGTTCCTTTTCCCGAAATCAAGAACGAGACCTACCGCCTCTATCAGCAGACCTAAAGCTCGGCGGGCTACAGGGAGACTTCAGGGAAGAAACTTCTAAAAGCCTCATCGAAAATCAGGAACCACGCCATCTCTCCACTCCACTGCGCTTGGGTCGAGATGAGGCGCATTTTTTTGTGGGATTGAAGGGACAGGAATAACAAAGTATTCTTCACAGCAGTTTCTGGACAATTTCTGAAAGAGAAATACAAGATAAAACATAGCTTGACCGATGGGCGATACACTTCTTCCTGTTATCGTTGCAGGCAAAACGCGGTCAGGGCATTTCTTTCATGAAGCCATAGTATTGTTCGGTTGCACTGTCGGCAGAGAAGCGCGTTTGCATCTTCGCGCTGCTCGCCATCATCCCGGAAAGTTTTACACAGACCAGTCTGTAGTTGTGAGGAGCTAGTTGATGAACGAGAGACACGATGTATCATTCGCATCTTTATCTGGCAAACGCAAGGTTTTCCGCCTTGGGCATATCTGCGTGCTTGCACTCCTGGTCTTGTTCGGCATGCAAACCGTTGCTGCAACGGCTGAGACCGGAGCCACCATCCGCTTCGACGCTGCAACGCACATCTTCCGTATCGATGCCGCCGATACCAGTTATGTTCTCGGCATCAACGAGAACCAGCAGGTACAGTCACTCTACTGGGGTAAGCGGCTGGGTGCTGACGATAGTTTTCCGTCAGCCAAAGCTATGCCCGGCGCAGCGGCCTTCGATCTCCCCATCACAACGACGCCGCACGAGTTCGTCGGCTGGGGTGGTGGCCTGTACGTCGAACCCGACCTCAAGATCACCTTCCCTGACGGCAATCGCGATCTCGCTCTGAAATACGTCTCGCACCGCATCGATGGCAACAAGCTCGACATCGTGATGAAGGACATCTCGCGCGAAGTCTACGTCACGCTGCAATATCAGGCAGACCCCGAGACCGGCATCCTCCGCCGCTCTGCCGACATCGAAAACCGCACCGATGCTCCCTTCACCATCGAGCAGGTCGCCGCCGCGACATGGAACCTGCCCCGCGACACAGGCTATCGGCTACGCTATCTCACCGGCCGTTGGGCCGGAGAGTGGAATGTGCAAGAGCAGGCAGTTCACCCGGGCAAGACGGTGCTTGAGAGCCGCAGAGGCACCACGGGCGCGCAGAACAATCCATGGTTCGCAATCGACCACGTTGGCAACAACGATCAGGACAGCGGCGAGGCATGGTTCGGCGCACTTGGCTGGAGCGGCTCATGGCAGATCTCCGTCGAACAAGATCTGCTCCAGCAGGTACGCGTCACTGGCGGACTCAACGCCTTCGACTTCGGCTACCGTCTCCAGAAAGGCGAGCACTTCCAGACTCCCTACTTCTATGGCGGATACTCCAGCCACGGCATCGGTGGCGCATCGCGTCTCATGCATCGCTTCGAAATCGACTCTCTGCTGCCTCACGCGCCAACTCCGAAGCTGCGCCCAGTCCTCTACAACTCATGGGAGGCAACAGAGTTTCGCGTCGATGAAGCTGGCCAGATGGCGCTAGCAGAAAAGGCCGCCAGCCTCGGCGTAGAGCGCTTCGTGATGGACGATGGCTGGTTCGGCCAGCGCAAGGACGATCATGCCGGTCTCGGCGACTGGTACGTCAATCCGCAGAAGTTCCCCCACGGCCTCAAGCCGCTCATCGATAAGGTCCACTCTCTCAACATGGATTTCGGCCTGTGGGTAGAGCCGGAGATGGTCGATCCCGACAGCGATCTCTACCGCAAGCATCCCGACTGGGTGTTGAACTTCACGGGCCGCCCGCGCACCGAAGGCCGCAATCAGCTAGTGCTCAATCTCGCCCGTCCCGACGTCCGCGCCTATGTCTACGGCTTCCTCGACAAGCTCCTCAACGAAAACGACATCGCGTTTCTCAAGTGGGACTACAACCGCAACTGGTCTGAACCGGGCTGGCCTGCTGTCGCTCCCGAAGATCAGAAGAAGGTCTACGTCGACTTCATCCGCAACCTTTATTCCATCCTCGCGGAGCTGCGCGCGAAGCATCCCAACGTCGAGATTGAAAGCTGCTCCGGCGGCGGCAGCCGTGTGGATCTGGGCATCATGAACCTTACCGACGAGGTCTGGCCATCCGACAACACTGACGCTTACGATCGGCTGCTTATCCAGAATGGCTTCACCTACGCGTACACTCCAGGAGTCATGATGGCGTGGGTCACCGACTCGCCAACCTGGGTCAATCAGCGCACGCTCTCCCTCGAATACCGTTTCCTCTCCTCCATGCAGGGGTCTCTCGGCATCGGAGCAAATCTGAATAAATGGACGCCGGAAGACTTCGCCACAGCGAAAACAATGGTTGCCCAATACAAGTCGATTCGCGAGACCGTCCAGCGCGGCTCGCTGTACCGACTCATCACGCCCGAAAATAACAGTGAGCAATCTGTCACCGAGTCCGTCTCACGCGATGGCAAGCAGGCAGTAGCCTTCGCCTTCCTGCATTCCAGCCGCGAGCTATATCCCTACCCTCGGATCTACCTTCGCGGACTCGATGCCAACGCCAACTATCGCATCACTGTCCTCGATGGAAAACTTGCGAAGGACACTCCAGCCTCCGCCAGCGGAGCCTACTGGATGCACCGTGGAGTGGATGTGGAGTTGCGAGGCGATTTCCAGGCCGCAGCCTTCACTCTGGAGCAAGCCGGCTCCGCAAAAGCAGGGAACTAAACAGATATCAAGAGCGATGCGGGCAGAGGGTAGTGTCACAGGTTGAATTGCCTGGAGCGTTGTACTTCATGCACTACAACCTCGCCCGCATCCATAAGACCTTGCGGATCACACCAGCGATGGCGGGGGCATCTCGGATCACGTTTGGAGCTACGAGGAAATCGCGGCACTAGCCGATATATAGTAGGGCATGAATTTTACCCCTCATCTGGACGCTGCCGACCGTACACGCAGCGCAATAGCTCTAACCAAAGTGCTACTCGCAGCAAGGAATGATAGTGAAATATTGCCTCAGCATCTCAACGAACTGCTTCGCATATTGATGTGGAAGGCCACGCAGGCCGAGTCGTCTTCGCACAGGACTCGTTTTCAAAGCCAGGATGCGCTCAAGTTCCGCGACAAGGGAAACCTGCGGCACGATCATGTTTTTCAGTGCGTCAAAATGAGAGAAGAATTATTGGCGCATCCAGAGAGAGTGGATGAAATCCTAGAGACAGCCGTGGGTTGTACCGTGACCTTGGCCGAACATGAGCATCTGCACGACTTCGACGAAGAGTATGGCTGGAAGCGATATCATAAAGCCGGGATAGTCGTTATGGATACTTCCAAGCAGCCACCGCGACGCGTGGATTATTCAAACTGAGACACTACCGGGCAGATGTATCTCTGCTCGTACCTTCAATCCGGCGCAGCCCGCTTAATTACCACTAGCCAAGTAGTGTGCTACATAGTTAGAATGACCGCATGGCAGGCGAACCTCGGCTCTCTCATACCGCCGCGTTGATTCTTCAGGCTGTCAATGCCGGTTATGTCTACGGCTTCAGCGTCATGGAGGTGACCGGCCTTCCCAGCGGAACGGTCTATCCCGCGATGCGACGGCTGGAGCGCGATGAGTTGATTCGCTCTCATTGGGAGCAGCAATCGATCGCGGATGCGGAACAGCGCCCGCCGAGAAAGTATTACAAGCTCACGCGAGGCGGAAATACCACTCTGGAAGTATCGCGAAAGAGATATCCGCTCCTCACAAAGCTGATCGCATCCACCGAGGTCGAATCCCTATGAAGCTTCTAGCGATTCGAGCGTTCAGGGCGTTTGACCTCGCGACTCTTATGGGGGCGGCATCCTTGGTTCCTCGTTGCCATCGATCGGAATGGCTGAAGGAGTGGCGAGCGGAGTTGTGGCACGTTCGTCAGGCCTGTGGCGCCGAAGATCAAATCCTCTGGCAAGCAGAAAGCCAAGTTGCCGCCTTCTGCTTGGGAGCGTTTCAGGATGCCCTCTGCCTTCGGCAAGATCTGCGAAGCGTCCTTCCGCCGAGGCAACATCTCTCGTCCGCTGCCCGGTGCCTTTTATTTCTGGCGAGCATCGCCCTGGCTACGTGGTGCCTCTTCATGTTTCTTCCTGGTGCTCGCATCGCTGCGCAGCCTTCACCCTATCGCGACCCGCACCATCTGATGCTCATCACGCGCGCAGGACTGTCGGGAACATCCTCTCCGACGATCAGGGCAGAACAGTTTCGCGCGTGGAGAACTAAAAAGCAGCAGCTATTCAGCGACTTCGCCTTCTATCGGCCCACGGTCCGGTCGGTAGCTCTGTCGCCGCATCACTCGATAAAGCTGTCCGTCGCACAATCCAGCCGGAACCTATTCGAACTGCTCGGGCTGCCGGTTCAACTGTTAAATCCCGATCATATCCTGCATGGCGACTTACCCAAACTCGTCGTTACACAGGAGACATGGCAAAAGTATTTTGGCAAAGATCGAGAAGCGACTGCAGAGACCATCGCCATCGGGAACCGCATGGTCGAGATTGTGGGGGTCATCCCATCTGATCAATGGAGGCTGCCCGGCCACATCGATGCCTGGCTGCTTGAACCCGACTTGAATATTGCGACCATACCGGCAGAGGCACGCGGATTTTTAGTCGGTCATCTTGCGCCCTCGCCCGAACACAACCATCTCGCCGATCAGTGGGACGTGTCCGTATCGGCTGGGCCGAATGATACCGACTACCTCACATGCAACTCGCTATCCGGTCAGGCGCGGGGAACCTTCAACATCTTTCTTTTCACGGTCTGTCTCGCGTTTCTTGCACTGCCGGCCACGACGTCTCTGCCGCTGGGCGAGTACGCTGCAACTCATCACAAGCTATCGCGAGCTAAACAATTTCGTCGTTGGGTCTTTTTCGCGACGAAAATCGTATTGATCCTCCCCATCGTCTACTTTGGCTCAATCGACCTTGCCCACCTCAGCGCTTCGATGAGCCAGGAGACCTCCGATTACATTCAGATCGTCGTCTCGTTCTCCATCTGCCTGTTTGCTCTGCGCTGGACACTTCGCGACCAAAGAAAGCGTTGCCCTGTCTGCCTTGGCAAGCTGACAAACCCCGCCCGTGTCGGACAGCCCTCCAGAACCTTTCTCGCATGGAATGGAACCGAGCTGATCTGCGTCGGAGGCCATGGCTTGCTGCACGTTCCCGAGATGCCAACGAGCTGGTTCAGCACTCAGCGCTGGCTCTATCTCGATTCATCGTGGGAGGTCCTCTTTCCCGAAGCCAATCTCGCCGCTCCCGGCACTTAGTTACTAGCTGCGACCCTATAGCTATTCCTCTCAGGTGCAGCTTCCTTCGCTTGTCATTCCCGAATCAGGAGTACCTTTCTTATTTGTCATTCCCGAAGGGAATCTGCGTTTTGCTCGAATCCCCAAAACCACATCTGGAGCAGCACGCTCTAAAGAGATCGGCTATCCAGCATTCGATACAGCGTCGAACGGCTAATCCCCAACAACTCCGCCGCACGCAGCTTGTTGCCTGCGCAGTCATTCAAAACGCGGAGAACATGCCGGTCCACGACCTCCTGCAACCGGGCCGTCTTAGTCAGGTCTTCTCCAGTGGGTTGCCCCCAACTTTTCTCCGGAGATGGAGCGAAGATTAGCTCCCGCGACTCAATCACTCCACCTTTGTTTTTCACTGCCGCATCCTGCAACACGCTTCTCAGCTCCTGAACGTTGCCCGGCCAGCAATGGGACTGCAACAGCTCCATCGCATTCTTCGCAATCGTAATCGTCTGACGGTACTGCCTTTCAAACTCAGCCAGAAAGTGCATCGTCAGCGCGGGCAGGTCATCCATTCTTTCGCGCAGGCAAGGTACACCGATCTGCACCATGGCGATTCGCTGATAAAGCTCCTGGCGGAAGCGCCCTGACGCAACCAGCCCCCTCAGATCCTGCCTGGTCGACGCGATCATCCGCGTGCCCAGCTTCTGCGGAGCAGCCAAACCCTCCTGCGACCACTCGTGCCTTCGCAGTGCATCCACCAGTTCGTCCTGTGTCTCCAGAGGCATCTCGTCGATGTCCTTAAAGAAGAGTGTGCCTCCTCGCGCCATCTTCATCAGGTATGAGATCCGGTTGCCGGGGGCGGCCGTGATGAACGGTTCATCGGTCTTGACGCTCTCCCGGTGCAACGAGCGCGCTACTCTTTCTTTTCCTGTCCCGCGCTCGCCATGGATCAGCACCGCGCGAAAGTGCGGCCCGATACGGCGAATCTGCAAGCGCAGGCGCTTTATGGTTGCACTGTCGCCGACGATCTCACCGTCAGCTCGCTTGAGCAGATAGGGAAAGGTGAGGGGATCGCCTTGCGGTTCTATCCCTGCAACAGGCTGAAAAGGAGAGGAGATGTAGCTGGAGGTTGCCATAGCTACTTCCTTCATCGGCAAAAACTGTCGCAGGATGAGTCAGATTAAATGAAGCGAGCCGAACACCCTTGCGTGGTGTCCGGCTCGCTTTGATCGGTTCTATCTTCTAAGCAGTGGTCGTCGTGCAGTAGGTGTCGAACGCCCGCGTCAACTCCTGAGCAATGGCGGGAGCGGTCGAGGTCTCGATCGCCGAGCGCTGCATCAGGTACACCAACTGGCCGTCGCGCAGAATCGCAATTGCGGGCGAGGTGGGAGGATGGCCGCCGAAGTAGCCGCGGGCCTTCTCCGTCGCTTCGCGGTCCTGACCTGCAAATACCGTTACCGCGTGGTCTGGCTTTGCGCTGTGCTGCATGGCCAGGCGAACGCCGGGGCGCATCTTGCCGGCTGCGCATCCACAGATCGAGTTCACTACCACCATCGTCGTTCCCGGTTGCGCCACGGCAGTGTCTACATCGGCTGCGGTGCGGGCTTCCGTCAGGCCTGCGCGGGTAAGCTCCTCGCGCATGGGAATCACCATAATCTCTGGATACATGAGCATCTCCTTGAAACGGCCGAAACGGCCGCCTGCTTTGATTGTACGGTCTTGCCTGCTGCCACGCCAGTTGGAGCCGGTGTTGTAGTCTCTAAGCCGTGCCGAATCTTTCCATCCGCGTGCAGGAGCAGGTTTTGCTGGCTCCGTTTACCACCTTCCGCATCGGTGGGCCTGCGAGCTACTTTTGCGAGGCTGCTAGCGAGGCAGAGCTTGTCGAAGCGGTTCAGTTCGCTCGCCAGCATGGCCTCAAAATCTTCATTCTGGGCGGCGGCAGCAACCTGCTTGTGAACGATGACGGCTTCGATGGCCTCGTCATCCGCATCGTCATCGACGAGCCAGTCGAGCCTGTCGAACCTTTTCATGATGGCCGCTTCGTCAACTACACCGCCGCTGCCGGAACCGACTGGAACGCCTTTGTGCTGCGCCTGTGCGAGCAGGGAATCAGCGGCGTCGAATGCCTCGCGGGCATTCCCGGCTTGGTCGGCGGAACTCCCGTCCAGAACGTCGGCGCTTATGGGCAGGAGGTCGCCAGCACGATCACTGCTGTTCGGGCCTTCGACCTTGAAGCGGGTGTCTTTGTCACGCTTGCGCACGAGCAGTGCGGCTTCGCTTATCGCCACAGCATCTTCAACACCAGCCAGCGAGGGTGTTATGTCGTCACTGCGGTTACCTTTCGGTTCGACCGCGACGCTCGGCCAAACCTTGCTTATGCCGATCTGCAGCGGCACTTTGCCGATTGGGATGCGAACGGGCCCGCGCCGACACCGCTTGACGTCTATCACGCTGTTCGCGCCATTCGTCATCGCAAGGGGATGCTGATCGTCGAAGGAGAGGCGGACTGCCGCAGCGCTGGTTCCTTCTTTAAGAACCCTATCGTCGCGCCCCCCGCGCTCGACCGTATCGCCGCCAAGTTCCATCTTCCCCTCAGCGAGATTCCTCACTGGCCAGCCGCAGATGGGCAGATCAAACTTCCGGCTGCCTGGCTGCTGGAGAAGGCTGGATTCACCAAGGGGTTTGCCCTTGGTCAGGCTGGCATCTCGTCGCGTCATACGCTGGCGCTCATTAACCGGGGTCATGCTACGGCTGCCGACATTCTTGCTCTACGCGACAGCATTTCTGCCGAGGTGCTGTCCCGATTCGGAATCCGGCTGGAGCAGGAGCCGGTTCAGCCGTCTTCTGGTTCCGTCTAACCGAGGGTACCCCCTGTACTTAAGTCCTAAAGTCTTCGAAGTAGATGCTTTAAGTACAACTTCGGTATGGACCTGGTCAAATGAAAAGTCCGGCACGGGGCCGGACTTTTATGCTTTCTTCGCTGTGTTAATTATAGCGGCGCTGTCAATAGTTTTAGAGGGGTTCTCTTCCAGATGTCGCTTTGGCGATTCGAGCAAAACGCAGATTCCCTTCGGGAATGACAAAGGAGAAGAATCTACGCCTGAGAGGAAATAGCTATAGTAGCTACCTCTGCTGGAGCCGGGAGAGTTGTTCGAGCAGACGTGTCCGCTCTTCGGCCAGAACGGTTTCGACTGGCCCTTGTTCGAGGACGCGGCCGTCGGAGAACTTGATGACCTCGGCGGCCAGTTGGAAGGCTTCGCCGACGTCGTGGGTGACGGAGAGTACAGGCGTCTTTTTGGCGGCGAGCCAGCTTCGCAGGTCATCGAGCAGTTCGTCGCGCAGGGGGAGATGCAACCCGGCGAATGGCTCGTCGAGCAGAAGCAGGCTGTTGCCGGTTACGGTAATGGCGGAGGCTGCCGCGCGGGCTACGGCGACTCGCTGACGCTCGCCTCCGGACAGCTTCCATGGCATGGACTCGGCCAGCCCGGTGAGGCGGAAGCGCTGGAGTGCCTCTTCGACGATTTCAGCCGATGCTGACGGGACGCCGTAGGCGATGTTCTGCTGCACGGTCATGTTCGGGAACAGCGCGGCGACCTGCGCCGCAAGCCGGACGCCGCGGCGATAGGCGGGCAGGGAGGTTCCGGTTGCGCTATCGAACAATGTCGTCGGCACATTTGTCGCGGCGCCATGCAGCACGATGCGTCCCTGATCGGGTCGCATCAGCCCTGCAATTGCTCGCAGGATCGTTGTTTTGCCGCTGCCGGATGGGCCGAAGAGGACCGTCCATGGCTCGGTCAGGCGGAAGGCGGCATCGAAGGAGAGTGCTCCCTGACGGTGTTGCATGGAAAAACTGAGATGGGGCTTGCGCTCAGACAAGTTCGCCTCGCCCCAGTCCGCTGCCGCGCCGCGAATAGATCACGATCAGCGCTATCAGAGAGACGACCACCAGCGCCAGCGCGGTCTGGTTGGCGGCCTTGTATTGGAAGTCCTGCACCTGGTCGTAGAGCGAGATGGAGAGCGTCTGCGTGGCTCCGGGGATGTTGCCGCCGAGCATCAGCACAACGCCGAACTCACCAACGGTGTGGGTGAATGCCAGTACCGCAGCGGTCAGGAGGGAACCGCGGGTCAGGGGCATGACGATGCTCCAGAAGGTGCGCCACGGCGACGCGCCTAGTCCCGCTGATGCTTCGATATAGCCGCGATCTACAACGGCGAATCCGGCTACCAGCGGCTGCACGGCGAAGGGCAGGCTGTAGAGGACCGAACCGACCAGCAAGCCTGAGAAGCTGAAGGCGAGGGAGTGGCCGAAGATTCGCGTCAGGATGCGTCCCGGAGCGGTGAGCGGCCCCAGCATGACCAGCAGGTAGAATCCCAGCACGGTGGGCGGCAGGACCAGCGGCAGGGCTACGAGCGCTTGCACGACTGCTCGCGCGGCTCCTTTGCCGGAGGCGATCCACCATGCCAGTGGCAGCGCGATGACCAGCAGAATCGCTGTCGTGCTCGCAGCCAGCCGCAGGGTCAACCAAAGCGCCTCGAAATCCATACAGCGCCAGTCTACCGTTTCATGAGGTGCAGTCCTCGCCGATTGTTTCGACGATGGTTGCGTTCGTCACCCCAAGGAAGGGCGAGATTTGACCACCCTACTTCTTGTCCACACTGCCGGGAGTGACATTTGCATCCTCAGGCGCGGACGGATTGATATGCCCCAGATTGTTTTCTGGCGTATTCGAGCGGACAGCAGTATGTTCGGCGCCAGCAGTGGAAGGATTATCTCCCGCAGGGCCCGACGGCGTGATGCCTGCCTGCTCCGGCGTTGGCTGTGCTGCGGTCTCCGCCTTACTTTTTTCGTTCTCTGATGTTTGGCTTGGTGATGTCATTGATCCACTCCCGACTTGAATGATCTTCATTGGAAGAGGATGGAGCCGATTTCGGTGCCCTACTGCACCGCACTCAGGCCCAGCTTGCTCATATTTCCCTGTACGGCTGGAGTGAGCAGCCAGTCGAGAAAGGCGTGGGCTTCGGCGCGGTGTTCGGACTTCGCCATGACGACGGCGCACTGGCGCATCTCGGGGTAGACAGTCGGCACCAAGACGTAGGTGCCGATCTCCTTGAAGTGTGCCGTGCTTGCCGTGGTCAACGAGATGAGGCCGAGCTGAGCGTTGCCCGACTCTACAAACTGGGCGGTCTGTGCGATATTTTCTGCAACGACGAGATGGGAAGATACTTTGTCATAGATGTTCAACTTCTTCAGCGCGGCCACTGCTGCACGGCCATAGGGCGCGTGGTCCTCGTTGGCGATGGCGATGCGCGTTACACGCGGGTCGGTCAGTTTGTCCATGCTGATGGGCTGGAGCGGAGAGTCTTTGCGCGCCCACAGCACCAGCGCGCCCTTGGCGTAGGCGGTTGGAGCTTTCATGTCGGAGAGTCCAGCGGCTACTATTTTTTCTGGAAAGATAAAGTCGGCTGCTAAAAAGATGTCCATCGGTGCGCCATTGAGTATCTGCGTGGTCAGCGTGGCGGACGATCCGTAGCTCACCACAAGCTTGATTCCAGTAGCGTGCTCGTAAGCCTCGGCCAGCACCGGCATGACCGGTTGCAGATCAGCGGCTGCCGCTATGTGTAATTCTTTCTGGCCCTGTGCCGCTTCCGCACCGAAGAACCCGCTCAACATCACCAGGCAAAGAAGAACAGCTCTCATCTTTGGTCCACTCCGCTCTTTACGGTAACCTAGATAGAACAATGAAAGTCGCGACCCATCATCTTAGATGCACAGAATGCGGAGCCGTCATCGCTGGCAGCGCCGTAAACAGTATATTTCGCTGCCCGGACTGCAATGGGCTCTACGACGTCATCTATCCGTGGTCGCCTAATACCGGCTCGCCTGACGCGAGCAACAGCAATCTGCCTAATGCGAGCGCTCTCCGCTGGCTGTGGCAGGAGCGCCGCACCTCGACCCTGCCGCTGGACCAGAGCGGCGTCTGGCGCTTCCGTGACCTCTTCCCGATTATCGAGAACCCGGACAATGTGGTCACGCTGCGTGAGGGCAATACGCCGCTCTATGATCTGCCGCGCTGCGCCAAAGCGATTGGCCTGAACTGGCTGACCGCCAAGCATCAGGGCATGAATCCCACCGGCTCCTTCAAAGACACCGGCATGACTGCTGCGCTCTCGGTCGCTGCCGACCGTGGCTTCGAGTGGGTCGCCTGTGCCTCTACAGGGAACACATCGGCTGCCATGGCCGCTTATGCCGCTCGCGCCGGTCTGCGCAGCATCGTCTTCATCCCCGAAGGTAAGATCGCCTGGGGCAAGCTGTCGCAGTCGATGGACTACGGCGCGCTGACGATCCAGCTCAAGACCGACTTCGACGGCTGCGTGCGCATCCTGACTGATCTGGTGACGCGCTTCCCCATCTATCTGCTCAACTCGGTCAATCCCTATCGGCTGGAAGGGCAGAAGACTCCCGCCTTCGAGATTCTTGAACAGCTCGACTGGCAGGTCCCGGATCACATCATCGTTCCCGGCGGCAACCTCGCCAACTCTTCGGCGCTGGGCAAGGGCTTCATGGAGATGCACCGGCTTGGCCTTATCTCGAAGATGCCGAAGATCAGCATCATTCAGGCTGAGGGGGCCAATCCGCTCTATCGCTGGTTTATCGACTCGAACCGCATCATGCGGCCGGTCACGGCGGACACGCGCGCTACCGCCATCCGCATCGGCAACCCGGCCTCGTGGCGCAAGGCGGCCAATATTATCGACCGGCTCGGCGGCTGGTGCGAAGAGGTCTCGGAGCAGGAGATCGCGCTGGCCAAGGCGCAGATCGGAGCCGAAGGCGTGGGCTGCGAGCCGGCCTCTGCGGTTACCTTCGCGGGGCTCAAGAAGCTGGTTGCGCTGGGCAAGGTTGGCCGCGAGGAGCGCGTCGTGCTCATCCTTACCGGGCACACGCTCAAGGACTCGCAGTACACCATCGACTATCACCGGGGCGAGTTGCTGACCGAAGCGGAAAATGCACAGATCTCGGCTTCGGATCAGGCGCTGCATACGGCGCTGCGTAAGCCTCCTATCGTCCTTGAACCGGACTCGGATGTTGTGCTGCGCGCGCTGGAATCCCACATGAAGATAGCCCAGACCGTATGACGCCCCTACATCTGCGCTTACCTGCGACCTCCGCCAACCTTGGCCCCGGCTTCGATGCGCTGGGCCTTGCCATGGCTCTGTATCTGACCATCGATGCGGTGGAGACAGAGGCTTTTAGTATCAGGGCTACGGGACGGAATGCGGACCGTTGCGGCGATGCCGCCCATAGCCTGATCTTCACCACTTATAACAGCGTTCTCGCCGCAAACGGCAAGCCGGTTACGCCGCTGCATCTTGAACTGAATAACGAGATACCACTGGGAATGGGTTGTGGCTCCAGCGCCGCCGCGCTGCTGGCCGGGGTGCTGCTGGCGAATCACTTTGGCGAACTCAACTGGAGCGGACAGCAAATTCTTGAAGAGGCTTGCCGCCGCGAGGGGCATCCTGACAATGTTGCCGCCTGTTTTCTGGGCGGGATGACGGCATCTGCTAACGATGGAAGCCGCATCGTAACAGCAACTTGTGGGCAGAGTCTAAACTGGAAGTTGCTGATTGCGCTGCCTTCGACCAGCCTTGCCACCGAGAAAGCCCGGGCGCTTTTGCCTGCGACCTACTCTCGTGCCGACGCCGTGGCGAATGTGCAGAATACAGCGCTACTGGTCTCGGCATTTGCGCTCAATCGCGGCGATCTGCTGCGGGCGGCGATGCAGGACCGAATCCACCAGCCTTACCGCATGGAGGCCTGCCCTCTGTTGCCACGGCTGTTGCCGCTGAACGGAACGCCGGGTGTTCTGGGAGTGGCGCTTAGCGGTGCTGGGCCGTCGGTGCTGATTATTGCGGAAGAGGCTGCGAATGGGCTGACAGCCGCTATCCGGAAGGCTGCGAATGACCCTGAACTGGAGATTATTCAAACCACGATTGCTGCGGGAACCACCGTTCAAAAGTAGGCAAAATGATCAGGTAAACGGGGTAATCTTCAAGGAGTTACCTCAAAGTTACCTAAGATTTCTTTACCTTTCTTCACTTCCTTCGTACCTTAGCTCCTGTGGGCAGTTCTGGGGAGGGCTGCTACGCCGCCCGTTGACCTCTTTTACAGAGGTCCGGGCGTTTGCTTTTTCAGCCACATACGGCCGTCATGAAACTCTTCCTGGCTCTTAGCATCTATTATTGTGAGGACTGCTCAGTAATGGCAGAACATCCTGGAGGGAAGTACATGGCAGGTCAGTTCGTAACCAACATCAACGATGCATCCTTTGAAAAAGAGGTTCTTCAGTCGGATCAACCAGTATTGGTCGATTTCTGGGCCGCATGGTGTGGCCCCTGTCGCGCGCTTGCGCCGATCGTCGATGAGATTGCCAACTCGTATCAGGGCAAGCTTAAGGTCATGAAGATGGACGTTGATGCCAACACCTCAACCCCTGCGCGTTATGGAATTCGCGGCATCCCCGCACTGCTGATCTTCAAGGGCGGCCAGGTTGCCGAACAGATCGTGGGCTATGTCCCCAAGGACACCATCGACAAGTCTGTGCTTAAAGTTTTGGCATAAGTTTTATCCAAATTCGCAAGCGGCCCGGCAAACCAGCCGGGCCATTTCTTTTTAAATTGCATTCTGCTCTGCTTTACGCCGGTGTCTTCGGATGGAGGGGATTTGGGCTGTCCTTCATGTCGCCAATACCGATTCCCAAATCTAAAGCGATTGAGCAACCGATTTGGGTATTGCTAAAGGAGTGATCGTCTTATATACAGATCAAACTCCATTTTTCGAGGTATCAATGAAACGCTTGCTTATAGCAGTTCTCTGCCTGATGGTCCCTGCCTGCGCTTTTGCAGCCGATAACAGTTACAAAGTTATCTACGATGGAGGTTCACTTCCAGGCATAAAAGCCAGCAAAACAGTAAAACTTTATGTAGATCCCACTGCCGTAAGAATCGTAGAGGACAAGAAGGACGTCGTTGCGATTCCTGCCTCTTCTATCACTGAGATCTCTTATGGTCTGGATGTCCATAGACGCGTCGGTGCTGCTATTGGTCTCGCTGTGGTCAGCCTGGGCGTTGGGGCGTTAATGGCCCTTACGAAGTCCAAGAAGCACTATGTTGGTTTGACATGGGCGAATATTGATCAAAAGGGTGGCTTTGTAATGCAATGCGATAAGAATGAATATCGTGGCATATTAGCCGCGCTGGAAGGAATTACCGGCAAGAAGGCTGTCAACTCGGACGCGATGACAGTAAAGAATTAATAAAGGCTTACTAAAATCCATCCTTTGCTTCTGTGAAGGATAGATTTTCTTGTTTGTTCAAGTTCTTGCTCTTCTTCTCAATTACCGAACCTATCCTCACCCGTTACACTTTGTAAATGCTCGAATGGATGCTCTTCCGCACGATCATGGTGGCCTTCTTCATTTTGGCCAACAGCTTCTTCGTCGCTGCTGAGTTCGCGCTGGTCAGCGTGCGCGAGACGCGCATCCAGCAGTTGATCGCGCTGGGCCGTCCGGGGGCGCGCACTGTGCTTCAGCTTAAGCACAACATCGATGAGTTTCTTCCTGCCGTCCAGTTTGGGGTTACGCTGGCCGCGCTGGCGCTGGGCTGGATCGGAGAGCCTGCCGTCGCGCAGATGATTCTGCAACTGGTGCACAACTGGCTCAACGTTCTGCCTGCGCACGCCGTCCTCTATGCTCACACCCTTGCGGTCATCATCGCTTTCGGACTGATTACTTACTTTGAAGTTCTGCTCGGCGAGCTTGTTCCCAAGTCGCTGGCGCTGCAGCGTGCCGAGCGCATTGCCCTGGCTGTGGCAGGACCGATGGACGTATTCATCCGCATTACGCGGCCGGCGGTCAACCTGATGAACAACTCCGCGACGCTTGTGCTGAAGCTCTTTCGCGCACCGCTGCATGGGGAAGGCGCTGTCCACTCGCCCGAAGAGATCAAGCTGATTGCTACCGCGACCCGGCGCATGGGGCTGCTGCCTCCCTTTCAGGAGGAGATCATCCATCGCGCCATCGAGCTGAACCACGTCACCGTCCGCGAGATCATGACTCCGCGCGGCAAGATCTTTTCGCTGTCCGCCGACCTGCTGGTCGAGCAGGCCAGCGCTCGCATCGTCGAAGAGCAGCACTCGCGCATTCCTGTGTACGATCCTGCGAATGGGCCGGAGAACATTATCGGCATCGTCTACTCCAAGGACATCTCGCGACTGATGCATTTTCGCGGAGTGGCGCTCGCACTCGGCGGCAAGGGCAGTTCCGGCCTTACGTTGCGCCAGGTCATGCATGGGTTGACGGTGGTTCCCGAGACCAAGCTGGCGGTTGAGTTGTTGCAGGAGTTCCAAGAGCGTCGCCGCCAGATGGCGATTGTGGTCGACGAGTTCGGCTCGACCGTCGGCATCGTGACCGCCGAAGATGCGCTGGAGCAGATCGTCGGCGAGCTGGATGACGAGTTCGACATCGTTCCGCGCAATTTGCTCTTGAGCTCTACCGGAGCCATGTCGCTCGATGGCAGCACGACACTGCGCGATCTTGATACGCAACTTCGTTGGAGCTTTCCTCGGGAGGCCGGAGTGGAGACGCTGGCTGGATTTCTGCTCGCGCATCTCGGCCACATCCCCGAGGTCGGCGAAAGTATCGAGGAGGGAGCACGCCGCTACTCCGTCGCCGAGATGGATGGCCGGCGCATCAGCCGCGTCACCGTGCAAACGCTGACGTCTGCAAAAGCGATTGAATCCGGAAGCAGGGAAGCGACGGCATGAAGCCAGCTCTCTGGAACCCGATTCGCCGCATTCTGCTTACGCTGCCGGTCATCTGGGTGGTGGTCTCGGTCGTCTTCCTGCTGATCCATCTTGTGCCCGGCGACCCTATTGCGCAGATGCTTGGCGAAGGCGCGAACACCGCCGACATCGCCGCGCTGCGCCATGCTTATGGCTTCGACGCTTCTCTGAGCCAGCAGTACATTCATTACTGGCGCGGCATCTTGCATGGTGATCTTGGCCAGTCGCTGCGGCTGCATGACTCGGTGACGCATCTTGTGCTGCAGCGCTATCCATACACGTTGGCGCTGACGCTGGCTGCGCTGCTCATTGGGATTGCGGTGTCGGTTCCGTCGGGCATCCTCTCGGCGCTGCATCGCAACCGCTGGCAGGACCGTGCACTCGGCGTGGTCTCGCTGGTCGGGCTCTCGTTTCCGAACTTTGCGCTGGGGCCGATCCTCATCATTATTTTTTCCATCTACTTTGGCTGGCTTCCGGTATCGACTGCGGGAACTGGTGGCATCGGCGATTTTCTGCTGCACCTGATCCTTCCGGCGATCACGCTTGGCCTTGGCCTAGCTGCCATCCTCACGCGCATGGTGCGCACGGCGATGCTCGAAGAGCTGGGGCAGGATTACATTCGCACCGCGCGCGCAAAGGGGCTGAGCGAGAACAGAATCGTCTATCGCCACGCGCTGCGCAATGCGCTGATTCCTGTGCTGACAGTCATCGGACTGCAATTTGGGTCGCTGCTCTCGGGTGCGATTGTGACCGAGACCATCTTCAGTTGGCCGGGCATAGGTCGGCTTACGCTTTCGGCGATCTCGAACCGCGACTATGCGCTGGTGCAGGGATGCATCCTGGCGGTTGGCCTAACTTATGTCGCCATCAATCTGCTGACCGACGTGGCTTACACGATTGCCAACCCACGGATGCGCGACCAATAGATCTAGAGCAGGTTTACCAGCCGGGTTTCGAGTCCGGCTTCGTTCACTGTCATGAGAGCGATGGTGATGGGCAGGTTAAAGCGGCGTGGCCCGGCGCTGCCCGGATTCAGGTACAGTACACCGTTGCGTTGCTCAATCGAGGGCTTGTGCGAGTGTCCGCTGATGACGGCTGCTATTCCCGCCACTGAGGGATTGATGTCGAGGTCGGTCAGCGAATGCACAAGGTAGAACAGTCGCTCGTCCAACTCCACCACGTCCGTGGCTGGAAGCTCGGCACACTCGCCCCATTGGTCGATATTGCCGCGAATCGCTGTCACAGGAGCGATCTTTCGCAGGGTATCTAAAATCCGTGCGTCGCCCACATCTCCGGCGTGAAGGATGTGGTCTGCGCCAGCCAGCGCGGTGAGCGTCTCAGGCCGCAGCAGGCCATGCGTATCCGAGATGACTCCGATCAACATGGGTGCTCAGGCGAGTCGCAGGCTTTGCAGCGAGGCATAGCTCTGGCTCTGCTTTGGATCGTGGCTGCGGTCGGGATCGATCTTCAACTCCATCACGGTCACGCCATCGAGAGAGACGGTGTAGTCCTCGATCTCTTCGGTCGAGCCGCCGGGGCTGAAGGTGAACTGCTGGCGAACGACCTCGCGCAGCTCTGTACCAGAGCCGGCAAATACGGCGAACTCCTGCGAACGCTCCGTTGCCTTCTCGATGAAGTGCAGTTGAATGCGGTGAATCGACAGCGGCTCGTCGAAGTGCAGCCGGATGATCTGCGGTCCCGTTTCGGCTGCGCGCCAGCCAGTGGTCTCGGTCTTGCCCAGCGCGTGTTCAATGGGAAATCCTTCGTCTTCCGAGGTGATCTCCACTCGTGCGATACGCTCGAGATCGCGCCAGAGGTCGCGAATCGGAGTTGCGGCTACAGGCGACGGTGAAACGATACTCTTACGCATAAATGCCCACAGACCTCAGCCCCAAGCATATCCGATATCGTCGCGTAAATGCCGTCCGCTTGTGATGCAGGGCCTAAATGCCAGTTTCCATCTTCGTTCGCGGGTCGAGATAGTCTCGCAGCGCGTCGCCGATAAAGTTGAACGAGAGCACGCAGAGCATCACCGCCATCGCAGGAAAGAAGACGAGGTGTGGCGAGTCGAAGAGGTGCGAACGGGCGTCGTTGAGCATCGATCCCCAACTGGCTGCCGGTGGCGGAACGCCCAGCCCGAGGAAGCTCAACGTGGCTTCGGCGAGGACGGCACCGGCCATGCCGATGGCTGCCTGCACAATCAGCGGCTGGACGATGTTCGGCAGGATGTGGCGGCAGAGGACACGCAGGTCGGAGGCTCCCAAGGCGCGTGCTGCCTCGACGAACTCGCGCTCCTTCACCGCCATCACCTGTCCGCGCACCAGCCGCGCATAGCCTACCCAGCCGGAGATCGCCAGTGCCAGAATCACGTTGAACAGGCCGGGCCCCATGAAGGCGACGAAGGCGATGGCCAGCAGAATTCCCGGCAGCGACATGAAGGCGTTGGTCACATAGATATTCAGGATGGTGTCGGTTACTCCGCCGTAGAAGCCGGACAGACATCCGGCCACCAGTCCCACGGCGAGCGATAGCCCGACAACGCTGACGGCGACGATCATCGAAATTCGCGCGCCGTAGATGGTTCGCGAAAGAATGTCCCGCCCCAACTCGTCGGTGCCGAACCAGTGTGCTGCGCTTGGACCCATCAGGCGTCCAGTGAGATCCAGTCGTGCCGGATCGTAGGGCGCAAGCCACGGGGCGAACAGGGCGCAGAGCGTGAAGAGGATCAGCAACACGATCCCCAGAGCAGCCAGCGGCTGCTGCCTCGAGCGGTGCAGCAGGCCCGTCCTCGCCGTGATTGCGTCAGCATTCATCCACTCACAGGATGCGGCCATTGGGCAGGGAAGCGCAAGCTCTTCAACGCTTCAGTCATCACGCTGCTTTACACTGCATTAAGTGAGAATCCTGATCTACGGCCTGAACTATGCTCCGGAACTGACCGGCATCGGCAAGTACACCGGCGAGATGTCGTCGTGGCTGGTTGCCCGGGGCCATGATGTTCATGTGGTCACCGCGCCCCCCTACTATCCGGCGTGGAGCATTCGTGAAGACTATCGCGGCAAACTCTATCGTACGGAGAAAGTTCCCGGCGAGCCTGTCGTCTACCGCACACCGCTTTATGTTCCGGCTAAGCCGACCGGGGTGAAGCGCATGGTGCATCTCTTCTCGTTCATGCTGGGGAGCCTGCCGGTGATGCTGCGCGAGATCTTCTGGCAACCTCAGATCGTCTTCACCGTGGAACCGACTTTTTTCGGCGCGCCGCTTGCGTTACTGGTGGCCCAGGGCTCGGGTGCGGCTTCGTGGCTGCATGTGCAGGACTTTGAAGTCGATGCCGCATTCGACCTGGGCCTGCTGCCCGCTGAGGGGCTGGTGCATGACTTCGCGCTGGGCCTTGAGGAGTTCTTTACCCAGGCGTTTACCCGTGTCTCCAGCATCTCGCACAAGATGGTCGAACGGGCGCTGGCCAAAGGGGTCCCCGTCGCGCGCACGATTCTTTTTCCGAACTGGGTCGACGTCGATGCCATCCATCCGCAGGCGCGCGATACTGCCAACAGCTTTCGCCGCGAGCTTGCCCTCGAAGACAAGATCATCCTTCTCTACTCCGGCAATATGGGAGCGAAGCAGGGGCTGGAGCTGCTTGCTCCGCTGGCTCGAACCTTTGAAGATGATCCTCGCGTCCACTTTCTTTTTTGCGGCGACGGAGCCTTTCGTCCTCAGCTTGAGACGCTGGTCGCGCATCTGCCGAATGTGACACTACTGCCGCTACAGCCGTTCTCACGGCTCAACGACCTGCTGAATGCGGCGGATATCCACCTGCTGCCACAGCGTGCCGGAGCGGCTGATCTGGTGATGCCCTCGAAGCTCACGGGAATGCTCTCCAGCGGGCGTCCTGTCATTGCTACCGCCGATGCTGGTACTCAGGTTGCGCAGGTAGTTGAAGGCTGCGGCCTCGTGGTCCCAGCGGAAGATGCTCCAGCGCTGCACGCTGCGGTTCAGCAGCTCATTGACGATGAAGCTCTGCGACGGCAACTCGGCGCTGCTGCCCGCGAATACGCCGTTGAGCATTTGGGCAAGGAGCAGGTGCTGTTGCAGTTTGAACAGAACCTGCAGAACCTTGTGCTCGGTATATAGAGCTTGGACTCGCGCCGAACTAATGCGGCTGTTGCCAGACAGATCAAAGGCAACAGCCGCATTAGTTTTTAGCGACTATTTTGGTTCGCCGTAGGGGACGTCCTTTTTGCCGGGGGTGATAGGAGTGTCGGTGAACTGCACCTTGGAGCCGTCGGCGGTCTTGATGTCGTTGTCGGTCATCGTCCAGTTCTTGGCGTTGGCGATGGTGCCTGCGGTCTTGGCTTCGATGTCGAGATGATCGAGACGGAAGTTAGTCAGCGGAGCATCCGGGTAGGCGCTGACGTTGAAGGCCTCCTTTGCTCCTACGGCCTTGATGTTCCAGATGTGGACGCCAGAGAAGTGGGGCAGACCTTTTTCAGGCGGAGTGACTGGTGTGGTGAGGACGACCCAGTAGTGTGGCGGGTTCTTTGTGTCGGGTGGAAGCGTGGCGTAGCTGTAGCTGGGGTTCCAGTTCATGGTCATGTGGATGGGGATGGCTACGCCCTGAAGGTTGAGGTCGTGGATGCGGATGTCGGTGGCGGTGCCGCCGCGGGTGTGCGCGGATTTGAAGAGGACGCCCGAGGGAACTCCGCTGAGTGCGGTGAGGTTGTAGACCTCGATGTTGTGGAAGCCGCCGGAGGTTTCGGAGCCGATGGTGATGGCGGCTGCGCCGTGGCGGATGATGGAGTCGCGGATCACGATATCTTCTGTAGGCCGGTTGACGCGGAGGCCGTCGGAGTCGCGGCCGGATTTGAGGCAGAGCGCGTCGTCGTTGACCTCGATGTCGGCGTGCTGGACGAGGACCTTGCGCGAGGAGTCGATGTCGATGCCGTCGGTGGAGGGGCCTTTGCCTCCCTCGTTGTTGCGGATGGTGACGCTGTCGATGGTGACGTCGTGCGAGTAGAGCACCTGCACCGTCCAGAAGCCGGAGCGCCGGAGCAGGATGCCGCCGCCGAGGTGAACGTTATAGGAGTTTTGCAGAAGGACGAGGCGGGGGCGCTTGGCGTCGTAGTCGGAGGCCCAGCGCAGACCCTTGGGCTCGTAGATCTTGCGCAGGTCCCAGTAAGACTTCCACCAGATGGGGCCGTCGCCGTCGATGGTGCCGTGCCCGGTGATGGTGACCTCGTGCTGGTTGCGGGCGTTGATGAGGGCGGCGGGCCAGGTCATCTCGATGCCTGCGATGCGGGTGGGCAGCTCGGGATAGTCGGCCAGTTTTTCAGAGCCGATGATGGTCGCGCCTTCGGGAACGTCGAGTGTGGTGCCGGACTTCAGGAAGAGTGAACCGCTGAGGTAGGTTCCCGGCTTGAGAGTGATGGTGCCGTGTACCTTGGCGGCTGCGTCGATGGCCTTTTGGATGGCGGCGGTGTCGAGCGTGGTGCCGTCGCCTTTGGCTCCGTAGTCGTTGGCTACAAAAGTTCTGGGTGCGGCGAAGGCGGTGGTGGTGAGTGCAAGGGCGCAGGTGAGGATAAGGGCGCGGGACATCTATTTCTGCTCCTGAGATTCATTGGTGACGAGTTTGATGGTGCCGAGGATGCCGGAGGAGGTGGGGACTACCTTGTTGAGGTCCTGCATCTGGAAGCGGTCGCCGTACCTGGCGATGAGTGGTTTGTAGTCGTGCGGCGGCAGCGCCGACCACGCGTTGAGTGCGGTGTTGTAGACGTGGATCTCGACGCGGTTCTGGCCGGGCTTGAGGAATGGCGTTACGTCGAGTCGATAAGGCGGATGCCAGAGCGAGCCTGCGCGCTTGCCGTTGATGAAGACGATGGCCGCCTCGCGGACGGGCGGCTCGAACCACGCTCTCATGCCGGGGCCGGTGCGGGTGACGCGAGGGTCAGGGACGCCGTCGTGCAAGGGAGCAGGACGGTCGAGGACACCGGCGGGTGGTGTGATCGGGGTGCCACCGTCGATCTGGAGATAAGTGGGTGAATTGGGAGTGGACTGGAGGTTGAAGTCGCGGGTGTAGACGGCTTCGCCCGAGTAGTGGATGGTGTCGGGGCTGGCGATCCAATCAGTGAGGGCGGCTTCGGACTTGGTCTTGCCGGTGGCGGCGAAGCGTACCTGCCAGTTGCCGCTGAGGTCGGCTAGCTGTGTGGTTGGCGCGGTGCGCGGTGCCGGGGCTTTGGGATCGGTATTGCTGAAGAGGAAGATGCGGGACTCGTAGGGAGCGAGGTGGAGTTGGACGTTGTTGGACGCGGTGCTCGAGGCTTCGCCGCTGGCTGGGTTCCACTGCTCGCCGAACTTGTGCGCGGTGGCAAAGGTTGCGGTGGTGTCGATGGGGTGGTTGCCGGTGTTGGCTACGAAGTAGATATCCGACGTGGGGAGCTTGCGACGGATGAAGCCGATCTCGTCCTTGCCCGAGGTGACCTCGAAATCTGGGGCGGCTGCGTTGTGCAGAGCTGTGGCGAGAGCGGAATCGTCGGGGACGAGGCTGCCTTTGGCGGCGGTAAAGAGTTCTTGGGAGAGGCTGGTGATCTCAGGCAGGGCTTTGCCTTCGGGTGAGATGGAGGGTGCGCGGCCGATGGAGATGACTTTGCCTCCTGCGGCGACGAACTGCTTGATCTTGCGAAGAGTGTTTGCGGGGATGCGGTCGGTGGGTGGAAGGATGAGGACTTTGTGGGTGCCGAGGCCGACGGAGTTGATGGCGTCGGCATCGATGAAGTCGACGTTGTAGCCCGCCGAGAGGATGGTGGACATGAGCTGCGGTGTGACGACGAGGGACATCAGGGCGGTGATGCTGTCCTGTGTGGGGGTGAAGGAGGCCCAGGCGTCATCGGTGGGAAGCAGGATGGCGACCTGATTGGCGGGCTGGCCTTGGCGGAGGAGATAGCTGACGCCGCCGATGTAGCGGGTGACATCGGGCATGACCGGGTGCCAGGGGTTGTGGTCATTGAAGACGCCGGCGGCGTAGAGCGACCAGCCGGGCTCTCCTACCTGTGGCGCGGAGTAGGGCCAGCCGTGGCAGACGATCTGGTTTTCGCCGGTGAGGAAGTCGATGTCGGCTTCAGCCTTCATGTCGAGCGGCGTGGCGCGGAAGACGGGGGAGTGTAGCCAGGTAAAGGTCTCGCCAGAGGTTACATTGTTGCCGAAGACGTGATTGGCGGAGGTTGCCCAGCGAAGGGTGGAGAATTGCCGCCACTGTGGGCCTTCACCTTCTGGTAGCGCGGCGAGACGTTGACTGGAGAAGGAGACTGCTGGGTTTCCATAGGTTTGCGAGCGAAACTTCGTGTGATGAGCTATGGCCCAACTGTTGATTTGGGTGAGGTAATTTTCGTCGACCAGTTCGGTGAGGGTCTTGCCCCAGTCGTGGCGGACCTTTTCTGCTTCGGGAGTTCCACCGGCGACCAGTTCGGGCAGGTGCGGCAGCAGATCGTAGCCACGGCGCTTTTTAAACTCGGCGGGAAGGTTGGGGGTCCAGTCGGAGCCGTAAGCTTCGAGCGAGTCGGAGAAGATGGCGTAGGGCGGGGTGGAGCCGAAGGCTTTGAGCAGCGGCTCGCCTACGGCTTTGAGGTGCGTGGCTACAGCCTGATGGCTTAAGGGGTCGAGGACATAGCCTTCGGCTCCTGCGGCGGCGCGCTTGACCTCTTGCTTGGTGTGGCTGGAGATGAAGAAGAGTGCGGTGCGCGGATTGGCTGATAGAGGCAGGTGGTCGGTCTGATCGGCGCTGATGGTCTTGGCGGTGGTGGCGTCCCAGTGCTTCGGCTCTCCGTTGGCAACTGCGATGGAGATGATGGACTCGCCCTCTGCCAGCTTGAGCTTTGGAAGAGAGGTTGCGTTGGCGGGGACGGGAATCTCGGCGATGCGGAGACGGCCTGAGGCTTCGGCGAGAGTGGTGGCGGGACCGCCGTAGGGCCAGCCGCTGCCGAGCGTCACGTCGATGCGCAGGCCGAGCTTGCGGCCTTCGGATTGGGCGTAGTTCACGTCGTCGAGGAATTCGGGGGAGAGGAAGGGCAGGTTCTTGAGACCTTTAGCGGAGTCGTCGAGGACTTGAGGGTACTCGAAGGCGAGTTCCGCACCGCCGATGCCGTCGGCCTTCATCTGCTGAAGTTCGCGCAGGATCTCGGGCTTCTCTACGGCGAGACCGAACCACCACCAGCGCACCATGGGTCGCGCGCTGGTGGGAGGATTGTCGAAGTTCTGGTGGAGGTTTGTTATGTATGTTTTTGCATACAAATGCGTTAATGACGTGCACGCAAGAGCCGCGGCCAGCAGGGATAGCTTGGCAACGTGGCGTGGCGATTTGGTTGGGTTGGCTGGCATCGAAACTACTCCTGTTTATTGCTGGTTACTGGTTGTCTGGTCGGCGACCGGGCCGTTAAGGATGGGCTGGGCTAATCCGGCAACGTGTGGATGGACGGATTGGGGAGCCATGTCAAAGATGGTGATCTGGTTGCGTCCTTTGCGGAGCCAGGGGCCCGGGACGTAGAGGGTCTGCTGGGGGCCTGTGTTCCAGAAGCGGCCTATGGCGTGGCCGTTGATCCAGAGGGCTCCCTTGCCGAGGTCGCGGATGTCGAGGAAGGTGTCTCCGGTGGAGGCGAGGGTGAAGGTGGCTCGGAAGAAGATGGGGGTTGCTGGGGCGCTTTGTGGCACTTCGGGCGAACTGCGGGGGTTCTTCCCCTTCGACTTGTTCAGGGTCACAATGACGAGCTTTGAAGTGGTCGTCATGGGGAGGGGGTAGACCTGCCAGTTGGTGAGGGGCTGGCCCGCGAGGGTGACGGCGTGGGTGATGCCCTTCGCTTCGCCGCGCATGTTGCGGGTGGAGTTGATGCGGCCGTCGTCGGCTACGAGGATGTCGAGGCGGGCGGGGCCGTTGGTCTTGATGGAGACTGGGGGGAGATTGCCCTGGGGGTCTGCGAAGCGTCGGTCGAGGGTGGCGGTGAGTTTGCCGTTGAGGTAGATCTGGGCGTAGTCGTGGACCTGATCGATGACGAGATCACCGTGGGTGTGGGCGGGTAGCTGGGTGCGGTAGAGGATGTAGCCGTAGGACTGGTCGAAGTGCTCCATTGGCTTAGGGAGTTCGCTGTGGATCGGTGCAGGTAGGTTGGCCCAGAGGGGAGTGGACTGGGTGAGATCGATTTGTGGGATGGTGATGACTTGCGGTGCGGCGGGGACGGGCGGGAGGCAGGACTCGTTGCCGCATGGGGAGAATTGCGCGAGGACTTTGCGGTAGGCGAAGAACTTGGGCGTGGTGTGTCCGGCTTCGTCGAGCGGGGCGTCGTAGTCGTAGCTGGTGACGTCGGGGAGGAAGTGGCCCTTGATGAGGCTGGAGCCGGACATGAAGCCGAAGCTGGTGCCGCCGTGGAACATGTAAATGTTGATCCCGGCTCCGCGCTTGAGAATGTAGTCGAGGTCTTCGATCTGCGGGCCGATGGGGCGGGTCTCGTGGGGATGGCCCCAGCTATCGAACCAGCCGGGCCAGTACTCGGAGACGAAGAGCGGAGCGTCGGGGCGGAGCTTTGCGAGGGCGTCCATGCCGCCCTGATGGTTGCCGATGCCGAAGTTGGTGGCGGCGTAGAGGCCGGGGATGGAGCCATTGGGGATGTTGCGCCAGTTGTCGGCGGTGTAGAGGAGTGAGTCGGTGAATCCGGCGTGGAGGAAGATCTGGTGGAGGTGCTCCATGTAGACGTGGTCGGAGCCGAAGTTGCCGTATTCGTTTTCGACCTGGGTCATGAGGATGGGGCCGCCGCGGCCGATCTGTAATGGGGTAAGTTCTTTGGCGAGTCGGTCGATCCAGCGCTCGGCCGGGACCATGAAGGCGGGGTCGTTGGAGCGGAGTGCAGCGGCGGAGGCCGGGTCTTTGAGCAGCCACGCGGGGAGGCCGCCGAGATCCCACTCGGCGCAGGAGTAGGGGCCGGTGCGCAGGATGACGTAGAGTCCTTCTTTCTGAGCGGCGCGGATGAAGGCGGCTACGTCGTTGTTGCCGGTGAAGTCGAAGTGGCCGGGGATGGGCTTGTGCATGTTCCAAAAGACGTAGGTGGCAATGGTGTTGAGGCCCATCGCTTTTGCCATCTTGAGACGGGCGTGCCAGTAGGCGCGGGGTATGCGCTCGTAGTGCAGCTCGCCGGAGAGCACTTTGAAGGGCTGGCCGTCGAGGGCGAAGTGGTTTCCCTGAGTGGTGAAGGTGTGCTTTTGCTGGGCGTAAAACGGTAGGGAACAGAGGATGAGGAGCGCGGCGAGGAGGGTTCGTTTCATCATTAATGGATTTCAGGCGACGCAGCCAAGTTAGTTCATTTGAGAGAATGTTTCAAGGGAGGATTTTTAAGGGGGAATCTGTGGCGGGAGTGGAGGGGCGCTCGGCTATGCGTCCCCCCTCGCAAACTGTGGGTGTCGTGAAACCCATGTCCGAAAGTCCGGACATGGGGCACCCGCTTTGATTGGGGTGACAGCTTGGTTGGGTGGTGGGAGAGTGCTAGTCGGGGACTTGCCAGCCAACGGGGGTTTGGGCGAGCGTGGCGACGCCGGTGGCGTGGCCGCTGGTGATCTCGGCCATGGATGGGAAGGCATTGAGGACATTCGCGGATTTGGCCCACACGGGAACCTCTTCCATGGTGTAGTGGTAGGTCACCTGGGTCTCGTTGAAGCCGTTGGCGACGGCGGGTGGAGTGAAGCTGTCGATGGTATTGGCGACGCGGTGGCCGTAGCAGAAGCTTGGTGCGTACCGAGTGCCAACGGTGGTGACGGTGTAGCGGCTGACATGGATGGCCATCTCAACGCTCTTGTCGAGGAGTTGCGATTTAACCAGCGTGTCCATCTGCGCAGTCTCTTTGGGGTCGGTGGTCTCGTAGGGGAAATGGATGTTGGCGAGCAGGCAGTCGGGGTGGTCGACGTAGTGCTTGTTGAGCCCCTGAAGGAAATTCTCGGACGTGGGTGCGGATTTGGAGTGGCATCCGGCGAAGGGGAGGAGAAGGGTACAGGCCAGGGCGGATTTCAGAAGGGTCGATGGTTTCATTTGGTCGTCTCTGGTTACATTTTGGTTTGATGCAGGATTTGGGAGGAGTGATGATTTGCAGCTAGTTGGCTTCGGCGACAGTTGGCGTGGGGAGGGGTTCCCGCGTGGTGGGCATGGTGGCGAGGAGTTTTAGTTCAGTCTGGACCTGTGCCCATTTCTGCCGATTTTTTTTGGTGCAGATGGGAGCGGCGGGGTCTGCGTAGTAGTTCGCGATATTTTGCTTGAGGCCAGCGGGGACGGGCTGCGACTGATTGCGCGTGACGACTGCGAGCAGCTGCGCGTAAGTCTCGTCGGTGAGGCGATAGCCGCCGGGCCTTACCGCGGCTCCGGTGTCGAGGTCGCGGTTAGGGACGAAGGTAGCAATGGCGTCGAAGTTGGCGATGGCGTGACGCAGGGTCTCGGTGGATTCGTTGAGGCTTTTAACGTAGAGGTCTTGCGTATGCGGGGTGGGGACGCGGATGGCGGCGTCGGAGAGTGGGCCGATTCGAGGCAGGATATAGATGACTCCGGCCAGCATATAAGTTCCGATGCCGGCCTTTTTGCGGTACTGATCCCAATCATTTTCGAAGTCGGATTGGGCGAGGTCTTTGGAGAGCTTGTCGAAGTCGGGACCGGGCGTGTCGGCGGGGAAGCTTTTTCTGTGCAGGATGACTTCGGCGTAGGCGATGCGGGGAAGAAAGTTGCGGACGGCGAAGCGATAGCCACGCATGACGGGGCGTTTGCGTCCGATAAGTTTGGGAAGGTCGAGGCCGTAGGTCTGAAAGAAAGCGCGGCGAAGAAGCGGGCCCGGGATCTCGAGGCCGACGTGGCGGAGGTAGGCGGAGGGAGCGAAGCGGCGCTTGCTGATCTCGTTGACGTCGAAGGCGAACTCGGTGCGGACGTGGGGGTGCTCGCCCTCGTCGTAGGTGACGACGGGGCCATATTTTTTTGCGAGCTTGGGAAACTCGATGGCGACGGCTTCGTTGACGGCCTGGCCGTGGCCGATGGTGTCTCCGATGTAGTGGGATAGGGTGCCGATGGCGAAGGCCAGCTCGTCAGGGCTATGGGCATTATGGATGAGGCTGAGGACGAAGTCGCCAGGGCGGACGTAGTGCGTAAGGTCGCTGAAGAAGGGTTTGCCGAAGGGATAGTAGCCGAGGTCCTGAATGGCGCAGCCGCCGTAGGCGTAGGCGTGGGCTTCGTGGAGCTGGGCCTCAGTCATGTTGGGAAAGCGCTGGAGGAGCAAAGGGCGGATGGACTGCTTCCAGGTGAGGTCGATGAGCTGTTCGTGGGTCTGGACGGAGTAGGAGAGGCCGGATTGCGAGAAGAGAAAGAGGACGAGCACAAGCAGGAAAACTTTGTAGTGGTGGATCGGGTTTGCTGGATGCCTGTGCATGTGGTGAGGATAACCGCAAGTGTATCCGGTGGCAGGTATCTATGATGGGCGCAGGAGTCTATGAGATGGATGAGGGCCGGAGAGGCTGGCTGGCGGCGTTTCTTTTAGCTGCGGCTGCGCTGGGAGTCTTTATGACGCTGCGGCATGGTCCGGTGAGGGCTGGCAGTCTTACGCCTGTGGCGAAGCGGCAACTGGCTCCGAATATGGAGTTCGAGCAACTGGATGGAGGAACGTGGAGACTGCGGGAACATCGCGGCCAGGTGGTGCTGATTAATCTTTGGGCTACATGGTGCGGGCCTTGCCGCGAAGAGACTCCGGGGCTGGTGCGGCTCTTTAAGGATGAGGAGCCGAAGGGATTGGCAGTGGTGGGGCTATCGCTGGATGTTGGCAGCAGGGAGAAGGTGCGGTCGTTTGCAGAGCAGTTTCGGGTGCCTTATCCGATTGTGTTTCCTGAGCCGATGTCGCAGTTGGCGGATACGGTAGAGGCTGTGCCTACGACCATGCTTCTGGATAAGAATGGCCGCGTGGCGAAGGTCTATGTGGGAGCGGTCGAGCGAGCGGTCTTTGCGGTGGATGTGGATGCGCTGTTGGCGGAGTAGCTCATGATTCGGAGTTTGCTAAGGAAGGCATACCCCAGGGGCTGAAGCCCCCGTTATTTGTGTTGGGATAGAGGCCAAGGCTGAAGCCTTGGCGTACCTAGAAGCAATTGCAACCGCAGAAGTAATTGCAAGTGCAGAGGTAACTGCAGAAGCAACTGCGAGTGCAGAGGCGATGGCAATCTTGGATTAGCGTTGCCGCCTCGTTTTGATGTTGAGTGAATGCTGGATGGTCAGACTTGCGGGACCTTCATGACGTCGGGGGTTGAGGCCGGGATCGGAGTCGCAGGCAGGTGGAAGTCAGGCTGCGAGTCGGGGTGAGCGGGGTTGAATTCGACTGCATCTTTGGTGAGGAATTTTTTGAGTGGAAGATTGTTCTGGCGGATGCCGTCGACGATGCAGCGCGCCAGTTCGTAGGCTCCGTAGCTGTTGAAGTGGGTGTCGTCGCTGATGGCCTTGGTCTGGTTGGGATAGGCGTTGGCGGGGAAGTGCATGAAGGCTTTCTCGGAGCCTTCGGGGCCCATGGCTTCGAACAGCGTCTTGCTCATGGCGTTGAGGTCGATGAGGGCGGCGTGCTGCTGGTGGGCGACCTCGCGCATGGCATCGGGATATCCGGCGAGTGAGTTGGTGATGTGGCCGGAGGCATCGAAGGTGCGGCGGTTCATGCTGGTGACGAGGACGGGTGTTGCTCCGGCGGCGCGGGCTTTGGCGATGTATTCGATGAGCAGCGCTTTGTACTGGTCGATGGGGACGACGGGCTGGCCGGTACGGTGGTCGATCTTCTGGTCGTTGTGGGTGAACTGCATGAAGAGATAGTCGCCGGGCTTGATCTGGGTGAAGATCTTGTCGAAGCGGCGCTCGCTGACGAAACTCTTGATGGTCTCGCCGGATTCGGCGTGGTTGGCAACGACGACGCCGGGACGGAGGAAGCGGGGAAGAATCTGGCCCCAGGCCGTCCAAGGCTCGACGTCCTGATCGACGACGGTAGAGTCTCCGGTGATGTAGAGGGTGGGCTCTTTTTTGATGGGCTCGATAGTGATGCTGCGGACGCTGGGGTTGTCGCCGTTGAATTCGAGGGTGAGCTTGTGGTCCCAGTCCATGTTGCCGATCTCGCGGGGCTTGAGGTGGACGTGCTGGACGGTGCCGACGGCGTCGGTGAACTCTGGGTAGCGGACGTTGACGTCGAAGGTGTGCTTCGTGGAGACGCCGGCGCCGGTGGGGATTTTTTCGAGCATGAGGCGGCGGGCTTCGGCCCAGACGGTGGTGGTGGAGGCTTTGTTGGAGCCGAGGACCACGGTGACGCGGTAGCTGCCTTCGGGGACTGCGGCAGAGAAGAAGAAGGGTTTGTCGCTGGAGCAGGACTTCGCGGAGACGACGGGGGCGGTCTCGAGATCGAAGCCGGGGGTGGTTTCGGTGTAAGCGGAGGATGAGATGAGGGTGGTTTCGCCAGATTTGCTGGCTCCGCAGAGAAACTTTTGAGCGTGTGCGGCGGGAAGGAGGGCGGCGAAGGCCAAGGTTGATGCGGCGAGGGTGATGCGGGTCATGCTGCTCCTTATTTTAGAAACTATTTCAAGGGGAGAATTTTAGCATTTTGAATAGAGTGCAAGGAAGTCTGCCCTTAGTGTTCGCCGGTGAGCCAGAGCATGTAGGGGTAGAGGAGAAGGAACAGGATGAGGCAGATGGAGAGGAGATCCATATAGAGACAGAGCAGGATGCCTGCCTGGTAAAGGTCCCACCGCTGGCGTCGCAGGCAGCGGAAGGTGTCGGCGGTGCCGAGGATGGCGATGCAGGCGGGAATGACGAGGAATGGGTTGGCTCGGTCGTTGGGGAAGCCGGAGAGCAGGTAGGCCACCGCGAAACTTGCGAGTACGAGTGTGTTGCCTCGAATGAGGGAACGGTTGTGCGGGTTGAGGATTTGGGGTCTCACGCTGTACTCAAAAATTGGTACAGCCAAGGATAGGCTATGGAGGGGCGGATTGGCTTAGGGGCGGGTTGAAGTTCTACTGGAGGAGGAGCGACGGCGGAACGTGCCGGACGAAATGTTTACACTCCCATCCTTCGCAAAGGCACGAAGGATGGAGCACCCGAGCATTTCTGGTAAGAGTTAGGCGGTGGTGAGTTGGGAGGCGGCTTCGTCGGCCATCTGCTGGATGGAGTCGTTGTAGGGAGCACGGAGGACTCCGTGCTCGGTGATGATGGCGGTGATGTACTTGGCGGGGGTGACGTCGAAGGCTGGGTTTTGAATGGCGGCTCCGTTGGGCGTCATCTGCTTGCCGTTGGAGTGGGTGACTTCGGTGGCGGCGCGCTGCTCGATGGGGATGAGATCGCCGTGAGCGGTGGCGCGGTCGATGGTGGAGAGGGGAGCGGCCACGTAGAAGGGAATGTTGTGCTCTTTGGCGAGGACGGCGACGGTGTAGGTGCCGATCTTGTTGGCGGTATCGCCGTTGGCGGCGATGCGGTCGGCACCGACGATGACGGCCTGGATGCGGCCCTGGCGCATGAGCGCACCGGCCATGTTGTCGCAGAGGACGGTGGTGGGGATGTTGTCGTGGAGCAGCTCCCATGCGGTGAGACGTGCGCCTTGTAGATAGGGGCGGGTCTCGTCGGCGAAGACGTCGATATTGTGGCCGCGCTCGACGGCGGCGCGGATGACACCGAGGGCGGTGCCGTAGCCGCAGGTGGCGAGGGCTCCGGCGTTGCAGTGGGTGAGTACGGTGCCTTGCTGGGGGAGCAGCGCTGCCCCGTGTGCTCCCATCTGCTTGCAGGCAGCGATGTCTTCGTCGTACATGAGCTGGGCCTCGGCGATGAGGGCTGCCTTGATCTCGGGGATAGGGGTGTTGGCGGCGGCGAGGGCGTTGTACTTGTCGCGCATACGCTGGATGGCCCAGAAGAGATTGACCGCGGTGGGGCGGGTTTCGGCGAGGGTCTTTGCAATGACGGCGACTTCTTCGGAGAGTGCGGGCAGCGTGGTGGCTGTGCTGCGGTCGACGCCGATGGCCACGCCCATGGCGGCAGAGACGCCGATGGCGGGTGCTCCGCGGACGATCATGTCGCGGATGACGGTGGCGACCTGCTTGTAGTCCGTCGCGAGGACGTAGGTCTCTTCGAGGGGGAGCTTGGTCTGGTCGAGGAAGTTAACGCCGGTAGGGAGCCATTCGAGGGTAGGAATCATGTCTTTACTAGTCTAGACGAGTGGGTGAGGTGAGCTGTCCTTGACAGATGTTGTCTGGCCAAACGAAAATTTCAGCCATCCCGATATTGGACTGACCAATTTGATTTTGGAGTTTGGAAAAACAGGCAACGACAAAAGCAAGAACGAAATACAGGGGTCTCTCCACTCCGCTTCGCTTCGGTCGAGATGACGTGCAGTTAGTGAGTTTCTGAAAGATTTTGAGGAGTTTTGATGACGAGTCATTTGTTTGAGCGCCGGAGTTTTTTGAAGATGGCGGGACAGAGTTTGCTTGCGCTGCCTGCGATGTCTGCGATCGGTGCTTTGGCGGAGTTGCCGGGAAAGCATGGTGGCAAGGCGCATGGATGGGACGGCAGGCCTTTTGCGTATACGCCCAAGGTCACGCTGAATGTTCGTGACTATGGCGCGGCCGGCGATGGAAAAACGAACGACAGAGTGGCGTTGCAGGAGGCGATCGATCGCTGCGGGGTGTTTGGCGGCGGCGAAGTAGTTGTGCCTGAGGGGAACTATGTTACTGGGGCGCTGGCTTTGCGCAGCAACGTTGTGTTGCGTCTTGAGAAGGACGCCACGCTACTGGGTACGCCTGACTTCGATGACTATCCGGTGCGCAGGTTCGCTGGGAGGGCCGCTGGATACAGGGACACATTGCGCTGATCTATGCGATTGACGCGAACCGCATTGGTATTGTGGGCCCGGGAAAGATTGTGGGTAATCCTGCGCTGGGAGGACGGCCGCGTAAGGAGACTCCGCTGCGGCATCCGGCGCTGATCGAATTTATTGATTGTAAGGATATTCGGCTGGAGGATTTTTCGACCAGCAATCATCTGATGTGGTCGATTCATCCGACGAACTGCGAGAACATTTTTATCAAGGGGCTGACGATTCGCAGTACGGGTGGCAATGGCGATGGCATTGATATTGATTCGAGCAAGCATGTCGTTATCGATGGCTGTGACATTGCGACGGGCGACGATTGCATCTCGCTGAAGTCGGGGCGCGGGGCTGAGGGCTATGCGATGTTGCGGACGACGGAAGATGTGGTGATTCGAAACTGTACGTTTGCGGACTCGATCTTTGCGTGCATCGGCATAGGCAGCGAGACGTCGGGCGGAATTCGCGATGTGAGGATCGAGCACTGCAAGTTCACGCGAGCGAAGACGTTTGCGATTTATATCAAGAGCAGGCCGGGGCGTGGAGCGTTTGTTGAGAATATTGTTGCTGACGATCTTGATGCTTCGGATATGACGGGCGGATTTCTGCGATTCAATATTCTGGCAAGCGGGATTCGTGATGAATTTCAAGTGCCGAGCGACGAGGGCATTCCTACGATCAGGAATTTTCGCTTCTCGAATATTCGCGTGAAGGAGTGTCCGATTCTTGTGGAGGGTACAGGGATTCATCCGCACAAGCCGCTGGAAGGTTTCTCACTGGTGAACGTGACGGGGAGCTGCGATAAGGGGATTTACCTGGCCAATGTGAAGGATGCGGTGATTCGGAATGTGAACGTCACCGGATTCAGTGGGACGCTGTTGAACACCAATAACGTGACGGGTAAGGGATTGGCGGGTGCGACTACGATTGCTCCGCCGAAGGTTGAGGAGCCGATTGTGACACCAAACCAGCCGTATCGGTTGCATTGAGTTGAGGGTTGGACTGCCGCTGGCTCCTGTTCTTACTTTTGGGTAGATTGTGCTAATCTACAAACTATTCCGAGACCGGAATGCCTGCTCCATGACACTTGCTTTCTACAAGACGATGGATCTCCGCGGTTGTTGTTGTCCGCGTATGAGTTGTTGTGTCTGTAGGGCAATTCTGTAGGCCAAGCTCTTCGAGTTTGAATCTGCATAGCGGTACTTTTCTATTGATGTGCCGTTCCTTTGTGTAGACGCCAGGAACCCTTAATCCCCAAAAATTGATATCGATGTGCCGGTGTTGCGTATCAATGCGCCGTGCGCAAGAAAAGCATATGTCCCCTTATTTCAATCAAGCACGATGTTGACCTGTATCCCGTCCGCGCAGCAATAGAAGAGGCCGCAGTGATGGCTTCTCTGTCAATGATCGATCTATAACGTGAAAGGAATTCAGGATGGCCAGCCAGGTGGAACAATTTGAGCGCGTGCATCGCGCCAGTGAGCGTAGTTGGAAACAGGACCTTCGTGTCCGTGGGCTGTACTTGATTGCGGTGGTTGCATTTATTCTGCTGGGGTTGCGGACTTCCGTGGCGCAGGTGGATACGGGAGCGGTTGTAGGTACGGTCTCAGATACCTCTGGCGCTATCGTCGCTGGAGCTACGGTTACGATTCGGGAAGAGACTACCGGGTTGAAGCAGACGCAACAGGCTGGCAGCGATGGAAGCTACAGCTTCAGCCCGCTGAAGCTGGGCACCTACACGCTGACGACAGAAAAGGAAGGCTTCAAGACGATTGTGCATAAGCACATTCAGGTGACGGTGCAGAGCAAGCTTGAGATCAATCCAAAGCTTGAGGTCGGCTCCGTTTCGCAGAGTGTTCAGGTGACATCCCAAGGACCGATTCTCGAGACGCAGACCTCCTCCATTCAACAGTTGGTCGATCAGCGGAGCATCAACGATCTTCCTCTCAATGGACGGAACGCCACCTTTCTTGCTCAGTTATCTCCCGGGGTGACGATGGCGCAGAACGATCATCGCGGCCTGCAGGCGAGCGGTTCGTTTACAGCCAATGGCGCACGACGCACGCAGAATGACTATCTGCTTGATGGCATGGACGACAATGTTGCCGTTGCCGATCTTGTGAACCAGGCGCAGTTTGCCGTGCTGCCGCCGCCGGATGCGCTGCGCGAGTTCACGGTGCAGACGAGCAACTATTCGGCCGAGTTTGGCCATTCGGCGGGCGCTGTGCTGAATGCGACTACCAAATCAGGCTCGAACCGATTGCATGGAGATCTATGGGAGTATCTGCGCAACGACTATTTTGATGCGAAGGACTATTTCGTTCTCAACTCGCAGCGTAAGCCTGAGTTTCGACAGAATCAATTTGGTGGAACGTTTGGCGGTCCCGTCGTGATCCCTCATCTTTATGACGGCCACAATCGAACGTTCTTCTTCGTTGACTATCAGGGCACGCGCATCGTGCAGGGCAAGACCTATACGGAGACCGTTCCTACGGCTGCGGAACGGAATAGCGGATTTACTAACCTGCAGGACTTGATCTCGTTACAGAGTGGGACCAAGACGGATGCGCTTGGCCGCGTGTTTCCCAGTGGCACGGTCTTTGATCCGGCGACGACGCGAACCATTACCGCAGGCCATGTCGATCCGGTTACAGGAATTGCGGCAACCAGCAGCGGCTATGTGCGCGATCCTTTTTACTCCGGTTCGCTGATAGGCGCGACCAACTTTACCGGTGGCGTGAGTCAGCAGTTGAACCAGTTGCCTGCGGCGCGGCTGAACTCGAGTGCGATTGCACTGCTCAATCTCTATCCTGTGCCTACTTCGAGCGGGTTGACGAACAACTACACAACAAGTCCGTCGGCTGTGACCAACGCTGATAGCTTCGACACCCGGCTTGATCACTCGTTCAGCGATAAGGATTCCGCTTTCGTGCGCTACAGCTTTTCCTATAACGACCAGATACAGCCCAGCCCCTTTGAAGGAGTGGCGGATGGCGGTCCTTCGCGTCCGGGGTCGGGACATACGGAGTCGCAGAATGTTGCGTTGAGTGAGACCCACATCTTTACTCCGCGGCTGGTGCTGGAGGCGCGTGCCGGCTACAGCCGCGTTGCTGATGAGCGCCGCCAGAACGATGGCGATGTGATGGGCATCCCGGCACAGTATGGAATTCCGGGCGTTCCCCAGATTCCGTCGAATGGAGGATTGCCACTCTTCGCGTTTGGACAGCTTGCAAATCTCGGATCCGCTGGAACGATGCCCAGCGACAAAGCGAGCGACATCGCTCAGGTATCGGAGAATTTATCTATCGACCGTGGCCGTAACCAGTTGAGGGTGGGTACTGAGTACCAGCACATTTCGGCGCCCACGCTGACGCCAACTGCTTCGCGTGGCAACTTTACTAGCAACGGCATCTTTACTTCGGTGGTGAACTCGACGGATGCTTCAACCGACCGCGCGCAGTTTGTTCTGAATCCTGAGGCAGCAACTGTTGCGAATGGAATTAATAATGTTGGTGGGGCGAACACATTGAGTGCATCGAACTTTCCACCGGCTTATCACCTGGTGCGGCCTTACTTCGGTGCATACGCACAGGACGACTGGCGCGTATTCCACAATCTGACGTTGAACATGGGACTGCGGTGGGAGTTCATCGGTGCGCCTGAAGAGAGCAATGGCCACTTTGCGAACTTTGTGCCGGCACAGACAGGCTCAACATCCGATGGAATTTCAAGGTTCTACATTCCTTCTTCGCAGGTGGCCAGTGTTCCGGTCGCATTTCAGAACCTGCTGGCGAAAGACGGCATCGTCTTCACGCCGGTTCAGGGCAACGCGCTGGTGCTGGCGCAGAGAACGAACTTTGCTCCACGCTTTGGCTTTGCCTATCAGGTGTCACCGAAGGTCGTGGTGCGTGCAGGATATGGCCTCTTCTATCAAGGGAACGAAAACCACGGGCTTAGCGTCAGCAACTATGTCAACTTCCCATTCCAGATCACTACGAGTAGCTCTGCTGTGAATGCTGTTACGCCGCTCACTCCAGATAACTCGATAGGGGCGTTGCAGAATGGTTTGTTGAATGTACCCCTGAGCGCCGCGACGGGAGCATCTTCTACGAACATTTCTCTTTTGGGTGAGCCGCAACATGCGAAGTCTTCTTATGCGCAGGCTTATAACTTGCAGGTTCAATATCAGGTAACGCAGAGCACGCTTGTTGAGCTTGGCTATGTGGGTACGGGAGCGAGGCATATACAGGGCACACAGAATACGAATACCGTCGCCAGTATTCTGCCGCCTAGCGTCAATGTTAAAGCCGCCTCTTTCTTCCCTGACTTTGCTGCGGGCGGAAGTTTCATTGCACGCTCCGGACAGACGAACTACAACAGCCTGCAGGTGAATCTGGAACACAGGTTCTCATCCGGCTTTAGTTTGCTGGCCAACTATACCTGGTCGAAGTGCCTTGGCAACGCACGCGACATGCTGGATAACAATATTGGAAGCTATCGCGCTCCTTATGTTCCGGGAGTGGGCATCAATGCAGACTATGGGCTGTGCGATATCGATGTGCGGAACCTCGTGCATGTAAGCGGCACCTATCAGCTTCCCTTCGGAAGGAACCAGCGCTGGTTGAATACTGGGGTTGCCTCGTGGGTGGCTGGAGGATGGTCGGCGAACTGGATCTTCGCTGCTGAGGATGGCCAGCCACTGACGGTTGCCTGCACCACGACCACGACTGCGGGTCTCGGTTGCAATGCGCTCAAGGTGCCGGGACAGAATCCCTATGCAGGAAGCCATAATGCGACACAGTTCTTGAATCCGGCGGCGTTTGCCAATCCGGCTGCTGCAACCACAACTTCGGCAACAATTGCGGCGCTGGGGGGAAGTCCAACGCAGGTGAGCGGGCCTCCTTATCGGCGAGTGGATTTCTCGGTGCTGCGGCGGTTCAATACGACGGCGGAGAGTTACTTCGAGTTTCGCGCCGAGGCGTTCAACCTGACCAACACACCGAACTTCGGGCAGCCGGGCAATCTCGTATTTACCACGCCCAATACGTTCGCGCAGATCAGTTCGACGCGCGATAACCCAAACGATCCGAGAGAGCTGCAATTTAGTCTTAAGTACTACTTCTGATAGAAGCTCATACAAGGCAACGAGTAAGTAAGAGGAGTCAATATTGTCAGTCAATCGACGGAATTTTCTTTTGGGGACGGCGGCTGCCGCGGCCCAGGCAGGCGTAGCCGCAGCTTTACCCGCTGGTGCGAAATCCGATAGCGGAGCGCAAGGGAATGAGCGGGCAGGGAAGCGGAAGCCGAATATTATTCTGTATCTCTCCGACCAGTTTCGCTGGGACTTTGTTGGTGCGAATGGATTGAACGGCTCTACGAACACGCCGAATCTGGACGCATTGGCGGCGCATGGAAAGAACTTCACCCATGCCGTGACCAACCAGCCAGTGTGCGCTCCGGCGCGCTCGGTGCTGATGACCGGCAGGTATGCCACTGAGACGAACGTATGGCACAATGGCCCGGCATTGAGCACTGAACTGCCAACGCTCGCCGGAGAATTGCGTAAAGCAGGTTATACCTCGAACCTGATTGGCAAATGGCATCTCGCGCCGTCAAAGGCCGCGGATGGCGGCGGCCCCGGCTATGTGAAGCCGGAGTATCGTGGAGGCTTCCTCGATTTTTGGGAGGGCGCGAATGCGCTGGAGCATACGACCCATCCTTATGAGGGAAGCATCTTTGATGGCGATGGGAAAGAGATCACCTTCAAGGACCAGTATCGCGTCGACTTTATTACCGACCGTGCCGAGCGGTTCTTGCGACAGAAGCAGGAGAAGCCATTTTTCCTGTTTGTCTCGCAGCTTGAGCCGCATCAGCAGAATGACTGGAATCGCATGGTTGGGCCGAAGGGTTCGGCGGAGCGGTTTATCAATGCGACGGTTCCTGCCGACCTGCGCGAGCAGCCGGGCGACTGGCATCAGCAGCTTCCGGACTACTATGGCGCGTGCGAGAGCATCGATGCTTCGGTGGGTAGGCTCAGGAAAGTTCTGGAAGAGGAGAACCTTGCGGACGATACGATCTTTGTCTTCATCAGCGATCATGGGTGCCACTTCATGACGCGCAATGAGGAGTACAAACGCAGCACGCACAATAGCTCGGTTCGCATCCCGCTGATTATTCAGGGGCCGGGATTTGAGGGCGCGCAGCAGATACCGGAGCTGTTCGGCATCATCAATGTGGCTCCGACGCTGCTCGATGCTGCGGGTGTGAAGGTGCCGGAGTCGATGAAGGGCAGGAGCATTCTGCCACTGCTGAACGATGCCAAGGCAAGAGAGGCGTGGCCGAACAAGGAGCTGATCCAGATCAGCGAATCGATGACGGGAAGGACGATCCGCACCAGGGAGTGGACTTATTGCGTTGCCGATCCCACCGGCGTGCGTGCGGCCACGAGCAATAATTATCATGAGTACCAGATGTACGATCAGCGCAACGATCCGCATGAGCTGGTGAACCTTGCCGGACGAAAAGAGTATCGGGCCAAGGCGGCGGAGCTTCGCGAGGAGTTGAAGAAGCTTATCGTCGCCTCAGGGGAGCCGGAGCCGGAGATTGTTGAGGCGAAGCTGTATCCATGAGTCGGGAAGGATAACGATGGTTGACGAAGTGGCCGGTGGTTGCGGCGGGGTAGGTTCAGAGGAGCGCAGTGGGAAGAAGCCTTCCTGCTGCGCTCCGGTTGCTGTACACGAAGTGGAGCCGAGCAAGTTGTCTGCGAGTAGTGCGCGAAGTATAGTTCCTGCTGCGGAAGCTCTTACGGACGACATGGTTGCACTGCCGGGTGGAACTTTTTTGATGGGCACTGACTATGCTCATGGATTTCCGCTGGATGGTGAAGGCCCGGTGCGTCCGGTGACGGTCTCTCCATTTCAGATCGACAGGTCTCCGGTAACGAACGAAGAGTTCGCGGCATTCGTCGATGCGACGGGCTATCGGACGGAGGCGGAGGTCTTCGGCTGGTCGTTTGTCTTCTGGGCGCATATTCCTGCCGAACGGTTTGAAGAGCTGGTGGAAGACACGGTAGCTGCCGCGCAGTGGTGGTGCAAAGTTCCGGTTGCGTTCTGGCGGCAGCCTGAAGGGCCGGGTTCCGATGTTCGCGAGCGGGGCAGAAATCCTGTCGTTCATGTCTCATGGAACGATGCGCAGGCCTATGCCGCGTGGGCGTCGAAGTCGCTGCCTACGGAAGCACAGTGGGAGTATGCGGCGCGTGGCGGGTTAGAGCAGAAGCTCTATCCGTGGGGAGATGAACTGACGCCCGGCGGAGAGCATCGCTGCAATGTATGGCAGGGACAGTTTCCGGTTGAAGACACGGGCGAGGATGGCTATGCGGGAAGCTGCCCAGTGGATAGCTTTCCGCCTAATGGATTTGGACTTTATTCGGTCACGGGCAATGTGTGGGAGTGGTGCGCAGACTGGTTTCGCAACTCGTTTCGCCCGGAGTTTGCACAGGATCCGACGGGGCCAGCGAATGGCCAGAGCAAGGTGATGAAGGGTGGGTCGTTTCTTTGCCATGCGTCCTACTGCAACCGCTATCGTGTCGCTGCGCGGACCTCGAATACTCCTGACAGCTCCGCTTCGAATATCGGATTTCGTTGTGCGAGGTCTGCCTGAATAGTCGCTCGTGCCTGATAGTAGAGTGTAGGTAGTTCAGGAGGCAGCAGCGTGACGGCAATTGAAATCACAGGCGAGATGCTCATTGGAGCGCAAAGCGTTCGTGGTGCGCAGGGAGTGGTGCACTCGGTAAATCCTGCGACCGGCGAGACGATGGCTCCGGAGTTTGGCGGCGGCTCGGCAAAGGATGTCGATGATGCCTGCACGCTGGCGATGCGTGCCTTTGACACGTATCGGGCGGCGAGCCTTGAGCAGCGTGCGGGTTTTCTTGAGGCGATTGCACAGGGAATCCTCGATCTGGGAGATGTGCTGGTCGAGCGCGTGATGAGCGAGTCGGGACTGCCGCGTGGCCGCATCGAAGGCGAGCGCGGACGAACGGTGGGGCAGCTCAAGCTATTTGCCTCGCTGGTGAGAGAAGGCCGCTGGCTTAGCGTCACGTTGGACAGCGCATTGCCCGACCGCAAGCCTCTGCCTCGCTCTGATCTTCGAGCGCAGAAGATTCCGCTGGGGCCTGTGGCTGTGTTCGGGGCGAGCAATTTTCCCTTGGCCTTCTCGGTCGCGGGTGGAGATACCGCGTCGGCGCTGGCTGCGGGTTGTCCTGTCGTCGCGAAGTCGCATCCATCGCATCTGGGAACGTCCGAGCTGATTGGCCGCGTGATTCAAAAGGCCGTGGCAGATTGCGGATTGCCGGAGGGAGTATTTTCGCTGGTCGTAGGAGATGGCAACGCGGTGGGCGAAGCTCTGGTCGCACATCGGGCGATTGAAGCGGTAGGCTTCACGGGGTCGCGTCGCGGGGGACGAGCACTGGTTGCGATTGCCGCTGGGCGAGAGGTCCCCATCCCTGTCTTTGCGGAGATGAGCAGCATTAATCCTGTCTTTGTATTGCCTGGCGCATTAGCGCAACGCGCAGAGGCGATTGCGCAGGGACTGGCTGATTCGGTCACGCTGGGGACAGGGCAGTTCTGCACCAAGCCGGGCATCGTCATCGGCATTGAGGGCGCGGAGTTCGAGCGTTTTGAGCAAGCCGCGAAGACTGCCATTGAAGCGAAGGCTGCGACGACCATGCTCAACTCCGGCATTCACCGCGCTTACGAGCATGGCATTGCGCAGTGGGAGGGAGAGGCAAACGTCAGCAAGCTGGCGAGCGGCCCGCCCTCGGCGACGGCAACCTGCGCAGGGCAACCCATGCTCTTTGCGACGAAGGCGCAGCATTTTTTGACGACGCCTGTGTTGATGGAAGAGGTCTTCGGGCCGACGACTCTGTTGATTGCGTGCAACGACATAGAAGAGATGATTGCCGTGGCGGAGCATCTCTCCGGCCAGCTTACGGCGACGCTGCATCTTGCCGATGGAGATGTGGAGATTGCTCGGCGCCTGCTGCCGGTTCTGGAGCGCAAAGCGGGACGCATCCTGGCGAACGGCTTTCCGACCGGGGTTGAGGTCTCCTATGCGATGGTGCATGGTGGACCTTCGCCTTCGACATCAGACAGCCGTGCGACGTCTGTCGGCGCGATGGCGATTGAGCGCTGGCTGCGGCCGGTCTGCTATCAGGATCTGCCCTCGGCACTGCTGCCGGAGCCGCTGCAGAATGGCAACCCGCTTCATCTCTGGAGACTGATCGACGGTAAGTTGCAGCAGCCATAGAGCGGATTAGCTGTTGACTTGGAGGAAGGCAACAGCAGATTCCCTTCGGGAATGACAAACAAAGGGCTCGGCAGACTCTACACCAACTCCTACTTTGCTCTAGAGCTTATTCGGCGTGGGCCAGTGAGAACTTGTGGCGCACGTCGGAGCCGCGCACCCAGAAGATGACGTCTTCGGCGATGTTGGTGGCATGGTCGGCGGAGCGCTCGAGATTGCGCGAGACGATGATGGCATTCAACGCCTGACTGCTGACTTCGGGGCGTCGTTGCATCAGGTCAATGAGTTCGGTCTGGACGGTGCGGTTCATGTCGTCGATCTCGTCGTCCATGGCGAGAACTGTGTCGGCGAGCTTGGCATCGGCTTCGAGAAGGGCTTGAATAGCGGTGCGGATCATGACGCCGACTCTCTCTCCCATCTCCGAGATATCGACGGGCAGGGCGATGGAAGGACCGTTTTCGAGAATCTGGACGCGCTGCGAGATATTGGTTGCCTGATCGCCGATACGCTCCAGGTCGCCGTTGATCTTGATGACGGAGAGGATGAAGCGGAGGTCGATGGCCATGGGCTGCTCTTTGGCGAGCAGGTCGTACGCCATTTCGTCGACGTCACGCTCTGCGGCATTGATGGCGGCTTCAATCTCCTTGATGTGGTCGCAGAGAATGGTGTCGCTGCCGAGATAGGCGTCGATGGAGAGGCTGAGGGCCTGTTGCGAGAGCGCAGCCATGGCGAGGAGCTTGTCTTTCAGTGCGACGAGTTGTTGCTGAAAATTAATGCGGGGCATGGGGTATCCCTCTCTCAGATGCCTATCTCTCTATTGTGACGTAAGTGCGGCGAAGAGAAGATGAATTTCGTAACAGGTAGTGAGATGAATACCTGCCGAAATGGTTGGCTAATGGTAGAGCAGGTAGGGCGCACTACGCTTTTTGAACGCTGCGATATCGCTGGCCCAGGAAGCGGCGATGGCGCGTGGGTCTTCGTTGTTGCTGAGGTCGAGCATGGTGTTGACGCTGGCCACGAGCCGTTCTGCCTTATCGAGGTCGAACTTTTTGGGATAGAAGCGGTGGAGTGCGGCGAGAAGCTCGATGCCTAGTTCTGGAGCGTCGAGCGCATTGCGGTCGGTGAGCGTGATATGGATGCCTGGAATCGTCTGGCCGTGGTACGGGTAGTGGTCGGCAGTGTCGGCTACAGGAAAGCTGGTGGGAGTGAAAGTGACTCCGGGAATTTTACGGGCGGTGAGATAAGCGGCGAGTTGAGGCGCGTCGATGTAGGGTGCGCCGAAGTGCTCGAAGGGCGTGGGCGTGCCGCGGCCTACGGAGAAGTTGGGGGCCTCGAGCAGGGCCACTCCAGGGTAGAGCGTCGCTGCGGTGAGGCTGCGGAGGTTCGGGCTGGGGTTCATCCAGGGCAGGTGGGTCTGATCGAAATATTCGCTTCGCGTCCAGTTCTGCATGGGAACGACGGTGAGGTGCGCATTGATGGGAACCTGAACGTCGGGTGATGCGGCGGTTGGAAGGTGGCGCTCTCCGTTGATGTAACGGGCCAGTTCGCCGAGGGTAAGGCCGTGGCGAACGGGCAGCGGCATGTAGTCGGTGTAGGATTCGAGTCCGGCATCGGAGACAGGCCCCTGCACCTGTTCGCCGCCGATGGGGTTAGGGCGGTCGAGGACTATGACTTCGATGTGTGCCTGCGCTGCCGCTTCGAGGAAGTAGCCGACGACGGACTCATAGGTATAGAAGCGAACTCCCGCGTCCTGAAGATCGATGACGACAGCGTCGAGTTTGGTAAGGTCTTCCGGCTTTGGCCGCTTGTCGGAGTCTTTGGGGCCGTAGAGGCTGATGACGGGGAGATGCGTGTCGGGATCAGTCTCGGCGGCGATCTTTGTGGTGTCCTGCTTGCCGAAGATGCCGTGTTCCGGCGAGAAGAGCGTAGTAAGGGTAAGGCCGGGAACGAATCGGGGTGCGTCGGTGGCGAGAAGATCGACGGTGCGGTTGCCCTTGCTGTCGAGGCCGTTCTGGTTGGTGAGCAGACCCAGTCGCAGATGATTGTTATGCCGCCGGGCGGCTTCGGCGAGTGCGGAGTATTGGGTCGACTCGAGCACGTCGATGCCGGTGAGCGTAGGAGCGTTACTCTCGGCTGTTGTGGCTGAAGCGTCCTCGTTGAGGTGCAGAGCTTCGCCTGCCGCTGTGGCGATCTCGCCTCGCAGGACTGAGACCGGCGGATTGCCGCGTGGATGGATCGCGTTCGTCAAAATGATGACGTAGGTGTCGCTGGCTGGATCCATCCAGAGCGAGGTTCCGGTGAAGCCGGTGTGGCCGAAGGAGCCGATAGGAAAGACGCCGCCGCGTGGGCGCGAGAAGGGCGAGTTGATGTCCCAGCCGAAGCCGCGTGTGGCGATGCCCTTCGTGGTTTTGCCGTCTGGGGTGAAGATGGTGGCCGTGGTTTCGGCAGATGACGGCTGCTCGGGTTTTGTCATCAACTCAAGCGTGGATTGCTTCAGAGGAAATGTACTGGGGCGTCCTGCTAGTCGGTCAAGTAGCGCCTGTGCGAAGAGTGCCACATCGGAGGCGGTGCTAAAGACGCCTGCGTGTCCTGCGACTCCACCCATGCGACGAGTGGTGGGGTCGTTGACGGTGCCGCGAAGCATGTGGCCGAAGTCGGGATTGGTGGCTGCTGTGCCTTCGTCGTCGTAGGTGGTGGGAGCGGTATGGGGAATGATGGCGGAGGTGATCCAGTGGGGTGGAGAGCAGGAGTAATCCTTGAAGACCGCACTGGAGGATTCGTCGGATTTGAGCAGGTGTGGCGGGTCTGAAAGTGCAATGGCAGCGCCGAGGGTTTCGTGAGGACCGCAGGCCTCTGCAAACGGCAGGTAGCGCGTGTGGGTCATGTGGAGCGGCGTAAAGATGTGTCGCTGGGCGTAGACATCAAGCGGTTCGCCACTGAGCTTTTCGACGAGTGCCCCGAGGGTGATGAAGTTGATGTCGGAGTATTCGAAGTGGGTGCCGGGCGTGGTCACCAGAGGCGAGTTGAGGGCGCGGCGAATGCCTTCGGCCTTGTCGGGAGCGGCGAGTCCCCAGGGGATGTCTTTGAGGTTGATGTCAGGCGGCAGGCCGGAGTAGTGGGTCAGTAGCTCGCGGATGGTTATATTTTCTTTGCCATTCGCGGCGAAGGCCGGAAGATATTTCGCGACTGGGTCGTCGAAGTTGAGTTTGTGCTCCTCGTAGAGTTGCATGACGGCTACTGCGGTTGAGAGGCACTTGCTGAGCGAGGCCATGTCGAAGATGGTGTCTTCGGTCATCGGTTCTACGCTGGGTTCGAGAGAGCGGTGGCCGTAGGCTTGCTCGAATGCGACCTTGTTGTCGTGGCCGATGAGGACGATCGCGCCGGGGAGTTTTTTCTGGGCAACGGCGTCATTCATCAAGGTGCTGATAGGGGTGAAATCGGGAGGTTCACTGCTTTGTCCACGGGCGGCCACTGCGCTCAATGCAAAGAAGGCGAGCAATGCGGTCGTGGCGATGATCTTCGTTTTGGGCTTCGTGCGAAAGATGAAGCTGGCGACGGTGCCGATTCCGAAGGTTGCGACCGCGCCGATGAAGACGTACCACGTCCAGGCGACGTGTGGGATGGTGATGGGGCCGAGTGCGATGGGGTTGGGATGGAGCCAGAGCAGAATGTTGAGCGCGAAGCCGACGATCATGCCCAGAATTGCTCCGGTCTGGGTTGCATAGCGCGTGAGTGTGCCGAGGAGGAAGACGCCGAGCAGCGCACCGTAGGCGACCGAGGCGATGGAGAGGCCGATCTCGACGACGTGGCCTTTGCCTCCAGCATGAACGCTGTAGACGGCGATGGCGAAGAGCACAAACGCCCAGATGACGGTGGAGGAGCGGGAGATCAACATTCGTTCGCGGTCGTCGGCTTGGGGTCGCCAGTGCATATAGAAGTCTACGACGGTTGTGCTGGAGAGAGAGTTGAGTGCGGCGCTGAGGTTGGACATCGCAGCGGCAAGAATGGCGGCCACGAGCAGGCCCGCAACACCGATGGGCATCTCGCGAACGATGAAGGTGGGAAAGATTCTGTCTGCCGAAGCGAACACTGCCGGATGCAGGCCGTAGAAGACGAAGAGGCCCGCGCCGATGAAGAGAAACAGCGTGAACTGGAGAAGGATGACGACGCCGCTCGACAGCAGCGCAACGATGGATTGGCGCAGATTGCGGGCGGCGAGCATCCGCTGCACCATCAGTTGATCGGTGCCATGCGACGCCATGGTGAGGAAGGTGCCGCCGATCAGGCCCGCCCAGAAGGTGTAGGTTTCGGTGAGGTTCAGCGCGAAGTGGAAGAGGTGAAACTTGCCGGCGGCGGCTGCGACTTCGTGGATATGGCTCCATCCTCCAGGCACATGCGTTCCGAGTGTTGCCATCGCGACGAGCGTTCCGCCAACGTAGATGATCATCTGCACCACATCCGTCCAGATGACGGCAGCCATTCCTCCCTCGAAGGTGTAGAGCAGGGTAAGCGCGGAGATGATGGCGATGGAGAGAACATCGCGCGTGCCGATGGCGATGCCCACGACGATGGAAACGGCGAAGACGCGCACGCCTTCCGCTGCCGCTCGTGTGAGCAGGAAGAGCAGAGCCGTGACCTTGTGCAGCGTGGGGCCGAAACGTTTGTCGATGAGCTGGTAGGCGGTGAGCATCTCGCCCTGAAAATATTTGGGCAGAAAGATGGCGGCGACGACGATGCGGCCAACCATGTAGCCGAAGACAACCTGGAGGAAGCCGAAGTCGCCGCCAAAGGCGAGGCCGGGGATGGAGATGATGGTGAGCGTGCTGGTCTCGGCCGAGACGATGGAGAGCGCGATGGCCCACCACGGGATGGAGCGGTCGGCGAGGAAGTAGCTTTTGAGAGAGCGGCTACCGGTGGTCTTCTTACGGAAGCTCAGCCCGAAGAGAGTGATGCCAACAAGATAGATGGCGATGATAACAAGATCGATGGGATGGAGCCGCGTCGGCACAGCCAGCGCCAGGGCTTCGAAACAACTGGTCAATGCGACTCTCCTGTGAGGACTGCCTGACGGCATACCCTTGTGCCCATTATGATAACGGGGAGGGCGCTGGAATGGCTTGCGCGACGATGGGAGACAGGAAATCTTGGCTTATTTTATTGGCATTGATGCAGGTGGAACGAAGACAAGGTGTGTTCTGGGAGATGACACCAGGATTCTCGGACGAGCGGATTGTGGGAGTATCAAGCTGATGCGCGTAGGCGAGGCCGAGGCCACGGCGCGTTTGCACAGACTCCTCGAAGAGACTGCGGCTGCGGCCGGGGTAGGGCTGCAGGAGGTTACGCGAAGCTGCGTGGGCATTGGTGGCGTTTCGATTCCAGCGGTGCGCCAGTGGTGCGACACGCAGATGAGAGCCAAGGTGAGCGGCGAGGTGGAGGTATGCGGAGACGAAGACATCGCTCTCGACGCGGCGTTCCACGGCGGTCCCGGCATTCTGGCGGTTTCGGGGACTGGATCAATCTTCATTGGACGTAGCGCAGATGGAACGATGTATCCCGTAGGGGGATGGGGGCCGGTTCTGGCCGATGAGGGATCGGGTTGGTGGATCGGCGTGGAGGCCGTTCGCGCGGGATTCTGGGCGAGAGACCGGGGAATTGAGACGACCCTATTGGCAGAGGTGCAGAAGGCCTGGGGGTTGAATTCTCTGGGGGAGCTTGTTGAGAAGGGAAACGACCGTCCAGGGCCGGACTTCGCGGCGCTGGTTCCTCTGGTGGTGCGATGCGCAGAGAGCGGTGACGAGATGGCGCGGGCTGTGCTGGAGCGAGCGGGAGCGGATCTGGCCGAATTGATCACTTTGGTCGCAGTAAAGATGATGGAGACTTCAGACGGTAGGGAAGGCCCCATCGGAGTAGCGTATGTGGGCAGTATTTTGGAGCATGTCGCGATCGTTCGACAGACGATGATTGCGGCGCTGGCGGAGTCCGCGCCGCAGACTTATGTGCTGGAGGGTGCGGTGAATTCGCTCGAGGGCGCTCTGTGGCGAGCCCGCACTGCGGCCGCCTGATGGGTGTTGGCTAGAGGGTCCTCTCGCGGGCCCTCAGTGCAAGGCCGCGAGCTACCGAGGTAAATTCGTTGCCTGTGCGTACGCGCTCGGCGGTGAAGCGGCTTTCAAAGATGCGGCGCACTGAGGGCACGAAGCTGGTTCCACCGGTGAGGAATACGCGGTCGACGGTTTTGGCAGAGATGCCGGTTGTCTCTAACAAGCCATCCACGCATTGTTCGATGGATTGCAGGTCGTCGCCTATCCATGATTCGAAGTCGCTGCGAGCAACCGTGGCTTGTATATCCATGCTGCCATCATGGAAGTAGAACTGCGCCGATTCGTTGTGCGAGAGCGCGATCTTGAGCCGCTGCACGGCCTGATGCAACTGGTAGCCCAGGTCCTCGTCGATCAGGGTAAGCAGCGCTTCAATCTTTTCCGGCTCCAATGCATTGGCGCGAGCGCTCTTGAGTATCTGGTTGACGTTGCGCGTCTTCAGAAACGACAGGTAGTGCCACCGTTCGAGGTTGGCATAGATCCATGCTGGTACGGCTGGTAGCAGCTTGTTGAGCGAGCGTGCAAGCGAATCCGCGCCGAGCGCAGGCGATACCAGCTTGCGGACGATGCGGGCGTCAAAGGCATCCCCTGCCAGGCCAAGGCCGCTGTTGCCGAGCAGATCCTGTGCGGCACGGCCACGCTTGCGGACGCCGGGGCCGACGTGCAGCAGGGAAAAGTCGCTGGTTCCGCCGCCGAAGTCGCCGATGAGGATCAGCTCGTCGTGGTCGAGCGTGGACTCATAAGAGTAGGCAGCGGCGATAGGCTCCATCTCAAAATCAACGGACTCGAACCCGGCGTGGGTGAAAGCCTCGCGTAGCCGCTGTAGCGCGAAGTTGTCATCGTCGACAGAGTCGGCGCCGACGAAGCGGACCGGGCGGCCCACGGTAGCGTGAAGGACAGGTTGGCCGAACTGTTGCTCGGCGCGCAGGCGCAGGTCGGTGAGGATGCGCGAGATGAGGTCTTCGATGCTGTAGCGGCGGCCAAAGACTTCCGTCCCGGTAAGCGTGCGGCTGGTCAGGTAGGACTTCAGTGACTGGATAAGCCGTCCCTTATGCTCGGCGTCGAGATAGTGCTCGATGCCGGAGGGGCCCGTGAAGCTTTTGATCTGTGTGCGGCCGGCATGTTTGTGCTGTTCCAGATAAAGGATGGAGCGAAAGGACTCGATGCTCGCCGCTGCCGTAGGAAACGAGACCAGCTCGACTGCGCCCTCGGGCGTGGCAAGGGCGATGGAACTATTGGTCGTTCCGAAATCGATTCCGATAGAGGGGACGGGAGTGGACGGAAAAGGCATGGTCTTTCAGGATGCCAGATTTAGGGGCACGGAAGCCAGCCGGGTGCAACAGCATTTCACTTTCCCCTCATTTTCAGTTAGCGTGGTGCACTGTTCTCTTCTTCCTTTGCTATCTGTTCTATCGTGATTTGCGGAAGACCGCAGGATGCGTACGTTGATTCTCGTGGAGGCGGTTTCATGTCCAGAAGTCCTATTCGGTGGGTATCGGTTGCTCTTCTTTTAATCGTCCCTGTTTTCAGTCAGGCGCGCTCGCTCCCGGCGCAGGCCACTGCGAAATCATTGGGCATCTTCGAGGGCAGCAGCGACGTCGGCAGCGTCGTTCCTCCGGGAACTGTCGCCTACGATCCGGCGAAGCAGACGTACACCCTTGCTTCTGCGGGCGCGAACCTGTGGGAAAACATCGACGCTTTTCATTTCGTCTGGAAGAAGGTGTCGGTTGACGTGTCGCTGACGGCAGATATTGATTTTCCTGTGAAGACCGGCAACCCAAGCCCGCATCGCAAGGCGCTTCTGATGGTTCGCCAGAACCTCGATGCCGACGCTGTCTATGCCGATGCGGCCCAGCACGGCTCGGGATTGACGGCACTGCAATACCGGCGTGCAAAGGCCGCGACCACACAGGACATTGAGCTGAATATTGCATCGCCGAAGAGGCTTCGCCTCGAAAAGCGCGGCGACACAGTCACCATGTTTCTCAGCACGAACGGCGAACCGCTTCATCAGGTTGGCGCATCGATCAAGCTTCACTTCGATGGGCCATTCTATGTCGGCCTTGGGCTCTGCTCGCACGATGCCAAGGTTGTGGAGAAGGCGGTATTTTCAAATATCGAACTCAAAACGCTGACGCCGACTACACCAGCTACGCTCGCGCTTTACAGCACCCTGCAAACCATCGCAATCAATCCCGACGCCGGTGTAGCTACGGTGGCCTATACGACGCGCGGCCACTTTGAAGCGCCTAATTGGACGAGGGATGGAAAGTTCTTAATCTTCGATCAGGATGGCAAGATCATGAAGGTTCCTGTGACAGGGGGAATGCCTGGGGCTCTCGATATTGGCGCTGCTACGCGGTGCAACGGCAGCCATGGGCTCTCGCCCGACGGCAAATGGCTGGCCATCAGTTGCAGTATGCCGGACAAGCCCGAATCGCGCGTCTACATCGTTCCCTCCAACGGGGGAACGCCGCGCATTGTTACCGAGAATCCAAATTCTTACTTTCATAACTGGTCTCCCGACGGTAAAAGAATCATCTTTACTCGCCCGAGCCATGGCTCCGGCAATATCTACGCTATTCCGGTGGAAGGCGGCGAAGAGAAAGCTCTGACCACTGGCAACGGCATCAGCGACGATCCGGATTGCTCACCCGACGGAAGGTATATCTACTTCAACTCAGATCGGGCCGGCGGTATGCAGATCTGGCGTATGCGTCCCGATGGCAGCGAGCTGGAGCAGATGACCTTCGACGAGCGCATGAACTGGACGCCACACATCTCGCCCGATGGAAAGTCGATGGTCTATCTCAGCTACGAAAAGGGCGTTGCCGGACATCCGGTAAACAAAGATATAGAGCTACGCATCATGTCTTTGAGCGATAAGAAGGTCAGGGTGCTGGTGAACCTTGTTGGCGGATCTGGCACGATCAATGTGCCATCCTGGGCTCCCGACAGCCAGCATCTGGCCTTTGTCAGCTACCAGAAGCTTCCTGCAGAAGACAATGGAAGCAGTGAGTAAGTTGCCGCTCGAATGGATTACTCTATCCGCGAGCCGGAATACGAGTGCCGTTCAAGATCGTTACTTGAAGCTCACCGGCAGCGTTGAAAACGTTGAAGTCTGCGGGTTGACCGGCGATGGGGTTAGCAATCGCGTCTTCCATGCCCAGCAGCTTCGCGGGATTGTGCGATGCCAGCCGCACAGCCGTACCGAGAGGTGAACCGGTGAAGCGCTGCAGATTGGCGACGGCTCGATCCATGGTTAGAACGCTTCCGGCGAGGCTGCCGTTCGACATGGCGCGGCCATCGGCTACCTGGACCTGAAAAGTCCCGAGTGTGTAGGTCCCATCCGGCATTCCGGTGGCGGACATGCTGTCGGTTACAAGGATGGCTTTGTTCGGTCCCTTTGCTTTGAGCCACAGGCGGACCATCTCCGGAGCAACGTGGACGCCATCACAGATCAGTTCGGCGAACAGGCGATCATCGTCGAGCACAACGGCGATGACGCCGGGTGCGCGATGATCGAGCGCGCGCATGGCGTTGAAGGTATGCGTAGCACTGCGGGCTCCGGCGTCGATTGCAGCGAGCGCCTCCTCTGACGTGGCGTCTGTGTGGCCAATGCTGACCTTTACGCCATGATGAGAAGCATGTTCGATGAGGGCGAGCGCGCCGGGAATCTCCGGAGCGATAGTGATGAGACGGATATGTCCGCGAGCTGCCTCTTGAAAGCGGTCAAAGAGAGCGATATCCGGCGGAAGAATATCGGCCGGAGGGTGAACGCCTTTTTTTGCGTGAGAGATGAATGGCCCTTCGAGATGAATCCCGATAGGCGTTGCCTCATTGGTAGGAGTCCGCGATTCGACGGCATTGGCCAATGCTTCAAGTGACCGCAGTGTTTGATCGATCGGGGCTGTGACCGTCGTAGGGAGGTAATGTCCGACGCCACGGGTCGCCAGAAATCTGTTTACGACAGCAAGCTCTGCGGGGCTGGCATGCATGACGTCATAGTTGGCTGCGCCATGCGTATGGATATCGAGAAAGGTTGTGGTCAGCACGTCTTCTGACTTGTTCGCAGGATCAGAGTGGATGCTGGCAATCAGGCCGTCGTCATCGATGGCAACGACGGGGTGGTCGATGCTGCCCTGCGAGGTATGAAGCTGGCGTGCTGTGAGAGTTGTTGGCATCGAGATTAGTTTAGTTCGTCTCCTAGTGGGCTGCCGCGGTCGGCGGCGGCGCCGGAATGCCAAGCTCTGCCGCAGTTGGCAGCGTCTGGCTATCGGCCCATTGCCGTTGCGCCACGCGGATCTTGTCGCTGCGAGCGAGCCACAGGCCAATCGTGTAGTCGTAGTGCTCGAGTACAGGCCGCAGAGCATAAGGCCGATTCGACCGGAGCCACGCCTGCTGGTAGAGATCGCGAATCAACGAATAGTCATCGCGAATGTCGGCGATGCGCCCGTTGTTGCCGTTGATTTCCGAGAGTTCGCTCGCGACGGTCTGGCGCTGCTTGTGGTCGGTGGTCATGCGCATGTCATAGGCACGCTGATAGCCCTGGGCGATCTCGTCGGCCAACTGAAATTTCAGTCCGATGAAGTCCATACGACGCGCACCCAGCTCAAGCGCGTCAATCGCATCCGTCTCGCGCAGACTGGTCGGATTGGAGGGATACGCATCGGCCGGGTTGTAAGGCGCTGCGGTGGCCGTAAACGACTTCGACGGCGCAGGTGCAGCAGCGCGGGCCTGCGCAATCAGCGTAAGTGCCCGTTCTGCATGCAGGCGCAGCTCATGGGTGTAAGGGCGAATCTTGTCCGCGTAGACCTGCCCGTCCTTGCTCATCGGATCGAGCCAGAAGAGGCCATCGGAGCCATCGCCGGTTTTGGCCTGCTGCTTCAGGAGTGCGTGGGCCAGTATGATCTCTTTCTGCGCTTCATTGAGGTCGCCTGTCATGTCGCCGTGAAAGACCTGCGCATACGAGTCCTGAAATTGCGGAATCGAGGACTCGCCCTTCTGCCACGAAGCCGCGGCACCAAAGAGGATGCCGTACCAGTTCATGTTTTCAAGACCTTCGCCGTCGTCGTTCCAGATCGTATTCAGCGCGCCGGTCGAGCCAAGCCTCTGGCCATCGCGAATGAAACCCTGAATATTCAGCAGCGCGAGATTGTTATTCGGATAGACGCGCGACCAGTTGTTGACGCCGGGCGCAACCCACGTCTCAAAGCCAGCGTTGGTGAAGGGTGTGAGATAGCGGTCGAAGCCACGCGGCTCGGGGTTATAGGTCCACGCAATGGCGATGGTCGAGTCCTTGAACGACTGCGGCATCTTCTTGAGCAAATCAGGAGAGTCTTGCGCGATGTCGCCCCAGAACAGCAGCTTGCGATGCAACGGCTGCAATGCGGTGACAATACGCTGCATGAAATCGAGGTAGACCGCCCCAAGGCCGCGGGCGTCGACATCCGCCTTGGTCTGCCCGGTACCGAGATCGACGGTTTCATCCGCACCGATATGCAAAAATGGCCCCGGATAAAGCGCGGCAAGCTCGCCGAACATCTGCTGGATCAGCGGAACTGATCCGGGTTGGCCGGGTGCGAGCACCTCTCCGTGAGGATTTTCAGCTAACTGAGAGTACTGCTCCCACGTCAGGTTGTGGTGCAGATGCCCGAAGGCTTCCTGCTCGGGAATGATGGTCACATGGTAGGCCTGCGCATACGCTACCAGCGTCTTCGCATCGGCGGCGGAGATGCTGCCCCCCGGAGGAGCCATCAGCGGATTCGACGCATACTGCTGCGTGTGCTCAAAGTAAGGCGAGTAGATATTGATCTTGTAAGCAGCAATCGTACGAATTTGTTTCTTCTGAAAATCGAGCGTAGGTACTGGCCCTCGCGAGAGATCGTCGTCGAGGCCGCGATACTTCAACGCGGGCCAGTCGCGAATATCCGCACCGCGCAGGATCGCCTTCGGCCCATCGCCCACGATGAGTTGCTTGACCGTCTGCGCTCCATAGAAGAGCCCTTCGGCGGTAGCCGCGGTGACGGTAAGCGTGTTGCGGCTGGCGGAGATGACGTAGCCCTCGGGCTTCATCTCGGCGGTAAAGCCCTCTGCCGGGTGGTTGGCGAGCCGGGTCAACTCAATGACCAATCCCGATGTCGATACCGAAGAGATATTGCGCTCCTGCAAACTCGTCCCCAGATCGGTGGCGGCGAAGTGGTCTTCCTCCGAACACGGCGCTTCGCAGACGATGCGAACCCCGTCCGGCAGCGGCACGTCGGCGGTCGCATGGACCTCGCGCGGCATGGGGATCAGTTTGATGGAAGACTGCGCGGAGGCAAAGGTTGTCAGTGCGAGGAGGACGATCCCGCTGCGAAAAAATAGCATACATAACGATATATCAGCCAGGCGGCCACCTGTGCAGTGCCTCCTGTGAGCCTGCCGAGGCGGGGTTATTTGACCGTTGTGTCAAAAGAATGTGAATAGAAAGAGAAATTCGCGTTCTGTTCACATTCCTTTGCAACCATGCCCTCAAGGAACGACGCTGCGCGTGGTTTTTGGGCCGAGTAAGAAAGCCCCGCTAACCTCGCGCGCGGACGTCCTGTTCAACCTGAGGGGTCCCATGACGAAGCAAGTACGAGCGGCGATGACAGCGATGCTGGTTCTATGTACCGTGTCGATGCAAGCGCAGACCAGCACGACACAGCCAAAGAAGGCAACACATAAGAAAGTAGTTAAGAAGAAGGCCGAGAGCGCAACAGAACTTGAGATTCGCGAACTGCGCGAACAGATGCAGAGCCAGCAGGCACAGATCGACAGCCTGAAGCAGCAGAATGCCGACAAGGATGCGAAGCTAGCGACGGCATCGCAGGATGCACAAGCTGCGAATACAGCGGCAGCACAGGCCCAGTCGCAGGCAGCGGGTGTCAGCACGAGCGTTCAAGCGAACACTGATGCCGTCAACACGCTGAACGGCACTGTGACCGATCTCAAAGTAAAGAACGATACTCTCGCGCAGACCATCAGCGATACCAAGAAGAATTTGACGCAGCAGATCGATGAGCCGCTCGCACTTCACTACCACGGCATCAAGATCACGCCGGTTGCCTTCTTCGCGGCTGAATCGGTCTATCGTCAGCGCTCGCTCAACTCGGACGTGAACACGCCATTCAACTCCACGCCCTTTCCGGGAGCGGCACAGGCTCATACCAGCGAGTTCAATTTCTCCGGGCGCCAGAGCCGTATCGGCGGATTGTTCGAGGGCAACACGGGAGCCTTCAAGCTCTCGGGTTACATCGAGGCCGACTTCCTCTCCGCTGGCGTCACCAGCAACGACAACCAGAGCAACAGCTACACCCTGCGCCAGCGCCAGTTCTGGGGTCAGATCGCGACGCAACGTGGGCTCGCCATCACGGGCGGCCAGATGTGGTCGTTGGTGACGGAGACCAAGAAGGGAACCGACAATCGTACCGAGAACCTTCCGATGGTTATCGATGCTCAGTACCATGTCGGTTTCAGTTGGGCACGTCAGCCCGGCGTCCGCATCCAGCAAAAGCTTGGCATGGCAACCGTCGCGGTAGCGCTCGAAAATGCGCAGAACATCTTCTCGGCGACGAATGCGAACTCGAACTTCTTCTTCGGCAACGCGGGTACGGGCGGCGGCTTGTACAACGCCACCGCAAACTACTCCAACAACGTAGCGCCCGACGTGATTGTGAAGGCTGCCTTCGATCCGAAGATTGGCCACTACGAGATCGGTGGTCTCGCCCGCTTCTTCCGCGATCGCTACTATCCCGGTGTCAATGCTGTTCCGACGACCGGTGCAACTGGCGCGGCGAACGACACCAAGACCGGCGGCGGCTTCTTTGCCAACGCTCGCGTTCCGGTAACGAAATTCGCTGATGTAGGTGTACACGTCCTCGTCGGTACGGGCGTGGGCCGCTACGGCACCTCGACGCTGCCTGACACCACCGTTCACCCGGATGGAACTCTGGCGACCATCAAAGCCGACCAGGGCTTGTTCTCGCTTGAACTTCACCCCAACAAGAAGCTCGATCTCTTCGGATACGCTGGTGGCGAGTACGCACAGCGCACTGCCTTCCTGAACCTGACCGGACCGAACGCGGGCAAGCTCACGGGCTATGCGCCGATCACAGCCTCGAACGCAGGTTGCGGCACGGAGCTTCCGCCAACGGGTGCGACCGGCTACAACCCAGCCGTTCCGGCGAACTGCACTGGGGCGACCCGCGCGGTCATCGAAGGCACTGCGGGCTTCACCTACCGCTTCTACAGCAGCCCCAAGTACGGCAGGCTGCAGTACGCCATGCAGTACAGCTACCTGACGCGCAACGCCTGGGATGGTGCAGGCGGATCACCAAAGGGTACGAACAACATGGTGTTTACCGGGATGCGTTACTACATTCCGTAAATCGCCGTATTTTCGAAAAGGGGACGCTCTTCTGGAGCGTCCCTTTTTTGTTCTGTGGCAGACATTGTTCGTGGTGCGACCAATTTTGATAGGCTTCAAAGGGTAGCGCTTCAGGCGCGATTGCTTTTTGGAGAGGTAACAAAGACGATGCTTGACGAAAACAGGTTATTTCCTTCGGATCCTGCGGCCCGCTCGGTGGCCGTGAAGTTGTACGAAACGGCACGGAAGCTCCCCATCATTTCGCCTCATGGGCACTGCGATCCACGCTGGTTTGCCGAAGACAAGGCCTTTCCCAACCCGTCTGCGCTGTTCATCACTCCCGATCACTACGTCTTCCGTATGCTCTACTCGCAGGGCGTCTCGCTCGAATCCCTCGGCGTACCCCAGGTCGATGGCGGCGGATCCTCCGATCCCCGCGAGGTCTGGCGTATCTTCGCCAAGCACTACTACCTCTTCCGCGGCACGCCGACCCGGCTGTGGCTCGACTATGCCTTCGAGAAGCAGTTCGGTTTGAAGGACCGTCTCAGCCCGCAAAATGCCGATGCTTACTATGACCTGATTGCCAAGGCACTGGAGACGCCCGTGTTCCGTCCTCGGGCTCTGTATGAGCAGTTCAACATCGAGGTACTGGCCACCACCGACACGCCGCTGGACACGCTCGAGTTCCACAAGGCCATCAAGGAGTCGGGATGGAAGGGCCGCATTCTGCCCACCTTCCGCCCTGACTCTGTCATCGACGCCGAGTACACAGGTTTCGTCCAGAACATCGAAAAGCTGGGCCAGATCACCGGCGAGAACATCGGCACCTTCAAGGGCTACCTGAACGCTCTGCGCAACCGCCGCGCCTTCTTCAAGTCGATGGGGGCGACGGCCACCGATCATGGCCACCTCACTGCACAGACCGCGGACCTCGACGCTGCCGCGGCGGAGTCGCTCTACCAGAGAATCCTCTCCGGCAAGTCCGCGCCCGAAGAGCAGCAGCTCTTTCAGGCGCAGATGCTGACCGAGATGGCCGGCATGAGTGTCGAGGACGGGCTGACCATGCAACTGCATCCCGGCTCGCTGCGCAATCACAATCTGCAGGTCTATACGAAGTTCGGCCGCGACAAGGGGGCCGATATGCCGCTGGCGACCGAGTACGTCCGCTCCCTGCGTCCGCTGCTCAACCGGTACGGCAACGATCCGCGCCTGACCTTCATCCTCTTCACTCTCGACGAGACCTCGTACTCACGTGAACTGGCGCCGCTGGCTGGCCACTATCCCGCGTTGCGTCTGGGGCCGCCCTGGTGGTTTCAGGACTCCCCCGATGGCATGATGCGCTTCCGCGAGCAGGCCACCGAGACGGCGGGCTTCTACAATACGGTAGGCTTCAACGACGACACCCGCGCCTTCCTGTCGATCCCCGCACGTCACGACGTAGCCCGCCGCACCGACTGTGCCTTCCTCGGCAGGCTGGTGGCAGAGGGCCGCCTCGACGAAGACGAAGCCTTTGAGGTAATCGAAGATCTTACCGTCAATCTGGTAAGGAAAGCCTACAAGCTGTAGACGTGTCATTTTGAGAGGAACGATCTCCTCTCGCTGCAAACTCATAGGCGGCTCACTGTGTACCGTGAGCCGCTTTTCTATCCAGCCTTATTCCAACCCAAACGTAATCGCAGCATATCTGCTGGAAAGTTGTAAGACCACTTTCGCAGGGAAGTGTTCCAAAGGCCTTCCCTCAGATAACCTTCTAGGAGATTGTTTCCTCCAGTAAATTCTTCAACTTTTCAAAGGCGCGATCGGCTTGTTCGGGATTGAATGCTGGATTATCGGGGACCGTCCAGCCATGGTGTGCCCCTTCGTAGATCTCGCTCTCATACTGTTCGCCCCAATCTACTAGAGCCTGCTCCAGCCCTTTGATGGCCTCGGCATCCATGCTCTTGTCCTGGTCTGCATGGCCAAAGTAAAGCCGGGCAACAACTTGCGGCAGAACCAGATGCGGGCTTGCAGGATCGCCGGCGCGGTATAGGCCTCCACCGTGGAAGGAGGCCGCTGCCGCGATTAGGGACGACCGTACTGCCGCTGCCCGCAGCGCCATCGCTCCGCCAAAGCAGTAGCCCACAATGCCCATCTGGCCTGGGTGAAAGGCTGGTTGCGCTTCGAGAAAGTCGACATAAGCGGCAACGTCCCGCTCCTGAGCTTGCGCCGTGAGCGGTGCCATCAACTCGGCCATGCGCTGCATGGTGCGCGGCTCTCCCGATACACGAGGAAAGTCGAAGACCGGGGAACGGCTGGTGCGATAGAAGGGGTTGACCAGAAGCACGACATAGCCTTCGTGAGAGAGGCGTCGAGCCATGCTGCGGTGCGCTTCGCGAATGCCGCCGATGTCGGGTAAGTGGATCACCCCGGGCAGCGGCGTGGAGGTGTCAGGCGAGAAGAGGACGGCATCGGTTGTGCCGTCGGGCGTGGGGAGGGTGAGGTCTTGCTCAGTCATGGGTAGCTCCTCTTGTTGGACTGTATAACACTCACTCCTGCAGAGTAATATGAGGAACATGAGCCTCTTTTTTGCTGCTGGAAGTGCGACGACGGAGATGTCACCGAGTGAGGTGCGGGCAGGGCTGTTCAGCGCCCTCGACAAGTTGGGAAAACGGAAGAAAGTGTTGGCGGTTCCCCCGGATTTCACGCGAATGCACTCGCAAAGCGGCGTTTTGACCGAGATGGCATGGGACTACTATGGCGAAAATCTGGTGGATGTCCTGCCTGCGTTGGGAACCCACAAAGGGATGACCGACGAAGAGATCTCCATCATGTTTGGGAAGACTCCGCGCGAGCTCTTCCGCGTCCACGACTGGCGCAACGACATCGTTACTCTTGGCGAAGTTCCCGGCGAGTTCATGTATGAAGTCAGCGAGGGCAAGCTCGATTACACCTGGCCCGCACAGGTCAATAAGCTGCTTCGCGACGGTGGCCACGATTTGATTCTGTCCATCGGGCAGGTGGTTCCCCACGAGGTCGTGGGCATGGCGAACTACAACAAGAACATCTTTGTGGGCACCGGCGGCTCAATGGGGATTCATCGCAGCCACTTCCTCGGCGCTGTCTACGGCATGGAGCGCATGATGGGCCGGGCAGATACCCCGGTGCGCCGCGTGCTGAACTATGCCAGCGACCACTTCGCGCAAAACCTGCCGATCGTGTACGTGCAGACCGTGGTGAGCAAGAACGACGCGGGCGAGCTGGTCATTCGTGGCATGTATATCGGCGATGACGCGGAGTGTTTTGAGCTTGCTGCCGAGCTGAGCCTTCAGGTTAACTTCAAGATGATGGACCGCGAGATCAAAAAAGCAGTCGTCTTCCTCGATCCGCACGAATTTCGCAGCACCTGGCTGGGCAACAAAAGCGTCTATCGCACCCGCATGGCTCTCGCCGACAATGCTGAATTGATCGTCCTCGCTCCCGGAGTCCACGAGTTTGGCGAAGACGCCGCCATTGATGTGCTGATTCGCAAATATGGCTACTGCGGAACTCCGAGGACGCTTGAAGCAGTGAAAGAAGACCCCCAGTTGGCGGGGAACCTGAGCGCCGCTGCCCACCTGATCCACGGCTCCAGCGAAGGCCGCTTCACCATTCGCTACTGCCCCGGACACCTGACCCGGGAGGAGATCGAGAGTGTCCACTACGAGTATGGCGATCTCGCGGAAGCCCTGAAGAAATACAATCCGGAGACCCTTAAAGACGGCTGGAACACGGTCGACGGCGAAGAGATCTTCTACATCTCTAACCCCGGTCTCGGCCTTTGGGCTTATGAAGGCCGCTTCAAAAATTAATCAATTTGCAGCAAGACCGCATTAATGGGATGCTGGTGTAATTGGAAATTGGTTAGACCAATTAGATTCGAGAGAAGAGAAGGGTTCTATGAGCGAGGGATTGAAGCTTCCGAAGTTTTCACTGGGTGTGGGGGATCGGTTTGCGCACCAGGCAAAGGCGCAGCTTGCGGCATGTATTTTGGCTGCCGATGCGGGGGTTGAGGTAGTTCCGGTGTGGAACAAGTCCAATCGGGAGCACATGATTATTGGGTCGGAGCCGAGCCAGACGCGAGCCGCCGCAGACGCTGCGGTGAAGGAACTTGGCTGGACCAAGCCGTACTTTCTGGACGCCGACCACATCAATCTGAAGACAGTGGGTAGGTTCCTCGAACCCTGCGATTTTTTCACCCTCGATGTCGCAGATTTGATCGGACAGCCTGCCGATCCGAAGGATGTAGAGGCGTTTGTGAAACGGCATCCGGAGTTGGTGGGCACGGTGACGATTCCGCACATCGACGAGCCGTTCAAGACCGATGTTGCCTTTGTGACTGGTGTTGCCAATAAGTTTCTCGCCGCGGTGCAGGATGCCGGGCGCATCTATCGCTTTCTGGTGGAGAAGAAGGGCGCGGGCAAGTTCATTGCCGAGGTCTCGATGGACGAGACCGACTATCCGCAGACTCCGGTGGAGTTGCTGATTATTCTGGCTGCGATCTCGGATGAGAAGATTCCTATCCAGACGATTGCGCCGAAGTTTACAGGCCGATTCAACAAGGGCGTCGATTACGTGGGCGATGTCGCTCAGTTTACGAAAGAGTTCAACGAAGATCTGGCGACCATTGCTTTTGCGATCAAGACCTATGGACTGCCTGACAATCTGAAACTCAGCATTCACTCCGGCTCCGATAAGTTCTCAATCTATAAGGCAGTTCATGACGCGGTGAAGAAGTTCGACGCCGGTGTTCATATGAAGACGGCGGGAACGACCTGGCTGGAAGAGCTGATCGGATTGGCCGAAGCCGGTGGGAACGGGCTCGCGATTGCCAAAGAGGTTTACGCCGAGGCCTACGCGCACAGTGAAGAGCTGTGCGCGCCGTATGCGACTGTCATCGACATCGATCCGACGAAGCTGCCGCAGCCCGAAGAGGTAAATGGGTGGACCAGTGAGCAGTACACCTCGGCCCTGCGCCATGAACAGGGCAACAAGGCGTATAACCAGAGTTTCCGGCAGTTGTTGCATGTCGGCTTCAAGGTTGCGGCGAAGCTGGGCGATCGTTACCTGAAGGCTCTGGAGGCGAATGAAGCGGTTGTAGCGAAGAATGTGACCACGAATTTATTTGAGCGGCACATTCGTCCGGTATTCCTTGGAAAATAGCGGCATCGTTTGAGGAAAACTTCGGCATTTGTTTGGAGTTGATCGTCGAATCGCTATGATGGATAGAGTCATGTCCCGAGTGGGGCATCGAAAATTGAGGAGAATGGCGCAATGAATCTTGGCTTCAAAATTCCTGAAAAAGGCACATTGGATTTTCTGTCCCTCGGGGCACTCGTTACCCGGCTCGATCCCGGCATTATCCCGTTTCGCAAGGCCACAGAGCTTGCAATCCACGTAAGCGGCGGCGAGTTCAATGTCGCGGCGAACCTGTCGGACTGCTTCAAGCTGAACACCGGCGTTGCGTCCGCCATGGTGGACTATCCGATTGGAGATCTCGTTGCCGAGCGCGTGCGTGCGATGGGCGTCAAGCCGATCTACAAGCACTTCGAGCATGACGGAACCCGTGGACCGAACATTGCGACCGTTTACAGCGATCAGGGCTTCGGTGTCCGCGCTCCGGTGGTGTTCTACAACCGCAGCAACGAAGCCGCGGCGCTGCTGAAGCCGGGCGACTTTGACTGGAAGGCCATCTTTGGCCAGGGCGTTCGCTGGTTCCACAGCGGCGGAATCTTCTCCGCTCTCTCCGAGTCGACCGCTGAGTTGTTGATCGAAGCGCTCAAAGCAGCCCGCGCTGCCGGTGTGATCTGCTCGTTCGACCTGAACTATCGCGAGAAGCTCTGGAAGACGGTTGGCGGAATCAAGCGTGCCCACGAAGTGCTTGGCAAGATCGTCGAGAACGTCGATGTTCTGGTCGGCAACGAAGAGGACCTGCAGAAGGGACTCGGCTTTGAAGGCCCAGAGGTTGGAGCCAGCTCCAAGCTCGATCCCAGTGTCTTCCTGGGCATGATCGATCAGGTGGTGAAGCGCTATCCCAACATCAAGATCGTTGCGACGACACTGCGCGAGGTTCATAACACGAACCACCACAGCTGGAGCGCGGTGGCGTGGGTGAACGGCAAGACGGTCAATGCTCCTACGGCTGAGCTGAAGGTGCTCGACCGCGTTGGCGGCGGAGACGGTTTTGCAGCCGGATTTATCTATGGCTTGCTCAGCGGGCAGGAGCCCGAAGAGGCGATCAAGCTGGGATGGGCTCACGGCGCGCTGATGACGACCTTCCCCGGTGATACCACGATGGCGACCCTTGACCAGGTCAAGGCGTTTGCCAGCGGCGGATCGGCTCGCATCCAGCGATAAATGTTTTTCCCGATAGCTATAACGGACCGCGTTTCCGTCTTCATGAAAATGAGGATGGGAACGCGGGTCTGGGTTGAAATTGCTGAAGAAAGAGGAGATTGATGGGACATCCGTTGTTTGACCTGAGCGGCAAATCGGCCGTAGTGGTTGGCGGAACGTCGGGCATTGGCCTGGCGATGGCGATTGGGCTGGCCGAGGCAGGCGCCGATGTGGTGGCGAGCTCGCGGCGTGCCGAGCAGGTTGAAGAGGCTGCAAAGGCGATTGAAGCTAAGGGCCGCAAGGCGCTTCGCCTGACTTCGGATGTAGGAGACCGGGCTTCGTTGCAGGCGTTGCTGGATGAAACGTTGAAGGCGTTTGGCAAGGTCGACATTCTGATTAACTGCGCAGGCAAGATCAAGCGTGAGCCCACGCTGACCGTTCCCGAAGAGACCTGGGACGACATTATGGACACGAACGTCACGGGCACGCTGCGCGCCTGCCAGATCTTCGGAAAACACATGCTGGAGCGTGGCTATGGCCGCATCATCAACATTGCTTCGCTCAACACGTTTGTCTCTTTGAAAGAAGTGACCGCCTACGCGGCGAGCAAGGCTGCTGTGGGCGCGCTGACGAAATCGCTGGCCGTCGAGTGGAGTGCGCAGGGCGTGACCGTGAATGCCATTGCACCTGGAGTCTTTCGCACCGCGCTGAACCAGAAGCTGCTCGACGAGAGCGACCGCGGCAAAGAGCTACTGTTGCGCACTCCCATGGGACGGTTCGGCAAGACGGAAGAGCTGGTTGGATCGGCTGTCTTTCTGGCGAGCGACGCCTCCACCTTTGTTACCGGAGAGATTCTGGTGGTCGATGGCGGATTTCTTGCCAGCGGCGTTAATCAGTAAACGCTCTCAAGATTTATATTTAAAGGGTCAGCCAACATTTGTATTGATGGCTGGCCCTTTGTCTTTAAAGGGACTTTGCTCCAGATGTAGTTTTGTGATTCGAGCAAGACGCAGATTCCCTTCGGGAATGACAAACGGGGAAGCAGACCTGAAACGAAGGAAGAAAACCTGAGGGAATGCTATAAGTCCTGTCCTTTCGAGGGTACCCCCCCCCGGGGGGGGTACCTTGGGCATAAATCGCTTGTTTGCAGAGAGTTACGATGATTTCAATTTGGAAAATATTGCATATAAATGGCTTACAGCTAAAATATTGTTTCTAAACGAGTTAGGCCCAGCTTTTGGCTGGGCCTTGAGCTTATTTCCATGTGTTTTAAGTGTAGCGAATCGGGCGGAACTGTTTTGCAGTTTTGCGGGATTTATTTTTGAGGAGGCAAGTTATTTGTTTTGTTGCGGTTGCCAGCCTTTATGCTGCTTGAAGGAGCGATAGAGGGGCTTGACATGGGGTTTTGGCCGGATTTCCGCGGCTTAGCCTAGCCATTTGGGATTGGCGGCGGTTCCGTCGAATTGGCTGGTGGTCTTGAAGAGCTCGAACTTTCCTTCGCTGGCGGCTTCGCGAGTGCGGTCGAGCAGGCTTGCAATCTCGGTCTGGGTGAGCGGCTTGAAGGTCTTGGTCGCCTGAATGGCCTGATCGAGGACCGCCGGGGAGTCGATGCCGGTGATGACGACGGAGACTGGCTGAGTGAGGCCGTAGTGAAGGGCCTCAATGGGCTCTACCGTCTTGCTGCGCAAGATATAGTTGTCGCCGAAGGTCTTCATGGCGAGGATGCCGGTGCCTTGCTTGAGTGCGACCGGGATGACCTCTTTCGTAAAAGAACGGAAGTGAGCGTCCATGACGTTGACCGGCATCTGCACGGTGTCGAAGTGGAAGCCGTGCTTTTCTGCGAACTCGAACATGCGTAGATGGACGGCGGGGTCTTTGTGGCCGGTGAAGCCGATGTAGCGAATCTTTCCGGCCTGTCGTGCGGCTACGGCTGCTTCGAGAGCGCCGCCGGGAGCGAAGACGCGGTCGGGGTCTTCCATGCGGATAATCTCGTGGAACTGGACGAGATCGATGACGTCGGTTTGGAGGCGACCGAGGGACTCTTCGAGCTGCTTGTTGTAGGCCTCTTTGGTGCGGCCATCCATCTTGGTCATCAGGAAGACCTTGCTGCGGTAGCCGTCGCGCAGGGCCTGACCCATGCGGACTTCGCTGATGCCGTTGTTGTAGTCCCAGCAGTTGTCCATGAAGGTGATGCCGCGGTCGATGGCCTGGCGGATGAGGTGAATGCTCTCATTGGGGTCGGCCTGCTTGCCGACGTGGAAGCCGCCGAGGCCAATGGCGGAGACGCGTTCGCCAGTCTGGCCCAGCTCGCGATAGATCATGTCGGGGGATTCAGGTCGCGCGGCTACGCTGGAGGTCTTTGCGGCGGATGCGGATTGGCCGACGATGTTGCCGGTGGCTGCTGTGACCCCGACGGCGGTTGCTGACTTCAGGAAGTTCCTGCGCTCCATGTGGCTCTCCTCTGTACTTGCGTACAGGTTTGGATGCGAAGCGATGGCACGGTGGTTACTTATGGGCGGCGCGAGCGATGAGCGTTGCGGTATAGGCGGCGCCGAAGCCGTTGTCGATGTTGACGACGCAGACATTGGGCGAGCAGGAGTTGAGCATGCCGAGGAGAGCGGCCGCTCCCGAGAAGGAGGCTCCGTAGCCGACGGAGGTGGGGACGGCGATGACAGGAACGGCGACGAGGCCGCCGACGACGCTGGGCAGCGCACCTTCCATTCCGGCGCAGACGATGACGGCGTTGGCGGTGGCGAGGATGTCGCGCTGGGCGAGCAGACGATGGATGCCGGCGACGCCTACGTCATAGATGCGGGTGACCTGCGCGCCGAAGAGCTCGGCGGTGACGGCTGCTTCTTCGGCGGCCGGGAGGTCGCTGGTTCCGGCGCAGAGGACGGCGACGTGGCCGTGCGGCTCGGCTGGAGGCGATTGGCGAAGGGTGATGGCGCGGGCTGGCTGGTGATACTTCGCCGCTGGAGTAAGGGCGAGAACTGCCGCTGCGGTGGCCTCGTCGGCGCGAGTGGCGAGAACGTCGATGCCGGTTGCGGCCATGTGGGCGAAGATTTCGGCGGTCTGCTCGGGTGATTTACCTGCGGCGTAGATGACCTCGGGCAGGCCGTTGCGGAGAGAGCGGTGGTGATCGATCTTGGCGTAGTCGAGGTCTTCGAAGGGAAGATTGGCGAGGCGCCCGGAGGCCTGCTCCGGGGTGAGGGTGCCGCGCTGGATTTCGGCCAGAAGTTCGAGAAGAGATGTTTTGTTCATTTTGATTTGCCGGAGTGATATGCGGCGATGGCGGATTGGACGACCTGTTTGACGGGGACGTTGTGGGCTGCGGCGGCGGCGCGGCAGTCCTCGAACTCGGGGTTGGCATTGAGTTCTTCCTTGAATTCATCGTGGCCGAGTGAGCCTACCTTGATGCGGATCTCTCCGTAGGACGTGGAGACGGTGTGGTGGCTGCGGTCAAGGCAGGAGCGCTGTTGCTGGTGAATGCGGATGCCGAGGGTGCTGGTCTCGCGGAGGAGCAGGCGCTCGAGGGCGGCGGATTTTTCAGGGTCGCAGAGGACGGTGAGAAGCGTGCCGGGACGGCCCTTCTTCATGATGACCGGGGTGAGCATGACGTCGAGCGCGCCTTGCTGCAGGGCTTGTTCGGCGACGTGGGCGATGATCTGCGGGTTGAGATCGTCGAGCGCGGTTTCGAGAACGGTGACGGCGTTGGTGGCTGTATCTGTGACGGGGGCCTGCGCGGACTCGCCGATGTTGAGGCGCAGAACGTTGGGGAAGCCTTTGGGGTTGCGGCCTCCGGCACCGTATCCGATGCGATGGACGCGCATGACGGGCGGTTGGCTGAAGGTGGGAGAGAGGGCGCGGAGAATGGCTGCGCCGGTAGGGGTGACCAGTTCGATCTGCGGGGCGGCGGAGTCGGAGTAGGTGGGCAGGCCGCGCAGAAGGTCCGCTGTGGCGGGAGCGGGAACAGGAAAGTGGCCGTGGGCGCAGTCGATGGAGCCGCCGCCGACGTTGAGCGGGGAGCAGAACCACTGATCGACGGCGAGGGCGTGAATGCCTGCGGAGGCCGCGACGATATCGACGATGGCGTCGATGGCGCCTACTTCGTGGAAGTGAATTTTTTCTACGTCTACGTTATGAATTTTGGCTTCGGAGGCTCCGAGGAGTTCGAAGGCGCGAATCGCGGTTTGCTTTACTTCGTCTGCCAGGGTGCTGGATTGAATGATCTTGCGGATGGAACTGAGGTGGCGTCCGTGATGGTGGGGTGCGGCCTTCTCTTCGGGCTTTTTGTCGTGGGTGTGCGGCTCGGCGTGGGTATGGGCCGAATCGTTTTTCTCGGCTATCTGGGTTCCGTCGAAGACCAGGGCGCGAGTGGAGGAAATGCCGCTGCGGTCGGTCTTTTCGATCTCGAGGGAGGCTCCGAGATTGAGGGAGGCGATGGCTTCGTGGAGGACCTGGGGGGCGAGTCCGGCATCGAGCAAAGCGCCGAGAAACATGTCTCCGCTGATGCCGGCGAAGCAGTCGAGATAGGCAATGCGCATGGGCTTATTGTTTCATGGTTGGAGGCGGGATTTACTTTGTGGCGGGAGCGATGGCGGTCGTAGGGAGTATGTCGTTCATGCTGCCGGAGCGGTAGCCCTGGGTGTCGAGGGTGATGTAGAGGAAGCCGAGGGGACGCAGGGCGGCGGTGATGCGGTCGAGGGTGTCGAGCGAGAGGGCGCGGGGCAGCTCGGCGCGGGCGATCTCGATGCGGGCAAGGTCGCCGTGGTGGCGCACGCGGACCTGCTGGAAACCGAGGGCATGAAGCGCCTCTTCAGCCTGCTCGACCTGCGAGAGGTTTTCGCGGGTGACGGGGTGGCCGTACTCGATGCGCGAGGCAAGGCAGGCAGAGGCAGGCTTGTCCCATAGCTCCAAACCGGCTTCGTGGGCGAGCTGGCGGATCTCGGCCTTGGTGAGCTCGGCTGTGACGAGCGGAGCGACGGCGTGGTGTTCGGCGGCGGCCTGCTGGCCGGGGCGGAACTCGCCTCGGTCGTCGAGATTCATGCCGTAGGCGATGTGCCGGAAGCCTCGCGACTGGCGCTCGGACTCCATGCGGGTGAAGAGCTCGTCTTTGCAGTGGAAGCAGCGCTTGCTGTCGTTGCGCTGGTAGTCGGGATTCTCGAGCTCTTCGGTGTGCAGGATCTGGACGGGGATGCTGTGTTCGGCGGCAAAGGCGAGGGCGGCGGCCAGCTCGGCGCGGGGCAGGGAGGCGGAGTCGGCGATGACGGCCAGCATGTCGTCGCCGAGGGCTTGATGCGCTGCGTAGGCGAGATAGGCGGAGTCGGTCCCGCCGGAGTAGGCGACGAGGAGGCTGCCGAGGTCGCGGAGGGTAGATTCGAGAAGAGCGGATTTTTGCGGCAGGTTCATTCGAGGGCGCCTGACAGCTATTGTAGGAGAGATGCCGGAGAGTTGGGCGAGGCAGATGATAAGTCAGGTAACTTCTCAGAAATTTCACTCCGGAGTGGCTGGAAGTATGACTCTTGGTAGAGTAAGCTTCGTGTACTGACTGACTATTTCGGAAGACGAAATAGCGGAGGGGGAGGAGAGATTTATGAAGATTCGTAACCTGATCCTTGGTGCCATTGCATTTGTTGTGTTGGCAGGAGCTGTCGTCCCTGCAAATGCTGCGGTGCATCATCGTCGTCATCATCATCGCCATCACAGGCGCTAGTAATTTTTTTACGATAAAGAAGAGGCCCGGACGCTATGTTCCGGGCTTTTTTTCGTGTCAATACAGAGGTTTAGAGGGAGGCAGCTTAAAGGATGCGGTTTATGCCCGCCAAAGCTGTTAGAATCTATAAAATCCACTCCTCTGGAGAGGCAATGCAGGCAATACTGGCGCTGGAAGACGGGCGCATCTTTCGTGGTAAGAGTTTTGGCGCGCAGACGGAACGGTCTGGCGAGGTGGTCTTCAATACATCACTGACCGGCTATCAGGAGATCTTCACCGATCCTTCCTACGCGGGCCAGATTGTGGTTCTAACGAATCCGCATATTGGAAACTATGGGACGACACCGCACGATGCGGAGGCCATACGGCCTTACATCGAAGGGCTGGTGACGCGGGAGTTCTCGCCGATGAGCTCGAACTGGCGTTCGACCCAGGCCGCTGATGAGTATCTGGAGCGCTATGGCGTGCCCGTGATCTCGGACATCGACACGCGTGCCGTGGTGCGGCATCTGCGGGCCAATGGCGTGATGCGCGGCGTAATCGCGAGCGGTGAGAATCTTGACGCGGATGCGCTGGTGGCGAAGGCACGTGCAATCCGGAAGATGGATGGCACCGACCTTGCCAGCGTGGTGACCACGAAGACTATCTACAAGTGGGACGCCAGCGAGCCGAAGAACCAGACCGGAGATACGCTACTGACGCCTGCGGAAAATGCGGACGGCAAGCAGATGCATGTCGTGGCCTACGACTTCGGCATCAAGGAAAACATTCTGCGGATGTTGACACGCGAGAACTGCAGCGTGACCGTGGTTCCGGCGACCACCCCGGCCGAAGAAGTGCTGGCGATGAACCCGGACGGCGTCTTCTTCTCGAACGGGCCTGGCGATCCAGAGCCGCTGCATTATGCGGTCGAGAATGTAAAGAAGTTACAGGGAAAGACGCCGATCTTCGGGATCTGCCTGGGGCACCAGATCTTTGGGCTGGCGCTGGGCGGCAAGACCTACAAGCTGAAGTTTGGGCATCATGGCGGCAACCATCCCATCATGAACCACCAGACCGGCAAGGTGGAGATCACAGCGCAGAACCACAACTTCAACGTCGATCCAAATTCGCTTCCGGCGAATGTGGAGCGGACGCATACCAACCTGAACGACCAGACGCTGGCTGGATTGAAGCATAAGACCGATCCGATGTTCAGCGTGCAGTACCATCCCGAAGCAAGTCCCGGGCCTCACGATTCGCATTATCTCTTCCGCGATTTTAGGGAGATGATGGAAGAGTGGAAGAAATAGAAGCTCATCGCGCGGCTTTGGCCGCGCATTTTTTCGACACAAAGAAATTTAGTTGAGAAAGAGAAATAGATGCCACGCAGGAATGACATCGCGAAGATTCTGGTGATCGGCTCGGGGCCGATTGTGATTGGGCAGTCGGCGGAGTTCGACTACTCCGGCACGCAGGCGTGTAAGGCGCTGAAGGCCGAAGGCTATGAGGTGGTGCTGGTGAACTCGAACCCGGCATCCATCATGACCGACCCTGAAGTTGCCGACCGCACCTACATTGAGCCTTTGACTACGGCCTACCTTGAGGAGATTCTTCGCGTTGAAACGGAGATGCTGTCGGCTGGCTCGGGTAAGTTTGCCGTGCTGCCGACGGTAGGCGGCCAGACGGCGCTGAACCTTGCTGTCGATCTCGCCGATTCGGGCGTTCTCGATAAGCTGGGCATCGAGCTGATTGGCGCCAAGCTGGAAGCGATCAAGAAGGCTGAGGATCGACTGTTGTTCAAGGATGCGATGACCAAGATCGGGCTGGACATGCCCCGGTCGGCGCTAATTACCAATATTCGCGATGGGCTGGAGTTTGCCACGAAGATCGGATTTCCCGTGGTGATTCGGCCCTCGTTTACGCTGGGAGGCTCGGGCGGCGGCATCGCCTACAACCGCGAAGAGCTGATGGAGATTCTCTCGCGCGGCCTGGACCTTTCGCCGGTGCATGAGTGTCTGCTCGAAGAGAGCGTGCTCGGATGGAAGGAGTATGAGCTGGAGGTTGTCCGCGATCTGAATGACAACGTCATCATCATCTGCTCGATTGAAAATTTTGACCCGATGGGTGTGCATACGGGCGACTCGATTACGGTGGCTCCGGCGCAGACACTGACCGATCGCGAATATCAGTCGATGCGCGATGCGGCGATTCGCGTCATCCGCGAGATTGGCGTCGAGACGGGCGGCAGCAATGTGCAGTTCGCGGTCAATCCGCTGAACGGCCGCATGACGGTGATTGAGATGAATCCCCGCGTGTCACGATCCTCCGCGCTGGCCTCGAAGGCCACTGGGTTTCCTATCGCGAAGATTGCTGCACGGCTGGCGGTTGGCTATACGCTCGACGAGATTCAGAACGACATCACCAAGGCGACTCCGGCCTGTTTTGAGCCGACCATCGACTATGTCGTTGTGAAGATTCCGAAGTGGCAGTTCGAGAAGTTTCCCGGTGCGGACGAGGGCCTGGGGCCGCAGATGAAGTCTGTCGGCGAGGTGATGGCGATTGGCCGCACCTTCAAGGAAGCGATGATGAAGGCGGTGCGGTCGCTCGAGACGGGCAAGAAGGCCACAGCCGACGACATCGAGCCGCGCCGTCTGACGCAGCGTTTGGTAACACCGCATCCTGACCGGCTGGCTTACATTCGCTATGCGTTCGAGCGAGGCATGACCGTGCGCGAGGTTGCGCGCATGACCTCAATGGACCCGTGGTTCCTGCACCAGATCAAGCAGATTACGGATGAGATCAAAGCTATCGGCGGCGTGTCGATGGACGAAGTCACCGCGGAGCAGCTACGCACCGCCAAGCGAATGGGCATCTCTGATGAGCGGCTGGCTGCGAGCTGGGGCCTGAAGGGCGCGGAAGGGACTGCGGCGGTTCGTGCGCTGCGGAAGAAGCTGAACGTGCTGCCGGTCTACAAGATGGTGGACACCTGCGCCGGAGAGTTTGAGAGCTATACGCCGTATCTCTATAGCTGCTACGACGAAGAGGATGAGGCAGCGCCGACGACGCGCAAGAAGATCCTGATTCTGGGAAGCGGACCGAACCGGATCGGGCAGGGAATCGAGTTCGACTACTGCTGCTGCCACGCGGCCTTCGCACTTCGCGAAGACGGCTACGAGACCATCATGGTCAACTGTAATCCTGAGACGGTTTCGACTGACTACGACACCAGCGACCGGCTGTACTTTGAACCGTTGACGCTGGAGGACGTGCTCGCAGTGTATGAGCACGAGGCCTCGTCGGGCGCTGAGATCGGCATGATCGTGCAGTTTGGCGGACAGACTCCGCTGAACCTCAGCCTTCCGTTGAAGAAGGCGGGAGTGCCGATCATTGGCACGTCGCCGGAGTCGATTGACCTGGCCGAAGACCGCAAACGGTTTGGCAAGCTGATCGAGGAGTTGCAGATTCCGCAGCCGCAGGGCGCGATGGCGACCAGCGTGGCCGAAGCTGTCGAGGGCGCGAACCGCGTAGGGTACCCGGTGCTGGTGCGGCCTTCGTATGTGCTGGGCGGACGTGCGATGGTCATCGCCTATGACGATGAGGCGGTCGTTCGCTATATGAGCACGGCGATTGAATACTCGCAGGAGCGGCCTGTATTGATTGACCACTTCCTTGAAGATGCGACGGAGGTCGATGTCGATGCGCTGTGCGATGGCGACGATGTGGTAATCGCCGGGATCATGCAGCATATCGAAGAGGCTGGGATTCACTCCGGCGATTCGTCGTGTGTTCTGCCTTCGGTCGACTTGAGCGACGATGTCCTGAATACGATTCGCGAGTACACGCGGAAGCTGGCGATGTCGCTGAGCGTGCGTGGTCTGGTGAATATTCAGTTCGCTATCCAGCGCGGCAAGGTCTATGTCATCGAAGTGAATCCGCGCGCTTCGCGCACAGTGCCTTATGTCTCTAAGGCTACGGGCATTCCGCTGGCAAAGATCGCTTCACGCATCATGGTCGGACGCAAGTTGAAGGAGCTGCTGCCGGATGCAGTTGCGAGTCGCAAGGACCTTGGAACCGGCTCGCATTACTTTGTGAAATCGCCGGTCTTCCCATGGGGCAAGTTCCCTGGAGTGGATACGGTTCTTGGGCCGGAGATGAAGTCTACCGGCGAGGTGATGGGCGTTGCCGACAACTTCGGCGAGGCATTCGCCAAGGCTCAGATTGCCGCCGGACAGGTGCTTCCGTTGCAGGGAACGATCTTCCTGAGCGTGAATGACCACGACAAGGATGGTGTGGTTTCGCTGGCGCGGGAGTTTGTCGAGATGGGCTTCCATCTGGTGGCGACGCATGGAACGGCCGCTGTGCTCGAACAGGCTGGAATGCAGCCGGAGCGCGTCTACAAGGTCAAGGAAGGGCGTCCGAACGTCGTAGACCTGATCAAGGGCGACCGGATTCAGTTGATCATCAATACGCCGCGCGGACAGGACACGTTCTTCGATGAGAAGGCGATTCGGCGGGCGGCTGTGCTGGCGCGGATTCCGACGATTACGACCCTGGCGGCGGCACGGGCGGCGGCTGAGGGTATCTCGGCGTTGCAGCAGGGAACGTTGAGCGTGGTTGCGTTGCAGACGCTCCATGCGAACCGGATTGAGGCGGCTGTATAGGTCCTGTCTGAGGCTGAGATCTCGGCGTATGATTTTTCTGTTGTCTAAAAAGGAGAATTGTTGATGCGTATTGGAATGTTGACCGGTGGTGGGGATTGTCCTGGGCTGAACGCTGTGATTCGCGCGGCAGTGCGCAAGGGAATCCAGCATCATGGGGATGAGTTTATCGGCTTTATGGAAGGCTGGCGCGGGGTCATCGACGATGTGACGATGCCGCTGACGCTGGAGACGACCTCGGGGATTTTGCAGAAGGGCGGAACGATTTTGCGCTCTTCGCGCACAAACGTGAAGAAGATCGAAGGCGGATTCGAGAAGTGCCTTGAGACAATCAAGCGCAACAAGCTGGACGCGCTGATTGCGCTGGGCGGCGATGATACGCAGTCGATCAGCCTTGCACTCAGCGAGCGCGGCGTGAAGTGCGTTGGCGTGCCGAAGACGATTGACAACGATTTGAACGGCACGGACGCTTGCTTCGGCTTCGATACCGCCGTGATGATTGCCACCGAAGCTGTGGACCGCCTGCACTCGACCGCCGAATCGCACAACCGCGTGCTGGTCTGCGAAGTGATGGGACGCGATGCGGGCTGGATTGCGATTACCTCTGGAATTGCGGGTGGCGCCGACGTTGTTCTGGTGCCCGAGGTGCCAATCGATATCGAAGAGACCTGCCGCCTGATCAAGTACCGTCGCGAGCATGGCAAGAAGTTCTCGATTGTGGTTGTGGCTGAGGGGGCGAAGTTCCCCGCGGGTACCGTGGCCACGCATGACGAGTCGCTGGATTCGTTTGGCCATCCGCGCTTGAGCGGCATTGGACAGACGCTGGCCGAGGAGATCGAGAAGCGTACCGGCTACGAGACGCGCAGCGTGAACCTGGGCCATACGCAACGTGGCGGCACACCGACAGCCTACGACCGTATGCTGGCGACGCGCTATGGCGTGGCGGCGATTGACCTGGTCCATGCGGGGAAGTTTGGCCGCTTGGTGGTGCTGCGCGGAACGCAGATCACGGACATTTCGATTGCCGATGCGATTGCCAAGACCCGGACGGTTGGACAGGATCTGCTGGATGTCCTGCAGAGCCTGCAACCCTTGAAGGACGCTGTTTAGCTTCTAGCTAGCAACATAGGCGAAGAGCCCCAGCGAGATTCGCTGGGGCTCTTCTATTTCTTTTATCCATGGGTTTTGGGGTAGTGAAGGCCGCTGGGTCGTTATCGGTTAGTTGGTTAACACCCGATGGTTTCTGGTTGTGCCGGGCTGTGGAAAACGGTACAAAGGGTGTGCCGGTTGCAGCAGGGTTTTATCCGGTTTGTTTCGGTTGTTCGGAGGGTTCTCTGATGGCTGCTTTGGCGCAGGTTGCAACTCGCGAAGTGATGGATATCCGGCAGGCATCGGAGTATCTGGGCATCAGTGGAGACACGCTGTACCGCTATGCGTCGGAGGGATTTATTCCGGCGTTCAAGCTGGGAAACCGCTGGCGGTTCAAGAAAAGCCTTCTGGATGCGTGGATGGATGAGAAGTCGGGTGTAAAGGTGGCTGCTCCGGTAACCGTGACGCCGAAGCAGAAAAAACCGGCCGGGCGAGTCCGATAGATATTCGCTAAGTGGTTTGTTGCCAAAGACACACCTCCAACAGCTTTGCTAACATCCCCGTCCGGCTTAAGTCCAACGGACGACGTCTGACAACCTCTTCGATTTAGCTTGTAACGGAGCGGAACTGCATTTTCGTTTTGAAAGCTTTGCTGGCGTCCAGAGGTAGCAGCTTGGGCTTTGCGAGCGCGGATATAGTGATTGTCGGCGGAGGGCCGATAGGGTTGGCGGCAGCCATTGCCTTGAGACAGGCTGGTGCGGATGTATTGATCGCCGATGCATGTGAGCCTCCTATCGACAAGGCATGCGGTGAAGGTTTAATGCCCGATTCTTTGTGTGAACTATCCAAACTGGGAATCGACCTCGCCCAAGTGGCGGGCACACCTTTCGACGGCATTCGTTTTGCCGACAGACAATCCACCGTGAGCGCCCGGTTTGCGGAGGGTCAAGGGCTGGGGGTGCGACGGTTGGCGTTGCATCGTCAATTGCTCGACCGCGCGGCGGCGATGGGCGTACGGATGCGGTGGAAGAGTCTGGTTGAGCTGCGGCACGGAGAAGAGCCAACGCTCGGTGGCGAAGTTCTCAGATACAAATACCTGATTGGTGCCGATGGCGAGTCTTCGCGGACTCGCGCGTGGGCTGGTCTAAGTGCAGGCGGGGTTCGCAGCCGTCGCTTTGGCTTTCGCGCCCATTTTGAGTTTGACCGCGGCGATGAGACCGGCATCTATTCGGGTGGTAGACACGTCGAGGTGCATTGGGGAGACGGAGGGCAGGCATATGTGACACCAGTTGGCGAGCGTATGGTGTGCGTCGCTGTCATATCCCGCTCCCAGTCGCCGGGGACATTCCAGAGCGTGATTGATAGCATTCCAGCCTTGCGTGGTTCGCTAGCGCGAGCGAAACAGCTTACACCGCAACGAGGAGCAGTGACGACGACCTCCAGCTTTGATCGCGTGGTACGCGGCAGGGTTGCGTTGGTGGGGGATGCCTTGGGCACAGCGGATGCTATTACCGGAGAAGGGCTTGCGATGGGGTTCCGGCAGGCGCTTTTGTTGCGTGATTCGATTGCAGAGGGCGGGTTAAAACGGTATCAGGCCCAGCATTCAGATATTCTGCGATTGCCGCAGGGGATGGCGCGCGCAATGCTGCTGATGGACAGGCATCCCTTGCTGCGGCAGCGGGTGTTGAGGGGATTCGCCAGGCGACCAGATCTTTTTGCGGCGATGCTGAGCGTGCATCTCAACGAAGAGAGCTTGTCCAGGGTTGTATTACGACATGGTGTGGACTTTGGAAGGCTATTGTTATCTTCAGCAGGATGAGAAAAATGATCTCTAAATTTCGATATGTACTTGCGGCGGCGGTTCTTTCGCTGCTGGTGGTCTCTGCCAGCGCGCAAAGCTCGCCCACGAAGATGACGCTTCATTTCGACCCGGCGACGACAAAGATCGACTGGACGCTGAAGGACGTTCTGCACACCGTTCGCGGGACGTTTCAACTGAAGAGCGGCGTGATCATCTTCGACGAAGATACGGGAACAGCGGACGGAGAGATCATTGTCGAAACCGCGTCCGCGGAGAGCGGTAACCAGAGCCGCGATGATCGCATGAAGAAAGATGTTCTTGAGAGCAAGAAGTATCCTGAGGCCATCTTTCATCCTGAAAAAGTCACAGGAGTGGTTCATGACGGGCAGACGCAGACGGTAACGGTTGAGGGAACGTTTACGATTCACGGTGCCGATCATCCGCTGTTTCTACAGGTGCGGACCTCATTGAGCGATGGAAAACTGAACGCGACAACGAGCTTTGTTGTGCCCTATGTTGCATGGGGAATGAAGGACCCGAGCACGCTAATGCTGCGTGTAGGCAAAGACGTGCAGGTCAGTGTCGATGCGCGGGCGACGGTGCAATAACATAGCAGGTTGTTGAGGTCGCGAGGGATGTCCAGGGCCGGTTGCAACGGTCTACTGTGCGGGTGTACTGTTGCTACGCTTAGGCGCGGGGCTACTCGAAGCGATTCTCTGCGTCTCAAGACAGCCCATCTCTGAAGGAGTAGCACGCCATGTCCACGATGACCTCCGCAGCAGCCAGCAAAGTCGTACCGGGAAGCTATGGATTTCCGGTCTCTTTCCGCAAGCAATACGGAAACTATATCGGGGGCGAGTGGGTCGCTCCTGCCTCGGGCGCTTACTTTGAAAATGTCACGCCGGTGACCGGCGAAGTTCTGTGCGAGATTCCGCGCTCGAACGCGGACGACGTGAACCGTGCGCTCGATGCCGCACATGCTGCGAAGGCGGCGTGGGGGCGCACCTCTCCAGCGCAGCGCGGCCATATCCTCGAACAGATCGCACAGCGCATGGAAGACAACCTGGAGATGCTGGCCACGGTCGAGACCTGGGACAACGGCAAGCCGATCCGCGAGACGATGGCCGCCGATCTGCCGCTGAGCATCGACCACTTCCGCTATTTCGGCGGGTGCATCCGCGCACAGGAGGGGGGCATCTCGGAGATCGATGTCGATACCGTGGCCTATCACTACCATGAGCCGCTTGGTGTCGTCGGCCTCATTATTCCTTGGAATTTTCCGATCCTGATGGCGACGTGGAAGCTGGCTCCGGCTCTGGCCGCGGGCAACTGCGTCGTGTTGAAACCGGCGGAGCAGACTCCGCTGTCGATACTGGTTTTACTGGAACTGATTGGAGACTTGCTACCTCCGGGTGTGCTCAATGTGGTGAATGGATTCGGATTGGAAGCGGGCAAGCCATTGGCCTCCAGCACGCGCGTCAACAAGGTAGCCTTCACCGGTGAGACCACGACTGGCCGTTTGATCATGCAATACGCCTCACAGAACATTATTCCCGTAACGCTCGAACTTGGCGGCAAGAGTCCGAACATCTTCTTCGAAGACGTGATGCGCGAGGACGATGCCTTCTTCGATAAGGCGTTGGAGGGTTTCACCATGTTTGCGCTCAATCAGGGCGAAGTTTGTACCTGTCCTTCGCGGGCGCTGGTGCAGGAGTCGATCTATGACCGCTTTATGGAGCGGGCGCTGGCACGGGTGAAGGCGATCAAGCGCGGCAATCCGCTGGACCGCGACACCATGATCGGAGCACAAGCCTCGACCGAGCAGATGGAGAAGATTCTTTCCTATCTCGATATCGGCAAGCAGGAGGGCGCGAAGGTGCTGACCGGAGGCAAGCGCGCCGAAAATGGCGGCGATCTCGCCAGCGGTTTCTACATTGAGCCGACCGTGTTCGAAGGCAACAACAAGATGCGCATCTTCCAGGAAGAGATCTTCGGGCCGGTGGTCTCGGTCACGAAGTTCAAGGACGACGAAGAAGCGCTGGCAATCGCCAATGACACGCTCTACGGGCTGGGCGCTGGCATCTGGACGCGCGACATGAACCGCGCCTACCACTTTGGCCGGAGCATTCAGGCGGGACGTGTCTGGACGAACTGCTACCATCTGTATCCGGCACACTCGGCATTCGGCGGTTACAAGCAGTCCGGCATCGGTCGCGAAAATCACAAGATGATGCTCGACCATTATCAGCAGACCAAGAACCAGCTCATCAGCTACAGCCCCAATGCCATGGGATTCTTCTAGGAGCCTATGCCACGTACTCCCGATCAGGTCATCGCCACCGATGCAGCCATCGAACTGATGGCGAAGCTGCATGGAAAGCACGGTGACCTGATGTTTCACCAATCGGGGGGCTGCTGTGATGGCAGCTCGCCGATGTGTTATCCACGAGGAGAATTCCTTGTAGGCGACAGCGATGTGCTGATCGGGACATTGGGCGACACGCCTTTCTATATGAGCCGCAGCCAGTTCGAATACTGGAAGCACACGCAGCTCATTTTGGATGTGGTGCCGGGCAGGGGTGGGATGTTTTCGCTGGAGAATCCTGAAGGCGTGCGCTTCCTGATCCGCTCGCGGGTGTTTACCGACGACGAGATCACTGCGCTGCGTGGAGCGGGGCGGATCTGACTACTAACTCAGGATGGTGACCTTCCCGGCTTTCGTCTTGGTGAAGGCATGGATAATGTTGCCCGTGTTGTCGAGATGACGCATGGTGAGAAGGTCTTCGGTCGCTTCGATATGGCTGAAACCATGAATCTTCTCTGCCCATGGACCGCGGACAGAGGGATCAATCTTCAAGGGATAGAGGCCCGCGCCGCCGCCGCCGGAGAGAAAGAAGGATGTGGGGTGTCCAGCGAACTCCAGATGCTGGAGGTCATGGTCGTGACCGGCAAGGTAGAGATGGACGCCGTATTTACGCAGCAGCGGGTCCCAGTCGTTGATGAGGGTGGCGTTATCGCCATGAATCCCGTCGGAGTAGATGGGATGGTGGCCCATGACAGCGAGAAATGGCGTAGTGAGAGGTTTTTCAAGCTCGGTCTGGAGCCAGCTTAGCTGCTGCTGCCTGGTTGTATCGGTCATGGTGTAGAAGCTGCCGTTTTGAGTGGCTCCCCCTGCAAGAGGCATATTGCTGTCCAGCGCAATCAGGGTGATGAGGGGATCGCTTGCGGGGAAGGTGACGCGATACCACTGCGAGGGCATCGTCCAGCGCGTGCCGCCTTGCTGGGCGTAGGCAAGCTCCGCGGTGTACTTCAACGGCTGGTATTGATAATCGTGGTTGCCGGGGATGGCGTAAGCCGGGCAGTTGAAGACCGAGGCAGGGTACATCTGTTCGAATTGCGTCTGCCAGCGGGGGTCAGAGACACCCCCAGGGAGCACTCCATAGAAGTTGTCTCCAAGCATGAGAAGGGCTTGGAGATTCGCCTTCAACTGCTTCGTGTAACTTTGCATCGCCTGTGCAACCGTCGTCTGATCGGAATAATCGCCATTGATGCCCCAGTCTCCGAGCATGAGGAGATGTGCGGAGTCAGGAGACGCTGGAAGAAGCGAAGCCGGGCCGCTGCCACAGGCCACGAGCGGACCAGCGAGCGCGGAGGCTGCACTGAATGCAAAGCTCTGTTTGAGAAAACGGCGGCGCGAAAGAGGTTGGAGCGTGGACATCGTGAGATGCATTGTCCCCTGCCGTTCTCCCGGTGTCAATTTTTAGCCATCCCAAAGATGCAATGGCTTCATCGCTTTAGCGACCGGATGACGAAGAGGATCGCCTATATGGATGCGAACTATCTGAAATAAATGCTATGTGTTTTTCAGGTAGATTGCAGGGTAAAAATGGTGATCTCCGGCGGGCAGTTGAGGCGGAAGGGAATGCCGACTGTGCCAATGCCACGGTTGACGTAAAGCTGCATGTTACCGAGACGGAAGAGCCCTTCGGCGTAGATTTTGCCCATGGGTGGAAGGACGAGCGGTCCCATAAAGGGCAGTCGAATCTGGCCGCCATGGGTATGGCCGGAGAGCATGACATCGACGAAGCGCCCGCGCGGATGCTCTTTGACGGTGTCGGCGTAGTCGGGTTCGTGTGCCATTAGAATGACAGGGCCGTCTGGCTGAGGCGGCACCGCCAGCTCAAGACGCGGATTAGTCGTGCCGGGATCGTTGACGCCCGCGAGCCAGAAGCGCGAGCCGTTTCGCTCGATGGGGACGTGCTTGTCGACGAGCACCGGGATGTCGTTGGAGGTGAGGGAGTCGATGACCAGCGGCGCGCTGACGGCGACGTCGTGGTTGCCCAGGCAGGCGAAGCGCAGCGGGCAGGTGAGGGTGCTGAGAATCTCGGCGCAGCGGTGCGCGGCGGACTGGCCGTTCAGGAAGGTGAGCGAGCCGTGGGTGACAAAGTCGCCGGTGAGAACGACCATGTCCGCCGCAAGAGCGTTGACATGGCGAACAACGCGTTCGAGGAAGAAAGGCTCTGTGAACTCGTCGAGGTGGATGTCGCTGATCTGTGCGATGCGGAAGCCATGGAAGGCGCTGGGAAGATTGGAGATGGCGAGGGTATGGGGAACGAGATCAAGCTCGTGGCGGGCGATTTCCCCGGAGTAGAGGGCGAGACCGGCGGCGGCTGCTCCTGAGCCGACGAGAAAATGGCGGCGGGTAATGCGCGGGGAGGAATCCTGTTTAACGCCGGACATAGGCCATGATAGCGGGTTGTGTCGGAGTTGAGCCAGTTTTACGGCACAAGTTCGGTAGAATCATAGGGATGAGTTTAAGCGTGCGTAAGAAGAGAGCTGTGGCTGCGGCGAAGGCTGCCGGAGTGGATTGCCTGCTGGTGACGCATCTGCCGGATGTCCGCTATCTATGCGGGTTTACCGGGTCGAACGCGGCTCTGGTACTGGCTGGCAGCCGCTCCGTCCTGTTTACCGACGGACGATACACCGCTCAAGCCAAAGCCGAGGCGGTGGGAACCAGGGTCGTCATCGCGAAGAAGCCCGCGGTAGCGGCTGCCTGCGAGTGGATAGAGGCCGCCGGGTTGAAGCGGTGCGGCTTCGACGCCGCACAGACATCGGTAGCTGCGCTGGAGGCGATGCGCAAGGCGGTTTCGGCGAAACTGCGGCGGGGGATCTTTCAGCCGGTCAAGCCGCTGGTAGCCGGACTACGCGAGGTCAAAGACACTGACGAGATCGCCGTGATGCGCGAGGCGGCCTTGCTGGGCTGCCGTCTCTTCGATGGCATGTTGAGCTATATCCAATTGGGGTTGACCGAGGTTGCCGTTGCGGCAGAGCTGGAACATGCGGCCCGGCTGGCCGGCGCGGAGGCGATGTCGTTTGACACGATCGTCGCCAGCGGAGAGCGCAGCGCGCTGCCGCATGGCCGTGCAACGCAGGTTAAATTGCCGCGCCGAGGCTTTGTCACACTCGATTTTGGCGTCATATTAAATGGATATTGCAGCGACATGACGCGCACCGTGCACATGGGCAAGGCGCTGCCGGGCGAGCGGGAAGTGTATGATGCGGTTCTGGAAGCGCAGGAGGCTGGAGTTGCGAAGGTGGCTCCGGGCGTGACCTGTGCCGATGTCGATGAAGCGGCAAGAAGCGTTCTGCGGTGGTCTGGTCTTGACAAGTATTTCAGCCACTCGACCGGGCATGGCGTTGGGTTGGAGATTCACGAAGGACCGAGGCTTGCGGCGAAGCAGACGCAGGTTTTAGAAGAGGGTATGGTCGTCACGATTGAGCCCGGTGTGTACATGCCGGGCAAGTTCGGAGTGCGGATCGAGGACATGGTTCTCGTGACCGCGACGGGAGGCGAAGTTATGACGCCAAGCGTGAAGGCATGGATTGAGTTGTAATTACCAGAGTGCCGCAACAGGCACAGGAGACATGATGGACGGAAATAAGTTGCAAGAGCTTCGCGAACTGGTCGAATTTTTGAAGGCGAACGAGATCGCCGAGTTCGACATGGAACAGGATGACCTGAAGGTCCGGATCAAGTTCGCGGGCGAGCCTGCGGCAGCGGCCCCGGCTGGCGGGGTAGACCTCGCAAACCTGAGCCGGTTGATGGCTTCGGCGGCCCCTGCTGCGGTCGCGCCCAGTGTGCCTGCTGCTGCGCCAGAGGAGGCTCTGCACGAGGTGAAGTCGCCGATCGTGGGGACGTTCTATGAGTCGCCCTCGCCGGGCACGCCATCGTTTGTGAACGTTGGCGATCAGGTGGAAGTTGGCCAGGTACTTTGCATCGTCGAGGCGATGAAGCTGATGAATGAGATCGAGTCCGATGTCGCCGGCGAAGTGGTAAAGCGGATCGCCGCGAGCGGACAGCCTGTGGAGTATGGTCAACCGCTGTTTGCGATCAAGGCGCGATGAATCAGCCAAACTCAATTGCGCGGTCGGATGATCACGACATGCAGGAATGGGCGCAAAGACTGCGTACGCCCTCCAAGCGCGGGTTGTTCTGGTTCTTGATCGTACAGATCCTAACCTTCATATTTTGATTTCTCTCGCGGCCGACTTGGGGCGAAGAAGTACAGGAAGATTACATGTTTCGTAAGGTATTGATTGCAAATCGCGGAGAGATTGCGCTGCGCGTCATCAACGCGTGCAAGGAGATGGGAATCCGCACGGTAGCGGTGTATAGCGAGGCGGATCGCAACAGCCTCCATGTGCGCTTTGCCGATGAGGCCATCTGTATAGGTCCGCCAAGGTCGGCGGACAGTTACTTGAATGTTCCTGCGGTCATCTCGGCCGCGGAGATTGCCGATGTGGATGCAATTCATCCCGGCTACGGCCTGCTCAGCGAGAACGCAAATTTTGCTGAGGTGTGCCGTGCCTCGAACATCAAATTCATCGGGCCTCCGCCTGAAGTAACGCGGATGATGGGTGAGAAGTCCACCGCGCGGCAGACCATGAAGAAGGCGAAGGTGCCGATTCTGCCTGGGTCCGATGGCGTGATCGCCAACGAAGGCGAGGCGCTCGAGTGGGCGCGCAGCGTGGGCTATCCGGTGATCTTGAAGGCAGTTGCTGGCGGCGGCGGCAAGGGGATGCGTATCTGCCGCAACGCAGAGGAGCTTCCGAAGTTTTACGAACAGGCCACGCAAGAGGCGATGAACTCCTTCGGCAACGGCGATATGTACATGGAGAAGTTCATCGAGCGGCCTCGGCATATCGAGTTCCAGGTGCTGGCCGACGAGCATGGCAACGTGATGAGTCTCGGCGAGCGCGAGTGCTCGATTCAGCGGCGACACCAGAAGCTTATTGAAGAGGCTCCAAGCCTGGTGATCACTCCCAAGCTGCGCGAAGAGCTTGGCAAGACGATCAGGAAGTCGCTCGAAAATATCGGCTACTGGAACGCCGGGACGATTGAATTTCTGATGGATGAAGACGGCAAGATCTACTTCATCGAGATGAACACCCGCATCCAGGTGGAGCATTGTGTAACCGAGATGGTTACAGGAATCGATCTGGTGAAGGCGCAGTTGCGCATCGCTGCGGGCGAGAAGTTGAACTCGATTGTGACCGAGCCGGTAACGATTCGCGGGCACGCGATTGAGTGCCGCATCAATGCGGAGCATCCCGAGAAGTTCACGCCCAGCGCAGGCAAGATTACCGCGTTCAACCTGCCTGGTGGCAACGGCGTTCGTGTGGACACTGCGCAGTATGCCGAAGGCGTCGTGCCCCCGTACTACGATTCGCTGATCGCGAAGTTAATCTGCCACGGCAAGGACCGCGAAGAGGCCATGAACAAGATGCAGCGGGCGCTGTCGCAGTTCGTGGTGCAGGGAATCCACACGACGATTCCGATGCATCAGAAGATCTTTGCCGATGCTGAGTTCCGTTCGGGCAAGTTCGATACGAAGTTCATGGAGCGTTTCTTCGAGCGGCAGAAGGACATCAAGGCGGAGTAGCAGTGGGCTTGCCGAAGTTATATCCGATTCTGGATGCGGGGTTGCTGGCGGCTCGTGGGCATGAGGTGCGCTGGGCCGCCGAGCAGATGCGAACGGCAGGCGTGGAGCTGCTTCAGTACCGGGACAAGGCCGGTTCGCCGCAGTCGATCTTGCAGAATGCAGCCATAATTCGCGAAGTATTTGCGGGTGCAAATTGCAGGCTCATCCTGAATGACCGTGCCGACCTCGCCGTGCTGGCGGATTGGGGTGGGGTGCATGTAGGGCAGGGAGATCTGCCGCCCGACGATGCGCGGCGAGTCGTGGGTGCGGCGCGCTGGGTTGGCGTCTCCACGCACAATGACGAGCAGGTACTGCTAGCGAATGCGACTTCCGCAGATTATGTAGCCGTGGGGCCAGTCTTTGCCACCGGGACGAAACTCGATGCGGAGCCGGTGATTGGTCTCGACGGAGTACGGCGCGCGCGGGTTTTGACGAGCAAGCCGATTGTGGCCATCGGCGGAATTACGCGGGCCAATGTGCGGAGTGTGATCGAAGCCGGGGCGGATTCTGTGGCCCTGATTAGTGCCTTATTTGTTGAAGGTGGGTCAGTTGAGAAAGTGGCGCGGGACTTTCTGGAGATTTTGGGGTAGAACTGACGCAACGTGAATAGTTCGGTAAAAATCCAAAACGAAGCTGTCGCCTCTCCGCAGTTCGTGCAGGGGATGGGGCTATTTTCGGCGACCGCGATCGTGATGGGCTCGATGATCGGCTCGGGCATCTTTATCGTCTCGGCCGATATGTCGCGCGCGCTCGGCTCCCCCGCACTACTGATCGCGGCATGGCTGGTAACGGCGGTGATGACAGTAATAGGCGCGCTGAGCTACGGCGAACTGGCGGCGATGATGCCAAAGGCTGGCGGCCAGTATGTCTATCTGCGCGAAGCTCTTGGGCCGTTGTGGGGATTTCTCTACGGATGGACGTTGTTCCTCGTGATCCAGACGGGAACCATCGCCGCGGTGGGCGTGGCCTTTGGAAAATTTCTCGGTGTCTTCTTCCCATCGGTGAGCGCGCAGCGCTGGCTGTGGCACATCGGCCATGTTCCGGCCTGGCATGTGGGGCCGATGGTACTGGGCAACATGGAGATCGGGTTGAACACCGCCAACCTTTCGGCAATCGTCGTAATCACGCTGCTGACGTTGCTGAACACGCTGGGCATAAAGATGGGCGCGGCGGTGCAGAATGTATTCACCTCGGCGAAGGTGCTGGCACTGGCCGCAGTGGTTCTGGTCGGCGTGTTCGCAAAGGACGCGATTGCGCTGGCGGCCAACTTCGGTGCAGGCTGGCATCACTTCTGGGCAGGTGCTGGCTGGCATACGACCCATGCAGTGCAGGTCGGCGTGGGCGGACCGACGGCTTACGTCGGGTTGTTGACGATTGTCGCGGTGGTGCAGGTAGGATCGCTGTTCAGCGCGGATGCCTGGAACAATGTGACGTTTACCGCAGGCGAAATCCGAAATCCGAAGCGCAACCTGCCGCTGTCGTTAGCGATTGGTACCGGAGTTGTGCTGCTGCTGTATGTCCTCTGCAATTTCGTCTACCTCAGCGTGCTGCCGATGATGGGCGACCCGGCAGCCGGAACGATTGCGGGGCGGGGAATTCAGTTTGCCTCGGAAGACCGTGTCGCGACGGCGGTGATGCAAAGCGCGTTTGCCGGATACGGCGCGAAGCTGATGGCGGCGGCGATCCTGATATCGACCTTCGGCTGCGTCAACGGAATGTTGTTGGCCGGGGCGCGGGTCTACTACGCGATGAGCCGCGACGGATTGTTCTTCAAATCCGTTGGCAAACTGAGCGAACGCTCGAAGACGCCGGTGAACTCGCTGTGGGTGCAGTGGGCATGGACGTGTCTGCTGTGCCTGTCGGGCAGCTACGGGCAGTTGCTGGATTACGTGATCTTCGCCGTGCTCATCTTCTATATCCTGACAATTACAGGGCTGTTTGTCCTGCGCCGGACGCGCCCCGATGCCGTGCGGCCCTATAAGGCATTCGGGTATCCCGTGCTTCCGGCGCTGTACATCGTGATGGCGACATGGATCTGCATTGTGCTGCTACGTTACAAGCCGCAATACACCTGGCCGGGGCTGGTGATCGTGCTTCTGGGAGTACCGGTTTATTTAATATGGAAGAGGCAGGGAACGGCTGTTGCAGGGGAGACGGCCGGGACGTAAAGGAGAGTTGATAAAAGATGTCGATGCTGTTTGCAAAAAAATCGATGGAGGTCCTGCTGGAAGAGAGCCGGGCAGAGGGCGCGCATACGCTGGAGCGATGCCTCGGGCCATTTCAGTTGACTGCACTGGGCGTGGGTGCGGTGATCGGCGCTGGCATCTTTGTGATGGCCGGGCTTGGGGCACACTATGCCGGACCGGGCCTGATGCTCTCGTTCGTGCTCAGTGGACTGGGATGCGGGTTTGCAGGGCTCTGCTATGCGGAGTTTGCTGCGCTCATTCCTTTGGCGGGATCGGCCTACACCTATGCCTATGCGACGCTGGGCGAGCTGATTGCTTGGATCATCGGCTGGGACCTGACGCTCGAGTACGCGATGGGCGCGAGCACGGTGAGCTCGGGCTGGTCGAACTACTTTGTCGAAGTGCTGGACATCATTCATGTAAAGTTTCCGCTGTGGCTGGCCTATGACCACTGGACAGCGCTGGGAAAAGCCGTTGAGACGGTCAGTCGCCAGGTGATGGCGATAAATTACCCCGCAATGTTGCCGGGATCGCAGCTTTACCTCGCGCAGCTTGAGGTCCTGAAGATGCACCCTACGGCCGATATGATGGCGCGGGCCCATCAGGTGCTGGGAGCACCGGTTCTATTCGGGCATGAGATCGGATTTAACCTGCCTGCATTCCTGATCGCGCTGATTGTGACCACCGTACTGGCGATCGGCATCAAGGAGTCGGCAAAGTTCAACACCGGGATTGTGGTCGCCAAGGTGGCGATCGTCCTGTTCGTTATCTTCCTGGGTGCGAAGTACGTTCATCCCGGAAACTGGGGGCATGACTGGCACACCTTCGCGCCATACGGATTTAGCGGAATCGGAGCAGGCGCTGCGTATATCTTCTTTGCCTATATCGGCTTCGACGCAGTATCGACGACGGCGCAGGAGGCGAAGAATCCGCAGCGCGACCTGCCTATCGGAATCATTGCATCGCTGGCGGTGTGTACGGTGCTCTACATCGCGGTCGCGGCAGTGTTGACGGGCATGGTGCCGTGGCAGTCGGTCAATATCGAAGCGCCGATTGCGCGCGCCTTCGCCGACCGCAACCTTGGCTGGGCCAGCGACATCATTACGCTGGGGGCTCTGGCCGGGCTGACCTCGGTGATGCTGGTGATGTTGCTGGGACAGACGCGCGTGCTCTATGCCATGGCAAGTGACGGTCTACTGCCGAAGAAGTTCTTTGCTGAGGTGCATCCGCGCTTTCGCACGCCATTCAAAAATACGTTCCTTGTAGGAACGCTGGCGGGAGTGGTCGGCGCACTGACACCGATCGACGACATCGGCAAGATGGTGAATATCGGGACGCTGCTGGCATTTGTGATCGTGTGCATTGCGATCATGATTCTGCGAAGAACCGAACCCGATAGGCCGCGCCCGTTCCGCACCCCCTGGGTCCCGCTGGTGCCTGTCCTGGGCATCCTCTTCAACGGATACATGATGATCAAGCTGGGCTGGCTGAACTGGGCGCGGCTCATTATCTGGTTGATTATTGGCCTGATCGTCTACTTCAGCTACAGCGTAAAGCACAGCCGCGTCAGGCTGCGAGCGAAAGGCCTTCCGGAGGGCGTTGAGACCTTGCACTGAGTCTGCGCGCCCGGCATTCTCATGTTGTTAAAAATGGGAAGGTTGAACTTTATCGATTTAAAAAGTTAGTCGAGGCAACCGCGCTGCTCAAAAGGATGTTCTTACTGTCACATAAAAGAGTTTGAGCGGTTCTTGCACTGTAACTTTCTGTCTGTTCCTTTTCTCCTGGTCGTGGAGCGATATTGCGCAAGTTGGCAGCGGAGGAGTGAATGGCAGTTTCTGGAAGCTACGTTACCCGGGCGGCAAAGGACATCTTATCGCTCAGTCTCGCAAGTTTGATTCGCATGTCACTCGGTGGATTTAAGGAAGGGCATAAGAGTCTCCATGACACCTATCGGGCAGTCTCTCCGTTCTCTCCTCTAAAAGAGGGAGAAGGACGCAAGGTGCTTGCGCTTATCCCGGAGGTTTCGCTTGAGTCGCTTGGAGGGTTTCCGGAGCAGGTCACTCTGGACATGCGCTACGTGGACGTGAATGGAGCCACGCCATTTCGAGACCTGATTGCGATCCTATCGTTGGCGAAGAACCAGCATCCCAGAGCGGCATTGGAGTTTGGAACCTACTTTGGATCGACGACGGCGAACCTGGCGCTGAATCTTCCGTCCGCGATCATACACACCATCGATCTGCCGGAAGATAGCGAAACGGCAGCGGCTTTGATTGAAGGGCAGCCCGTCGATGACCTTCACCTGATCTCGGGCAGGAAGCTGGGAAAGTCATTTCGCGGGACCGCCATTGAACAAAGGATCGTGCAGCACCAGGGGGATACGGCGACGTATGACTACAGCGTCATCCACGATCCAGTAACCGTTTTTCTGATCGATGGATCGCACACCTACGAGTATGCCCGCAACGATACTTTGCACTGTTTCGATCTCGCCCAGGAAGCCCAGGGCGAGTGCACCTTCCTGTGGCACGACTGCGACTGCCATTGTCTCGGAGTTACGACTTGGCTGGTGGAGATGATCCGGGCTGGGCTGCCGGTTGTTCGGGTGCAGGACACGTCCCTTGCGTGCATGCGGCTGGATGTCCGGGATCCGCAGGTGCAGAAGGTGATGCACTCGTGGCAGGGGCAGGCTCTGCAGGCGTCGCATCCGGCGTGGCAGTCGGAGCCACTGTCTCAGGCTTAACCGGAACAGGAGCTATCTTCTGGGCACGCTGGCTCTGCGGCGCCCTCTGAATCGAGACCGGGATCGTAACCGTGTTGGCGGCCGTAGGATCGTCGCGCAGCTTCAGGTAGAAGCCGCTCTTGCTGGGGCGCGAGAGCGAGAGCGTGGTGCCGATAAAGCCCTCGGGAACGTCCGTGGGGCTCGTGAAGCCCTCATCGATAGCGATGGAATCGACAAGGTAGAGGCTCGATCCGGTGATGGTGCAGGGCTGCGATGAATCGGAGGGGCAATGCACGTCTTCGAGCGCTGGCAGGCGGACCAGGGTAATCAGCGGAATCCAATCGCCGGCGGTGCCGTCGGGATCGACAGCACGGAGACGCAGTGGGCCGAAGGCCGAAGTGCCGAACGCCTTGAGCGGGTCCAACATGCCCACCAGCGTGTGGCGGTTCTGCATGATCAGCGTGCCCGTCGCGACACTGAGCGTAGTGTGCAGCGAGTTGTCGGCATTGGCGATCTCAATCTGGCCAGTGCGTGGAAATGAACCCTCTGACTTGAGCGAAAAGGTAAGCTGCTGCGTGACCGGCAGATCATCCGGGTCTGCCAGGTGGATGGAGTTATCTGTGGACGGCGCGATGCGCTTGTTGATGAGCGTAACCGATGGGCGCTCCTGGTCGACTTCGACCGGAAGCGTAAGCGTGCGCCCATCTTTCAGTGTGATGTGCGCCGTGAGCTTTTCGCCCGCCTTCAGCTTGGGAGGATTCGCATTGGCCGGCAACGCAAGTCGCAGAGAGGTCGTGCCCGCACTCTGCGGCTGGCTAAAGCCGTCCACGTTGGCGGAAACCGGCAACGGGGCCGGGATGAAGATCTGTCCCTTCATGTCAACCTGCGCGACCTGGTTGAGGTTGGTGCCGTTGAGCACCGCAGAGGTGTCTCCCGCGTAAAACTTCAGCGAAGAGAGCGTCGCAGGTTCGGAGAAGGTCTCGGCGGCGACGGTATCCGGCTTGGGCTCGCCATACTGATGCACGGTGAGGTGCAAAGCGCCGGGGTCGACCGATTTGAGCGAGACCTTAACGTCGATCAGGTTCGGTTTGTCGGCTTCCTTCCAGTCGGTCTTGTCCTGCTTACCCGCTGTCGTGTCAAGCGTGATGGATTGGACGCACGCCGTTCCGCTCGAGGAGAGCGAGAGATTGTTCTCACGTCCTGAGATCAGGACATCGTCTGCTGCCAGCTTCCAATCCTTGCCCGGAACGGTCTGCAACTGCATGGTGGGACCGGTGAAGGGATCGAATCCCCAAAAGCCGGTAATGGTTCCCGTAACTTTGCCTGAGGGGTCGGATTTTGCCGAAATTTTGGTGGCGGGCGCAGGAACCGGCTGCGGAGCATCCGTGGTGGCAGTGGTCAGCAGCTTCCGCTCGCCGGTGGCCGGGGAAAGGGTGAGGCCGCCCCGGTACGCATCGGGTACGAGGGGAATATCTTTCTCAGTCCCGGTGCCGTTGATGTGAAGGACAAGGTTATGTGCGAACGAAGTCGAAAAGACCAGAGGAGCGCCTTCGACCGGAAGTGCGACCGACGGCTGCAACAGGCAGGTCACATGCTTCGGATCTGCAGGCCGCAGAGGGGGAAGGGTAGAGGCTTGGATGGCAGGCAGGCCGATGACGATCACCGACTTCGGGTTATGAAACGAAGGCGGTGTATTGAGCCGCAGGTTGAGGCTCTCTCCCTCGGGAAACGCGATGGCGGGAATGTACTGGTACTGCGCCGTATGCAGGGTGCCCATCAGGTGGACGAGATCGACCACCGCTCCCACATAAGCGCTGTACAGGCCGCCTCCTCCCAATGAGGTATAACTCGCTGCGCTGATCAGGTTCGATGCATCGCCATTCGTCAGGCTGGAGACGACGGTCTCGCCGTGGCCATCGTTGAGCAGTGTCTGGTTTCCGCTCTGGGTCAGGCAGGTGTACTGCTGATCGATCGGGCGATTGAAGCAGTCCTCATTCGGCTTCAGGTTGAGGGTACGGGCGATGAGGTTCGAGTGTTCGAGCAGCGCCTTTGGGTCGGAGGGAGGCACCAGCCGCATATCCGCGAGGTACTTCTCGATACGCGCCTGTTCGAATCCGGCCTCGGCAAGGTCCTGCGAGGCCCGCACAAAGATGCCGGGACGGCCGCGAACTGCAGACCGAAGCGTGGTGAAGTCTCCGCCTGTCTCCGGGGCGAGAAAGAGGACTGCCTGCTGCGCCTCATCGGGAACATAGACGTTCACGCCTTCTTCGCGCACCTTCTGGTTCCAGGTCTGGATCTTGATGAACCAGTCGTCCGGCGGAGGGTTGGTGGTGCCGCGAAGGAAGCAGACCACCAGCAGATAGTGAACGGACTGAGTAGTCGGTAGATCGGGATGAAGCCAGATCTTGTCGCCTGCCTGCAGGTTGGGCACGGACGCAATGGGCAGCGTCTTCCCGTCACGGGTGACGTGGACCTCGATCTTGGGGCCGGTCAGGTCGAAGCGGGCTGCCTGTCCGAACAGCGAAGGGCAGACGAGAAGCAGTGCTACAAAAGCTCCAAGAGGACTGAAGGGCCGAAACTTTGCCATCATTCCATTTTAGACTGCCCCAGTAGGCGTAATGGATGCAATCAGACGCTAATATTGGCTGATTTGCTACCCTTGTTGCTGATACGGGAGGAGATATGGTCACTGGCGATGACTCCGTCGCGAATTGTGACCACGCGATGCGCAAACTCGGCGATGTCCGGCTCGTGGGTGACCAGCACAATCGTGTTGCCTTGTGCGTGCAGGTCGTCGAAGAGAGCCATGATCTCGTCTCCTGTTTTGGAATCGAGATTTCCTGTCGGCTCGTCGGCGAGGATGATCGACGGTTTGTTGACCAGCGCGCGGGCGATAGCGACGCGCTGCCGCTGGCCGCCTGAGAGTTCATTGGGCTTGTGCATCATGCGCTCGCCGAGGCCGACCGACTCCAGCACGCTTTTGGCTCGTTCAAGGCGTTCCGCCGCCGGGGTGCCGTTGTAGATCAGAGGCAGCTCGACATTGTGCAGCGAGGTCGCTCGCGCCAGCAGATTGAACGTCTGAAAGACGAAGCCGATCTCTTTATTGCGAATACGCGCCAGTTCGTCGTCGTTCAACTCGGAGACATCGTGGCCGTTCAACCAGTACTTGCCCTGCGATGGTGAGTCGAGGCAGCCGATCAGGTTCATCAGCGTCGATTTGCCCGAGCCGGAAGGGCCCATGATGGCGACGTATTCATTGTGCCGGATGCGCAGGTTGACCCCGCGCAGGGCGTTCACCTGCTGATCGCCCATCTCGTAGGTCTTCCAGAGATTGTCCGTCACGATCACATCACCGGCGCGTGGGCCGGAGGCGTTACTCAAGGTTGTATCGACTGCGGTTTCGATGGCCATCCGGTTCTCCGGTTCCTGCATGTTTCAGGATAGTACGTTTGTGCCGACGCGGTAGTTCCTTTTATGCGGTGTGACCGCCCGTGTCAGTCTGAGGCTACGATTGGTCGGTCGAGGTTGTCGTCTCGGGAGTGTTGTCTCGTTTGACGACCGTACCGCTCTTGAGGGTTCTCAGGACCTTGTAGCGCCCTGTCACAATCTCGTCTCCTGCCTTCAGCCCGTTGAGCACCTCGATATCGGTAGCTCCTGTGATGCCTGTCGTGACCGGCACAAAGACGACGCGAAGCTTCTTGCGCTCCGGCTGCAGGATATAGACGCCCTGAACCGGCTTGGCGTCGCCAGGGGCGGCGGTGGTCGCGGCAGCAACCGTCTTTGCAGGCTTACCCGCATTGGCGGCTAAAGCTTTTTCCTCGGCAACGTTGCGCTCGACCAATGCCTGAATGGGAATGGTGAGTGCGTTGGGCTTGTTCGCCGTGGTGATCTTGGCCGTGGCCGAAAGTCCGGGGCGAAGATCGTCGGAGGGGTGATCGAGCGTGACGACGACTTTAAAGTCCTTGGCCTCTTCCGTTCCGGTCGTGCTCTGACTGGTGGCGATGCCGGTGGTCCGCAGCAGGGCCTGATCGCCAACCTGGGTGACATGCCCTTTGAAGATCTTTCCCGGCAGGGCATCGACGGTGACGTCAGCCGGCTGCCCCAACGCAACGTTGACGATGTCAGTCTCGTCCACCTTGACCTCGGCGGTGATGACCGACATATCGGCCAGCGTCATCATTGTCGAGCCTTCGGCATTCTGAATACCGACGACGACCGTCTCTCCCTCGCGCACCGGAACGTTGGTCACGAGGCCATCGAACGGGGCGCGGCTGATCGTCTTGTCCAACGCATCAAAGTTGGCGCGCTGGCTGGCTACAGCCTGGTTCACATGTCCTCGTTGTGAGTCCGTCTGTGCCAGAGCCTGGGCATACGCTGCCTGCCGCTGGGCCAGCGTCGCAACGGCCATATCGTAGGCCGCCTTTTTGCTGTCATAGTCCTGCTTCGCGATCAGCTTGTCCTGATACAGCGCCTTGGCGCGGCCATAGTCCAGTTGCTTCTGCTCCAGATCGGCATTGGACTCCTCGATGTTCGCGCTGGCAGTCTTCTCGGCGGCGATGTAGCTGCTGACGTCGGTGCGGCTCGACGCAATGGTCGCCTGCTGGGCGGCGACGGTCGCCTCCGGCTGAACGCTCTCGACCGTGGCCAAGACGGTGCCCTTCTTAACGTGGTCGCCTTCCTTGACGTTCAGGTGCGTGATGCGTCCAAAGGAGGTGGCGCCGACGTTGACATAAGTCTTTGGCTTGATCTGCCCGGTGCCATTGACGATCGAGACGAGGTCCTGGCGCACCGCTTTGCCCGTCGCAACCTTGGTTACATTGGCCTGCCCATGGAGAATAGTGCCTACGACGATGCCTGCCAGTACCAGGACGCCGACGACGATTAGAACAATCTTTTTCGCGCTCATTGCTGCTTTCTTTCGCAGATCGGGCAAATCCCGCCTGCGGGCATTGGAAAATGGCCTGTCAGAGAAACAATACGAAAAGGACGTAGAAGCAGTTCCGTCGAACTTTCCCTGCGCAGCCGCATGGCTAAATCAGGCAGAGAGAAGAGTAGCAGTTATCCCAAAAGAACACGAAATGTTTTATGTCATGCGAGGATCACCGAGGATGATAGCAGGATACGAGCCAGATTCCACCCCTTGTACCGGCGCGGTAACCGCTCTACAATACAGATTGGTTAACAGGAGCACTGCCCTATTTATGAATACGTCTCGACGCCTTGTTTCGGTCACAGCTTTATTGTTTTTGACAATGGCGGGGGTAAGTGCTTTGCCGGCCCAGGACGCGAATCCGCTCCCGGCGGTCGATGGAACCACAGCGAACCCTGCCAACGTTGAGAAGCCTGACCCGCTGAAGCGGCAGTTGACCGACAATGAAAAGCGCGCCCAGCAGAAAGAGCTCCGCGGCGAATTGCACGGCGTCTACAAGAAGTGGCTCGACGAGGACGTTCGCTGGATCATTACCGATCAGGAGCGGAACGCCTTCAAGAACCTGAGCAACGACGAGGAGCGCGACTCCTTCATCGAGAACTTCTGGCTCCGCCGCAACCCCAATCCCGATTCGCCCGAGAACGAATACAAGGAAGAGCACTACGCCCGCATCGCTTTTGCGAACGAGCACTACGCCGCCGGTATGCCTGGCTGGAAGACCGATCGCGGCCATATCTATATCGCCTACGGCAAGCCTGACAGCACCGACTCCCACCCCAGCGGTGGCAACTACGAGCGGCCCATGGACGAGGGCGGCGGCGAAACATCAACCTTCCCCTTCGAGGTCTGGCACTACCGTTATCTGGCCGGCATTGGCGACAACATCGATATCGAATTTGTAGACACCTGCATGTGCGGTGACTACCACATGACACTTGACCGCTCCGAGAAGGACGCCCTCAAACACGTTCCCGGCGCTGGCCTGACGCTGTACGAAGAGCAGGGACAGGCGAAGAAGGCGGACCGTTTTTCAGGCGGTGGCCTCGAGCAGCTTGGCACCGGCCCCATGTCGTCTCAAAACCAGAGCAAGGAGTTCGACCGGCTTGACCAGTACGCCAAGCTGATGGCTCCTCCGGTCATCAAGTTTAAGGACCTGGAGTCGTTCATGGCGACCTCCAAGATCCTGGTCGGCCCCCCCTTCCTCTTCAGCGTCCGCACTGACTATGTCAAGGTCACCAACGACACCGTCCTTGTTCCTTTGACCCTGCAGATTCGCAACGGCGACATCACCTTCAACAATAAGGACGGCGTGGCCACCGGCACGGTCAACATTCTTGGTCGCGTCTCCAACCTCAACGACCGGCCTATCCAGACTTTTGAGGACACGGTCAATGTTCAGGTGCCCAGCGAGTTGCTCGCCCGTACCCAGAACAACGTCTCTGTCTACTGGAAGGCGCTGCCGCTGCGGCCGGGCCTGTACAAGGTCGATATCGCCATCAAGGACGTTAATAGCCCCGACCACATCGGCCGCTGGAAGCGCAGTATCAATGTGCCCAAATACGACGACGACCACCTCGCCTCCTCCTCGCTGATCCTCGCCGACCAGATGGAGCATGTCCCATCGCGCGATATCGGCGCTGGCAACTTTGTCATCGGCGACACTCGCATTCGTCCCCGCGTGCCAAGCGAGATGAGCGTGCCGGTCACCTTCCACCGTGCCCAGAATTTGAACTTCTGGATGCAGGTCTATAACCTTGGTATTGACGAGAAGAGCAGGCACAACGACGCGACCATTCAGTACGAGATTGTGAATACGGTCACGAACCAGACCGTCTTGCAGTCGCAGGAACTCACCTCGAAGACGAATCCGAATGCGGATCAGGTGACGTTGGAAAAGAGCATGCCGCTCGCTGGCCTTGCTCCCGGAAAATATAAGGTGACCATCAAGGTTGACGATGGCATCACCAAGCAGCAGATCGCAGAGTCTGCACCGTTTGTAGTGGATTAGCGCAGTCTGCACCAATCAGGTTCCATGCCTACGCGGATGCAATAGGCGATAGGCAGTAGCCGGGCAGGCTGTAAAACAGCACCCTCCCTTTTAGCTGGGTGCAATCACCATATGGAGTCGCCGTCGACGCGCAGGATGCAAAACGCTGTGCAACGATCCCAGGGAAGTATCCAGGTGAAGATCGCGCTTCTGGCTCTGATGCTGTCCACGGCGTCGGTATGCCTCGCTGTTGGCCCTGGAGCCACGGTCTCAGGCGTAGTGCGGGATGCCGATGGTGTCGCCCAGATGGGCGCTCTGGTCCAGGTGCTGGCAACTGACTCAGCCCTTGTGGGGACCGCCTTCACCGATCTTCATGGCCGTTATCTCATCGCCAGCCTGCTTCCCGGCAAATATGAGGTCCGTGCCACTGCCGCGCTCTTTGTGCCCACCACGCGAGGCGACCTTCATCTCCGTCCCGGTGCGCAGGCAGTCGTCAATCTCACCCTCAATACCATCTTCAACACGACTACATGGCTGCCCGCCGAACGTCGCAGGGCAGACGAGCCTGGCGATGACTGGAAGTGGACGCTACGCTCCGCCGTCAACCGTCCTATCCTCAGAATGGCTGGCGATGATGGCAATGTGATGACCGTTTCTTCCAGCGTGACTGAGGAATCCAGCAAGCCATCCTCTCGCGTCCGGGCCGCTGTCAGCAGCGGCGACGGCGGATTCGCCAACGGGGGCATTCACAACGTCGTCACCGTGGATCGCGTGCTGGACGATGGTTCCGGCATGGTCCTCCGAGGCGATATAGGCACCGGGCTCGGCCCGTGGATGGGATCGCCGTCCATGAACCTGTCCTCGGGCTTCGAGCGGAAGCAGGGCTTTGCCGGCTCCAGCCGTCTGGTGGCAAGCTATCAGTCCCATCCCGAGATACTCGGCTCCGGGAATACGCCCGGCCTCCAGACCCTCCAGCTCGCCAGCGCGGAGAAGATGCAAATTGGTGATTTCGCGGACGTCGAGGTGGGCGGCGTTCTCTATGCCATCCACGCCGCAGGCTATCTCGTCGCCTCACGGCCCTTCCTCAAGGTGACCACCCACCCTTCGGAGACATGGACGGTAGGCTACCGCATGGCAACTGCGCGCGACCTGCAGTCTTACGCCGGACTCAACACGGTACAGCAGGAGATGCCGGTTGCCGTGACCTCGCAGGGCCGCATGCGCACCGAGAGCGGTCTGCATCAGGAGTTCGCCGTCGGCCGCAAGCTCGGCCCCGGCCTGGTCCAGCTCGCCTACTATCTCGACTCACTCAATCAGGTGACGGTCGAGGGAGGAGGCTCTCTCAGCCCCTCCGATATTGCCCAGGCCGACGAATCGCCCATCGGCGGCGTTCTGGCCGACCAGACCACCGGCAGCTTCCGTCTCCTCAACGCTGGCTACAAGACCAACGGAATGAACCTCACGCTGTCCGAGCCGCTTACCACGAACATGTGGGTGGCCCTCGAATACAGCACCGGCGCGGCGCTCACGGCCAAGGATGAAGATGTTCTCACCATGGAGGACATGCCCACCGCGTTGAAGCCTATGACCTCGCAGACGGCGACGCTCGCCGTCAAAGGAAAGGTGCTTCGCAGCGGCACCAGCGTCCGCGCAGCCTACCGCTGGCAACCGGCCCGGATGGTGACAGCGGTCAACCCCTATGCCGCCTTCAGCGATCAGGCTTATCTTAGCTGCTATCTGCGCCAGGCGATCAAGTTGGGCAACCTCCTGCCTCCCGGCCTTGAGGCAACCGTCGACGTCACCAACCTGCTCGCTCAGGGCTATCGCCCCTTCGTCTCCGCTGACGGCAAGACCCTCTTCCTGGCCCAATCCCCAAGAGCGCTTCAAGCCGGCCTCGCCTTCACTTTCTAAGGCGCAATCCAAACTCTAAAACTCCTCCCAACTGCAACCCGATTAACCCCAACACAACCCAAACCAACGTCATCTCGACAGGAGCCGCGCAGCCTCATCGCGCGGCGGAGTGGCGAGACGACCTCTGTATTTGCCTTTAAAAAATAAGCACTTCAGCGCCAGGCGCCCCCACGCGGCTCACGCTTCAGATATCTGCCTCTTCCAGCTTTGCCCAGAAACTTACCGGCCTCAACAATCAACTCACCAGCAGAGAACACCTGCCGAGCATTACCCTTCACCCGATACCCCTCAAACATCGAGTAATCGCAGCGCATATTGTGGGTCGCGGCGCTGATAGTAAGCTCGGCCTTCGGGTCCCAGACCACGATGTCCGCATCGCTGCCCGGCGCAATCGTCCCCTTCTTCGGATACATCCCGAAGATGCGCGCCGGAGCGGTGGCCGTGATCTCGACAAACCGATTCAGCGACAGCTTGCCCGAGTTGACGCCATGATGATGGATCAACTGCATCCTGTTCTCGATCCCCGGTCCGCCATTGGGAATCTTGGTAAAGTCGTCGATGCCCAGCACCTTCTGATCGGCAAAACAGAAAGGGCAGTGGTCGGTCGAAACCACCTGCAGATGGTCATGCTTCAGGCCATCCCAAAGTTTGGCCTGATTTTTCTTCTCCCGCAGCGGAGGTGTGAAGACATACTTGGCGTCCTCGAAGGAGCCGGTATTCATATTGTCTTCAATCGACAGCAGCAGATACTGCGGACAGGTCTCGGCAAACGCCGGAACGCCGCGGTCGCGTGCCTCGCGAACCTGATTCAACGCGTCCTCTGAAGAGAGATGCACGATGTAAACCGGCGCTCCGGCGATCTCGGCCATGGCAATCGCTCGCTGCACCGCCTCTGCCTCGGCCAGCGTAGGCCGCGTTAGCGCATGGTAGATCGGCGCAGTCTTGCCCTCGGCCAGCGCCTGCTGCACGAGCACGTCGATGACGCTGCCGTTTTCGGCATGCATACAGACAAGCGCGCCGTTCTTCGCCGTCTGCCGCAGCGCCTTGAAGATGGTCGCGTCATCCGCCATCAGTACGTTGGGATAAGCCATGAAGAGCTTAAAACTGGCCACGCCCTCGCGCACCATGCTGTCCATGTCGTCGAGTCCAGCCTTGCCCGCATCGCTGCCCAGATCGGTCACGATCATGTGCAGGCCATAGTCGATACAAGCCTTGCCCTCGGCTTTCTTCCACCACAGATCGAGGGCATCGCGCATCTTCGTCCCTTTGGCTTGAATGGCGAAGTCGACAATCGTAGTCGTTCCTCCAATAGCCGCTGCCCGAGTTCCGGTCTCGAAGTCGTCGCTCGACATCGTGCCGCCGAAGGGCATATCGAGATGAGTATGTGCGTCGATTCCACCTGGCAGCACCAGCATCCCTGCCGCATCGATAACAGTATGGCCGCTGGCTGAGATCCCGGCGCGAACTTCCCTGATGACTTCGCCTTCGATTAGCACATCGGCGGCAAAGGTTTTTTCAGCCGTAACAACCGTTCCATTCTGAATCAGCAAGCCCATCAGCAACTCTCTCCTGTCAGGCACGCAGCAGAACGCTCTTCCCACGTCTCCGCTGGAAGATGCGTCTTCACTTCCACCATCGTGATGCATGCATCGACAGGGCAAACCAGCGAGCACAGATTGCAGCCAACACACTCCGTCTCGTCCACACGAGGAACGCGAGCAAGCGGAGTTACATAAGGTTGACGCGCCAAATAGCCATCAAGCTTAGGAATCGGAGTGACCGAAATATTGCTTCGACTCGCTGCTTTCACGTCGGACGGCTTCGCGTGCAACTCGATAGGGCCATCAACTTGCCCGCTCACGCGGTCGACATGAATACACTGATGCGCTCCATCCCAACAAGCTGTGTAACAAAGACCGCAGCCAATGCACTTCGCCTCATCGATATGCGCGACGACCTTGTAGTTCAGATTCAGGTCTTTCCATTCGGTCATCTTCGGCAAGCTCAGCCCACGAAAGTCCTCGATGGAGTGAAAGCCCTTCTCGCACATCCAGTTCTCAAGCCCTTCGATCATGTCTTCGACGATGCGATATCCCTGCTGCATCACCGCAGTGCAAACCTGCACTGTGCCTGAACCCAGCAGGACAAACTCGGCGGCATCTTTCCATGTAGCAATGCCGCCAATTCCAGAGATAGGCAGCATCGCCTCTGGATCGCTCATCACCTGCTGCACCATATTGAGCGCAATCGGCTTCACCGCTGGTCCGCTATAACCACCATGCGAGGATCTGCCGTCGACATCCGGCTGCGGAATCAACGTATCCAGATCGATGCCTGTGATGGAGTTGATAGTGTTGATAGCTGCAAGCGCATCAGCGCCGCCACGTTTCGCCGCTCGCGCCACCTCGCGAATGTCGGTGATATTCGGCGTCAGCTTAACGATGACCGGCGTTCTCGCCTTCTCTTTCACCCAAGCCGTAATCATCTCCGTATACTCAGGCACCTGGCCGACCGCCGAACCCATGCCGCGCTCGCTCATGCCATGAGGACAACCGAAGTTCAACTCCAGCCCATCGGCTCCAGCATCCTCCGCCTGCTGCACAACGTTGTGCCATGCCTCGCGCGTCGATTCGACCATCAACGAAGCAATAAGCGTCTGCTTCGGATAACGCTTTTTCACTTCAGCTAGTTCACGCAGATTCACTTCAAGCGCACGGTCGCTGATCAACTCGATATTGCTGAAGCCCATCATGCGCTGGCCATTCCAGTTGATCGACGAATAGCGCGAAGAGGTATTCGTCACCCGCGCGCCCATCGTCTTCCAAACTGCTCCGCCCCATCCGGCATCGAAAGCCCGCATAATCTGCTCGCCGGTGTTGGTCGTCGGCGCGGAAGCCAGCCAGAATGGATTCGACGACTGGATACCGGCAAAGTTTACGGAGAGATTCGGTTTTACGTTGTACTTAGACATAAGCAGACTCCAGCAGACGAGCGATCTCGACACCAGCCCGCTTGCCGTCTGCAACTGCATCCACTACTTCGCGTCCTCCGTTGACACAATCGCCTCCGGCAAAATACTTGGGATTCGTTGTCTGTCCTGTTGCGCGATTCACGACGACTCGTCCTCGTTCCAACTGCACCTCGCGGCATTGGTCTAGAAGTTCAAGCAGAGGAGACTGGCCAATCGCAGGAATCACCATGTTGCATTCCATATGGGAGGTCGAACCTTCGACCGGTTTAAGTGATCCATCGGAATCAATCTCCATGCGCAAACATTCAACGGAGGTGATGCCGATAGCTGAGGAATGAATCGCCATCAACTGGGTCAACCAGAGAAAATGAACGCCCTCCTGCAAGGCTTGCCGATATTCAAAATCAAATGCAGAGATATGTTCTCTCGTGCGGCGATACAGAATCGAAACGCTCTTTGCTCCAAGCCGCTTCGCTGCATTAGCCGCATCGATGGCAGTATTGCCTGCGCCAACAACGACGACATCGCCCTCGACCTGAGAGATCTTTCCCGTCTTATAGTCTTCGATGAATTGCAGAGCGTCGATAACGCCGGGATGAGATTCGCCCGGTATAGAGAGCCGATGCATTGCGCCGAGGCCTACGCCAATGAAGATCATGTCGAATTCAGCTTCGAGTTCAGCGAGCCAGGTCTCGCCGCAGATCTCGACCCCCAATCGAAACTCGACGCCCAAATCCTTGATCAACTCAATCTCGTCAAGGCTCTCTGTCAGTGGTAGTTTGTACTCCGCGATTCCATAGGTATTCAAACCGCCAGCTGAAGGGCGCTTGTCGAAGACAGTTACCTGAAATCCTCGCTGCTGTAACTCTGCGGCTGTAGACAGTGACGCGGGACCAGCGCCGATACAGGCAATCTTCTCAGTCCGGTTCTCGTCCGACTTTCGTGGCAGCTTGCCTCCCTTCGCATGGAAGCTATCCATGGCATATCGCTGGAGCCTGCCAATCTCAATCGGATGTTCGTTGGAGCCATGCATCACGCAGGCCCCTTCGCAGAGCACTTCGACAGGGCATACCCGGGCGCAACTTGCTCCGAGAACATTTGCGTCGAGAATGCCAAGTGCCGCGCCATGCAGGTTGCCGCTGGCGATCTTCTTGATAAACTTTGGCACATCGATATGGGTAGGACAGGCGATGGTACAGGGAGCGTCAAAGCAATTCAGGCAGCGGTTCGACTCAACCACTGCGGCCTGCGCCTCGAAAGGCGGATGCAGGTCCCCAAACCTCTCTGCGATCTCTGGCTTCTGCTGGAGTAATTCCTGCATCGTTACTTACCTCGGGATAAACGAAAATTCGTCGTCAAGGACAAGAGAACTACGGCTTGACCAGATCGCCATACATCTCCGGCCTGCGATCGCGGTAGAACTGCCATGTCTTCCGTACTTCGGCAACCTGATCGAGATCGAGATCGGCGGTAAGCACCTCGTCATTGTCACGCGAGGCCTCGGAAAATATCTGGCCGCGTGGATTGCAGAAGTAACTCTGTCCGAAAAACTCGCCGATATTCCATGGAGCTTCCGTCCCAACTCGATTGATTGCGCCGACGAAGTATCCATTCGCCGCCGCATGTGCAGGCTGTTCCAGCTTCCAAAGATATTCGCTCAGCCCTGCAACAGTCGCAGAAGGATTGAAGACAATGTCGGCGCCATTCAGTCCCAGCGCACGCGCTCCTTCTGGAAAGTGGCGGTCGTAGCAGAGATAGACGCCAATCTTGCAGAAGCCCAAGTCGAAGACAGGAAATCCAAGATTGCCGGGTCGAAAGTAAAACTTCTCCCAGAAGCCCGGATCGAGATGCGGAAGATGTGACTTACGGTACTTTCCGAGATAGTTGCCCTGGCCGTCGATCACCGCAGCCGTGTTGTAGTACACGCCTGTGCCTTCCATCTCGTAGATGGGGGCGATGATGGCGATCTGTAACTCCTTCGCCAAATCCTGCATGAGCTTTATGGTTGGGCCGTCGGGTACAGCCTCCGCCATGTCATACCAGCGAGTGGACTGCTCTGCGCAGAAGTAGGGGCCGTAGAAGAGCTCTTGAAGGCAGACTATCTGCGAACCTTCGGCAGCAGCCTGTCGAATGAGGGGAATATGTTTGTCGATCATGGCCCGTTTGATTTCGGCCAATGATCTTTCTTCGTGAGGGATACTTGCAGCCTGGATCAGCGAACAACGAACGATACGCGACATTCTAGTAAGTCCTTCCGTGGATTCCGCCTCCTACGAGAGTGCAGATCCCTGGCAAAATCTCATTGCCAAAACCTTTGCGCCTTGCAATTCGAGCTGAACGCGCAAATACTTGCGCTGTTGCTATTTTACGCCAACCGCAAAAGAATAGCCGACTCCCCGGAGAGTCGGCTATTGCGCAACCAAAGGAAACAAAGGTTGCAGCTTCGGTTAGAACTGGCCCCAGAGAAGCTGGTTATAGACATCGTGATGGAACTGCACCTCAGGCACTTTGACGATTGTGCCCAACAAGCGAGGGCAGCGATCCGCAGATGCCTGCTTCAGATCGGCGTAGCGGGCCTTGACATCTTCACCCAACAGCTCAGTCGTCCATTTGGAGCTACGGAAACCTTCAAGCGCGGTGTAGATGTTGTCGGGCAGATAACGTTCTGCCTGGCGCAGGTTCTTGATCTTCGCGGTATCTCCATCGAGTCCGCTCTTGAAGACCGAATACAGCACCATATAAGGATTCGCATCTGGCCCGACCGAACGCACCTCGACGCGCGCGCTTTTCTCGTTGCCGATAGGGATGCGCACCATGGAGCCACGATCCGTTGCCGAAGCCTTAATCTGGTTGGGAGCTTCGAAGTGGGGATCAAGCCTGCGATACGAATTGACACTCGCATTCAGCAGAAGACAGATGTCGTTGCCATGCGTCAGAATGCGGTCCACAAATTGCCATGCAAACTTCGAGATTTTCTCTTCACCCTTTGCATCCCAGAAGAGGTTCTTCTTGTTCTTCGAGATGGAGATGTTCGTGTGCATCCCGCTGCCGTTGACACCGACCACAGGCTTCGGCAGGAAGCTCGCGGTCATGCCCATCTGTGTCGCAACCTGCCGACAGATCAGCTTGTAAAGCTGAATCTGATCGGCCGCTGCGACCACCTCTCCGTAGCTATAGTTGATCTCGAACTGCGACGGCGCAACCTCGGGATGGTCCTTCTCGTTTTCAAAGCCCATCGCCCGCTGCACTTCGGCTGCGGTATCGATGAAGGTGCGTAACGGGTCGCCGGGAAGCGAGTGATAGTAGCCTCCGGTATTCACATACTTGAAGTCGCCTGTGTCATGGAAGCAGCGCTCTGCATCGGCTCCTTCAAATAGAAAGCCTTCGATCTCGTTCGCTGCATTCAGCGTGTAGCCATGCTCTGCATGCAACTTATTCGAGAACTGCTTCAACAATCCGCGGATGTCAGCGCTGTAGGGAGCGCCGCCCTTGTCGATGACTTCGCCAAAGACAAGCACTTTGCCTGCGCCGAAGACATCGGACGGAGCCCAGTAAAAGGCGCTCCAGTCCAGGGCCAAACGCAGATCGCTTTCTCGCTGGGCGGTAAAGCCGCGAATCGACGATCCGTCGAAGGTCAGATTGTCCCAGCTTTTGAGCAGGAACTTTTTATCGTAGTCCAGCATGTGCAGCCGGCCTTCGAGGTCGCTGAACAGGACGGTTACGGCCTTGATGCCCGGAGTATCCGTTAAGTATTTGAGTCGCGCCTCCTGGATGACATCAGCGGCTACACGGTTGCGCCGCTGCTCTTTAGCCTCAAGGTTGAGCTCTTCCAGTTCTGCATAGGAAAGCTCAAGAAAATTTCGAAGTACAGTCGACATAGTGCTCCTTAGTTATCGGGTAGATATCGTTGAATCAAGCAAAAGGGAACAAGTAGTCCTCATACTGAAATCTCCTACCTCTTTGGTCCGAAGAAGGCGACTACTCCAGCCTCTAAAGTTGATTGAGCATTTACGAGGCGGCTGCCTTTTACGAAATACGGTTGGTCGGAGTCATCGCGGCGGAATTCAAGCCGTGCCAGAAGTCCTTCTGGCATCTTGTATTCTCCGGTCAAAGTAAATTCGTTGACATTTTGCACTGTCCCGGTTGAGAACCCCGACTCGTCCTTGAAGTATTCAAAGCGAGGGGTAAAGGCAACTTTACCTGTGGCCTGATAATGCAGAGCCGCAGCGATGCCTTGCCAGTGAGACAGATCGGTCGTCTCGTACTGTGGAGTCGCAACTTCGCTATCGATGACGTCTGCATTCCGGTTCTGGCCATAGTCGTAATTGATATACGCGCTGACCTTCGGACTTGGTGTCAGCAACAGTGTGGTATCGAAAAGATTACGATATCCCTTGTTGGTTTTGTTGTTCTCGGGACCGACATAGTAGTTCGTGCTCAGCGTGTACTTTGGCTTGGTGTAAACACCAGTAAGTCCAATGGTTTTGCCGCTGTTGTTATCGCTGAAGTTATTCCATCCATTTACAACTTGAACTCCGGCGGTAAAGCTTTTGGTCAGTGGCATAGAAGTGCGAAGTCCGACATGGTAGTAGGGAATTGCCAGCGAGAACAGCAGTGAGCGTGAGTAGTTCCAGTTGTCCTTCGTCTCAATTACTTCTGCGCCAGCCGAGGTTACAAACTCACCGAAGTCAGCCTCAAATCCCTTGCCCTTGGTGGGTTTCCAGCTAACGAACGCTTGCTCCAGATGCTTGAAGTTCGGCTCGGTGCTGAGGATTTCGTTGAAAGCTTTCCCAAACCCAAGATCGATCCGGAATCCCACGGGATCGGGATCGTGAGACATCGTCAGCTTGGCCATATTCAAGCTAAAGGTATTGGCGTCATAGTCGAAGTTGTGGAGCTGGTTTCCGTTGGTGCTATCGGGCGGATGGTTCGCATTGAAGTTGTAATAGCCATCGACGAGACCGCTGAAGTCGATTCCGCCAACGCTCCAGACCGACGGTGCGGCAGCGGCGGGAGCAGCAGCCGGTGCTGTGCTGGGAGGTGTCGCGGGTGCTGTGCTTGACGGAGGAGGGGGTGGAGATGCGTCCTGTGCCTGGGAGTGCTGCGTAGTTAAAAGTGCTCCGGCGCAACATGCCAAGGCCGCGATCATGGTTCTCGTAAGTGCAGTCTTCCTCTTTGATTGAGCCATCGTTTTCAGTGTCCTCTCTCTTGTTATGTGCTGTGATGGTAGAGCGCAAATGATAGGAAGTTCGTATGGAAACCGTTAAGAAGTCATAAGCATGCTGGCGCAAATTCCAGCGGTGATTGATGGCCCTCATCCTGCCAGAGTGTGAGTCTGAGCAGGTTGCTAAGTGTGTGTAAGTTGGGTATAGCACGCAGATTTCGGCATTCTTTCGGCATTCTGCGCGAATCAATGCATTCGATATGGCATATCAAAAAAAGCTATCTTGATGGCTGAATACTCTGCCTTTATCCGTGTATCGGTCGCAAAAAGTAATGCGGTCCATAGAAAAAAGTTCTTCTGCGAATGAGCTCTTGATGCCCGGTAACGGGCTGTGTACGGTACAGCTACCGCAACGTAACCAGGGATCGCAAAATCAGGCAGTTGGGCTCCAGGCGCCTTCCAGGTCTTAGCGATATGTGTCTCAATAGCGTCATCTACTTTCCAGCAAAGGAGTTCTCTGAATGTCACAAACAGTGAACCAGGCAGTAAGACTATCCTTCCCGCAGAAGATCAGCCGATTGGGCGAGCGCCTGCACGAGGCTCAGTGGCGCCGTTACGGCATGGTTCTGCTCGCCGGCAAGGTGCTTGGTGTTGCGGCCGTCATGCTGGTCGCCACCTTTATCACCGAGCTCTGCTTTACCAACGTGTTGGCTGCCGATTCACCGGTCAAAGCAGCCGATATCGTCAACCCAGTCAACACCATGTGGACGCTGGTCGCGGCCTTCCTTGTTTTCGGAATGCAAGTCGGCTTCACCATGCTTGAGGCTGGCTTTTGTCGATCTCGAGAGACGGTCAACGTGTTGATGGAGTGTATCGTCGATACCTGTCTCTGTGGCCTGCTCTTCTATGCCATCGGCTTCTCATTCATGTTCAGCCATGGCAATGGCTTCATCGGCTATCATTGGTTCTTTCTGAAAGATATCCCGGCAACTTACGAGTCCACCGGCGTCAGCTTCCTGGCCTTCTGGATCTTCCAGTTCGCCTTCGCTGATACCTGCTCCACCATCACCTCGGGAGCGATGATCGGACGTACCGGTTTTGTCGGAGACTTGCTCTACAGTCTTGGCGTCTCCGGCTTCATCTATCCCATCATCGGCCACTGGGCATGGGGCCCGGACGGTTTCCTCGCAACCATGGGAAGCACCGGCTTCTTTCTTCCCACCCTCGGCCAAAGCTTTCACGATTTCGCTGGCTCGACAGTCGTACATACCATCGGCGGCATGGTCGCTCTTGCGGGGGCAATCGTTCTTGGCCCGCGCCTTGGTCGCAAGTTCAAGCGCGATGGCGGCGGCCCTATGCTTCCTCATGACCTTACGATTGCTGCATCGGGCGGCTTGCTTCTCTGGTTCGGCTGGTACGGATTCAACCCTGGCAGCACGCTCTCCGCAATGGACTTTGAGGGCATCGGCAGAATCTCTGCAAATACAACCCTCGCCGCCTGCGCTGCTGGCCTCACTGCCATGACGTTCGCTTACTTCATGAGCAAGAAATGGGATATCAGCTTCACGGTCAATGGCTTCCTTGCGGGACTTGTGGCAATTACCTGCCCTTGCTATTGGGTAAGTCCAACCGGGTCGATTATTCTGGGTGGTATCGCTGGCATTATCGTTGTGTTGGGAGTCGAGTTACTGGAGTGGCTCCGCATCGACGATCCTATCGGCGCGGTTCCCGTTCATGGACTGTGCGGCATATGGGGCACGCTCTCTCTCGGCTTCTTCGCCGTGGGTAAGTACGGTGCCACCGGGCCACTCGCTCCGGACAACAGCGCACCGCTGAGAGGTCTCTTCTACGGTGGCGGGTTGACGCTCCTCAAGGCACAGTTCATTGGGAGCGCGATCATTACTGTATCGACCTTTGCGGTAGCCATGCTGCTCATGTGGGTGGTCAATCTCACCGGTACGCTGCGTGTATCGAAAGAGGGCGAACTCTACGGCATCGATCTGCACGAGCACGGCATCTCAGCGTATCCCGAATACGTCATCACCGCCCTTGGCTCACCTTCGGGCATGACGGACGGCAGATAGCCCGTGAGGGAATGGCCGCTATCGGACATTCCCTCGCGTCGTGCTCTTCTTTTGAAGCTCACCATTCAACCCGATGAAATCGATGCGAGGACAGCATGACAAAAATAGAGGCGATTGTAAGACCAAACAAATTTGACGCGATCAAAGAAGCACTCTCGGATCTCGGTGTCGAGGGCATGACAGTAGGAGAGGTTCGCGGGCATGGCAGGCAGAAAGGCCACACCGAAACTTATCGCGGGCGAGAGTATGAAGTCAGCCTCATTCCCAAGCTGCGCGTCGAAATCGTTGTCCCTGACGAGCGTGTCGAGCCAATCATCGAAGCCATCATCAAACATGGTGCGACGGGAGAGATAGGTGATGGAAAGATATTCCTCTTCAAAGCCGAAGACGCGATTCGTATAAGAAACCAGGAACGCGGAGAGCGGGCCTTGTAGAGCATTCGGGAAAGCCCGCATCGAATGATAAAACTCGATGCGGGCTTTTCTCGCATTTCCATATCTCGTAACGGCTTATTCTGTCGGAAGCCCCGCAGAACCAGGTCCGCCGACATCGCGAGTGGCAATCTCCAGAAACGCTTTCGTGGCTCGTGTCATCGATTTCTCCTTGAGATAGACGATCCCCAGATCGCGTGACAGGCGCAGCGATTCAATCTTCACAATCTCCAAAGTACCCCGCTTGATCTCATCCGCAATGTTGGCGCTCGGCAGGAAGCCAATGCCGAGTCCCGCAAGAATGAAGCGCTTCATCAGCTCTCCGCTCTCTACTTCCATCACGGTCTTGGGCTGAACATCCTGCATTCCAAAGATGTTGAGAATTAATTCCCGTTGTCGTCCCTGCTTGGGTAGCAGAAAAGGAAACTTCACAATGTCTTTCACGACGACATTTTTTGCGGTGCGCAACGGATGGTCCTTCGGAACTGCAAGTACCAGCTCATCACGATGAATTGTCTCTACTGTAAAACGCGCATCTTTTACAGGAAGAGAGACAACCCCAAAATCGATCTCCCGGTTAGCGAGCAGTTCGAGAGTGCGTGCTCTCTCTGCCCGAATAATCTTCAGCGCAACCTTCGGATAATATTTCTTGAACTCCACGAACACATCCGGCAGAACATGCAGGCTGGTGGACTCCTGCGCGCTGATCCCAACCTCTCCTCGCGGAGAACGTAGCTGCTCCGCCACCATCATCATCATGTGCCGCTGGCAGTCGAGAGCATGTTCGGCGAACGGCTCAAAGACCCGCCCAGCCGCCGTAAAGGTCACCTTACCCCCTTTGCGGTCGAATAACGTCTCTCCTATCTCACGCTCCAACGAGCGAATCTGCGCGGAGACTGCCGGCTGCGTAATCCGCAACTTCTCGGCCGCCTTGGAAAAACTCTTTTGCCGCTGTACCTCGACGAATGTCTTCAACTGTTCAAAGTCCATGATGAATCCCCTTAATCCACCGTCACCAGCGAAATTTTCGTAGCGTTTCTTACCCAACGCATCGGCTTCTTGTCTCCGCTGGCCACCAGCTTGATCGCTCCGTCTTCTCCTACCCCGCTGCCATTCATGCCGGTAGCCACAATGACATCGACGTTGTGTATCTCCCCTTCAATTTCTGCGGCGGAGTACAGCACAAAGTAATGGTCCGTCCCTTCCACCCGTAGGTAGCTACGCAGGATTCGACGCTGTGTCGTCTTGTCCAGCGCTGCGCCATACTTCGCCAGCAGATCGCTCAACTCCACGCCGGTGTAGTTCTCATCCATCTTTGTATGCGGATTGTGGACGGTGACCGTCTTCTGCGGCATCGCCTGCAGCTCAGCTACGGATAGCGTCGTCGCCTTACCTTCTATAACAAGTGTCAGGCTCGTCGATAGCACGGCCTGGACGTGGGCATGTTCCGGCATCCCCTGACCCTGTGCCGGAATCCCGCTCAGAGTACCGCCTAAAACCATCGTCATCGTCAGATAGCCAGCAAATCGAATTGCTTTCATTACCACATCCTACCCTGTGTGGCCAAGGACTTCAGGCACATACGACGCAGAAGATAAAATTTCAGCCGGAAGTTCAGCTTGTTTTCGTGTCAAGCAGCGCTCTTCTGACACAAGTTATACTGGAAGTATGTCCAAAGTACGCGCCGCCGCAGCCATAGCCAAGGGAATGAGCATCACCCTCAAGGAGATGTTCCAGCCGACCGAAGTTGAAAACTACCCTGACGGCAAAGGTCCAATGCGAGGGGCTAAATTTCAGGAGCGTTTCCGCGGCAAGCACCAGCTTCAGCGCGATGAGAACGGTCTCGAAAAGTGTGTGGCCTGTTTTCTTTGTGCCGCAGCCTGCCCATCAAACTGCATCTATATTGAAGCGGCTGAGAACACCGAGTCCGTCCGAATCTCCTCTGCCGAGCGCTACGCCAAGGTCTACAACATCGACTACAACCGCTGCATCTTCTGCGGCTATTGTGTCGAGGCTTGCCCGACCGATGCCATCACGCACGGGCATGGCTTTGAACTTGCCAGCCTCAACGCGACCAATCTCGTGATGCGTAAAGAAGATCTGCTCGTCCCCTCTGCTAAGCTTCCGGACGCCGTCCGCTCCGAGAAGGACGAAGCCGAAATACTTGCCTAGAAGGCATCATCTGAAATGGCTGACAGCAAAGTGTAGAGATAAGTCAAAAAGGCCCAACGACAAAGTAACGGAATCATGGAACCACTCACAGACAATAAGCAAGCAATTCTGCACATCTGTCGTCGCGAGATGCTACGGCCCTTGCGCGATCAAATCCTTCGTATCTCGGGTTTCGACGTAGATTCCACTCTCAGCAATGCCGAAGGGATGTCCATGTTCTGGGCACGGCCCTACGATCTTGTTCTGATCGACGTTGAAGGGGAGGCGGGAATTAGCGAAGCGGAACATCTGTGCTCTGAGATCAAGACAGCTCAGCCTGGCCAGTTGATCGCCTTTGTTTGCAACTGGCGTGTCGCCATCCTCACCGACTGCCCAGATGAGATCGTTCGTACGGAGTTTGATCCTGCAGCCTTCGTCGAAGGTGTCCGCGATATTGTCCCAAAGCCACGCTAAGCTTCCACGGCACGGACGCAATAAAATGCAGCCGCAGCTTGATGAGATGCATCTAGTTACTAACTGACACAGTTGCAGAGGCAACCGTGTTGTGCTAAAAGTTAACTATTCCAGTTTGCTTTCGGGCAAATTTGAATTTCATGCAGAGTGGTTGAGGGACGAGCCCTGTGACGCCACGACAACCGGACAGAACAAACGCGTACCGGTGTCAACTCTCTCCTGGAAACAGGGAACATGAGATTAGGAGCACGCAGCCAAAATGTTAGGTTGCACCCCATTTCACCTTCCTGGCCGTTCGCGGCGTTCCCATAAAAGAGAGTATGTCGCAGGTTCAAAACTCCTCCTCTCGGAGAGAGCGTAATGAACTATTCCTGTACGGTGTATGAGCTGAAATGCAATGAGTGCGGAAAGCGGTTTGGCAACCAGCCACTGTCCGCATGCCCCGATTGCCTGGCCCCGCTTGAAGTGGCCTACGATCTGGAAGCAGCACGCGGTGTCTTCACCCGCGAAGCCATCGCAGCAGGCCCGCCCAGCATCTGGCGCTACGCCGCTCTCCTGCCCATTCCCGCAGGCTACCAGCCCGACCTTCCCGTCGGCTTCACGCCTCTCATCAAGGCCAACAATCTCGGCAAGCGCATCGGCGCAACCAATCTCTACCTTAAGAACGACGCCGTCTGCTTCCCAACTCTTAGCTTCAAGGACCGTGTCGTCTCCGTAGCTTTGGCAAATGCCCAGCGCTTCGGCTTTGATACCGTTGGCTGCTCTTCCACCGGCAATCTGGCCAACTCAGTAGCCGCACAGGCCGCGCGCCTGGGTATCAAGGCGTGCATCCTCGTTCCGGCTGAGCTCGAAGCCGCCAAGATCCTTAACACCCAGGTCTATGGTGCCCGTCTGGTCCGCATCGACGGCAACTACGATCACGTCAACCGTCTCTGCAGCCAGATCGCCGACGAGTACAACTGGGGTTTCGTCAACGTCAATCTCCGCCCCTACTACGCTGAAGGCTCGAAGACGGTAGGCTACGAGATCGCCGAGAAACTGGGCTGGCGGCTGCCCGACAACGTCATCGTCCCCATGGCTGGCGGCTCGCTCATTCGCAAGATCCGCAAGGCCTTCCAGGAGCTCATCTATCTTGGCCTTGTCGAAGAGAAGCATGTCCGTTTCTTCGGTGCCCAGGCTACCGGATGCTCGCCCATCTCTCAGGCTGTCAAGCTGGGCAATGACTTCATCGAGCCCCAGCGGCCCAATACTATTGCCCGCTCCCTCGCGATCGGCAATCCTGCCGATGGCCCCGCAGCGTCGCAGATGATCCGCGCCACGGGCGGCTGGGCTGAAGACGTCTCCGATGTAGAACTCGTATCCGGCATGCAAGAGCTTGCAGAGACCGAAGGTATCTTCACGGAGACCGCCGGAGGCGTTACCACCGCCGTCACGGCTCGCCTCTACGCTCACGGACGGATCTCCCCCGACGAACTCACGGTTGCCTGCATCACCGGCAACGGTCTTAAAACAACTGACGCGCTGACCGGACACTATCGGGAAGAGCGCGCCGTTCGCCCTCGCCTGGCTGACTTCGATGCCTACCTGCGGGAGTTGGATGGCGCTGCGGAACCTGAACTGGCTGCCGTTGGAGGTACTCATGGCAATTAAAGTAACTCTTCCCGCTGCCTTCACCCGCCATACCGATGGCCGCAAACAGTTCGACTCCGCTGCGCAGAATCTGCCCGGTCTTATCGCCGATATTGACCAGACATTTCCTGCTCTCGGTACCCAGATTAAAGATGATGACGGTAAGCTCCGCCGCTTCATCAACATCTATGTCAACGACGAAGACATCCGTTTTCTCGGTGGCGAGGCCTACTCGTTTCAGGATGGCGATGAGGTGATGCTGATTCCTTCGATCGCCGGTGGCACCTTCTAAAGAAAATCACGATTCAACGCTAACGATGTAAAAAGGATAGGGCAGTCAGAGACTTCTGGCTGCCCTATCCTTTTATAGCCCCCAAGTGGGTCACTTCATATTCTTCGCTATAGATACAACGAATGCGGCCTCTCGCGGCTCTTATCACTTGTAAGTTTCGCGCCTGACGCGATACATCAAAGAAGAAAGAAGGGCTCTAAATGTTTCTCATATTGGCCGTGGTGCTGATTATTCTATGGCTGGGCGGATTCTTCGTCCTGCACATAAGCAGCTTCCTGATTCACCTGCTTATCGTCTTCGCTGTCATCTCTTTCATCATGCACTTCGTCACGGGTAAGCGATCGGCTTGAACTGGATTCATCAGTCACAAAGATAAAGGCCGAGCCTGGTTGGCTCGGCCTTATCTTCACAGCATTGTCTTCTATTGATGTGCAGCGGGCTGCGGAGCATCAATGCTTGGCGGCAGCACAGCTCCCAGACCGCTCGGCGTCTCTTCCTGTAACTCGGGGAGTTTTTCTTCAAGAGCTATCTGGAGCACCTGATCCATCTCTTCAACAAAATGGAGCTTCATCGAGGTCTTCAGCAACTCAGGCAAATCGGCCAGATCTTTGCGGTTGTCTTCCGGTAGGATCGCCTCAAAGATACCTGCCCTGTGTGCTGCCAATAGCTTCTCTTTAAGGCCACCAATTGGAAGTACCTTGCCGCGCAGCGTGATCTCACCTGTCATGGCGATATCGCGTCGCACCTTGATCTTGGTCAACGCGCTAGCCAGTCCAGTAGCGAGAGTGATGCCTGCCGATGGCCCATCCTTGGGAATCGCGCCTTCAGGGACATGGACGTGAATATCGACGTTCCGGTAGAAGTCTTTCGCCAACCCAAGATGATTTGCCCTTGACCGTATGTAACTCAATGCGGCCTGCGCCGACTCCTGCATGACATCGCCAAGCTGCCCGGTCGCCGTCATCTTACCCTTGCCGTCCAGCACTTGCACTTCAGTCTGCAGAATCGTGCCGCCCATCTCAGTCCAGGCAAGACCGGTTACTAGGCCGACCTCGCTCTTTTCATGGACCTGAGAGTCGCGGAACTTCGCCACGCCTAGAATCTCGCCGATATTCTCCCCAGTCACGGTCTCCTGATGCTTGGCGCCATTCTTTACAACGCGACGTGCAATCTTGCGGCACACATTGCCGATCTCGCGCTCGAGATTTCGCACGCCTGCCTCGCGAGTGTATCCACGAATGATCTGCCGCAGAGCATCATCTTCAAAGGTGACCTGGCTTTCAGTTAAACCCGTGCCCTCGCGCTGCTTTTTGACCAGATATTGCTTGCCGATTTCCAGCTTTTCGAGTTCGGTATAGCCATGCAACCGCAGAATTTCCATGCGGTCCTGTAATGGCCCCGGAATCGTGTGCAGCACGTTAGCCGTCGCGACGAAGAGCACCTGTGACAGGTCATACTCCACGTCGAGATAGTGATCCTGAAAGGAGGCATTCTGTTCAGGGTCCAAAACTTCAAGCAGGGCACTGGCCGGATCGCCGCGAAAGTCCGATGCCATCTTGTCGATCTCATCCAGCATGAATACCGGGTTCTTGGTTCCGGCCTTTTTCATCGACTGAATAATCTGGCCCGGCAGCGCCCCGATATAGGTACGCCTGTGGCCTCGAATCTCAGCTTCGTCTCGAACGCCGCCAAGCGACATGCGCACGAACTTGCGTCCTGTGGCCTTGGCAATCGACATTCCGAGAGAAGTCTTGCCCACGCCAGGAGGTCCAACAAAGCACAGGATCGAGCCCTTCGGATTCTTCACCAACTGTCGCACAGCCAGAAATTCGAGGATCCGCTCCTTGATTTTTTCCAGTCCATAATGGTCTTCGTTCAGGATCTGCTCGGCGTGTTCAATCGAGCGAATCTCCTTGGAACGCTTCTTCCATGGCACTGCAAGCAGCCAGTCAAGATAGTTGCGCGAGACGGTAGATTCAGCCGACATCGGCGGCATCGCCTCAAGCTTCTTCAACTCCAGAAGCGATTTTTCGAGGACATCCTTCGGCATGCCTGCCGCTTCAATCTTCTTCTTCAGTTCGTCGAACTCGGACTTTTCTCCCCGGCCAAGCTCTTTCTGAATCGCCTTGATCTTCTCGTTGAGGTAATACTCTTTTTGCGCCTTCTCCATCTGCCGTTTAACGCGAGACTGGATGGTGCGGTCCATGTTCAACTTCTCGATAGCAAGATCTAGAACGTCCGCGACCCGCGAAAGACGCATCTCCGGATCAAACACTTCCAACAACTGTTGCTTCTCTTCGATGGATAGTTGCAGGTTCGCGGCAATCGTATCGGCCAGCTTTGCCGGTTCATCGGCACGGACGCTTGCAGCCATCGTCTCGTAGTTCAGGGACTGCTGCAGCTTCACATACTGCTCGAACAGGGTATGAACCCGTTGCATCAATTGCTCAACCTGAGGTGTCAGCTCCAGGTGCGTCTGGCCGGTGCGTACGGTCGCGACAAAAAATCCGTCGTTATCGTTGATTGCAGTCGCTCGCGCCCGCTCGATTCCTTCTACAAGCACTTTGATGTTTCCGTCAGGCATCTTGACGCTCTGGACGATATTGCCGATGGTGCCCGTCTCGTAGATATCATCGATACTGGGCTCATCGATAGAGGCGTCATGCTGGGTCGCCAGGAAGATCTTCCGGTCACCCGAGAGCGCTTCTTCGAGCGCTCGTACGCTGGATTCGCGACCCACGACAAACGGAGTCATCATGTGCGGGAAGATGACCATGTCGCGAATAGGCATCATGGGCAGCTTGCGTACTTCGCCGCTCAACGTCTCTTTGGTTGAATTAGTCATCATGCTCCCTATTAGACGTCCGTCCGTGCGCAACGGTGCAAACGCGCTAACGGCTTTGAGTGATTGTAAACGGCTCCGGACAAGACATTTAAATACATCCGAAAAAGTGGAAAATTACATATCACCCATTTTCCCGAAAGCAGACAAACTGATGTGCTGGAGCTAACTGATCCTGCGCATTAGTCTTATCCGGCTTTTTCCAACAACATCGGCAACGTCAAACTGTGCTTCTTCACCATCTCCGCCGTGATGGACAACTCCTTGACCTTCTTGTTGCCCGGGACGAAGTACATCAGATCGAGCATCAGTTCTTCGAGAATCATGCGCAGGCCACGGGCGCCTACCTTGCGCTGCAAGGCCTCGCGCGCAATCTCGCGTGCGGCCTCATCCGTGAAGGTGACCTTTACGCCTTCGAAATCGAACAGCTTCGTGTATTGCTTCAGGATGGCATTGCGCGGCTTCGTCAAGATGTCGATCAACGCAGCCTCATCCAACTCGTCGAGAACTCCCATGACCGGCAACCGCCCTACAAACTCAGGAATCAGTCCATACTTCAACAGGTCCTGAGGCTGCGCCTGCCGCAGCAACTCGGCATCGCGTTGGGCGCGAATTGGCGTCACTTCGTCTTCTTTGGCCTCCGGGTCAACGACTGCCTTGAATCCCAGAGCCTTCTTGCCAATGCGGCGTCCGATCACTTTTTCGAGGCCGACAAAAGCTCCGCCGCAGATGAAAAGGATGTTCGTGGTATCGACAGCCGTAAATTCCTGGTGCGGATGCTTGCGGCCGCCCTGTGGCGGAACATTGGCGACCGTTCCTTCCAGAATCTTCAAGAGCGCCTGCTGAACCCCTTCGCCGGAGACATCGCGTGTAATCGATGGGTTCTCGTCCTTGCGTCCGATCTTGTCAATCTCATCGATGTAGATGATGCCGCTCTGGGCGCGCGCCACATCTCCTTCGGCTGCCTGCAACAACTTCAAAATAATATTTTCGACATCCTCGCCAACATATCCGGCTTCGGTCAGAGTGGTCGCATCGACGATTGCGAAGGGAACGTCCAGCATCTTAGCCAGCGTGTGCGCCAGCAGCGTCTTGCCCGATCCCGTCGGGCCAACCAGCAGAATGTTCGACTTCGCCAGCTCGACATCGTTGCCGCGAGTCTTGTTCATCTGAATCCGTTTGTAGTGGTTATAGACCGCGACCGCCAGCTTCTTCTTCGTCTGGTCCTGACCGATAACGTACTCATCCAGAAACGCCTTGACCTCTTGCGGCTTAGGCAGGTGGGCAGGCGCTGCACCGGGCTGCGCCTCCGTACGGTCGTCTTCGAGGATGGAGTTGCACACAGCAACGCACTCGTCGCAGATATAAGCTCGCGGATAGTCCGATGGAGAGGAGATGAGCTTGGCAACAGCGTCCTGCGACTTGTGGCAGAAAGAGCAGCGAAGAGATTCGTCTGTGCCTCGTGACGTTTTCATAAGTGCGGCAACTCCTGGGTAATCCGTGCAGTGCAAAGGTATAAGCAGAAGTTTACACCCGTTTCATCTTGTAAACCGTAGATAGGGGTGCCTGCCGCTGTACACCGAATTGGTGATAACGCAAGGGAGCCCGGACCCATTTGGCCCGGGCTCCCTTGCGTTACCTTTTGATTACGTTCGTGGCCTATCGATAATGTCGTCGATAATCCCGTATTCCTTTGACTGTGCTGCCGTCATGATGAAGTCCCGCTCCACGTCGCGCTCGATCCGTTCCAGCGTCTGGCCGGTGCTGGCGCTCATCAGCTTATTCGTAATCTCACGAATCCGCAGAATCTCCCGTGCATGGATGTCGATATCGGTGGCCTGTCCGCTCAAGCCGCCCATCGACGGCTGGTGAATCAGGATTCGCGAGTTCGGCAGGGCAAATCGTTTGCCTTTTTTCCCGGCCATCAGCAGAAAGGCACCCATGCTGGCCGCCTGGCCGATGCAGAACGTCACAACATCGTTCTTGATGTACTGCATCGTGTCGTAGATGGCGAGCCCCGCAGTAATCGATCCGCCCGGAGAATTGATGTAAAGCTGAATGTCCTTCTCCGGGTCTTCACCGCTCAGAAACAGCATTTGCGCAATGATGACATTCGCAATGTTGTCATCGATCGGCGTGCCCAGAAAAATGATGTTGTCACGCAGCAGACGGCTGTAGATATCGTAGGCGCGTTCGCCCCGGCTCGTCTGCTCAATCACCATCGGTACTAATCCCATAGCGCTCTCTTTCTAAAAATCGTTAGCAGAAAATTCTGGTTTATGTTTTATATCTACGAAGCCAGCTTCTCGTAGAGCACGCTTCCAGTCTTTTCGCGGCGCATCTGCTCGCGGATGCGGTCCAGACCGCCATCCTTTGCCAGTCGCTCCCTCAGAGTTTCCAGCGGCTCGCGCGACTGAATCGAAATCATGAGCAGTTCACGATCAAGGTCCTCATCGCTCACCACGACGCCCTCAGCCTCGGCGATTCTGTCGAGAATCATCGAAACCTTGACTTCGTTTACTGCCTGATCACGCTGGGCAGCGCGCAGACGGCCAAAGTCCAATTTGCGCATGTCGTCGGCCTTCATACCCTGCTGGGCTAGAGCGCGGAGGCCGCGATCCAACCGCGCATCCACCTGCTGCTGCACAAACGATTCGGGAACAGGGAAGTGATACCGCCCGATCAGCTCTTCGAGCATCTTGTCTTTGGCACCGTTCTCAAGCGCGTCCTTTTTACGGTCTGCCGTGTGCTCCCGCAGCTTGCTCTCAAAGTCATCCCAGCTCTCATAATTTCCAAGCTGCTTGGCAAACTCAGCATCGCGCTCGGGATACGTCTTGCGCTTGATCGCCTTCACCGTCACGTCGTAGCTGACAGTCTGTCCCGCAAGTCGGTTATCGCCAAAGTCCGCCGGATAGTCTACCTCGAACTTCAGCTCCTGCCCCGGCTTCGCACCGCGCAGCGCATCGTTGAATGCAGCCAGAGTGTTCTTGCCGCCGATTTCGATCAGCACGTCTTCACCGGTAATCGGCGCGTGTTGAGAAGCATTGGCCACGCCGTCTTCGGTAACGGTCTGTGCCAGGTCCTTCACTTCGCCGCGAAACTGGATCTCGGCCCAGTCGCCGTTGACGAGTTCCCGGTCTTCGTCCACCGGTTCAACGGTCGCATGAGCATCCAACACCCGGCTAAGCTCTGCATCGAATTCCTCGCTGGTCAGCGCAACCTCGGGCTTGGCTACATGAACGCTCTCATAACCGGCAATGTCGAACTCGGGTGCAACCTCAAAGGCAGCCTTGAACTTCAGCGGCTGCCCGTCGAAGAGCTGCATGTCGAGCAGTTGCGGTTCGGACACCGGGCGCAGCTTCTGGTCGTCGATCGCCTTGCGGAAAGGCTCGGACACCAGGCTCTCCAGAACCTCCTGCCGGACCTCTTTGGCGAACTTCGACCGGATCAGCGACTCCGGCACCTTGCCTGCGCGGAAACCAGGAATACGCGCCTGCTTCTGATAGCGCTTCACGACCTTCTTAAAGGCTTTCGACACCTCATCCGCCCCGACTTCCACCTCGATCTCCCGCGTCAATTCCGGGTTCAGCGAAGGAGCGTGCTGATGCTCGTGTTCATGATCGTGCTCGTGGTCATGATTGTGGGTATGCGCCAGTTCAGACTGCTGCTCGGCAGTCTCATTCGTCTCTGTCATCTCAGTCGGGGTCAAATCCATGCCTTCCGGGGTGCTTGTATGTACGGTTTTGCGCGCTCAAAAGCTGACCGCTTGGAACACGCCTCTTTACTACTGTACGAGTCTTCGTTGTGGAGGGTCAAACCTCGACCATTCGAGTAGTTCCTTATGCTGGGCTCCCTGACTTGGCCAAACCTACATATGTTGGGAAGCGTTACCGTTCAGCGCAAAAATCTCCAGCCGGATCTTCCATTGCGCCGTCTGCCCCGGTTCCAGAACGACCATGCCGGTGTCTTCGCTCTTGGGCCATTCCTGGCCGAATGGATCGTCGTAGTTGAATTGGGGATCAATCGAGACAAAAGAGCTGTCCGCCGCCGCATTGACGTGGATCGCTTGTATCTTTGGACTCAAGATTGTGATGCGTAACCCATAATTGCTCTTCGGGTCTCTCAGTTCGGCGATAGGGCCGTTATCCAGCAGGCCCTGCTTCAGATGCACAAAGCTGTCATTCAGGTTCAATGTGCCCAGCCGGGTGCCTTCAGGCTTGGTAAAGTCGTACGGCGTGCCATCGACCGGTAAGAGTTTGCCGGTAGGCATTTCACCACGACGATCCGTAACTTCTACATGAAGTGCGTTTGGCAGCTTCAGCGTGGCCTGGTTGCGGTCTCCGCTCAGAATTGCGAATTTTGGCTGCCAGCCAATCCCAACCGGCTCAGCTTCGTTGCCTGTATTATGGGCGGAAACATTCATCTCGATCGCCCGGCTGTTCAGTTGAACGGTAGTCGTAATGATGGTGTGCGAGATCCAGTGACCGTCAAAATCTCCCGCATCATAGATTGACTGGACTTGACCACCGTCCGGCATCACATTTGATTTCACTGTGTCTGCCTGCCGTTTCAGCAGCAGGCCTCCGTTGCTCACTCCTTGCTCCGCAGGTAGATGGAAGCTATGTCCCCGCCAGGTTGTAATCGTGTCGCCGTCCAGCGGGGAACCCCAAATACGGTTTGCCCACGGAGCCTCGATCGCTCCGCCCATGGACAGGCTTGCGAGCCCATCAGCGTCCTTGTCCTCTCCTGTCATCTGCTTGGCGGCATCTTCCAGAGACGGCGAAGCGAGCAGGTTTACGGTTCCTTTTTGAGGAATATAGGCCTGTATTTGCAGCAGATTCATGCCGCGCCCCGGCAACAGCGTCGCCGAAACGAACTCAGGACCTTCCACGTCCACCGTCTGCGCATGTTCCAGGACAACCGGATCCTGGCCGCCGGGACGTATGGCCACGGCTTCATGCGATACCGGCTTAGGGACCCCAAGCTCTGTCTTCAGCTTCGTAAGATTCCCCCGACCACGCTCCTTCAAGCCGACGGCCACCAGCAGCACCAGCACGGCCACCGTGATAGTAATCAGCAGGCCTGAGCGTTTCACTGCCGTTTGCCAGGCACCATGCCAGAGTTCGGCGAGTTTCCGTCTCCACAATGCTGCGTACATTCTGCTGAGTCTGGGATCTTCCAACGAACCTCCAATTCACTTTTTATTCAACGAACATCTTACTTAGCCGGTTTCACAAAAGCTCACATGACCAGTCGAGGGTTCTGCAACTATCATGGGATGCAGTGATCCGTTCTAAAGTTCAGCCCCTGTCGCCGATTTTGCAGCAAGTCAACGACTCCATCGTCAAGTGCAACCGCTGTCCACGCCTTCGCAACTATTGCCGCGGAATCGGCGAAACCCGCCGCCGTGCCTATCAGGACGAAATCTACTGGTCCCGTCCCGTTCCCGGCTTCGGGGACTCTCGTGCCCGCGTTCTTATTCTGGGGCTCGCTCCCGGGGCTCATGGTGCTAATCGAACCGGACGGCCTTTCACAGGAGACGGTTCGGGAGCCTTTATGTACCCTGTTCTCCACGAGTTAGGATTTGCGAGCCAGCCGACCGGCATCTCCCGCGACGACGGCCTCAAGCTCCGCCACGCCTGGATAGCCTCTGTCGTCCGCTGTGCGCCGCCGGGGGATAAACCTCTCCCCCAGGAGATCCGCAATTGCGCCACGCATCTTGCCGACGAAATTCATGCTCTGCCTCGCGTTCGTGTCGTCGTATGCCTCGGCAAAATCGCCTTTGACGGCTATCTCGCCTATCTTCTCCAGATGGGCATCATCGCCCGTAAATCTGCCTATCGGTTCGCTCACGGCGCGGAATACCTTCTTCCTGACGGAATGCATCTTTTGGCCACCTATCACCCATCTCTGCGCAACACCAACACAGGCCGTTTGAACAGCACCATGTTCACCCGTGTCTTCCTTCGCGCAAGGGAACTGGCCGGGCTGGCTGTTTAGCGTTGGCTTCCTATTTCGAAAGTAAAACCACCCCGGCGCAGACGAACAGCGCCGCCAGCCATCTGCGCCGATCTACATTTTCGTGCAGAAAGAGCTTCGCAGCGACGGTGTTGCCAATATAGGTGAGGGAGGCGATGGCGGGGGCGGCGAGGGAGAGCTGGGCGATGGAGAGGGTATAAAGCATGGCGAAGAAGTTGAGGGCCATGCAGAGGGCTCCGATAAGGAAGAGTGGGTTGGAGAGCACAGCGCGCACAGGGCCGAGATAGCCGAGAAGACCTGGGCGAGTGCGGAAGCAGTCCAGATCGCCGAGGCGGCGCATACCGGCGGCGATGAGGCACTCACCAGTGATAGCAAGGACAACTACAAAGAGGATGGCGGACCATTGGTGGAAGACGTGCGCGGAGGTCATCGGCCGACACCACTGTCCATGAGATCGAGGTCGGGGTGATCGGAGGGGTGCTCTGTGCGGGAGGGTCCGTTGGCAACAAAGCCGACGGCGCAGACGATCAGGACGATGCCCGCCCAGCGGTAGGGGCTCAGATACTCGTGCAGCCAGAAGCGGCTGAGCAGCGCAATGACCACGTAGCCAAAGGCGGTGGCAGGCATGACGAAGGTGAGATCGGCCCAGGAGAGTGCAGTCGTGTAGCTGGCGAAGAATCCGATGAGCAGAACGATGCCGGCGATGACATTGATGTTGGTAAGAGCGTGCAGCAGCAGACCGAGATGATGCAGATCGACCGGGCCAACCTGGGACATGCCACGCGAGAGCAGCGTATCGCCCACCGATGCAGTAAGCATGACAGCCAGCAAAATGAGATAACGTCGCGGAGTAAGGGTGTGCTTCATCGATTTAACAATCACCCCAATTGGAGTGGGTTGATCCAGCCATTGATTCAGTCTGCAGTCCAGAAAAAAGCGGCCAGCATCACCTATGCTGACCGCTCGGAATAAAAATCAATTACGCGTTCATGCTGACGGATTCCTGCGCCTTGGCGGCGTTGGCTTCCTTCATCTTAAGTGCGGCCTTGTTGCGCTGCGAACGGAGTGTCATGAAGGACTTTGCCTCGGTGTAGAGGCGGGGGACATCGCGGTTGACGATGGCCTGCCAGACGACACGGAAGGCCGCCTTGGGGCGGAAGTAGTATTCGTCATAGAACTTATGCACCATCTCCATGACGTACTCGACAGGCAGTCCGGGATACTCGATGTGCGCCATCTGATGGCCACCGTCATCGGACATGGCCTCATTGGTGATGAAGCCCTTTTCCTTGGCATAGTCGAAGAACTCGGTGCCGGGGAAGGCGTGCGCGATGGAGACCTGGATGGTCTCGCAGTCGAGCTGCTTGGCGAAGTCTATGGTGTTGCGAATCGACTCCCTCGTCTCACCAGGCAACCCGAGGATAAAGTCCCCATGAATGACTAGGCCGAGCTTGTGGCAGTCGCGGGTGAAGTCGAGCGCACGTTCGACGGTGGCACCCTTCTTGATGTTCTTGAGAATCTGGGGATCGCCCGACTCATAGCCCACGATGAGCAGGCGGCAGCCAGCTTCCTTCATGGCCTTGAGCGTGTCGAAGTCCGTCGTCACACGCGAAGTGCAGGACCATGTCAGGCCAAGGGGCTTCAGCTTCTCGCAAAGCTCGACGGTGCGTGCTTTCTGGATATTGAAGGTGTCGTCATCGAAGAAGAACTCCTTGACGTGGGGGAACTTGGCCTTGGCCGACTTCATCTCGGCGGCCACATCATCGGTAGACCGCTTGCGCCACGCGTGGCCACTCAGCGTCTGGGGCCAAAGGCAGAAGGTGCACTGCGCCGGGCAGCCGCGGGTGGAGTAGAGCGCGACGTACGGGTGAAGAAGGAAGGGAACGTTGTATTTGGTAACGTCGAGATCGCGGTGATAGATGTCGGTAGCCCAGGGCATCTCGTCGAGCTGCTCAGGAGTAACCTGCGGACGGTCAGGATTGTGCTGGATCGTGCCGGAGGCGTCTTTGTAGCTGACGCCGAGGATCTCGTTCAGGGGCTTGCCATTGGCATATTCGACGACGGAAAAGTCGAACTCGCGGCGGCAGATGAAGTCGATGGCAGGGCACTCGTTGAGCGCCTTGTCGGGCGACGTCGTGACCGGGGGCCCGACGAAGGCGATCTTGATCGAGGGATAGGTCTGCTTGATGACCTCAGCCATCTTCTGGTCGCCATCCCAGCCCATCGTGCTGGTAAACAGGACGAGGAACTCGTAGTCCTTCAGAATCCCGACGACTTCCTGCCACTTGATATGGTGCGGCGGCGCGTCGAGCAGGCGGGACCCTTCGAGCATGCCCGCCGGGTAGGTGAGCCACACAGGGTACCAATAGGATTCGATCTCGCGAGTGGCAGGCCAGCGGGAGCTGGCACCACCGTCAAACTTCTCGAAGGAGGGCGGGTTCAAGAACAGTGTTTTCAAGGGCATGATAATAGTCCAAGTTTACCATTTTGCTAAGGGGTTTGAGGGGATTTCTTTGGTCTCTACGGTGGTTCACTCTTTGCGGATCAATAAGATAGGCAAAAAGTAGTCGAAAAAAATGTCCTCGAAGCTATTCTGGTTTCAATCCAGTCGAAGATTGTGACTGCGCTACGGATTTGACCCAGTCCTCGAGCTGGCCTGTCTGCCGCAGAAGATTGATCTCTGCCTTACGCATCTCGAAGCTGGTATCGAGCACCGTCAAAAACTTCTCTCGCTCGCCGATCCGAGATTTTTCTTCATCCTTGGGCGTCATCTGCGGAGCGGAAGGATTTCCGCTCCCCGATTTCAATTGGACAGCCAAAATATCAAGTTGCTGCTGGGCCAACTGCTGATCGAGGGCGGCAACCTGGGCTTGCGCCGCCAGCTCACTGGTAGCGTGGCGCATCTTCTGGCGGCCTTCGAGAAACTGGTCTCGTGCCTGATCGGCTTCGCGTGCGGCATAGATGGCGTCCGCTGCAGATTCGCGGGCCTTGGCGCGACGGGACATATCGAAGATCGGCAGGGTGATCTCCACCCCGATACCGAAGTTATTGTGCTGAAAGTGCGAATAGTAAAGGTCGTAGTTGTTGAACTTTGCGTAGCGATTATATTGCGCGGCAAAGGCAATCTGCGGTCTCCAGAGATAACGTGCGTCTCCCAGTGCAATCTTCTGCTTAGCGTTCGCGGTGGCATAGGCAGAGGCGACAGAGGGGCTGCTCTGTGGTGCGGACTCCGCCAGATTAACCGGCGGTGCCGTGAACGGGGGAATGCTGCTGCTGACGACACCGAGACCTTGCGCTGGAACACCGATCAGGAGTGCCAGATGGGCCTGATCATTCTCTGCTTCGTCATCGGAGCGAAGTTTAGCCAGCTTGATCTGCGCTGCTGAAAGCTGTGCGCCGGTGAGATCGATAGGCGTGTCCTGGCCTGCGTCGAGGCGCTCCTGAATAATATCGATCAGACGGGTAGCGTATCCTGCCTGTTCGCTCAAAGCCTTCTGCCGCTGCGAATCACGGTCGAGCGCAACATAGGTGACGGCGACATCTTCCGTCACCGCCTGCTGTGCGTCTTGCAGAGCCAGTTCCGCGGCGTTCAAGGCAAAGCGCGATGCCCGAATATAGTCTCCCTGAGAAAAGTTGAAGACCAGCGACTGCATGGTGAAGTTGAAGACGGAGGGCTGGCCAACCGGAAATCCATAGGAATAGCCCAGCCCCGAACCACCCGCAACGCTCGGAATATAGACGTCGCGGGACTGCGACAGTGCGGCATTGGCCTTATCGACATTGGCCTGCGCCATCCGGACGCTGGGGCTGTTTTTTTGCGCGAGATCCAGGGCGGAGGTGAACGAAATCTGCGCCATGGCCGGAAGACTTCCAGCGGCGACCACAGTACACGTAATGGCGAGGCGGAGAAGTCGGGTCATGCGTTCTGAGAGATTCCTTCGAGATGGGCTGCGTACCATGGTATCGCTCTTTCCGTCAGGAACCCTGCAGCGATTTACGGGCAGGTGCATAGTTTGAGGCCAGTGCGGCAGCGGCAGCATACTCCCGATGCGCGGAAGCGGCGTCGCCCTGATGCGCCAAAAGGTCGCCGAGCTGGATACGCACCTTGAATGCCGGCGCATCATCCGACTTGGCGGAGGAGGAGAGATACTCACGCAGCAGATCTTCGGCGAGTTGGGGTGATTGGTTCATGGCGGTGAGAATGCTTGCCGCGTCTACCAGAGACGCATCTTTTCTGCGGTCCGCGTCAATGCCTGCCTTCAGCGCTTCAAGCGCCTTATCCGGCTGGTTCTGCCTCTGATAAAACTGGCCAAGGTCGATATAGGCTGCGGGCGTTCTGCCTGCGAGAACAGCTTTTTTGAACTCCGATTCAGCGGTCGCAGTATCCTTGTCTTCGCTGGCGATCAATGCCAGCAAGCGATGCGATTGCGACGAAAAGCGAGGCTGCATCCGGCTGGCCAGCGCCCGTGCCTTGTCCAGCCCTCCACCGACGATTGCTGGAGCATCCACATAGAACTCGCCAAGGTCGCTCATTGCCTGAATATTTTCCGGATCGAGCTGTACCGCTCGCTCAAAGGCATATCGAACCTTACGCGCAAGGCCGAAGGCAACAACCGGATTGGCATGAGAAGCCTTCATCCCGTAAGCGCGGCCCAGCCACATCTGGGTGCCGCTGTTGCTAGGATCTTGCGAGGCCGCCAATTCGCACTCCTGGATCGCGGCATCCGCCATTCCCTGGGCATAATAGACGCGGCAAAGTAATTGGTGGGCATAGGAGTTGCCGGGTTGCGCCGCCAGGAGTGTCTGCAAAGAGAGGTGTGCTTCATCGACGCGTCCCTGCTGTAGAAGCGCGTTTGCTGACTGTGCGTCATCGGCCAGCAGACGGCCTCCGGAGAGCAGAACCAGTAAAAATGCAATCCGGAGGTAGATCAGGTTTGTCTTTGGAACCATGGTTAGTCGACTACTTTTACTGCAAGCCCATTCGAGAGGTCACGGTTGCTGTTCGTTGCGCTCAGGGCAACGGTGTCCTTCTCGGTAAGGCCGCCAGTGATCTCAACCCGCAAGAGATTCACTACCCCAACCTGGACGGGGGTGACCACAAGCTTGTTATGGATGACGCGGTAGACGAAATCATGCCCCGAGGGTTCGGTATGCAATGCCTCTCGTGGAATGCTCAGAACGTTGAACCGCTGCTGGGTGGTCACAGTCACCGTTACATTCGTGCTGGGAAGCAGGTCCTCATTCGCGTCGTCTACGGAGATGAGGCACTCGCCGACGCTTCTCGATCCGTAGGCGGTCACGGTCGTCGGTACGCGGACGACGTGGCCATGCCAGACCCGGCCCTGTTTGCCTTCCCAGACGATGGTGACCGGCTGTCCTGCTGCCAGATTGCCGATCTCCGGTTCATCGAAATAAGCGCGGAGCTGAATTTTATTGAGGTCGGCAACGTCCACCAGGTCCTGTCCTGCCTGCACGAAATCGTACTGAGAGACGGGGATGGCATAGACCGTGCCCGACAGAGGCGAGCGGACATTGACGTTCGCATATCCTTTTTGCGCAGCGAGGACTCCGGCCTGTGCGTCGGCCAGTTGCGCCTGGGCGCGTGTCCGGTCAGGGCCGCTATAGCGTTGGGTGCTGCGCATCTGGACATTCTGCGAAGAGCTGTTCGCGGTCTGAAGCCGCTGCTCCGCCGCCGCAACTTCGCTGGCCGAAGCCGCACCCTTTTGTTGAAGCTGTTTCAGCGCGGTAAGATCGCTCTCCGCCTGTTGTTGCTGAATCCTGCTTCGGCTCAGGTCTCCCTGCAACGCAATGCGCTCATCCTGAGAGCCGCCCTGCTGCAGGTCATGCATACTTGCCTGTGCGGTGCGCAGGACAGCATTGGCCGCGGCAAGTCGTGCCACAGCGTCGGCATCGTCCATCTTGATCAGCAGATCGCCGGACTTTACTTTCTGTCCGACCTTGACATAAATCTTCGCCACCACGCCCGGTCCTTCCGCATGAGCACGAAAGTCGCTGATCGGCTCGACTTTGCCATTCGTAGGAACGGACTTGACCAGATTCTGGTGAGTTACTGCGGCCGCCCGGATCTCCACTACTTCGCGCGTAAACGAGCGAACGACCACAACGACGAGAAGAACGACTCCGAGCAGGATGCCCAATAGCGCAAAGGGATTCAGGCGTCTTGTATCGGTTGTCGGCATCAGTTTGAATTTTCAGTATATAAGACGCTCATGCACTGGAAACGGAGCAGGAAAATTTGAGTCTCCGAACAGGTACATAGTCGGGTGCGGAGCCTTCAGCTCAATTTAAGGTCGAGTAATTCAAGTTCGAGGCCGGGGAACTGAGGATTCATTGCCCCCTTCAGCCGATAGGCGATATCCACAATCGAGCCCCGCCGCAATTCCATCTCCGCACAGCGCGCTGGCCAGTCCACCGCCCCGCGGCTCCAGCCCAATGCGCTAAATCGTGCAGGGTTGGAGCCCTGGCACAGTTGCAGGCAGACATGCTTTTCCTTGATCAGCCTCACGTCAGCCGACAGCGTTACTCCGCGAGTTGCAAAGACAGGCTCCCGATTACCGATCCCAAACGGGCCGCAGCGCGTCAACCAGTCGAAGAACTCCGGCGTAAGGTCATTCAACGAAAGCTCGACGTCGCACTCCAGTGGCGGAGCAAGCAGCGGTCCATCCAATATGGACGAGCTATAGTTCCGCATTCGCGTTCGTAAAGTCGCAACGCTCTCCGAGGGCAAGGAAAAGCCCACAGCATGAGTATGGCCGCCGAATCGGGTAAACAATTCGCCGTCTGCATGAATCGCGGTCAGAGCGTCGAGCAAGTGAAATCCGGCGATAGAGCGGCCCGAGCCATGCGCATGGCCATCTTCATGGGTCAACACCAGCGCCGGACGCCCGGTGCGATCGACGATTCGCGATGCCAGAATCCCAAGCACCCCCCGATGCCAGCTCGGGTCGTCCAGAACGATGCACTCAGATGGAAACGTGCCGTCACCGTCTCGCAAAGAGGCGAGTTGCACCTCAATGTCCTCAAGTGCCCTGGCCTCGGTCGCCCTCCGGTCTTCGTTCAGCCGGTTCAGCTTTTCTGCCAGTTTAGAGGCCAGCTCTACGTCTCTGGTCAGAAAGAGTTCGACGACGTCGCTCGCGATATCCATTCGGCCTGCGGCATTGATACGCGGTGCCAGCCGAAAGCCGACCTCGGTCGCTGTAGGAGGGCGATTGGCCGGTATCTGCGCCACCTGCATCAAGGCTCGCAATCCGGGCTGCACCGGGTTCCGAAGCTCGCGCAGGCCAAGCGCCGCAATCACCCGATTTTCTCCCTCCAGTGGAACCGAATCCGCGATGGTCGCAATGGCTACCAACTTCAGAAAAGAGGGAACCAGACTGTTCCGCAATTTCGCGCGACCTTCCTCGGTATCGGCGGCAGCAGACAAAATCGCATGGGCGAGTTTGAAAGCCACCCCTGCTCCGCAAAGAGACTTGAAGGGATAGCCGCACCCCTCCTGCGCCGGGTTGACGACGGCAATCGCGTGAGGAACCCCGACCGCGTCATCGGGAAGATGATGGTCCGTGACAATTAGATCGAGCCCCAGTGCTTTGGCCTCATCGGCCGCAGCAAACGCTCGAATTCCGGTATCGACGCTGATCACCAGCCGCACCCCGGACGCAGCAGCAGCACCCAGCACGCCGGTTTGCATCCCGTAACCTTCGCGCAGCCGATGCGGCACATGATAGGTCACGACCGCGGGGCAATCTTTCGTGGCTGTGCGCTCGATTGCCGTCTTCAGCAATACGGTGGCAGTGGTGCCGTCCACGTCGTAGTCGCCGTAGATCAGGATCGGCTCTCCCCCGCGAACGGCCTGCTGGATTCGTGCGACTGCCTCTCGCATCCCGAGCATCAGCATCGGGTCAATCAGATCATCAAGAGAGGGATTGAAAAATGTCTGTGCCGCGGCTACATCGACAATGCCGCGCGACACAAGCAACGCAGCAATGGCATCCGGGCACCCTAATTCACGCGCAAGCCGCCCCACTACATCGGCATCAGGCGAAGCGACTGCCCATTCCTGTCGAAGCCCATTCTGGGCGGAGATCATTTTGCCTACTCGTCGCTCTCGTGGTCATCGAGCACAATGCCGCCAAGCTCGGACACAGTCTCCAGAAGGTCCTGAAAACGGTCATACCAGTCTGTGGCAACCTCAAAGACGAACATCACGCCCTGATGTGCAAACCCGAGCTGCAGATAGCCGATCTTTCCCACGTAATTGACCAGGTATTCAGCGTCGTCCAGCTCCGCGGCCTCATCGTCCGGAAACGTCTGATCGCGAATCTGTTCGAGCAGGATCGCAATGTCCGACTTCTCCAGCACCACCTCGCTCATCGTCACAAAGGGAGCGCCAGCCGCCTTCGCATGTTCGACAAAATCCTTCCATCCGTCCGGGTTTTCTTCTTCAAATAGGACGGTGGGAACGTCTTCGGTGACATAGGCATTCAGCCGGCGCATCCCATGGCCAGCGATGAACGCTATCATGTCGTCTTTAAGCGAGATAAGATTGTCTGGTTGCATCGATCTCATATTGTCTCAGAAAGCTACGAGGCCCGCACGATCCGCCGTTGCAAAACGAGACCAGGAACAGGAAATCCAGCCGTGCCGGAATTTAAACATCACGTCTTCATCTGTACCAACGAGCGCGACGAATCCGCGCCCCGTCCGAGCTGCCTTCCCCATGGCAGCAAAAAGCTCAAATCCGCCTTCAAGGACGCCCTCAAAGACGCTGGCCTCAAGCATCTCGTCCGCGCCAACGAGTCCGGCTGCCTCGATCAATGCGAACACGGCCCAACCGTGGTGGTCTATCCCGAGGCCGTCTGGTACGGCTTTGTCCAGCTTAAAGACGTGGATGAAATTGTCACCGAGCATCTACTGCATGGCCGTCCCGTGGAGCGCCTGCGCCTCCCCGCAACCTGCCTCAATACCGAGCATTGCCCACACAGGCCAGCGCCAAAACAGAAGTAGCGCCTCGGCGAAGGTCCGCTACAAGTGATAGACACGCATGATATATTCGAGTGAAAGTCAATGATTTTTTCTAAAGATTACGTTGGATATCTGGCGCGCCAGACCCTCAAGCACCTCGTTGCCGAGAAGATGATCGAAACCGCCAAGCCTGCTGTTCTCGAGGAGCGGGTTACAGCCGCCATGATCGAAGAACTGGCGCTGGAGGATCGTATCAACGACGAAGTTCGCGTCATCCTCGAAGCCTTCCAGGACGACATGCTCAAGACCGGAGCCAGCTACCCCGAGATGTTCAAAAAGGTGAAGAACGAGCTGGCCCGCAAGTACAAGGCGGTGCTGTGAGAATCTCCCGCGACAAACTCAATAAGCTCGCCCACACCATAGCCGACACCCTCGCCGAGATTCCCGAGTGCGACTTTCTCGAAGATCGCAATACCATCCGGCAGGAGGCCCGCAAGGCCCTCGAAAAGCTTCTCCTCGAAGAGACCAGGATCGACGCAGCGGCCCGGCTGAAGATCGCCTCGCAGCGCAAGATCATCATGGAAGGCTCGCAGGAGTGGGACATCCTCTACCGCAAGTACTATAACGACGAGGTCAAAAAACTCGGCCTGTAAATCGCGCCGTATTCGCGTCGCGCAGGTTTTGCTTCTGTCGTTGTAGTTGCCTGTCTTTTTGTTTGTCATCCCGTAGGGATCTGCGGTTGCAGTTGCCGTTGTTTCCGCTTGTCATTCTGAGCGCAGCGAAGAACCCCCATATTTGGTTTTTGCAGTTGCTTGTTCTCCACTAAAACACCCCCAAGTTCTGCTATACTTAACCCATCGCAGCAGAGAACTTCCTCCCTTCTGGCGTTATGGTGTAACTGGTTAACACGTCGCCCTCTCAAGGCGAAGAGTCCGGGTTCGAGCCCCGGTAACGCTACCAAATCTGTTTCCTTCCGAATGCGTTTCGCTTAAGAAGCTGCAAGCGGAATATAGTCGAAGCAACGGAAGATTCTGTGTACGGCGCCATGGTGTAACTGGTTAACACGCGGCCCTTTCAAGGCTGAGAGTCCGGGTTCGAGCCCCGGTGGCGCTACCAAATCCCTCAAAATCAGATTTTGATAAGATTGCTGCCGTAAAGGGGCGAGACGATGAAGGTCTATCTCTGCGTAGCACTTCTTTTTGCTGTCGGTCATCTTGCGCATTCACAAACCGTTAAGACGGTAATAACAGATTTGACTGACTACGAAGAAAGGACGAAGATATGAACACCGTGACAGGGCAGCATAGTTTGCACAGAAAACCCCGCCTAGGTCGAGGCGAGGTTTTTCGTTGCAATTGATTGCAGGAATTTAGGAAGAGAATTACCGATGTGCGGGCATCATGTCGCTATCATGTTTATGCTCAGACCGGCTTATCTCTACTTCAATGCGGTGCTTCTTGACCTCTTCAGTCTTTTCCTTCAGCTTGCGGATTGCTAACAGCGATCCCACAATCACGCCTAGAGTAGCAAAGCCAAGAACCCCAACGATTAGCTGGATGATGTGAGTTTGAACCATTTTCCCATCTCCTCTTCGTACAACTCTCTGTACCGTTTGACGGCAATCGCCGCATATTCGCACATCAGCCCGAAACCAAAGATTCCCGCGCTAGCCCCAAATACGGCATAGAATCTCGGCCATGAAAGACCAACCTTCCAATAGTCAATCGGTATAAACACTAGCAATAGGACGGCCAATTCCCTCAAGAAGTCGCCAAATTTTTCAAGCCCAACCTGTAGGGCTTTGTAGAACGCTTCAATGACGGTAACCGGTCTTAAGCTCAATTTATATATCGTCCAATTTCGGAATACCCTTATATGCTTAATGGGCACTAAACACAATGGCCGCAGCATATTTGACCTGATCATGTAGTGAATGCGCTGGAATAGGGCAGTGGCGCTTCGTTAAATCAATAATTGGCTAAAAAAGCAAATGTTGGCTACCTGTGGAACATAGTGCCACATTTATTTTTATGCTTGTTTTTTGGATGCGCTCCTGTTACGCTAAAAAGCGCGTAACGGAGCCGTGGGAGCCAAAGGTTTGGAGTCTGCCCGCTTGGGGTATTGCGAACCCCTTTAGGTTTATGTAATCTTCGCACAGTTTCAAAAATTCTCTTGGCTGCGTGCCGAGAGGCGAATATCCAAAGGGAGGCCGCGTGCCTCCCTTTTTCATGTGAGGAACACCGATGAACTTCCGAACGGCCATGCAACCACCCGTCATCCCCTAAAAAAGGTACAATCGCGGCATGAAAAAGCAATGGAAAGACCCGGCAAAAAGGCCACCGAAAACAGAAACGATGAAGACCGCTGGCGATTTCGGAGCGTTCACCGATCTGATGAGGAAAATAGTTCCGGCAAAGCCTAAGACCGCTTCCCCCGGCCCTGCCCGTTCTTAGACCACACTCGGCCTTTGCGTGAGCGCCTGATAGGTGAGGCGCTTTCCCTGTATGCCCATCATGCAAGTTGCAAAGCGCGTGAAGTCGTCCGCGTCCTTGCGATTGTTGTAACGAAAGACCTGCTCTTTCACGTAGGCGTCAAGGTGGAAGGGTTCCACACTGACATAGGTTCCACGAAGACCACGCTTCAATAGCGCCCAGAAGTTCTCAATGCCCTGTGTGTGGATGTGGCCATTGACGTACTCCATCGCGTGAGTGATGACCTCACGGTTATAAGGCGTGTCGAGTACGCCATAGGTCGCAAACTCATCAGTCATGATATTTGCTCCCGCTTCCACGTTTGCCGTCATTACAGGGTTCATATGCATCTTATGACGTGCAGGGATCACCGCAGCCTTGACGCGGCCACCACGCTCCAACATGCCCAGTACAACAGCCTTAGAGCCGCCTGTAGCGTGGTACTGGATGCGCTTGGCCTTATGCATCTTCTGAGTCTTAGGAACGATGAAAGTCTCGTCACACTCTACAGGCGTACCGTTTCCGCCGATCTTGCCAGTCTCATCCGTCATTGCTTCCCGCAGACGGTGAAGCATGTGCCATGCCGACTTCTGCGTGACGCCAAGCGCCCTCGCAAGCTCATAGCTGCTGATGCCATTTTTGCAGTTCGATAGGAGCCATGCAGCGGGAAGCCATTTCTCAAGACCGATAGCCGAATCTTCAAAAATGGTGCCAACCTTGAGGGAGAACTTTTGCTTTGCGTGGTCGCCATAGCAGCGGTACACTCGCGCCTTCTCCAGATAGGTCAGCTTGGTGGCATCGCAATAAGGGCAGCGAACAACACCATCAGCCCAGCGAATAGCGATCATGAATTGACGGCAATTCTCGTAAACTGAGAAGAAGTTGATGGCTTCGAGTAGTGTCTTAGGCGTTTCCATGTTTCTAAGATACAACTCTGACTATAGTCTGTCAAGTATATTATTACCGTTAAGACTTGGGATGGCTTCGTTACCGATACCCACTGCGGCACCCATTGTCAGCGTACGTCTACCATGCGCCCTGACCGGGCATGTGTTCGGCTTTGTGTAAAGCGGGGATCGAAGTATGGGCTTTGGGTCGATAACAAAGTCTACGAGGTCGAGCCTCAGCAACAAGTCTCCCACTTTGCTGCTGAAGAAGTAAGGGTTACAGGCCAAATGAACAATGACATCATCCATATTGCATCCATCACCCGAATATCCAAGCCGGTTTCGCAATAATCAAATTCCATATTTTCCAGCCGTTATACTGTAGTTGTGAGCAAGACTTTCTATATCGAAACCTTCGGCTGCCAGATGAACGCCCATGACTCCGAAAAAGTCATCGGCACTTTGGAGCAGCAGGGATATGCCCGCGTGCAGGACGAAGCCGACGCCGGTCTAATTCTCTACAACACCTGTTCAATCCGTGACAAAGCCGAACAAAAAGTCTTTCACCGCCTCAACGAGTACAAGAAGCTGCAGGGGGAGGGCAAAAAGTTCGCCGTCCTCGGCTGCGTCGCCCAGCAGGAGGGCGAAAAGATCTTCGACAAGGCGCCCTATGTCTCGCTCGTCTCCGGCTCGGCGTCCTATCGCAACCTGCCCGACATGCTCGCCCGCCTCGAAGCAGGGGAGCAGCGCATCACCGGCCTCGATGACCGTCAGACCGACGAGACCTTCGAGACCCCGTTCGTCGCCCGCACCAACCCTCATCGCGGCTACATCACCATCATCGAAGGTTGCGACAAGTTCTGCGCCTACTGCGTCGTCCCTTACACCCGCGGCAAAGAGCGCAGCCGCACCGCGAACTCCGTGCTCGACGAAGCCATTCGCATGGCCGATGCCGGTTTTACCGAGATCCAGCTCCTCGGCCAGAACGTCAACTCCTACCACGATCCCTCCGCGAAGATGACCTTCGCCGAACTTCTGGCCGCTGTCGGCAGCATTCCCGGCATCCGCCGCGTGCGCTTCACCACCTCGCATCCGCGCGATTTCACCAAGGACATTGTGGACGTCATCGACGCCGTGCCCACCCTCTGCGATCACGTCCATCTCCCGGTCCAGAGCGGCTCCACCGCTGTCCTTCACGCCATGTCGCGCGAGTACACCCGTGACTGGTATCTCGAACGCATCTCCTGGATCAAAGCGGCGAAGCGCAACATCAGCATCACGTCGGACATCATCGTCGGCTTTCCCGGCGAGACCGAGGAAGACCTCGAGCAGACCGCAACTCTGCTCGAAGAGGTCGGCTACGACGCCATCTTTGCCTTCAAATATTCACCCCGGCCCAACACACCTGCCATCACCATGGCCGACTCCATCCCGGAAGAAGTCAAAGTGAAGCGGCTGCAAATCCTCCTCGACCGCCAGCGCGAGACCCAACGCTTAAACTATGAGCGCCATCTTGGTGAAGTAATGGAACTTATGGTTGAAGGCCATAACCGTCAGCGCAATCAGGTCATAGGCCGCAGCACCCAGAACAAGACCGTCAACTTCACCACCACGCAGCCCATTCTTCCCGCAACCGGAAGCTACGTCTCCGTCCGCATCACCCAAACCTTCCCCAACAGCCTCCTTGGCGAGGCAGTGGCAAGCTGATGAAACCACGCGATCAGGCCGAAGTGCACCAACCTGCCGACTCCGGTTCTCAGGCCGAAGTCGAGATGCAGATTCGCGGTCTCATGATGGACCCCGTCACCAATATGCCGATCGTGGTGCTGAAAGACGTCGCCAGCGATCTGGTCCTTCCCATCTGGGTGGGCATCTTCGAGGCAAACGCCATCGCTCTTGAACTCGAAAAGACAGCAACACCGCGACCGATGACGCATGATTTGCTTCAAAATCTCGCTCGCGGACTCAACGCGCAAGTCAACAAGGTCGTCGTCTCCGAGCTGCGCGACGACACCTTCTACGCCGTCATCTGGATGGACCATGCAGGCGAAACGGTAACTCTGGACGCCCGTCCATCGGATGCGATTGCCCTCGCTCTGCGCTGGGATTGCCCCATCTACGTTAATCGTCAGGTGCTTGAAAACTCGAAACAGGCCGCCAGCGGTTCGCAAACCGTCAATGCCGATGAGATGCGGCGATGGCTGGAAAATCTGAACGACGACGACATGGGCCGCTACAAAATGTAATTGGAAACACGGGAGAACAGCAGGGCATGTCTTTGAAAAAGAACCTGATGGGTCTCTCTGCCGGTGCCGTCATGGCATCGGAGCGTCTGCTCCGTGGACGTGCGGTAACGGTCGATCCAGCCAAAGTTAAGAGCGTACTTTTTCTCGAATATCTTCTTCCCCTCGGATGCTGTGTTCATCTCACCCCGGTTTACGAGGCGATCAAGCGGTCTCGGCCCGAGATTACGGTGACTGTTGCAACGCGAGGTCTCGGGCTGGCCGTCCTCCGTCATAACTCGTCAATCGATCATCTGATCGAAACGCCCGATCCCTTATCCGATCTCTCGAATGCCGCCAAAACATTACGGAGTGAACTTCAACGTCGGAAGTTGCAGCCCGACTGCACCTTCACCGGAACCTCCGATCAGCGTACCCGCATTGCTCTGCTGAGTTTTCTGGCCGGAAGCGGATGGCGTGGCGGTTTTACCCTTGCGCCGCAGCTTTATCAGCGGCCCTTGCGCTATTTGGGAGAACGCAGCCAGATCGACAACAATCTGCGGCTTGCCGATCTGATTGGCGCTGGAGCAGGCCACTTTGAGCCGCGCGTCTTCTTCTCGAAGGCCGATGTCGCAACTGCCCGGTCCATGGCTCAGGAGATCAATCCCTCGGGGAAACCATTGCTGATTCTGGTCACGCAGGGCAGCGGGGGACAGCGAACCGGCTGGCACGAAGATCGATTTGTAGAGGTGATTCGGCACGCCCACGAGGTTCTAGGATGCGCAATCGCCTATGTCGGCACGCCTGCCGATACTGCGGCGGTCGAGCGCATTTGGCAGGTTGCGGGCGGTATCGGAACGTCGTTGACGGGCAGAACCTCGGTGACAGAGCTTGCGGCGCTGCTGGCGCTGAGCGATGTGGTGGTGTCGCTCGATACCGGCACAATGCATGTTGGCCGAGCAGTGGGAGTGCCCATGGTGGTCATGGGGCCTTCGTGGCAGAAGCCGCTCGAGTGGCTCCCTCTGCAGGTGGCCAATGTCAGGATTCTGCGCGGGGAAGATCGCACCGAGGTCCCGGCAGACTACAAGCTCGATGAAATAAAGGCGTCCGCTGTGATCGCTTCGCTTACGGATTTATTGCAGGCTCACCCTGCGAACCCGGCACAGCGGGAGAAGCGTCTTCAGGCAAGTGTCTCTGAAGTCGATCACCGCAGTTGAAGAGGCAGCACTGAAAGATAAAGTGACTGGCACCAAAAACCTCGCCGTGGTGGCGAGGTTTTCTGTCGAAAGCTACAAGTGCTATTGAACTTACAGCTATTTCCTCTCAGGCGTAGCTTCCTTTGTCATTCCAAAGGGACAGGGATAGCTTCCTTTGTTTGTCATTCCCGAAGGGAATCTGCGTTTTGCTCGAATCACCAAAACTACATCGGGAGGAGAACCGCTCTAACGCTGCGCCAGTGAATCGAGATACGTGAAGAACTCCGGGAAGGAGATAGCTGCTGCCTCGGCCCCGTGGATCTCCGTGTCGCCCGTGGCTCTGAGAGCGGCGATGGAGAAGGCCATCGCAATGCGGTGGTCATCGCCCGAATCGATCTGTGCGCCGTGGAGCTGCTGATTGCCGGGGATGGTGAGACCGTCTTCGTGCTCGGTGAACTCGGCTCCCATGGCTTTGAGGTTCTTGGCGACGAGCGCGATGCGGTCGGACTCCTTCACCCGAAGCTCCTTGGCGTCGCGGATCGTAATCCCTTCGCGAGTGTAGGGTGCAATCGCGGCGATGACAGGCAATTCGTCGATGAGCTGGGCAGAGAGCGCACCGGCGATGGCGATGCCCTTGAGTCCGCCGGGCGTAGTGTTGACCTGAATGGTGCCGATCAGCTCGCCGTGATGTTCCTCGACGTTGAGCACCTTGATCCTGCCGCCAAGCTCGGTGATGACATCGAGCAGGGCAGCGCGGGTGGGATTCATGCCCAGCGAGTCGAGGATGAGGTTCGAGTCAGGGAAGAGCAGCGCCGCGCAAAGAAAAAAGGCAGCCGACGAGAGATCCCCGGGCACAGTGGCTTCGATGGCCTTAAGCTTCTGGCCGCCGGGGATGCTCAGCTTGTCGCCCTCGCGGTGGAGGGTTGCGCCGAACGCCTTGAGGGCGTGCTCGGAGTGGTCGCGGGTGCGGACCGACTCGGTGAGGCTGGTGGTGCCGTTGGCCTGAAGTCCGGCAAAGAGGACGGCGGTCTTGACCTGCGCCGAGGGGATCGGCGTGTCGAAGTCGATGGCCGTGAGCGGGCCGCCGATGATGGTCATGGGAGCGTGGCCGCCTACGGCTCCGTCGCCGCCGGTCAGGTGGATCTCTGCGCCCATCTTCGAGAGTGGCTTACGGATGCGCTCCATGGGCCGTATGGTGAGGGAGTGGTCGCCGATCAAGGTGAAGGTGTGTGGATGAGGGGCAATCAAACCGGCCAGCATACGCATTGTCGAGCCGGAGTTGCCGCAGTCGAGCGGGTGCTCCGGCTGACAGAATGCACCGGCAACCCCGGTAACCTCGATGGTCTTGTCCTTTTTGACGACGGTCGCGCCAAGGGCCTCCATGCAGGCGAGGGAGGAGTGCGGATCGGCGCCGGTGGAGAAGTTGGAGAGGATGGTGGTGCCTTCGGCGAGGCCGGCGAGCATGGCATAGCGGTGGGAGATGGACTTGTCTCCAGGCAGCGTGACGGAGCCTTGCAGCGTGCGGGCGGGGCGGATGGTTTGAATGGACATTGAGTTCTAGTTTAGGACATCGGATTATCGCGAGGGAAAGTTATGTCGCAAGTTTTGTAATCCCGGCGATTTGAGATGTGCAGAAATATCTCAAATTGCCACGTTTTTCCAAGCCTCTGCATGACGTGGAAGGCTAGCTCTTGGCGGTCTTGATCTCATGTTCCGGGCTCGGAGCAGCCGTCTCGTCTTCGAGCTCGTCCTCGACTCGCACAAATCGCCGCATGTAGCGCAGCGGATCCTCCGACACGGCCATCTCGCGAAGATGGTAGCGCCATGCATCTTCGCGCGTATTGCGCCGCGTATACCCTTTGCGCTTCACCGTGCCAACGGTCCCATCGGCCATGCGGCGCTGAAAGGTCTGCGACGGCACCTGAAACGTCATCAGCTCGCCGCCCTTCCAGAACGAGGACGCGAACTCATGCGAGAACAGCAGCACATAGTAGCGCTTCTCCGCCGAAAGCATCTCAATGGCATGGCGCGTGTGCTGCCATGGCAATCCAAGACTGCCGGTGTACCACTTGCGAAGCTCGAAGCCGTTTGCCCGGGCCTGGCCAATCAGCAGTTGAAGCAGTTGAAACCGTGTCATAGAGTCCGTTTTATCCTGAAGCTTATGCAGTATCTATCTCTAGTACAGGAGTCCAACTGTATAGTTTACGGTGACGAGCCGTCCAACACTATAGAGAGGTGCCTCCTGCCTCCGCAACCGATAGGCCCGAAACTATTTCCCGGAAACGATGACACTCAAACCGCCTACCCCAGCGATTCTAAGTTCTCTTTTGCTGCTGCTCGTGTTGACCGCGTCGGCTGGCGCACAGACCTATAACCGGGCCGACCATACCGACCCCATTAACCTCTCGCCGCTCGTTCAAGAGGCCCGCGTCGACTTCTACAACCTCGACTACGACGGCGCCCTTGCCCGTTTCGAGACTGTGCTCAAGGCCAATCCGCATAATCCGATGGCCATCGACTACGTGCTCACAACGATCGTCTTCCGCGAGCTCTATCATCAGGATTTACTCGATACCACCTATTATGCGCACAACAGCTTCCTCAGCTCCAAGCGCGAGGTCCCCGTCTCCGAGGCTACGCGGCAGCGCATTGAAGATCTTACCAATGGCGCCATCGATATCTGCGACAAGCTGATTCACGAGAACCCCAACGACAAGAACGCCTACTTTGCCCGCGGTTACGCTCGCGGAATACACGCCGCATTCATCACGCTGGTCGACCACAGCTACGTCTCGGCGGCACATCAGGGACTCGCCGCCCGCAACGACAGCGAGCAGGCGCTCAAGATCGATCCCGGCTATGCAGACGCCAAGATGGCAATCGGCATTCAACAGTTCGCCGTGGCCAGCCTGCCGCGCCTGCTGCGCATCATGGTCGGCATCGCCGGAGTCAACGGCAGTAAGGAAAAAGGCCTGCAGATGCTTCGCGAAGCCGCCGCGCAGGGCGTGGTCACTCCGGTCGAATCGCGCACGGCGCTCTCCCTCTTCCTGCGTCACGACGCCCGTTACCCCGAGGCGCTTGTCGTAGAGCAGGGACTCGCCGAGCAATTTCCCCACGACTATCTCTTCCGCCTCGAAGTGGCCAACATTACCAAGGACAGCGGCAACGGCCCGGCTGCGATTGCTGCCTACAAAGCCATCCTCGTGGACGCTGCGAAGCCGGGCTACTTCTACGATCCGCGTCTGCACATGACCTACTTTGGCCTCGCCGACACGCAACGCGGTCAGAATGATATCGCCGCCGCTGCAAAGAATTATCTTGAAGCCGCAGCGCAGCCCACCTGCAGCGACTGGCTTCGCCGCCGTGCCCAATTGAACGCAGGTGAGATGTTCGACCTGCTCCACAACCGCCCGGAAGCGATCAGGCAATACGAGCAGGCCAGCGCCGGAGGCGGCGACCAGTCGCAGGCCGATACCGCGCGCAAGTACCTGAAAGCCCCTTACGCGGGTAAATAAATGCCAGGGAACCAGACGAATAAAAGATGCGTAACTATGGCAAAATAGAGTTCGCTGCGATTTAGTCGTCCTTTGGAGGACTCCCATGTTCTGTAGCCATTGCGGAAAGCCCATCGAATCGTCGTCCCGTTTCTGCCCGGCCTGCGGAGCCACCATCAACTCTGCCCCGTTTACGGCGAACGCTTACCAGTCCGCGCCCCGGATGACCCGGCCGCTTACCAACCGAATGATTGCCGGCGTCTGCGCTGCCTTCGCTCTCCAGTACGGTTGGGATGTCACCGTGGTGCGGATCGTTACGGCATTGTTCATCATTCTTACCGGCGTGGGAGCCCTGGCCTACATCGCTGCCTGGGTCATCATCCCGCAGGAATCCTATCCAGTCTCCATGAAGAGCATTTAAGTTTTGACCCTGAAAAAAGCTGAACCCAAAGCTAGCCCTCGTCCCTTCGCCTATCGCAACCGCACGCTTCACTGCGACGGGGCTGACCTCTCCGCCCTCGCCGAAGATCACGGCACCCCGCTCTACGTCTACTCGGCGCAGCAGATCTCCGCACGCTTTCGGCTTTTTGAAGAGGCCTTCCAAGGCCAGCCGCATACCATCTGCTACGCGGTCAAAGCCAACTCGTCTCTGGCCATCCTTCGCCTGCTCGCGCAGCATGGAGCAGGCTTCGACATCGTCTCCGGCGGCGAGCTGGAGCGCGTCCGCAAGGCGCACAGGCCTGCACTGGCAAAGGTCGTCTTCTCAGGCGTAGGCAAGCAGGTCTGGGAGATCGACGCAGCTCTCAAGGCCAACATCCTCCTCTTCAACGTCGAGTCCGAGGCCGAGCTATACCTCCTCGCCGCCCGCGCCGAAACCCTTGGCATCCGCGCGCGCTTCGCCCTTCGCGTCAATCCCGACGTCTTCGCCGACACCCATCCCTATATCTCTACCGGCCTCAGCGAGCACAAGTTCGGCATCGACATCAAGGCCTCCCGCGCGATCTACCGCAAAGCGTCTAAGTCAAAGTGGCTCGACGCCGCCGGAGTCAGCGTCCACATCGGCTCGCAGATTCGCAAGGTCGATCCCTTCGCCGCAGCCACGGCTCGCGTCACCGCCCTCATCGCCGACCTCAAGAGCGATGGCCACAATATCCGCTACATCGACGCTGGCGGCGGCCTCGGCATCGACTACGGCACCACTGCCTTCGATCCAGCGCAGCAGGTGCAGAAGTACGCCGCTGCTCTCCGCAAAGGTCTCGCCACCGAATCTGCCCACCTCATCATCGAGCCGGGCCGCTTCATCGTGGCCCAGGCCGGAGCGCTGCTAACCCGCGTCCTCTTCGTCAAGAAGAACGGCTCCAAGACCTTCGTCATCACCGATGCCGGAATGAACGACCTCATCCGCCCCTCGCTCTACCACGCGCACCACGAGATCCTCCCCATCAAACAGCCGCGCACCGCGACCCCGTCCATCATGGCGGACATCGTTGGCCCAGTCTGCGAGTCGGGTGATTTCTTCGCTCGCGACCGTGTTCTTGCTGCCGTAAAGCCGGGTGATCTGGTCCTGATCCTCGACGCCGGGGCCTACGGCATGAGCCTGACCAGTAACTACAACAGCCGCCCTCGTCCAGCCGAGATTCTGGTCGAAGAGGGAAGCGCCAGGCTCATTCGCCGCCGCGAAACCATGCGTGACCTGCTGGCTCCAGAGGTACTCTAAGGCGTCCTCAGCGTGCTAAACTCACAAGGTCGCCGGGATTCGCCAACGGATGGGTTTTCGGCAAAATCACCACTGAGGTAGTACATGTCCGGCCATTCAAAATGGGCCACAATCAAGCATAAAAAGGGCGCGCTTGACGCCAAACGTGGCAAGATCTTCACCCGTCTGATCAAGGAAATCACCATCGCTGCCAAAACTGGCGGCGGCGGCGACCCAGACGGCAATCCCCGTCTCCGTGGCGCGATCGTCGCGGCCAAGGCGGAGAACATGCCCGCCGACAACATCAAGCGCGCCATCCAGCGCGGCACCGGCGAGCTCGAAGGCATCTCCTATGAGGAGATTACTTACGAGGGCTACGGTCCCGGCGGGGTAGCAGTCATTGTCGATGTGCTCACCGACAATAAGAACCGTGCCGTCAGCGAAATTCGCCATGCCTTTTCCAAGAATGGCGGCAACCTCGGCGAATCCAATTCCGTTGGCTGGATGTTCTCGAAAAAAGGCGTCATCGTCATCGCCAAATCGGCAGCTAGCGAGGACAAGCTTACCGAGATCGTCCTCGACGCCGGAGCGGAAGACCTGAGCGACGAAGGCGAAAATTGGGAAGTGCTCTGCGACCCCAAGGACTTCGAGGCGGTCACCAACGCGCTGAAGGCCGCGAATATCACGCCCGAGCACGCCGAGGTCACCAAGATCGCTTCGACTTACACCAAGCTCGAAGGCTCTCAGGCAAATGCCATGATTCGGCTGCTGGAAGTGCTCGAAGATCTAGACGACACGCAAAACGTCTACTCCAACTTCGACATGGATGAAGCTGCGATGGCAAATGCAGGACATTAACCAAAGCGGTCAACGATTCACATCAGGCCGCCGCTTATCGGCGGCCTTTCTTCTGCAACAGGTGGCAAACGGAGCGACATAGTGACCAAGGGATTTCGCGGCATAGCAAGACCACTCATCGGGATATTCGCTCTTGCACTCTCTGCTCACTTCGCAACCGCGCAGGCTCTGGCGACAAACAGCGACGCAAACCCTTTCCACGCCAACTCCGGCAAACTGCCGTTAGAGTTGGGCGTGCTCGTTCAGAGCGGAGTCGGCTTGACGGAGGACCGCAACAGCTTCAAATTCCTGATGGCTGGTGTTCATGCGGGAAAAGTCCTCACCGGCGATTATCTGCCCGGCCCGCTGCACGGTAACTTCGAGTATGCGGTCGAGGTCTTCCCCTTCTGGCAGTCCTACACGCCGAAGTTCCAGCGCGCCAACTGCACGACTGCCCCCAACTCGCCTGACCTGTCCTGTTCGCCCCTCTACACCGTAGGCGGAACCTACAGCGGTATCTCCATCACCCCCATCATCCTGCGTTGGAACTTTACCGGTACACGCCGCATCTCACCATGGATACAAGGTGCGGGAGGGGTTCTTTGGACAAACCACAAATACCCAGCGTTTGGCGGCCAGCCTCTGAGTGTCTTCAACGACGGCCCCAACACCGACGCCAGCGTGTGGAACTTCACTCCGCAGGGAGGCGTCGGGGTTCACTACTTCCTTCGGCCTCGCCGCTCCATCGACTTCGGCGCCAACGCGGTGCATATCTCCTCGGCCTCGCTCGGCGACAAAAACCCCGGAGTGAATGCCAGTGTCCAATTCACGATCGGCTATTCCTGGTGGAAGTAAGACGGGCCTATGAATCCTGACGCGATCATCGAGTGTGTCCCCAACTTTTCTGAAGGTACCGATCCGGCGAAGGTAGCTAAAATCGTCGCGGCGATGCAGGTCGAAGGCGTAAGCCTGCTCGACTGGTCGCTCGATACGGCGCACAATCGCTCCGTCATCACTGTTGCAGGACCACCGGCAGCGGTGATTGCGGCAGCAGTCAAGTCTGTCGGCAAGGCGGCAGAGCTGATCGACCTCACCAAGCAGAAAGGCGTTCATCCTCGCATCGGCGCTGCGGACGTCGTCCCGTTCATCCCCGTCAGCGGCATCTCGATGGCGGAGTGCGCCGTGCTGGCGCGGCAGGCAGGTCTGCTGATATGGAGAACCTACGGCGTTCCTGTCTACTTTTACGGAGCCGCCGCCGCACGTCCCGATCGCGTCCAGCTTGAAGAGGTACGCAAAGGCCAGTTCGAGGGACTGCGTGAAGCAACGCGCCGTGATTCATCCCGCAGCCCAGATATTGGCGGGCCAGGGCTGCACGAGACGGCAGGCGCTTCCGCTGTTGGAGCGCGGAACTTCCTCATCGCCTACAACGTGCATCTGCACCAGCCGGACATCTCCGCTGCACGCGCCATCGCTCGCGACATCCGCGCCTCGAATGGTGGTTTGCATGGAGTGAAGGCTATCGGCGTCGTCGCCAATGGCCGCGCCCAGGTGAGCATGAACATCACCGAATTCCGCATCACTCCCATGCGACACATTCACGCGACGATCCAGCATCTCGCGCAGCGGCACGGCGTTCTCATCGACGACGCTGAACTCATCGGCCTTATTCCCGAAGAGGCCTACGAAGCGGATTCGGAGTGGGTAAAGCAGATCACCGGCTTCGATCCTGCGCTCAAAGTTCTGGAGCGGCGGTTGGAGCAGCCGCTCGCGTGGCCTCCGTCTGATGTAAAGTGAAAGATGTGCAGGTGCAAGACCTCGGTCTTGTTAAACGGGAAGCCGGTGAGATTCCGGCGCTGACTCGCAGCGGTGATGGGAACGAACAACGCAAGGCCCTGGCCAAGCACTGTTCTTGAAAAAGAATGGGAAGCGGCGTTTAGTAGGTAGCCCAAAGTCCGAAGACCGGCCCGCCGCCACCACCGCGGAAGAGACGTTGCGTCTCCCACTGCGGCTGCGCTGAGGACACTGGTCTCGAGTATGGGCCGGTTGCCAATGTTCCGTCGACTCCGCTACTGCGGAAGCGACGATGCCTGCGCATAAGGTGGTTCCTTCGTTTCATCAGGAGAGGAACCCACACAATGTTATCGCCTTCACTATCAACTGCAAATCCTGTAACCGCAAATTTGGGATATCCACGTATCGGTCGCCATCGCGAGCTTAAATTCGCGCTGGAAGATTTCTGGCGCGGCCGTTTGAGCGAGACCGATCTGCTGGCAACCGCAAAGACCTTGCGACAGCGCAACTGGCAACTACAAAAAGATGCCGGTCTCGATGTCATTCCCAGCAACGACTTCTCGTTCTACGATCAGGTGCTCGACGCGCTGGTGCTCATCGGTGCAACTCCGTCACGCTTCGGCGCTGGACCAGTCACGCTCACCCGCTACTTCCAGATGGCACGCAACAGCAACGAGCAGACTGCCATGGAGATGACCAAGTGGTTCGACACGAACTATCACTACCTGGTCCCGGAGTGGAGCGACGATCTCGCATTCACGCCCTACACGACAAAGCTGCTGGCCGAGTTTGCCGAAGCGAAAAGCCTCGGTATCGCAACCAGGCCGGTCTTGATAGGTCCTATTACCTTGTTGCTGCTTGGTAAAGCCGTCGATGGCATCGATCCGTTGGACCTTTTGCCTCGACTCCTGAACGCTTATCGCAAGGTGCTGGGCGAGCTTGCCGCAGCAGGCGCGGAGTGGGTTCAGATCGATGAGGCTGCTCTCGTCACCGATCTTCCTGAAGGCTATGCCGAGGCGTTTCGCTCCGCCTACGCCGAGCTTGCCAGCGTTCCGCTCAAGCTGATGCTGACGACTTACTTTGGCGAGCTGGGCGACAATCTCGAACTGGCTTGCTCGCTTGGCACTGCCGGATTGCATATTGATGCTGTTCGAGCGTCTGAGCAAGTTGCTGAAGTGGTTGAACAGTTGCAATCGCATCAGACGCTCAGCCTTGGATGCGTCGATGGCCGTAATATCTGGCTCGCCGATCTGAAGGCACTGCATCAGGTCGTTGCTTCCGTTACCGCAAAGATCGGTGCAGAGCGGTTGCAGCTTGCGCCATCCTGTTCGCTGCTGCACGTTCCTTATGACACCGCCGATGAAGACAAGCTCGATCCGCGAGTGCTGAGCTGGCTCAGCTTCGCAAAGCAAAAGGTGGAAGAGCTTGTCCAACTTGCGCAGGGACCTGAAGTAGCTGCCGCAGCCTTTGCGGAGAATCGCCGTCGCCACGAAGACCGTCTTGTCGCAGAGAGCAGCACTAACAAGGTCGTTCGCGGACAGCTCGCCACACTGTCCGAAGGAGCCTTCCGGCGCAAGTCGCCTTACAAACAGCGTGTCACTGTGCAACGGCAGGAGCTTGGTCTTCCTCTGCTGCCGACAACCACCATCGGCTCCTTTCCGCAGACGCAGGAGGTTCGCAAGCAGCGAGCCGCACACAAGAAAGGCACGATCTCGGATGCGAAGTACAACGATTTTCTGAAACAGAAGACCGAGGAATGCATCCGCGAACAGGAGCAGATTGGGCTCGACGTTCTCGTCCATGGCGAGTTCGAGCGCAACGACATGGTCGAGTACTTTGGCGAGCATCTTGCCGGATTTACCTTCACCTCGAACGGCTGGGTGCAGAGTTATGGCTCGCGCTGTGTAAAGCCGCCGATCATCTATGGCGATGTCTCGCGAGCCCGTCCCATCACGGTCGAGTGGAGCAGCTATGCCAACTCGCTCACCACTAAGCCAATGAAGGGAATGCTTACCGGTCCCATCACCATTTTGCAATGGTCGTTCGTTCGCAACGACATTTCCGAAAGGGACGTTGCCTGGCAGATCGGGCTGGCCTTACGCGAAGAGGTTCAAGACCTCGAAGCGGCGGGCATCCGCGTCATTCAGGTGGACGAGCCTGCGCTGCGCGAAGGGCTTCCGCTGCGGCGGTCGGAGTGGCCAGCTTACCTTGACTGGTCGGTCAAAGCGTTTCGGCTGGCTACGTCCGGCGTTACGGATGGCACGCAGATCCATACGCATATGTGCTACTGCCAGTTCGAAGACATCCTGTCGTCGATTGCTGCGTTGGATGCAGACGTTATCTCGATGGAGACGGCGCGGTCGCGCATGGAGATGCTTCATGCGTTCAAGCGGCATGGTTACCCCAACGAAATCGGGCCGGGTATCTATGACATTCATTCGCCGCGAGTTCCGGCGAAGGAGGAGATGGTCGGGCTCCTGCAACTGGCGCTTGAGGTGCTTCGGCCGGAGCAGCTCTGGGTCAACCCGGACTGCGGTCTCAAGACCCGCGCCTGGCCGGAGACGATTGAAGCGCTTACCAATCTCTGTCAGGCGGCAGTGGAGGTACGTGCCGGGCTTGTCTAAATAAAACGGGATGCCGGGGCCGTTTTTTTGCGGCCCCGGTATTGCGAAGATGCCTGTTTTGAATACTTCACCCAACCTTCTTTCGCAGGGTGCGTCCAAAGTGGGAGCCCTATTGCTTGCGTCTCGCCGTGTTTCACGGAAGAATAGAAGGGTTGGGCCGCAAAACCCCGCGGCCAAGGAGTTACTTCATTGCGTATCCTGTACCGTCACCTTCTTCCCATCGCTGTGCTTGCCCTTTCGGCCACCTTTTCTCAGGCGGCTGAGTTGTCGAGTGACGCCAAGTCGGCGATTCCTAAAGATGTCCAGCAGATCATCGTCGTGGACTACCGTGCCATGCAGAACTCGAGTGCCGCGATGGCGCTCAAGGAGCAGGTTCTGCCGCCCGAGCTGAAGCGGCTGGAGACGGCGCTGAAGAATGCCAAGCTCAACGTGGACAAGGACGCCGACGTACTGGCGTTTGCGTCGTTCAAAGACCCGAGCGGGCAGGGAACCAGGACCGTCGGCATCGCGCAGGGCCAGTTTCAGACGCAATCCATTCTGGCTAGCTTTGCCAAGAGCAAGGCCAAGACGACCGTGGTCCGCAATAACACCATCTACCCCATGGGATCGGCCGGAACGAGCGTCGTTTTTCTGGACCAGACCACAATGGTCTTCGGCGACAAGGCTGCGGTCAAGATGGCAATTGACGCGCGGGACGGTATTATTCCGAACTTTCTAAGCAACGGCGAGATGGTCAACGACATGGGAACGGTGGACCAGCGGGCGATCTGGAGCCTGCTCGACGCCAAAGGCACGCAGACGATGATGCGCAGCGTGCTGGGCGACGCCGCGCAGTTGACCGACTACGACACCGTTCGCAACCGGATGAAGAGCTCGCGCTACACCCTGGACTTCGACAACGGGGTGAAGTTCGACATGGCGGTGGTGATGTCCGACACGATGACGGCGGCGACCTGTGCCACCCTGATGAAGGGCATGCTGATTATGAAGAAGACGTCCGGCAGCCAGATGGAGAAGTCGGCGCTGGAGCGGACTACGATCGATTCCAACTCAGGGACGTTGACCGTGGACTACTCTTCCTCCGACAGTGAGTTCGCCGGGCTGCTCAGCTCACCGCTCTTCCAGTCCGTTGTTAAATAGTTCGATACTAAATAGTTGAATACCTCAACTATTTAGTATCGAACTAAATTCTCGCATTCGACCTCGGGCTCACCGCCGCTGGCACGACTCCGCCAATCGGCATCCTGAAACTCTTTGACAGTGATTTTGCAGTCCGGTATCTTTCTTGAATCTTTATCTTGATATCAAGCATCTTTATAACAAGACATGAATGATCTCACAAAAACCGGAAGCGAGACCGATACCAGCGGGATTCATCTTTGGCTGGTCCTCTGGAAGGCGATGCGCTCGCTCGAGGCCCATGCGATGCGGAACATCGGCGGATTTGGGATGGGGCAGAGCGACTTCGGGGTTCTGGAGGCGCTGCTGCATCGCGGGCCGCTGAGCGTGAAGCAGATTGGAGCCAAGGTGTTGTTGACCAGCGGTTCGATGACGGCGGCGGTCGACCGGCTGGAGGCGCGTGGCCTCGTGACTCGGCAGGACGACGCGGAGGACCGGCGGTCGCGGATTATTCACCTGACCGATGCCGGAAGAGAGTTGATCGAGAGGGCGTTTGCCGAACACCGCGAAGCGATGGAAGAGGCAGTCGCCGGGTTCCCGGTGGAGGAGAGGGCAGCGCTGATCGAGTCTTTGCGGCGGTTAGGACGGCTGGCCGAGGGGAAGTTTTGAGATGGGAGCGGGTCGAAGCTGCGAGCAAACCGCAGGTCCTTCGACTGCGCCTCTCGCGATAAGACGGCGAGAGGCTGCGCTCAGGATGACAATTTTGATCAACTCGTTTTCTTATCTTTCATTTTTCAGGTAAGTGAAGGCAAGTGGCGTTGAAGGACGCCGGAAGGAGTAAGTGATGGCAGAGCAGAAAAAAGTGCTGGGCGTATATGGACCGGGATCGAACCACTGGGTTGGTGACGGCTTTCCGGTGAGGAACCTGTTTCCGTCGAATGGGCTGGAAGCGGAGGTCAATCCGTTCCTGATGCTCGACTATGCGGGACCGAATGAGTTCAAGCCGTCGGGCAAGACTCCGGGAGTCGGGCAGCATCCGCACCGTGGCTTTGAGACGGTGACGATTGCGTACCAAGGCTCGGTGGAACATCGCGACTCGGCGGGGAACTCGGGGGTGATCTTCCCTGGAGACGTGCAGTGGATGACGGCGGCTTCGGGCGTGGTGCACGAGGAGATGCATGAGAAGGAGTTCGCCCGCAAGGGAGGGACCTTTGAGATGGTGCAGCTCTGGGTGAACCTGCCCAAGGCGGTGAAGATGTCGAAGCCTCGCTACCAGGCGATTACGAAGGAGCAGATTCCGGTTGTGGAGTTTGGGACGGGCGGATATGCACGGGTGATCGCGGGGGAGTTCAACGGAGTCAAAGGGCCTGCCCTTACCTTTACGCCGGTCAATCTGTTTGACGTGGTGTTGAAGGCTGGAGAGAAAGTCGAGATTCCCTTGCCGGAGGGGCATAATGCCTCGATTGTGTTGAGGAAGGGAGATGTCTCCATTGATGGAGCGCACTCGCTGATGGGCGAGGCTCGGATTGCGACGTTGAGCCAGTCGGGGATCGGTGTTGCCATTGAGGCGAAGGAGGACTCGACGCTGCTGGTGCTGAGCGGAGAGCCTATCCAGGAGCCGGTGGCCAGCTATGGGCCGTTTGTGATGAACACGCGGGAGGAGCTGGTGCAGGCTGTAGAGGACTACAAGGCAGGCAAGATGGGACAGCTCGCGTAAGGAGCGGCTGCTATGGAAGAGATCCCTCCGCGGAAGGCTTCGCGGCGATTTGCACTGGTTTGGATGAGGCAATGACACAGACAAGTGCGAAATACAGGGGTCTCTCCACTCCGCTGCGCTTCGGTCGAGATGACGTGCGAGTTCTTAATAGAGTCTAAGAGGATTTATGGAACATCATGCAATACAAACCATCACGCTTGACCAACCAAGGAGAGAAGACCGATGAAGACTGTATATGAGATAGATCCGGCGCACTCGAGTGCGCAGTTCACGATTCGCCACCTTATGATTTCGAACGTGCGTGGTGACTTCAAGAGTGTGAAGGGCACGGTTGTCTTTGACCCGGAGAACCTTGCGGCTTCGAGCATTGAGGCGGAGATCGACGTCAACTCGCTCAACACGCGCGATGAGAACCGCGATGCTCATGTGAAGAGCGCGGAGTTTTTCAATGTCGAGAAGTATCCTTCGATTACGTTCAAGAGCACGAAGGTGGAACGTGAGGGCGAGGGCGAATTCAAGGTCACGGGAAATCTTACGATTCTGGGCGTGAGCAAGGAAGTGGTACTGAAGGTCGAAGGGCCTTCCGACGAGGCGAAGGACCCCTGGGGCAATCTCCGTATCGGTGCTTCGGCCACGACCAGGATCAAGCGCAGCGAATATGGGCTGACGTGGAATGCGGCGCTCGAGACCGGCGGCGTAATGCTGGGCGACGACGTGAAGATCGAGCTTGACGTTGAGCTGGTGAAGCAGAAAGCGGTCTAGATCGATGGCGTATCAAGCGTGAGCGGAGCGGTATAGATCGGGCCTTCAGCCCTTTACTGATTGGGGGGCTGGGTACCTGGGGCTTTGCCCCAGGCTAGTATAAATCGCGCCGTTGGCGCTTGGTGCGAGGCGCTATCGCTGCGGGCGCTCTCTATGCCTTATCTTTATGGGCGGTCTTTATAACTTATTGGTTGAGTGGCACTGCTTTGCTTCTCGATTAAAAGGCGAGGACGATGCCGAAGACGTTGCCCTGGAAGGAGTAGGTGCGGCTGAACTTGGTGCCGAACTTGCCCTCCAGGGCGCCGAGGCCCTCGCGGGTGACGGCGGGGACGGAGATGAGGCAGCCTGCCTGCGGGTGTTCGAGCTTGCTCTTCCATCCGCCGGCGATCATGTTGCACAACTCGCCGATGGCGTCGTCGACCATGGGATCGGCGGGCTCGGAGGAGGCTGTCCCGAGCAGGGCTTCGGCGGTGACAGCAGCGGTGGCGGGGCTGGCGTAGAGGATGCACTCGCCGGAGACGGCGCCGGTGAACTGGATGCGGGCGACGATTCTGCCGTCGATGATGTTGACGTCCCCGTCCATGGGGTCGCAGCTTCGCTCGAGCATCATCTCGAATACCTCGGAGACGGCGGTGTCGAGTCGGTTCGCCATTTCGGCGTGCGGGGTGGGATTCTCGGTTGCCAGCATGTGTCCTCTTTTTGTTTAGAAGTTGGGATCGACGGTTGTCGGTGAGACTAAGCCACTCGCAGCAGAGGCACGACGCGTGCCTTGACCTGTTCGGCGGTGAAGGGCTTGCAGATGTAGCCCATTGCTCCGGCGGAGATGGCGCGGAGGACGAGCGGCTCGCTGCCCTCGGTGGTGATCATGACGACGGGGATCCCGATGCCGAGCTTTTCGTTGCGCCGCTGCTCGAGGAATTGCAGGCCGTCCATCACCGGCATATTAATGTCGCTGAGAATCAGGGACAGCGGGTTGGGCTTGCCGCTGTCGTCGCGCAGGGCCTGCAGGGCTTCTTCGCCGTTGGAGGCCTGTAATACTTCGGTGAGTTCGAGGCCAGCCTGGCGAAGCGCCCGTTCGATCACCTTCCTCATCACTGCTGAATCATCAATAATCAGAGCTCGCAACCCACCCCTCCGGTAGTACATCTCGATCTGTTTGCTGTATCGGCTGATGGGCTGGAAGCTTGAGGGGACGAAGGCGTTCTTAATTTTCTCTAACCCCGCGTGGCACGACTTCGGCCACTGACCTGCATTATCACGGGCATGGATAGCGGCTTATATGCGGCATACACAGGGCTGTTGGCGCGCACGCAGGCGCTCGACACCGCGGCCAACAATCTGGCGAATGCGGGAACGACGGGCTTTCGGGCGGCGCGGGACTATTTCAGCGGCGTGCTGACGGGCGGGATGGACCAGGCTACTTCGGCTGGAGCGTCGCAGGTCGGACAGTCGGTCAATGACTTTGGCGTTCTCGGCGGCAACCTGCTGGACATGGGGCAGGGAGAGTTGACGGCGACAGGCGATCCTCTGGACTTCGCCTTGCAGGGGCAGGGATTTTTTGCGATCCAGACAGCGAACGGCGTTCGCTACACGCGCGATGGCTCGTTTCGGCGGTCGGCTGCCGGGATGCTGGAGACGAGTGCAGGGGAGCCGGTGCTCGACATCAACCAGCAGAGCATTACGATTCCGAGCGGGGCTGTGCATCTGGGGCCGGACGGGAGCATCTCCGTGACGACGCAGGATGGAAACGCCATTGTGGGACAGGTGGGCGTCTTCGACTTCAGCGACCGGTCGGTGCTCGAGGCCGAGGGGACGAACCGTTTTTCGGCAGATGGGGCGAAGCCGGTGGCGGGAAAGGCCTCGTTGATTCAGGGGTCGGTCGAAGGATCGAACGAGGATGCGATTCACGGCACGATGCAGATGGTGCTGGTGCAGCGACAGGCAGAGATGATGCAGAAGGCGCTCAGCGTCTTTGACAACAGCTTCGATAAGGTTGCGGCGGAGGACCTGCCGCGGGTTTGACACGAACGGCACGGCGCTGGGGAAGGCCTGCCCAAACAGAAGGGAATGGAGTAGACGATGATTCGAGCGTTGTATACGGCGGCCAGCGGCATGAGCGCGCAACAGGCAAATCTGGACACGGTGGCGAACAATCTCGCCAACTCCGCGACGGCCGGATTTCGCGAGCGGCGATTGCAGTTCGAGGACATGATCTATCAGAACGTGATCGTGCCGGGATCGGCAGAGAGCACGCAGACGGATTCGGCGGGGTTGCAGATCGGCCTGGGAACGAAGTCGTCGGCCAGCGAGGTCATCATGACGCAGGGAGACTTCAACTCCACTGGCAACACGCTGGATCTGGCGATCCAGGGGAGCGGATTCTTTCAGGTGTCGCAGCCGGATGGAACGATTGCGTATACGAGGGCAGGGAGCTTTCACAGGAATAACCAGGGGACGATGGTGACTGCGGACGGCGACACCGTGCTGCCCGCGATTACGATTCCATCGAACGCGACCAACATCACTATCTCGGCGTATGGCATTGTGACGGCGACGATTCCCGGACAGACAGCGGCGGCGCAACTGGGGACGATCCAGTTAGCGACGTTCGTGAATCCGGGTGGATTGAATTCGGTTGGCGGCAATCTTCTGATGCCGACTGATTCTTCGGGCAATGCGATTACGGATGTTCCGGGTGGAAACAGTGGGATGGGGACGCTGCAGCAGGGCGGCCTGGAGAACTCGAACGTCGACGTGGTGGCGGAGTTTGTACAGATGATCCTGGCGCAGCGCGCGTACGAGAGCAACTCCAAGGTCGTGCATGTGGCCGACGATATGTATTCGCAGATCAACGGAATGATTCGATAGGTGCGCTATGGAGAATCGGTTCTGCTCGCGTAGATGGATTTTGTTGAGCTTGATTGCGCTGGTGGGATTGCAGAGCGCGACTGCCTTTGCGGCGGCTTGTGCTGAAACGCCCGCGGCTGCCATGAGATTGGCGGGAGCGAAGGCTGCGCCTTCGTCGATGCCGGATGACAAGGGCTACCGCGTGGCCAGCGTTCGCTGGGACCCGGTGATGCAGCAGAGTTGGGCGACGATTGTGAGCTGCGGGCATCCTGAGTGGCCTGGAGTTTCGCTTCGCACGGATGAAACGAGCGATGCACAGCGTGGATTGAGCGCGCAGGCTCGTGTGGAGCGCTCTCCATTGGTTCGCGCAGGCGACATCGTTGAGCTTTGGCGGCAGGAAGATCTGCTGCGGATAGAAGTGAGCGGCGTTGCCGAACAGAGCGGGAGTATGGGCGAGACTATTCGCGTGCGCTTGTTGCGGCGACAAGGCAGCAATCAATCGGTGGAAGAGCAATTCAGGGGTATCGTTCACGGGCATGCAGACGTGGAGATGCAGCCATGACCGATCTCATGCTGATTGGCTGGGGGATGAAGACGAAGGATTGGCCAGGAGTTGAGTTTACGCCGGCGGTTGCAACGCCGATGCCTCCGCGACAACCGCGAAAGGGGGGAATGGGACCATTTGTTGCAGGGATGATTGGCCTGCTGCTGTTGCTGATGGCTGCCTGTTCGCTTCATGCACAGGTTCAGGCGATCAAGAAGGCGTTGGCGCCGAAGCCGAGCGTTGCCGAGACGTCGCTCGACTCTTATCTGGAACGGGTACGCACCGCGAACTCGAATGTGCTGCCGACGCCGGGTTCGATCTGGACGGACAACGGGCGGCTGACCCGCATGAATACAGATGTTCGCGCGATGCGGCCTCACGACCTGATCTCGGTGGTGGTGGAGGAGAACCTCGCCGCGTCGACGGATGGAACGGTGAAGAATTCGCGCACTTCGAATGCAAACTCCGGAATCTCCGGATTGATTGGAACGCTGCACGCGGGCAATGCCCTTCAGAATTTAATCAATATGAATGCTGCGTCGGGACTGAATGCCCAGGGCACGAGCGCGACCAATTCGAGTTTGAGCACCGTGTTCGGCGGTCAGGTGATGGCGGTGCTTCCGAATGGAATTCTTGTGATCGAAGCGGCCCGGCAGGTTGAGTTCAGCCAGCAGACGCAGACGATTGTCCTTCATGGGCTGGTGCGGCCTGAGGACATCTCTCAACAGAATCAGGTGCTTTCGACTGCGATTTCAAGCCTTGAGCTCGAGGTTCGCGGGAAGGGCATCGTCAACGACTACACCCATCGTCAGAATGCGCTGGTCCGGCTTCTGCAACAGATCCTGATCTTCTGAGGAGCTGTTTAAAACTGGAGGCTTAACACCGATTTGCAGCGATGACACCGATCAGGAACAGGCAACAGCAAGGACAAGGACGAAATACAGGGGTCTCTCCACTACGCTTCGCTCCGGTCGAGATGACGTGGTTCAAAAATTCTAAACAGATTGTAAGTGGATGCGCCATGATTGCGAGAGTGAGTGACTTGAGAGTGTCGACGATACTGGAAAGAAAAATTGTCTGCCGTGGGTTGGCGCTGGTTGGCCTGCTTGCGTTGGCGTTGCCGGGGTTTGCTGTCGATGCGCCGGAGATGCCGCAGAGAGAGGCGCGAGTGAAGGATATCGCCTCGATTGAGGGCATCCGCGACAATCAACTGGTTGGCTATGGCATCGTGGTTGGCCTGCAGGGCACGGGCGATAGCCAGCAGACGACCTTTCCTGCGCAGACGTTGGCTGCGACCTTGTTGCGCATGGGAGTCAGTGTTCCGGCGACGTCGATCCGGGTGCAGAACCTCGCGGCTGTCTTTGTGGAAGCGACGCTGCCGCCGTTTGCGCGACCTGGAACGAAGCTGGATGTGACTGTCTCCTCTGCTGGCGATGCTAGAAGTCTTGAGGGTGGGTTGCTTTTGATGACTCCGCTCTATGGTGCCGATGGCAAGATCTATGCGCAGGGGCAGGGACCGCTGGTGGTGGGTGGTTACTCGGTCAGCGTGAATGGGAATACGAAACAGTACAACCATCCCAATACGGCGCGGGTTCCTTATGGAGCAATCGTGGAGCGGGGTGTGCCTCTGGATTTGGAAGGGCGAAGCAAGTTTTCACTGCTGTTGAACGATGCGGATTTTCGGACGGCCGAGGCCGTGTCGCAGGCGATCAATCATGAGCTGGGAAGGCAGGCCGCTCATGCGCTCGACAGCAGGCAGATCGATCTCTCGGTCGTGCACGGAGAGGATGTTCCAGAGTTGCTGGCGCAGGTGGAATCGGTGGAGGTGCCGGTCTTTCCGAGGGCGAAGGTCGTGGTCAATGAACGGACAGGAACGGTGGTCATCGGAGGAACGGTGGTGCTGCAACCGGTGTCGATCCTGCACGGCGGTCTGGCGATCAACGTGGTGAGCCAGTTCGAGGTATCGCAGCCGAACGCTTTCTCGTCTGGAGGCACGAGCCAGGTGGTGCAGCAGACGAGAGTTACCGCGCGGGATAAACCTGTGAACAGCATTGAGTTGAAGCAGGGAGCGACGGTCGATGATCTGGTGCGCAGCCTGCAGACGATCGGCGCTTCGGCGCGAGACGTGATCTCGATTCTTCAGGCGATGAAGTCCGCGGGCGCTTTGGAGGCGGAGATTGAGGTGTTATGAAGATTGATGCGACGATAGCGAGCAGTGCTCCGCCAGCGACGACGACCACAGCTAAGAATCCGAAGCTGGTCAATGCTGCTCAGCAGTTCGAGTCGATGATGCTGCAGGAGATGTTGAAGCCGATGCGCTCTGGCGAGGATAGCTGGGGCGGGGATGACGAGAAGAGCAGCGATAGTTCGATGGATACGATCAGCAGCTTTGGGACAGAGGCCGTGGCCACGGCGATATCCAAGGGCGGAGGGCTCGGCATCGCCCGGCAGGTGATTCGACAGGTGACGCAGGAGCATCAGCGGGAGACGCAAAAAGCGTCGCACGGTACTAAAGTTTAGTGAGACTGCGCCGATAGATTCAAGTAGACGGAGGAACACATGAGTTACACAAACGGAATCGGGAGCCTGCCGCAGGCGCTTAGCTCGATTACACCTGCGCCGACACAGCCGGCGTCCCAGGTGACGGAATCAACGAGTGCTTCTCAGCAGCGCAACGCAACGGCGACGCCCGCGAAGCAGGCTGACCAGACAAGCCTGAGCTCTGCCGGTGGCGTGATTGCCCATGCGCTTGAGGGATCGGATGTACGGACAGATAAGGTGGCTGCTTTACAGAAGGCGATTGCCTCGGGGAGCTATAACGTCTCCTCGTCGGACGTGGCCAGCAAGATGATCGACTCTCTGCTGGAGTAGAGATGGCTATCGCACAGGCGCTGGGAGAGGCTCTGGATGAGACTATCCATGCGCTTGCCATTCTGGATTTAGACGCTCTTCAAGTGATCGAACGACGATTGACGACGCTGGCTCAATCCCAGCTCGTTACGGATTGGATCGGCATCGATTCCATTCTGTCCATCGTGGCGAAGAAGCGTGTGCTCGAGCTGGTTTTGTATCACAGTGAATCAAATCTCAACGCGCTTCGCCGTTTGTACGGAAGAAATACGAGAGACCTATGGGAACGCTGACCTCGCTGATGGACCTGTCCCGGGAAGCCTTGATGGCGGACCAGAACGCTCTGAACATAACCGCGAACAATGTGTCGAACCAGAACACGCCGGGCTATACGCGTGAGGTGGTGAACTGGCAGCCGACGGACGCTGTGACCCTGAGCGGCACGAGCTACAGCACCGGAATCACGAGTACCGCAACGTCCGTACGCGACCGGGTTCTGGAACAGCGCGTGCAGCAGCAGACGCAGACGCAGGCGCAGAGCGGGGCGCTTCAATCGGCGCTGCAACAGGTGCAGGACATCTTTGGCTTGAGCTCGACGAGTACGTCGGCCAGCTCGACGGCGCTTGGCTCGGCGGTGGACTCCTTCTTCAATTCACTCTCGACACTCGAGGGGAGTCCTGGGGATACGTCGGCCCGGCAGGCGGTGCTGACGGCTGCGAACAATCTCACGTCGGCCTTCAACTCTGCCTCGAACCAGCTTGCACAAGTGAGTACGGGGCTCGACCAGCAGGTTGGCACTACGGTTGGCCAGATCAACTCTTTGACGACGACGATTGCATCGCTGAACCAGCAGATTGCGACCATCAGTCCCAATACGGATGCGGGAACGCTCGAAGACCAGCGGCAGTTGGCGATTGCACAGTTGTCGCAGTATGTTGGCCTCGACCAGATGACCACCGAGTCGAACGGCATTACGCTGACGACCGCGAATGGCGCGGTCCTGGTGAGCGGCAGTCAGTCCTATGCGCTGAGCACAACGCAGGTGGCTGGAAAGACCGACGTAGTCGCGAATGGGCAGGATGTGACTTCGGGCATTACCGGCGGACAGCTTGGCGGCGTCTTGCAGGCGAGAGATCAGGAGCTGCCCACGTACGCGAGTGCGCTGGACAATCTCGCCTATGGAATTGGGACTGCGGTGAACCAGCAGAATGCGCTGGGGACCGATGGTAGTGGCAATCCCGGCGGTGCGATCTTTACCCTGCCGACGAGCGCGGCTGGTGCGGCATTGTCGATTCAGGTAGCGACGAGCGATCCGAAGGCAATTGCAGCAGCGGCTACTGGTGAAGGATCATCCGGCAGCGGCAATGCGATTGCGCTGGCTGATCTTTCGACGGCGAACGTAGCTGGCGGACAGACGGCTTCGGGTTTTCTCGCCTCATTTCTTGGGCAGGTTGGCAACGATGCGGCTGGCGCGACGACGGACAATACCGCGCAGCAGGCTACTTTGACGCAGCTTACGAGTCAGCGCGATTCGCTGTCGGGGGTCTCGCTCGATGAGGAGGCGTCGAACCTGACGCAGTATCAGCGCAGCTATGAGGCTGCGGCGAAGGTGTTCTCGATTGTCGATGCGATTATGGCCAGCGCGTTGAATCTGGGTGTAGAGACCACGGTGACTTAGAGCGCGGGCTCCAAATTTTGCGGTTTCAGTCAGCTTGATCAGGAGGGGTGCGTGAGGGTCGATCCGAATTATGTCAGCAATCTTGCGGGAGCTTTGAACCAGTCGAGCAGCCTTGAGGCTACGCTTACGAACGAGCTTTCGAGCGGTCTGCGAGTTACGTCTTTACAGGATGATCCGACTGCTGTGGCCGAGAGTACGATGATGGCCAGCGCGATCTCGAAGGACGACACCTTCGTTCAGACCGTGTCGGGGACGCAGTCGATGATGCAGGTCTCGGACTCGACGCTGGGTGAAGTGGTCAGCCAACTGACTTCGGCCTTGTCGCTGGCGGTTTCGGGAGGGAACGGAACGCTCAACTCGGCCAACATCGCCAGCATCGAGCAGCAGCTCACAGGAATTCGCGACCAGGTTTTGTCGCTGGCGAACACAAGCTACCTTGGCCAGTCGCTCTTTGCGGGCAGCCAGGGATCGGTCAGACCGTTCACGCTGGACAGCTCGACTTCGCCTGCTACGACCAGCTATGTGGGCGATACGAGCGCCAACTCTGTCGAGACGCCGAGCGGACAGAAGATCCAGACGAACCTTGTCGGGTCGGATGTTTTTGGTTCGGGCAGCTCGGGCGTCTTTGGAGCGTTGAATCAGTTGATCGCGGATTTTGCAGGGGGCACGGCGAGCGCAAGCGCTATCGCCGATACCGGAATACTGTCGGCTGCGCTGAGCAATGTATCCGCACAACGCAGTCTGCTGGATGGCTCACTCAGCCGGTTGGAGGCTACCAGCACCTATGCACAGACCGAGGAGGCTCAGTTCAAGGTGCAGCAGGGAAGTCTGGTCTCTGCCGATCCGGCTTCGGTGGCTACGCAGCTCAGCTCGGCGGAGACGCAGAATCAGGCATTGATGAGCGTGATGACCGCGCTCGAAAAGACAGATCTGTTTGACTACATGCAATAGCATCTTGCTTTCAATACATGAGGCCCGACCTTTCTGGTTGGGCCTTTTTGCTTTCTTCGCCCGGGAGCAGTCCTTTCGAGTGAAATTGTTTCTTTATACTGGAGGGGCGGGGTCATGATGGGAGCAATTAGTTTTTTGTGGAATGCTACACGGGGCGAGAGGCTGCGGCCCTGGCGGAGCCCCTATCTGCGCTGGCGGCTCGAGACCTACTCCGGGCAGCGAGCGGATACGGTGCGGGCAAGGGATTTCTGGAACCTGTTCTGGAAAGAGAAGAGACAGTTGCTGCGGTTTCTTCGCTGGACGGGCGAGATCAAAGGCTATGCGGAGAAAACGGTGGACGGCGGACGTTGATCTCGCATCTATCTCAAGCATAGTCGACAACGGAAAAGGGGAAGCGATGAGCGAATGGTTGAAGGTGAAGGCGTCGGATGGGCATGAGCTGGGCGTGTATGTCGTGCGCCCTGAGGGAGAGCCGATTGGGGCAATCGTGCTGGTGCAGGAGATCTTCGGCGTCAACTGGCATATACGCAGCGTGGCCGACGAGTATGCCAAAGAGGGCTTCGTCGTGGTCGCTCCGGCGCTGTTCGATCGCTATGAGCGTGGGGTGGAGCTGAAGTACGAGGGAGAGGACGCTAAGCGGGCGGGGGAGTTCTGGAAGAAGCTGAATCCCGAGACGGCGCTGCTGGATATCGCTGCGGCCTATGAGGTGGCGAGGGGCGTAGGCAAGGGGATTGGCGTGCTGGGGTTCTGCTACGGCGGCTTGATGAGCTGGCTGACGGCGACGCGGGGCGAGACGCTGAAGATGCAGCCGTCGTGCTGCGTTGGATACTATCCCGGAGGGATTGGGAAGTATGCCGAGGAGGAGCCGAGCTGTCCGGTGATGCTGCACTTTGGCGGTGCCGATAGTCATATCGGGTCTGACCAGATTGAGGCGGTTCGAGTGGCGCATCCTCAGGTTGAGATCTATATCTACGATGGTGCGGGACATGCGTTCAATCGCGACGTGGATCCGAATACCTATCATGCGGCGTCGGCTGCGCAGGCACGGGAGAGGACGCTGGAGTTTTTCAAGACGAATGTTGCCTGAGATACGTCGCTGCGAAGGGTGTGGAGATTAGGCTGTTCGATGAAGATCAGAAACAGACTTTGTACCCTGATGCTGATGGCTTCGCTGCCACTGTCTGCCTTTGCGAGACAGCCTGTCTTTTCGCAGGCAGATCTCTTCCAGCAAGGCGAGACCGGCGTCAACACCTACCGCATTCCGGCATTGGTAGAGACTGCCAAAGGCACCCTGATCGCGGTGGTAGACGCTCGCAGGGACAGCTCGCAGGATTTGCCTGCCCACATCTCTCTCGTCATGCGGCGAAGTTTCGATGGCGGAAAAAGCTGGGAGCCGATGCGGACCATTCTTGCCGTCGAGAAGGGCGGCGTTGGGGATGCATCGCTGCTGCTGGACCGCTCGAACGGGCGCGTCTGGTGCTTTCACGCCTACGGACCACCCGGAATCGGGTTTCGGGCGTCGAAGCCGGGGACGACAACTGGGGAGACAACGCTTCAGGTCCATGCGATGTACAGCGACGACGATGGCGTCACCTGGTCTAGCCCGGTTGACCTGACTCCTCAGATTAAAGAGCCGCAGTGGCAGGCCATGTTTACGGCATCGGGCACCGATATCCAGACGAGCAGTGGACGGTTGCTGGTGCCTCTGGTGGTGCGGGACGAAAAGGGCGTGCTTCATTCGCTTAACGCTTACAGCGACGATCATGGAAAGACATGGAAGCATGGCGCGATGATCGGCGAGGGCACGGACGAGAGTCACAATGTGGAGTTGAAGGGCGCCGTCATTCTGCAGAATATGCGCGACGGAAAGACGCGAGAGGTTGCCCGTTCTTCCGATGGAGGAGTTTCCTTTGGCCCTATGAGCCATGATGCTGCGCTGATCGATCCGGGCTGCAATGCGGGGATTACACGGTATCGCCGGGGAAAGATCGACGCGCTGCTCTTTACCAATGCCGCCAGCGCACGGCGCGAGAATCTGAGCGTGAAGGTGAGCTACGACGGCGGCCAGACGTGGCCGGTTGGGCGCACGATCCATGCCGGGCCTTCGGCTTACTCCACAGTGATTGTGCTGCGTGATGGCAGTATTGGAGTGCTTTATGAAGAGGGAAAGACCGACTCAGATGAACGCATTACTTTTGCGCGCTTCGACTTTGGGTGGATTGCTCACGCACGAGATTGAGGAAGAGTTGGTGGACGCGGGTGTCGGCGCTTAGCTCTGGGTGAAAGGTAGCGGCGAGCAGATGACCCTGGCGGACGAGGACGGGGAAGCCATCGCGCTCGGCGAGTGTTTCGACGGTGGGGCCGGTGCGGGTGATGCGGGGGGCGCGGATGAAGACCATCTCCAGCGGACCGCCTTCGAGCTTCGTCGGCGCGGTGAGGATGGTGGAGTCGATCTGGCGGCCATAGGCGTTGCGTTCGACAGTGATGTCTAAAACGGCGAGAGATTTTTGAGTTGGATTTTCTACCTGCTTTGCCAGCAGGATGGCCCCGGCGCAGGTGCCGAAGGTTGGGGTGGTCTCGACGAAGGATTGCAGGGCGTCGAGGAAGCCGTCGCGCTCGAGGAACTTGAGAAAGGTGGTGGACTCTCCGCCGGGGATGATGAGACCGTCGAGGTCCTTCAACTCGTCGGGATTGCGGATGAGCTTCGCCGTGACGCCGAGGGATTCGAGGGCTTTTGCGTGGGCTTCGAATGCGCCTTGCAGGGCAAGTACGCCGATGGTGAGATGTGTCTGTGACATGCTGTTTATTTGATTGTAGTGAAGTTGAACCGATGCGGCTGGTGACTGCACTAAGCTTCGGGAAGTTCTTCGCCGAAGCGCAAAAGATTGCCGTCGGGATCGCTGAGCATGAACTCGTTCATCTTCCACTCACGAGGTTCGAGCGGGGAGAGAATTGTGACGCCAGCCGCGCGGAACTCGGCTTCGAGAGCGGCAGCGGTATCTGCGGCGAGATAGAAATAGACGCCGCAGGGATTATGGCTCTCGATGAGGTCGGGGGCTTTGCGGAGATGAATGTCGAGGTCATCGCGGCTAAGGAAGGCATAGAAATTTCCCTCCTGATAACGCGTGCAAGAGAAGCCGAGGAGCCGGTAGAAGTCCATGGCACGCTGGAGGTCGTGGATCGGAAGGATAGGTGTGATGCTCTGAAATATTTGGGGCATGCAGAACCTTGCTTCTGAGGATACCGTCAATTTTAAATGGCCGCTAACGTTAAGAAAAGTCTGATTAAGTCCCCAATGATTCCCTCAGAGGCTAAAGCCTCTTTGCATAAGAATGATTTACGACGCGGCTGAAGCCGCGTCCCTTCAAAACCAGCACTTGATCAGAGGTTCCTTAAGGCTTTTGCGCTTCTGTGAGGGCTGCTTTGAGAGAACGTACCTCTTGCTCCAGAGACTCGATGCGTTCGAAGAATGTAGTTTGCTTCAGCTCTTCGATGGTCCAGCGTTGGGGGATGTGTTGCGGGCAGTTCCAGTCGAAGGCGGCGACGTGAAGCAGGATCAGGCGTTCGGGGCGGCCGCGTTCGGGGAGCATCAGCTCAGTCTTCCAGTCGGGGGCTTTATTCCACGGGATCGTCTCTACATTGGCCAGAAGCTTGAGACGGGTCTGGTGAGGATAATCCATGAAGAAGAGTGCGGCGCGTTGGTTGCCGCGGAGGTTGCCGGTCGTGATGTACTGGCGATTGCCGGTTACGTCTGCGTAGGCCAGCGTGTGCTCATCGCGAACATTGACGAAGCCGATGGGGCCTCCCCGGAATTGGATATAGGGCCAGCCGGTAGAGCCGACGGTGGAGAGGTAAAAGCCATCGCGGGCGGCGATGAAGGCGCGCTCGTAAGGGCCGAGGGTGTCGTTTGTGGGGCCGCGCTCGGTTAGCTTTTCGTTTGAGGGGCGGCTGCCCATCTCACGTTGAACTTCGGCAACATCGTCGGTAAAGGTAAGGGAGGAGAACTGGTGGGCCATTGCTGGTGGCCTTCTTCCTGAAGCGGTCGACTCGCGCTCTGGAAATAAGACGCAGAAAAAGCGGCCACGATTCAGAATCGTGACCGCTTTAGGTTCTTCCGCCAGAGCGGTGTGTCTGATGGTGTATGGCCGCCCCAAAACAGCAGATTCCTCCGCTTCGCTGCGGAATGACAAAAAAGGAAAACAAACTCCACGCTCAGGGCTTTACCAGCCGCGAGTTTGCATCAGGTCGCGCTCTTCGATGGCTGCTGCGGCGAGGCCTTTCATGGAGCCAATAACGGCTTCGCTGGCTTCGGCCACGATCTTTGGATCGTTGAAGTGGGTGGTGGCGATAACGATGGCTTTGGCGCGGGAGACGGCTTCGGCGCGCTCCTTCGGGTCGTTTTCGACGTCGAGGGGAGTGGCGCGCTCCTTCATGAAGATGCCGGAGCCGACGAAGATGGATTCTGCTCCAAGCTGCATCATGAGAGCGGCGTCGGCGGGGGTGGCGATGCCGCCGGCGGAGAAGTTGGGGACGGGGAGCTTGCCGGCTTTGGCGACCATGCGGACGAGCTCGTAAGGTGCGCCGTGGACCTTGGCGGCGTTGTAGAGCTCGGAGTCATCGAGGACGGTGAGGGCCTTGATTTCGCGGACGATCTGGCGCATGTGCTGGACGGCGTGAACGACATCGCCGGTGCCGGGCTCGCCCTTGGTGCGGATCATGGCTGCGCCTTCGGCGATGCGGCGGAGGGCTTCACCGAGATTGCGGGCTCCGCAGACGAAGGGGGTGGTGAAGGCGTGCTTGTCGATGTGGTAGACCTCGTCGGCCGGGGTGAGGACCTCGGACTCGTCGATGAAGTCGACGCCCAGGGTCTGGAGCACCTGGGCTTCGGCGAAGTGGCCGATGCGGGCCTTGGCCATGACGGGGATGGAGACGGTGGCGACGATCTCCTTGATGAGCTTGGGGTTGGCCATGCGGGCGACGCCGCCTTCGGCGCGGATCATGGCGGGGACGCGCTCGAGCGCCATGACGGAGATGGCTCCGGCCTCTTCGGCGATGCGGGCCTGCTCGACGTTCATGACGTCCATGATGACGCCACCTTTAAGCATCTCGGCCAGGCCGGTCTTGAGGCGGAGGGAGGATGAGGCGAAGTTGCCGTTGGTGGTGTGGTCTGCCATGACGATATCTCCTTGCCGCGAGATGCGCGCTGAGGGGGTGATTCAGGCTGTTCGCGGGAAAGTTAAGTTTACCAGTTTTGGGGCGAGGGATGTAGGCGCTGGGCTATTGGGTAGTAGGTCAGTTGGAGGGAATGGCTGAAGTTTCCGAAAAGCCGACTTTTCAGGAAGTTGGACCAAGCGATTGGTTAGCCTCGGGTTACTCCTACTGTCTATGCGCCTTGGCATCAAAGTAACTTTTGGCGGTAGGCACGGACATTGCAGCGAGGACGCAAAGAGAGGTCACAACAAAGACGAGGGCTCCAAATACCTCTGAGCTCTCTTCTCCGCTGTATGTAGATTTAATCCTCAAGTATCCGTCCCAGAACAAGAACACTGAGAAACATACACCCAGGGCGCCAATCGCAATCGAAGCCCAACGCGCCCAGCGGTGACCGAATGTCACCCCGAGGGCAACAGCTAAGAGCGCCAATGCCAGCGCGGCAGACTTAAGGCCAGAAACGACCTGTGGCAAGCGGTAGCGAGGGTAAAAGCTTTCCCAACTCATTGCCGCGCAGCTAAGTGCCAACCAACTATCAAAAAGAACAACATACCCCACGCACAGACTTCTCAGCATTTTCGTCGCGAAGGTTAGTTTCTTGCCGTTGCTATCCACGATCAAAGTCTAAACATACTTCACGAAAAAAGGGGGTATAAGTAATTTTAGTTGCCTCGAAGTTCAAACTGACCCTCTATCGACTATTGACGGAGCTGAGACCGGCGGCGAGAGATTTGCTGAAAATTCAAGAAGTGTTTATGCGGTGTGTTGGGTTAGCTCGTCAAACTACGTAGAGAGTCAGGTGTTGCCAGCGTATGGAGGGCAAATGGAAGCGGAACTGACGATTGTGATTCCGGCGAAGAACGAAGTGAAGATGCTGCCGAAACTGCTGAAATCTCTTTGTAAGCAGGACTATGAGGGCATGGCGCAGGCAAGGGTGATTGTCGCCGATGCCGGGTCGACCGATGGCACGGTGGAGGTGGCGCTGAGCTTCTGTGATCGGCTTAAGGTTGAAGTGATTCGAGGGGGGCTGCCTTCGGTGGGACGGAATGCGGGGGCGCGATTGGCGACGACCCGGTTTGTGCTGTTTCTAGACGCCGATGTGGAGCTGCCGGAGCCGACGCTGCTGCGGCGGGCACTGGGGAAGATGCAGCGAGGCGATCTGCATCTGGCTACGACGAATATTGCGTGCAGGCATGGCGGCTTCTTTGACGATGCGCTGTATGCAGGCAGTAATCTGGTGCAGCGTGCGAGCTCGTTTGTGAGCCCGTTTGCGACGGGGATGTTTATGTTGTTCGACCGCGAGGCGTTCTGGGGGCTGGGTGGGTTCAATGAACGGGCGCTTTTTGCGGAGGATTATCTCTTGTCGAAAGGCGTGGAGCGGCAACGGTTTCGCATCGTGCGAGGCAAAGTGCTGACCACCAATCGGCGCTTCAAGAAGCTGGGTCATGCACGGATGGTCTGGATGTTCTTCAAGACTGCACTGCATAGCTGGGATGAGGGATATTTCTTAGAGGACCAGGGGTACTGGGAAGAGCTTGAGGCTTAGACTTGCGGCTGGGTGAGGCCAGCACGGGCGAGCAACTTCTCATCGATGACGACGAAGAGGCCTTTGCCGCGAGCGAGGACGGTTCCGTCGGGGTGCTGGAGTTCGGCCTGATGGAAGAGCTTGCGTCCTTCGCGGCGAAGATGACGGCTGATGAGCGTCAATGGCTGGTGGAGGGATGCGGGGCGTAGGTAGTCGACCTCCATGTGGCGGGTCATGGCGAGAACGTTGAGCGGGCGGTTGAGCTTGCTCATGGCCTCGTCGAGCAGGGTGGCTACGATGCCTCCGTGGATGTGGCCGGGTGGGCCTTCATGCATTTGCGTCAACTGGATGTGCGCAGTTGCGGTGGGGATTTCCGGATGGGTGGTGTCGATCTCGAAGCTGAGGTGCAGCCCTTGCGGATTGGCGGGACCGCAGCCGAAGCAGTGACTGGCTCGCTCGTCCAGAGTTGGATTGGTCTTCATGCAGGCGGTCTCATTATTATTCGGTGGAATCGCGCTCTGGAAGTCAATATATACCCGACGAGCGATGATTGAAGGGGTATAGAATTCCGTGCACATGGACTTCTCGCCTGCCAATATTACCGCGCTCGTGATCGCTGCCAGCTTCGCGGCTGGACTGAATATCTATGCCACAGTGCTGACGCTGGGAATATTGGCGCGAACGCAGTGGGTTGCGCTGCCTGCGGGGCTGGATTCGCTGGGGCATACGTGGGTTCTGGTCGTCTGTGGGGTCATGTTTGCCGTTGAGTTTGTCGCGGACAAGATTCCAGGCTTCGATGTCTTCTGGAATGTGCTGCACACCGCTGTCCGTGTGCCGATTGCTGCGTTGGTTGCCTACCATGCGAGTGCGCAGCTTTCGCCGCAGATGCAGATCGTCGCTACTGGGTTAGGTGCGGCGGTTGCACTGGCTACCCATAGTTCGAAGACGGCACTGCGGGCGGTGGTGACGCCCAGCCCTGAGCCGGTGTCGAATATTGCATTGAGCAGTACGGAAGATGTTGTTGCTGTGGGGCTGACCTGGTTTGCGACGCATCATCCGGTGGTGGCTGCCTCGATTGCCGTGGTTCTGTTGGTAGCGGCGGTGCTGGCTGCTCGGGCGCTTTTGCGAGCGATCCAGCGGCCTCTGCGGCGGCTGTTTGGAATGCCTCCGGCTGGTGCGCCAGCGGTCAGCAAGCCTTCTGCTGAGTGAGCGGTGGCCGCGCGATAAGCGGACGCGATGGTATCCTAGCCGCAATCACAGTGATAGCGAGGCTGTAACTTTTCATGTCCAATCCAGATATTTCGGCAACCGATTCAACCCTCGAAAACAACGAATCATTCGACAAGATCCTTTCGCAGTATGAGCAAAGCCACTCGCATCGGGTGGGCGAGGATGGCAGGCAGCTTGAAGGGACAGTGATTGTCGTCTCGGCTGAGTCCGTGTTTGTCGATATCGGATTTAAGACCGAAGGCATTTTGCCGCTGACCTTATTTCAGAACGCCAATGAGACGGTCGAGGTAGGCACGAAGCTGCTGGTAACGGTGAAGGGGCGCGATGCCGAGGGTTACTACGAGCTTTCGCGGCAGCGAGTGGAACGTCCAAAGGACTGGACCGCGCTCGAGAAGGCGTTTGCCGACAAGGCGATCATCGTGGGGACGGTGACTGCGGTTGTGAAGGGTGGACTGTCCGTGGATGTTGGGTCCCGGGCGTTCATGCCGGGGTCGCGCAGTGGAGCGCGTGATGCAGCCGAGATGGAGAAGCTGGTAGGGCAGGAGATTACCTGCCGCATCATCAAGCTGGATGTGGCCGAAGAAGATGTGGTGGTGGATCATCGCTCGGTTGCTGAAGAGGAAGAGCGCTCGACCAAGGAGCGTCGGTATGCCGAGATCAAGGAAGGCGATACCGCGCTGGGGACGGTGCGCAGCCTTGCGGATTATGGCGCGTTTGTCGATATCGGCGGTGTGGATGGGCTGTTGCACATTAGCGATATCGCATGGGGACGTGTGAATAAGCCTGCCGATGTGCTTTCTGCAGGGCAGCAGGTTGAAGTGAAGGTTTTGAAGATTGATGCAGCGAGCAAGAAGATCTCGTTGGGCATGAAGCAGCTTCTGCCGCATCCGTGGGACGCGGTGGAAGGGAAGTATGTGACGGGAGAGCGTGTTCGCGGCACGGTAACGCGCGCGACGGACTTTGGCGCCTTTGTCGAACTGGAGCCGGGGATTGAGGGGATGGTTCATCTGTCCGAGATGTCGTGGGCGAAGAAGGTTCACAAGCCGAGCGATATGCTGAAGCCGGGCGAAACCGTCGAAGTGATGATTCTTGGCGTCAATGTGGCTGAGCGGCGCATGTCGCTGGGGCTGAAGCAGACGCTGGGCGATCCGTGGGCTGAGGCGCAGGAGAAGTTTGCAGTTGGCTCGACAGTGGAAGGGCCGGTCGCCAGCCTCACCAAGTTTGGCGCGTTCGTGCAGCTTGTCGAGGGTGTCGAGGGCATGATTCATGTCAGCGAGATCAGCGCAGAGAAGCGTGTGGAGCGTCCGCAGGATGTGCTGCGCGTGGGCCAGGTGGTGAAGGCCAAGGTGCTCGATATCGACAAGGAGAAGCGGCAGATCAAACTGAGCATGAAGCAGCTTGTGCCGACTGGTCTTGATGAATACATCGCCGAGCATAAAGAAGGCGATGTGGTGACGGGACGGCTGATTGAAGTATCCGGCGACAATGCGACAGTAGAACTAGGCGAAGGGATTCGCAGCAGGTGCAGGATGGTTGCGGCGGCTACAAAAGAAGAACAGCCTGCGGCTGCGGGGCAGGTGGACCTTTCGGCGTTCAGCTCGATGTTGAAAGAGCGCTGGAAGAGCGGGCCTGTGAGCGCGGCCAAGACAGACGAAGTCCGCGCGGGGCAGATTCGCAGCTTCAAAATTACGAAGCTCGATCTGGATGCAAAGACGATTGAGGTGCAGTTAGTTTAGGAGAGTGCCATCGGTGGGGGCTGGTAGCCGAAGTCGTGTTCGATAGCTGCAGCGACGCCGAGCACGGCTTCATCCTGATAAGGTCGGCCTGCGATCTGGATGCCGATGGGCAGACCTTCCGGCGAGCGTCCAACTGGCACTACAGCGGCGGGTGCGCCGAGCAGGTTGAACCATTGGGTGTAGCGCATCGCGTCAAGATAGGCGACCTGCTGGCCGTCGATGTTCCATTCCCGCTCGCCGTGACGAAAGGCGGGGACGGAACAGACTGGCATGAGCAGGATGGGGAATTCGCGCATCTCTTCAAGCAGTGCGGCCCTTATGACATCACACTCTGCCCATGCAGAGAGTAGTTCGTCGCCGCTGAGCGGCGGATCCTGGCGGGCGATAGTAAGGAAGTCCTGAAAGGTTGGGCTGAGGCGCGATTCTTTGCCTGCAAAGATGGGGTTGAGCAGCATGGCTCCGCAACGCACGAAATACTTCCACCAGAGTTTGCGTGCTTGTTCGAGTGCGCGGGGGCGAAAGGGTTCGACGCGGAAACCCTGGCTGCGCAGCGAACGGACTGCATCCTGTATGGCCTGCCGTGTCTCTGGCGTTACGGGCGTGATGTTGTCATCTTCGAAGAAGCCTATGGGGATTCGTCGCAGTTCTTCTGTGGTGTAGCGCTGGAGAGGCAGGAGAGCGCCGGTGGGATCGGCATCGTCATGGCCCGAGAGGATGTTGAAGAGTAAAGATACGTCGGCGATGGTTCGCGCCATGGGGCCGATGGCTCCTAAAAGCGAGAACGGGCCGACGCACGGTGGTAGATGGCCGACTGCCGGAATTCTGCCGGGAGTTGGCTTGAGTGCGCAGATGCCGGTGAAGTGCGCAGGCTCACGTACTGAGCCGCCGCCGTCACTGCCGAAGCCACAGGCAGAGAGGCCAGCGGCGATGGCTGCGGATTCGCCACCGCTTGAGCCTCCGGCGGTGCGAGTGAGATCCCACGGGTTTGAAGTGCGGCCATAGAGGAGATTGTCGGTCTCGTAGGCCATCAGGAATTCGGGGCAGTTTGTGGTGCCGAGAATGACTGCGCCTGCTTGCTTACTGCGCTCGACGATGATGGCGTCTTCGCGGGGAATGTGTCCCTTGTTGAATATGCTTCCTGTCTCACAACGATGACCGGCTACGGCAATGCAGGCCTTGATCGTCATGGGAAGGCCGTGAAGCGGGCCGGTTGGCGCGGCTTTTTCGAGAGCGATGGCCTGGGAACGAACTCGCTGCTCGTCGAAGTCGATGAGGGCGTTGAGTTGCGGGTTCAGCCGCTTGATCTGAAGGATGTGTTCCTCGGCGAGTTCGAGGGGAGAGAGCTTGCGGGCGGAGATCATTGCCAGCAGATCGACGGCGGGTTGCAGGACTAGATCGCTCATGGGTCTATCTATCTTGTATCTGGAGAAGTGCACTGCGCAGAGTATCGCTAACCTGTGCAATTTCATCTTCGGTGATGCGATTGAAGAAAGGAAGGGCGATGGTGCGGCTGGCGTGTGCTTCGGTTACAGGAAGTGCAGCCGAGTTGCGCCATGCAGCATAGCTCGGTTGCATATGGATGGGAGCGAAGTAGCGTCCGCAGCCGATGCCTGCGTTGGTTAGCTTGGCAACGATGCTGTCACGGCCTGCTTCTGTCAATGTGGCTTCGAGGCGGACGACGTAGACGAACCAACTGATGCGTATGCCGGGGACGTCTGTTGCAGGGAGGATGAGGCCATTTATTTCTGCGAGGGACTGCTGATATTGACGGGCTACTTTATCGCGCTGTTGCAGTATGGCTTCGATTCGCTGAAGCTGCGCGAGGCCGAGGGCGCAGTTGATCTCCGAGAGGCGATAGTTGTAGCCGACTTCAGCGTGTTGCAGCCAGTCCGTGCTGTCGTAGCGGCCCTGGTTGCGCAGTGCGCGGATGTGCGCTGCCAGCTCTGATCGTCGAGTGACGACCATGCCGCCTTCGCCGGTCGTGATCTGCTTGTTGGGGTAGAAGGCGAAGACTGCGGCGTCGCCGAACGAGCCAGCCTTGCGTCCCTGATAGGTTGCGCCGATGGCTTCGCAGGCGTCTTCGATAACGAGAAGATGATGGCGGCTGGCGATGTCCATGATGGCCTCCATCTCGGCAGGACGACCGAAGGTGTGCACGACGAGGATTGCGCGGGTCTTTGGAGTGATTGCCTGCTCGATGCTGGCAGGAGACATATTCAGCGATTCGGCATCGATGTCGACGAAGACAGGCTGGGCACCCTCGTAGCGAATGGCGTTGGCGGCGGCGATGAAGGTGAAGGAAGGTACGATGACCTCGTCGCCTTCGCCGATGCCGAGCGCCTTGATGCAGAGATGCAGCCCGGCGGTTCCTGAACTGACAGCGATGGCGTGCGAAGTGCCAATGTAATTCGCCATCGCATCTTCGAACGCTACCATCTGCGGCCCGAGGCTGAGCCGCGAGGTACGCAAAACAGCAGTGACGGCTTCGATTTCGGCGTCGGTAATGTCCGTGGAGGAGAGAGGGATCGTCATGATTGGACGGAGCTGGCTCGCTTGCGAAGTAAGCCTTCGATGGGAACCGTAGTGAGGACATCCACGATTCGTTCTGCGGCGCGGCCGTCGCCATAGAGGTTCGTCATGCCGCGCAGCGATTCGTGGAAGGCTGCGCTTTGCGCTGTGGAGATTTTATCGAGGATGGAATCGACATTGGGATCGGCGTCGAGGACGTTGGGCGCTCGCTCGCGGCCATATTGCCTGAGGCCAACGTTGACCACGGGCAGCGCAAACGATGCAGCTTCCATAATGCCGCTGCTGGAGTTGCCGAGGAGTAGGCCAGCCTGTTTCAGCAGGCTCCAATAAGTGACAGCGCCGAGATTTACAAAGACATGCGCATCGGTGTGCTGCCGAATAAATTCATGGGTGCGCTGCATCAGGCTATGGCTGCCTGCATCAGCGTTGGGATAGCAGAAGATAATCTGCCCTTTGATCTGTGCGAGCGCGGCGAAGAGGGCGTCGGCTTCTTCGGTCGTGTTCTGCAAGAGCGTGACGGGATGGTAGGCCACGACGGTTGGAGCTTGTTTCAGGTCTATCTTCAGCGCCTGCTCTAACTGTGACCGCGTCAGCAATTGGCTTCGTGTGATGTGATCGAGCGAAGGCGCACCCGCGCGGGTCACTCGCCACGGCTCTTCGCCCATGCTGATGACGCGCGCGCGTGCTGCATCTGTCGAGGTGAAGTGGATGTGCGCCATCTTGGTGAGAGCATTGCGGACGGCGTCGTCGATGGCGCCTTCGCTAATCTCGCCGCCTTCGATGTGAGCTACCGGGATGCGCAGTGTCAGAGCGACGCTCGCAGGCGCGAGCATCTCGTAGCGGTCTGCGATGAGCAGCAGAAGGTCAGGGCGCATCTGTGCGAGCACGTCGGCTAATCCAAGTACGGCGAGGCCGAGGGTCTTCGCCATACCAGTGTCGGTGTCGGAGTTGAGCAGGCACTCGATGCGCGAGGCTATAGTGAACCCGTCCTGTTCGATCTCGTTCACGGTATTGCCGAAGGCCGGGGAGAGATGTGCAGCGAGAACGATGAGCTTTAAGTCCACGTCAGGATGGGATGCGAGATCCTTTAGTGGCCAGTAGAGATGGCTATAGTCCGCGCGCGAACTGGTGACGACAGCGATAGTGCGTTTCATGCATTCACCATTGCGGCAGAGGCTGTGCGGAGGAAGAGGCTGGGGCGATATTCCGGCACGATGCGTTGCACTGTTTCAAGCAGAGAAGGCAGGTCGTTTTGCAGTATGGCTATTCGCAGATCGTTTAGTGAAGAAGAAAGCTCGTCTGAAGAAAGCGCGGGGCTGTTGACCGCACGCAGCGAGCCGCTTGAGGCATTTCGATACGACTCTGCCGGAGAGATCAAGGACTCTTCCATCTTATCTCCGGGACGGAGTTCGGTGAAGACGATCGGCACCTGCTGCTGGCCGATCAAGAATTGCGCGAGATCGAGGATGCGGATCGGCTCTCCCAGATCCGGCACGGAGACACCGGTAGGCGCTTCAGGCGACAACGCCCCGAGGAGAGTGTCCACGGCTTCGGTGAGCGTCATGAAATAGCGGCGTACGTCGGGGTGCGAGACCGTGACCGGGCCGCCCTGCGCGATCTGGCGCTCAAAGAGGGGAACTACGCTGCCCGAGGAGCCCAACACATTGCCCAGGCGTACCGCTTTCATGCTCGTGGGAACTGTGGGAGAGGCCGCAAGCAGGACTAGCTCGGCGATGCGCTTGGAGGCCCCCATGATGCTCGATGGGGCGACCGCTTTATCTGTCGAGACCATCAGTAATTGCTCGCACCCGTATTTTGCCGCTGTCTCTGCAAGGATTTGGGTGCCGAGGGCGTTGTTAGCCACGGCGGCAAAGGGATTCTCCTCCATCAGCGGCACATGCTTGAAGGCGGCGGCGTGGAACACGATCTCCGGCCGATGACGCTCGAACAGGCTGGTGATTGCCGCAGTATCGCCGACGCTGGCCAGGATAGGGAAGTGCGGCGACTTCATTTTCAGGCCGACGAGAGCCTGATGAATGTTGTAGAGAGCTCCTTCAGAGGTATCGAGCAGAATTAGCTCGCGCACGCCTGACTGCACCATGGCCTTTGCCAGCGCTGAGCCGATACAGCCACCCGCGCCGGTGATCAGGACTCGTTTTCCGGCCAGAAGCCCAAGAGATCGCTCGCGCCCGGTCTTTGATCCGGACGGAATCTCCCGCCGCAGGAATGCGTGCCAGTCAGGAGCGGCGAGATGGGTTTTTAGTAGCGGAGTCAAGATAATCGTTAGTCCTGGGAGAAACGCAGCGGAACAGCTCCGGCGAGCCGCTTTATCAGACTACACGGCGCCTGCCGGGAAGTAGAACAGGGCACAGTATCCCTATTTTTTTCTTGACAATGGCTTAGGCAGAGACGTAAACATGGTTGTCACTAAAACGCTTTAGTTTATCGATTCATCTTTACAGTCATAAGCCGACTTGGGTCCCCAAAGCGGCTTATTTTAACGATTATCTATGCCTAGTTCCTTATTTCTTTTGATGTCCGTAAAAAACTATTGACAGTCGTTATTGCAGTACTGTAAACGATTCAACGTCAAACTGAATCGTTTTAGCACGTCGGCAATGCCGGTGTATCTACTTGCGGAGCTGATGGGCAGTAACCGGCGGATACGAATCGTGCCGGAGAGCGGTGCAGGCGCAGTTTGGCCTGTGGACGCTGGTTGAAGGGTATGCCTGATGTTGGGCATTGATGCAGTGGAAGTTTTTTGGAGGCAGTATGCAATCTATGCAGAATCGTGGGAGATGTTTCCCGAAGTTGTGGCGACAGGCAGCAATGGGCCTGGCGTTTATTTTTGCTTTGTTCCTGGTCTCGCTGCCCAGCGCGGATGCCCAGGTATCGGCAACCCTCAATGGAACGGTAACGGATTCGACGGGCGCGGTTGTTCCCGGTGCGGACGTTACTTTGACCAATGAGGCCACCAAGGAGGCCCGCAACAGCGTCAGCAACGACAGCGGGTACTTTGCCTTTCCGGCGTTGCTGCCCTCAACCTATACGGTCAAGATCGACGCGAAGGGCTTCAAGTCCTATGAGCGTCACGGCATCGTGCTGCACGCGGCCGATCTCATCAAGCTCTCCGATCTGACGTTGACCATCGGTCAGACCAACGAGACAGTTACCGTCGAAGCGAATACGCAGATCATCCCGGTCGAAAATGGCCAGCGGGCTGCGATTCTCGACTTCAAGGACATTCAACAGCTCGCCATCCAGGGCCGCAACCTTTCAGAACTGCTGAAGGTGCTTCCCGGCGTCACCAACACTCCCAATGGTCTCAACAACGGTTCGCAGTTTGATCCTACGGTTGTCAGCGTCGGTTCGAGCGCGGTCGGTAACGGCTTGAATGCCAACGGTGCGGTCAACCGTGGTGGTACCAGCCAGCTTTCCGACGGCGTCGACGTCGACGATCCCGGTTGCGATTGCAACTCGATCGCGATTCTGAACCCCGATATGACGCAGGAAGTCAGCGTCCAGACCTCGAACTTCGGTGCGGACGCTCCGCGTGGTCCGGTCGTCATCAATGCCATCAGCAAATCAGGCGGCGCCGATTATCACGGCGAAGGCTATTTTTATGCTCGCAACGATATCTTAAACGCCAATGACTGGCAGAGCGACAACGCAGGAACGCCCAAGGGAAGCGCTCACTACTACTACCCTGGCGGCAACTTTGGCGGCCCGGTTCCGTTTACCCATAAGAAGCTCCGGTTCTGGACTGGCTACGAACGCATCCTGCAGAACACGGGTAACTCGAACCGCCTTCAGTCCTTTATCCCTACCGCTGACATGATGGCGGGTAACTTTACCAATACTGCTGCAAATATGGCATTTTGCCAGGGCCCTCTGCTCGCAACGAACACCAATGGCTGTAACGACCTGACCGGAACGGTTCTGCCCGATGGAACCATCATCGGTCAGGGTAGCCGTGCCGCTGGAATCATCCCTGCTCAATTCCTCGATCCGGGAGCTACCTCTCTTGCCAGCATCTGGCCTGCAGCTAACGCCAACCCTGCCACAACCAAGGGTGGATTCAACTACAACCAGGTCATCCCCGGAACCCACAACGGTTACCTTTTCCGCGCTCGCGTGGACTACAACCTCAGTGACAAGACCAGCTTCTTTGTCTCCTACCAGTATGGTCAGGACGCCGCTCCCTCACAGGGCAATGGCGCTCACATCTACTGGACGCCAGGCAACGCCATTCCCTATCCCGGCGGCGGTCTGATCAGCAGCTCCTTCTCGAAGTCGATTGCCGGTCACTTTACCCATATCTTCAGCCCGACGCTCACCAATGAGTTCATCGCGAGCTGGGGCTGGGGAAACTTCCCGGTTGGCCCGCCCTCTGCTTCGGGCGCGTACAAGACGACGCTTAAATATCCGACCAGCTACGGAACCATCTTCAACACCGGTTCTCAGTTGATTCCGTCCTACTCCAGTGCGGGAACTTTGACCTTCCCGGACTTCTCGCAGCAGGACATCTTCGAGTCGGCAAATGGCAAGTATCTCGTTCGCAAAGAGATGCCTGCGTTCTCCGACGATATGACCAAGGTCATCAACACGCACACCATCAAGTTCGGCGTCTATGCTGAAAATGTTGGCAATATTCAGGGTGCATCGGAGTCTCCGAATGGCGCACTGAACAGCTTTAGCGCTGGTGGTACCTTGCAGAAAAATGTTCTTACCGGCAATCTGCTCGGTTCACCAAACAACCCGACCGCAAACTTCGTGCTGGGCAACGTCACCAGCTACGGCGAGAATAATGCCTCGCCGGTCAGCGACATGGCCTATCAAACGTTCTCTTTCTACGTGAATGATTCATGGAAGGCGACACAGCGTCTCAACATCGAGTACGGTGTTCGCTTCGACCACATTGGCCACTGGTACGATCGCCAGGGCAATGGCCTTGCGGTCTTCATTCCTTCACTCGTTGCGTCCGACAAGGCGTCCGGCAAGCTCGATCCCGGCGTCTACTGGCATGGCATCAACCCCGGCATTCCCAAGAGCGGCCAGCCGGACCGGTTCCTTCTGGTCTCTCCACGCTTCGGAGTCTCCTATGACCTCTTTGGCACAGGCAAGACCCTGATCCGCGGCGGATGGGGCATCTACCGCTTTACCGATCAATACAACGACTACACCGGCGCTTTGACAACGGCACAGAGCATCCAGAGCTATGGTCTGCCTGGCGGCAGCTTCGCTCTGCTCTCTCAGATTGGCTCGATCCCCAAGCCTACTGTTGGAGGTCCCGGATATATCAACGGTTCGGTCAACGCACTTAATCCAACAGACTATGGCGTCCCTGAAAGCCGTGCTTACAACCTGACGGTCTCGCAGCAGGCACCTTGGAAATCGTTGGTAGAAGTTGCCTACGTCGGCAGCTCCAGTTCGCAACTTGTGATGGGCGGCGAAAGCACCTCCGGCAGCGGGTTTGCCGAATTCACCAACCAGAATAAGGTTCCTCTCGGGGCTTTCTACTTACCAGACCCGAACACAGGTATCGTCTCGCCCAATCCGGAGCAGCTTGGTGGGCCGGGATCGCCAAACAACGTAGAGGCGGACTATCGCCCCTATGGCTCAACCTATGGAACCAACCAGATCCTCGTGAACACGAACTCGGGCTATGCCAACTACAACGGCTTGCAGTTGAGTTGGGTCAAGCGCTCGGACCGTCTCACGTTCAACTTCAACGGCACCTGGTCCAAGACTCTCGGAGTCGGTCAGCAGATCGATCCGTTCTCTCTCCGCGGCAACTATGGCGTTCTGAGCATCGACCGTCCTTATGCCTTCAACTCTTCCTACTCGTATAACTTCCTCAGGGTCTACAACGGCGATTCGCACATCATCAGTGGTGTGGCGAATGGCTGGACGCTCTCGGGCATTACGTCGTGGCAGTCCGGTGGCAACCTGCAGGCGATCAACAGCCCGAACTTTGGACTGTCGATCACAGGCAAAGGCGATGCTACCTATTTCGGTACTTCGGCTCCGAAGCTGATCATGCCGGTTCTGACCTGCGATGCGGGTGCTAATCTGAAGAGCATGCAGCGGGTAAACGAGTCTTGCTTTGCAGCTCCGGCAGTCGGAAGCAATGGGCCGCGGAACCTTCCTTACTACAGGATGGCGGACTTCTTCGACACCGACCTGGCTGCATACAAGACGTTCCATGTCACGGAGCATCAGACTCTTCAGTTCCGTGCCTCGGCGTTCAACTGGATCAACCATCCTCTGCCGCAGTTCAGCGGCGGCAACCAGTTGGCTCTCCACTACAACAACGACCTGTCGGTAAATACAGGCTCTAACTCCAAAACGCTTGGTTTCCTCGATACCAAGACTGGAGCACACGCACAACGCACCATGGAACTGGCTCTGAAGTACAACTTCTAGCTTGTTCTTAAAACAAGGTGGGGCGGCTCTCTTTGAGTCGCCCCATTTTTCTGCATGGAAGAAATCGCAATTGGATGAAGGTCGTCATGGCCCTTCGCTATACTTTGGTTCAATGCTGGTAAGACTTACAAAGGCTGCCGGACGGAGCAGTCAGTTCCGGGAATACGCTATGAGAAGTTATTGGCGAGCTGTGGCGTTGCTGATCTTCTGCTCTGCCACAGGTAGGGTGGGCCTTTGCCAGCGAGCGGATGAAGCGTCTGCGCACGCTCCCGATCTTCAGCAGAGGTATGATGCCGCCCAACGAGCTCAATCGGCTGGCGATCTGGCTACTGCCACAGGAGAATATCGGGGCTTTCTAACGGACACGCTTCGCCATCTTGCCGACGGTTACGTTCGAGCAGGAGATTATCCTGGCGGAGCGAAGTTCTTTGAAGAAGCGCTGGCTGTTGTCCCCGAGGATAAGGCCACTGATCTGCGCCTCGCCTATGCTCAGGCAGCTCTTTTAGCTCGGGATATTCCCACAGCAAAGTCTCAGGCATCAGCCGTTGTTGCAGCCGATCCTGATAGTTCAACCGGGCGGTTGATTTTTGGCGAGGCGCTGTTGCAAACCGACGAAAATGAGGAAGCTCGCAAGCAGTTGGAAGTCGCAGTTGCTCTGGACCCGAACTACAAAAATGGACTGGCTTTGGCGACAGCCTATCTTGCGTTGTCCAATACGAAAGACGCCTCGAAGCTATTCAATGAAATGTCTGCTGGCTTTGGCAATACCGCGGCAATTCACCTGGACTTTGGCCGGGCCTATGCCGAGGCGGGGAATCCCGATCTTGCCATCGAAGAATTCAAGAAAGCCATCGCGCTCAATCCTCGTTTGCCTGAGGCGCATTACTGTCTCGGCGCTTCGTATCTGCTCAGTCAGGGGCAGGTCGGATTTCCGGAGGCGGTTAAAGAGTTTTATCGCGAACTGGAGTTGAACCCGAATGACTATTTCAGCCTGGCGCAACTCGGCTATATAGCATTCAATGACCGTCGATTTCCTGAAGCAGAAGAAGATCTGAAACGTGCGGCAAGCCTCGATCCACGCAATCCCGATAATCCTCTGTTGCTGGGCCAGATATACATTCAACTGAACCGGCCAGCGGATGCGGCGCTGGCTCTGCGCAAAGCTATCGCCCTGAGCACGGATCTCTCTCGCAATCATTACCAAGTGCAGCGTGCCCACTACCTACTGGGACGGCTACTCGTGCAAACCGGTCATGTCGATGAAGCGAAGCAGGAGATGCAGATCTCCGCGAGCCTGCTGAAGATGAATTCGCTGCGAGACCAGGCGAGAATGACTGGCGCTCCTATAAGTGACGCGGCCAGTATTGCACCGTTCCAGCGCCCGCCCGATCCCGCACCGATGGACGTGAAGGCACGGCAGGCCTTGGACGACTTCACAAAGCGTGCTGTGCCAGCCATTGCGGACAGCTACAACAATCTCGGAGCCATGGCTGCGGGAGCCAGCGAGTTCGCAACGGCAACCGGGTACTTCGCGAAAGCTGCGAAGTGGAATTCGTCGCTCGAAGGGCTCGACTATAACTGGGGCAGGGCAGCGTTTTCTGCACAGCTTTATGCCCAGGCAGTGCCGCCGCTGAGCCGCTACCTTGCTGCGCATCCGCAGGAGTCAGGTGCGAGGCGGGTTCTCGGCATCAGCTACTTCATGGTCAAGGACTATGCTGCCGTGGTGCAGACACTTCGGCCTATCGAGTCATCGCTTGCAACTACTCCACAACTGGCGAGCATGTACGCTCAGTCACTGGCGCATACAGAGAAGAAGGGTACAGATGTTCAACCCTGAAACTGTCATTCGCAGAGGCCTGCGCGCGGTTGCGGCGATGATGCTCCTCTCAATCACAGCGTCTGCGCAAAGTTCGTCTGTGTCGGGGGTACGCTTTCGCGATATCGGCCCACAGGCTGGCCTCACCACCGTGCCGCACTCCGCTCCGGTGAAGCAGTATCTGGTAGAGATGATGGGCGGCGGAGTTGGATTGCTGGACTGTGATAACGACGGCAAGCTGGATATTGTTACGGTAACCGATTCCACAGTGGATAGCTATCTTCATGGCGGCGACCTGATGGTGACGCTCTACCATCAAGATACGAAGCCAGGTGGGCCTATACACTTCACCGATGTCACGCTTGCGTTCGGGCTGGCCACGCGCGGCTGGGGAATGGGCATCGCCATTGGGGACTTCGACAACGATGGACTGCCCGATATCTACGTCACCGGCTATGGCCATAATGTGCTCTACCGCAACCTCGGCGGATGCAAGTTTGAAGATGTCACGGCACAGCAGAAGGTAGGCGGCGGAGGTTTCAGTGCCGGGGCAGCGTGGGCGGACTATGACCGCGACGGCAAACTCGATCTTTTCGTCTCTCGCTATGTGGACACCGATCTGAACCATCTGCCGAAGCCTGGCGAAAGGGCATTTCAGTATCAGGGGCTACCGATGGAGGTGCCGGTGCTGAACGGGGAGACCGATCTGCTCTTCCATAACAATGGCGGCAGCTTCGATGAGGTGGCTCAGAAGGCAGGCGTCGATAACCCCGATAAGCGGCTCGGCATGGGCGTCGTCTGGGGAGACTATGACCACGATGGCTGGCCCGATCTCTTCGTCAACAACGACATGGGGCCGAATTTTCTGTACCGCAACAAACATGACGGCACGTTTGAAGAGGATGGCCTCATCTCCGGTACAGCGTTGAGCGCTGAAGGCCGCTCCATGGGCAACATGGCAGCGGATTTTGCGGACTACGACCGCACCGGCGCGCTCGATCTTGTTGTCACTCGCTATGGATATCAGCCGATGAGCCTCTATAAAAATCAGGGCGAGACCGGCTTTACGGACCGCGCTGCGGTAGCAGGTTTGACGCAGGCTTCAGACCAGCTTGTGGCATGGGGAGCAGGCTTCGCAGACTTCGGCAACAACGGCTGGCCGGATATCTTTGTTGCCAATGGCAATGTCAGCTCCATGGTCGACAACCTGCCGCACGACCTGAAGTACCGCGAGCCGATTCATCTGTACCGGAACCAGCGCGATGGTACGTTTCACGAGGTTGCCGATGCCTCAGGCCTGAACGATGGGCCATTGCATTCGCGACGGGGCACGGCGTTTGGTGATATCAATAACGACGGCAATGTGGACGTGGTGGTCTACAACGTGGGTGGGCCGCCGTCCCTGTTTTTGAACGAGACGAAGAATGCGAACCATCGTGTCCTCTTCCGTTTGGTAGGCAAAAAGAGTAATCGCTCTGCGATCGGCGCGCGTGCCACGGTCACTGCCGGAATGCTGGTTCAGATTGATGAGGTGCGTGCCGGGGGAAGTTATCTGTCCTCGAACGACCAGCGGCTTCACTTCGGCCTTGGAGCCGCCACGACGATGAAACAGGTGAAGATCGAATGGCCCAGCGGAGCGACCGAGGAACTGCACGATATTGCGGCAGACAAGCTTTATACCATCGTTGAGGGGGAAGGCATCACGCAGACGGTCGAGCTGAATGAGCCGGGGAACTAACCACCTTTTCCTAGCTGATCAGCGAGGGACAATCTGGAAGTCGATTGCCTTGCCAGTCGCTGGATTCAGGTTGCAGGTGAAGGTGAAATCCTGCCAGCCCTGAGGTGTTCGAACCTGTCCGCTGCCGGTCAGTCTTCGGTTGTTTTCGAGTATTAGGGTTTGCGGTGCATCGGTTCCGAGAAAGACTCGATCTGCGCCTTTGATTTTCCTTTTCAGAATGGGCAGCGCAGCCGGACGGCAGATCAACTCAGCTACTTTTTTGGCATTGCTCCAACCCGTGGCGACGTTGCGATCTGTGGATGACTTCAAGGTTGTTATCTGCCGAGAGATAACCGCAGTCTCCGCTGGAGAGAGCGTGGTTTCGAGATGATCGGCAGCGTTGGTGAAAGGGCAAAAAACTATCAGCAGCGTGAGAGTTGCTATCTTCCAGATCGCACTTTTCATGGCACCTCGATCATCCCTCAGAAAAATGACGGATGCAAGACATTCTGCGGAAGAACCGCTTCGTCGAAATGACGGTGGTGTAGAAGTGGGCTTCGCGTGTAACGTTTTAAGCGAGTTCGACGAGTGGCACTCGCGGCTGGCATTTTTATGGATCGTTTGCCTCAGCTCTATCGGTGGCTGTTTGATTCGCGCGAAGGAGCGGGGAACTGTCTGGTTGCGAGATGGCTGTTTCTGAGAGCGCTCGGCGCAATTTACTTCTCTGCATTTTTCTCGCTTACGTTTCAGATCAAAGGTCTGATCGGGCCAAAAGGAATTCTTCCGGCGCAACAGTATTTGACGTGGGCTGCGCACTCGATGGGAGCGAGTCGGTATTGGAACGTTCCGTCTTTGTTCTGGCTATCGGCTGATTCGCAGATGCTGATGGCTGTGGTGTGGATTGGCCTGTTGGCGTCCGTGCTGGTATTTCTCAATGTCTCACCCCGGCTGAATCTCCTTGTCTGCTTCGTTTGCTTTTTATCCTTCGTTGCAGCGGCGGGAGACTTCTCGGGCTATCAGTCGGATGGCATGTTGCTGGAGGCTGGGTTTCTGGCACTCTTCTTTGCGCCAGCCGGATTGCTGCCCGGATATGGCGCGAACCATCCTCTGTCGCGCGCGAGCCTGTTTCTGCTGCTGTGGGAGTGGTTCAGGATCTACTTCGAGTCGGGAATGGTGAAGATTCTCAGTGGCGACCAGCAGTGGCGAAACCTGACTGCTATGGATGGCTACTACCAGAACAGCCCGCTGCCGACGTGGATTGGATGGTACGTGGCACATCTGCCGCATTGGTTTCATGCGGCCACGGTGGTAGTTACGCTGCTGCTGGAGTTCGTCGTGGTGCTGATGCTTTTCTTCCCACGCCGGGTAAGGCTGGTCTGTTTTTGGATCGTCACGCCGTGGCAGATCGGCGTGATCCTGACGGGAAATTATGCGTTTCTGAACTATCTGGTGGCCGCGCTGGGATTTTTGCTACTGGATGATTTTAGCCTGCGCCAGTGTATGCCGTCACGGTTTCGCCCGCCGTTGTCTGTTGAGGAAAGCAGCGTGGAGCCGAGAAGCGCGACCAGAATTCGAGAGTGGCTGCACGCTGCGAGTGTGGCTGTGGCGGCGGTGCTGCTGACCTGGGTTGGTTATGCCACGGTCATCGAGATGGGAGCGATGGTGATGTCGCGCGTGCCTCTGCCGGTGGCTCCAGTGAAAGCGCTCGAACCGTTTCGCATCGCCAACCAGTACGGACTGTTCGCTGTAATGACACGCGGGCGCTACGAGATTGAGTTTCAGGGCTCGAACGATGGCGTGAACTGGCAGCCTTACCTGTTTCGATATAAGCCGCAGGCGTTGAAGGAAGTTCCGCGAATCTATGCGCCGTATCAGCCGCGGTTCGATTGGAATTTGTGGTTCGCGTCGTTGGGGGACTGGCGGCAGAATGAGTTGGTAGTGTTGACGGAGGAGCGATTACTTTCGAATGAAGGCGATGTGTTGGAGCTCTTTCGCAACAATCCGTTCCCGCAATCCCCGCCGCGTTATGTCAGGGCGGTTCTCTGGCAGTACTGGTTTACGTCGATGGAAGAGAAGCGCCGGACAGGAGACTGGTGGCGGCGTCAGATGCTGGGCCTCTATGCGCCAATGATTACGCGAGGCGCGGATGGGCACTTTGGCGCGGTGCAGATTCCAAAGGAATTGCCTCCGCACGATTAGCGGTAACTTATTTCAACCGGGGTATAGGCGTTGGCTGCGGCGGACTTTGGGCGGAAAAGTAGTTTGAGCAGGATATGATTCTCAGAGTGAGTTCTTGCGCTTTCCACGGCCTGGAACATGAAGTCGACCGGTCGGCACTGTGATGCGCCAGACATCGAGACATGGGGAATTTAAGTAAATGGCAATGACGAATGTAGGCAGTTCCACGCAGATAGCCGCGACGCCAGGCTCCGGGTCGGGCACAAACTATCGCAGTGCCTTTGCGATGGTCACCACGCTGTTTTTTGTGTGGGGATTTCTCACCTCGCTTAACGATATTTTGATTCCGCATCTGAAGGCGATCTTCGATCTGAACTATGCCCAGGCGATGCTGGTGCAGTTTGCCTTCTTCTCCTCGTATGCCGCGTTCGGAATTCCTTCGGGCAAGGTTGTGGAGTGGATTGGTTATCAGCGAACGATGGTGCTGGGGTTGCTGACGATGGGAGTGGGAGCGGCGCTGTTTATTCCCGCAGCGAATCTGCCATCGTTCCCCCTCTTCCTTGCAGCCTTGATCGTGTTGGCGGCGGGCATTACGGCGCTACAGGTCGCAGCGAACCCTTATGTCACGGTGCTGGGACCGCCGGAGACCGGATCGAGCCGGTTGAATTTGACGCAGGCGTTCAATTCATTGGGCACGACGATTGGGCCTCCGCTGGGTGGCTGGCTGATTCTGCGCGGAGCCGAGAAGACGGTCGAGAACACCGATAAGATGACGCCGCTGATGCTCCATGCGTACCGGATTCAGCAGGCGGCGACGGTGAAGTTTCCTTATCTCGCGATTGCACTGGCGCTCGTATTGCTGGCGCTGGCGATCTGGTTCTACAAGTTTCCCCGGCTGGATGCTACTCAGGACTATCGGCCGAGCAAGGCGGGCGAAAAGGGACATAGCATGTGGCGTTATCCGCATGTGGTGCTGGGCGCGGTTGCGATCTTTGTGTATGTGGGCGCCGAGGTTTCGATTGGCAGCTTCCTGATTAACTACTTCAACCAGTCGGACATCGCCGGTTTGACCGCACTGGCAGCCGCTAACCTTGTCCCGTTTTATTGGGGCGGAGCGATGATGGGCCGCTTTATCGGCTCCGCGATTCTACAGAGTGTGAAGACGGAGAAGCTGTTGGCCTTGTGTGCTGTCGTGACGACGGTGCTGGTACTGATTTCGATGTTTACCGTCGGTCATGTAGCGGTGTGGAGCATCCTGCTGGTGGGCTTTTTCAACTCCATTATGTTCCCGAGCATCTTTACGCTAGGCATTGCAGAGATGGGGCCGTTGACGGGCGAAGCTTCCGGGCTTCTGGTCACGGCGATCGTGGGTGGCGCTATCATTCCTGAACTGCAGGGAATTCTTGCCGATCACATTGGCATACACCATGCGTTTATCGTGCCGGTACTCTGCTACCTCTTCATCATCTATTACGGGTTGAGAGGGTCGCGGGTGATTCAGCCAGTTACCGCCTGACCGGCTCCAGGCAGTGAATGAGTTCAGCACCTAGTTCGCAACGCGAGCCTCCTGCACTGACGGCGGAGGCTCGCGTGCTTTCTTAGCCTTCAGCTTTTATAGGCTTCACCTGTTGTCGGCGATCAGCTATAAATTTGCATCCAGGAAGGTATTGATCTCGCTAAACTCCGCTTCTGTAAGCCGGAAGTTGATGGCAGGGGCAACCCCTTCGACTTGTTTCGCGTTGCGACCGCCGACGATGGCCGCAGTGATAGCGGGATGGTGCAGCGTCCAGGCAATGGCGATCACACCGGCCGAGACACCATGGCGACTGGCAATCGACTTGAGAAAGTCAGCTATGGCGAGATTTCGGGAGAGTTGAGGCTCCTGGTAGTTCTTTGCGTTGCGGCGGAAGTCATCGGCTGGAAATGCGGCAACGCGCTCTTTGCTCATCGCCCCTGTAAGAAGGCCGGAGTGCATGGGAGCATAGTTGATGACACCGATATTATTCTTCTGACAGAAGGGCAGAATCTCGGCTTCGACGCTGCGGTTGATCATGGAATAAGGCGGCTGGTTCGAGGTGATGGGCGCAATCTTAGCAGCGCGCTCCATCTGCGAGACGCTGAAGTTAGAGACGCCGATCCAGCGAACCTTGCCCTCGCGTTGCAGGTCGGCCATTACGGTCCAGCCTTCTTCGAGATCTTCATCAGGTTTGGGCCAGTGGATCTGGTATAGGTCGATCACTTCGACCTGAAGACGGCGAAGACTGTCTTCGACTTCGCGGCGGATTTGTTTGAGGCTGTTGGTGATCTCGCGCTTTTCATCCCAAACCATCGCACATTTGGTGAAGACATAGGGCTTTCGCGAGGCGGACTTGATGGCTTTGCCGACGACCTCTTCGGAGTGCCCGAGGCCATATACTGCGGCGGTATCGATCCAGTTGATGCCGTGGTCGATTGCCTTGTGAATGGCGGCGATGGAGTCATTATCGTCCTGCGGACCCCATGAAAAGGCCCAATCGCCGCCGCCGATGGCCCATGCACCGAAACCGATGGGCGAGAGGTGCAGATCGGAGTTGCCTAGTTGCTTTTTGTCCATAGCTCAATTAGACGCTGCGACGGCCCAATAAGCCTCTGAATGAAATGAACGGAAGAAAAAGCTCAGGAGACCTTCGCAACGACCACGGTAAAGTCGTCCGACTGTTCCACCGTTCCTGCGAAGGCGGGCACGGCCTCGCAGATGGCATCCACAATTGCGGTAGACGAACTGTGATTGTGCTCGCCGAGGACTTGTTCGAGGCGGTCTACCGAAAACTGCTCGGCCTGTTTGTTCTCCTGCTCCGTCACGCCGTCGGTGTAGAGTGCCAGAATGTCGCCCGATTCGAGGTTGATCGTGACGTTCGAGTACTCCGCGTTGTCGAGGATTCCGAGGATAGGCCCCGACGCTTCGAGAAGGAAGGTTTTACCACTTGGGCGGAGCAAAATGGGTGGGTTGTGACCGCCGTTAGCGTATTCAAGCGTCTTTGCGGCCAGATGGAAACGGGCGTAGAACATGGTGACAAAGCTTGCAGGCCGCGTAACCTGCTTGAGAACTCCGTCAAGGTCCTTCATGATTGCGGCAGGCCCGCTCAGCTCACGAGCGCGAAGGCGAAGGGCCACGGAAAGCGATGGCATCAGTAATGCCGCCGCCGCGCCTTTGCCGGAGACGTCGGCGATAACGACATCGACAATATCGTCGGAGATCTGAAAGAAGTCGTAGTAATCGCCGCCCAGCAGCCTCGCGGCATGCATGGTACCGGCGAGTTCGAGGCACGAAAGGGTGAGCGGCGGGGGTAGCACTTGTTGTTGAACCTGGGCGGCGAGTACAAGATCGCTCTCATATTCATCACGCTGCTGGCGCACTTCGTCGATCAAACGACTGCGTTGACGTGCGATGAGCCAGACCAGATAGCCAGTGATGAGAAAGACGCCGAGCATGATTGCGTCATGGACGGCCCGCAGGGAAAGCGTATCGCTGGGAGGGCCGAAGATGTCCTGTAGAAAGGTACACACACCAGCGAGCGAGACGGTGAGCAACAGGGGATTGACCAGAGCGCTCAGTGCGAGGGAGAGGATGTAGAGATAACCCAGCGAAATATTGGCGACGACGACCCAGTCGGTATAAGCAACAGCGGCAATGGAAAGTAAAACGACAAAGTTAAGCAGCCCGAAGATGCGGGTTTCTTCGACATGCTCATAGCGCTTAAGAGCGTCGCCATCCTTTTTTGATCTGAAAAACGCCATTGCCGATCGTCCTTGTGTCTGACGTAGCCATAGTACAAGCCCTTCGCTTGTCCTACGCTCAAATCTTTGAGGAGAGTGCGCTGGCCGTTCGAACGGTCATTCTTGATTGCGGCGCGATTGGGGATTACTATGCGGGGCACAAAATTTAGAAGCCATTGCCCGGTATCGCCAATTTTGGCTGTATTCTTGTCTGACGCGGGCGATTTGCTGGATAAGGGCGTTCGAAGGCCGAAGCAAAGAAGGCAACGCCCAAAAAGCGGCATCGTTTGGTGCAAAGTTCCGCTGATTCAATCAGGAAATAATCCATTCAGTAAGTATTGAGCTGATTTGGCGTCCCCGACAAGATTCGAACTTGTGTCTTCGCCATGAATGGGCGGTGTCCTGGGCCGGGCTAGACGACAGGGACGCTGAGGAACGACAGCCCGCGCTACAGGCCCTCATCGCTTTCAACGCTATCAATATAGATAGTTTGTGTCAAAAAACAGGTGCGAACCCAGAACTGAGTTGCTGCTCTTCCAAGAATCCTTAAATATTGAGAACCTTCCCAGAGGACGGCATCATCTAAAATTGAAACTCTAGTGCTCTTGCGGAATCAGACACTTACTCTATCTGCGTTCGTTCGGCGCAGGTGTCACCAGGGCAGGCCGTTGCAATTGACGTTTTTGAATCTGAAGGAGAAATACTGTGTCCTTGACTCTGAATCCCCGCCGCATTCTGCCGCTCGCCGTCTGCGCGACCGTGTGCCTCTTCGCAGGTTGCAAGTCTGCTCCGCCGCCGGTTGCTGCGGCACCCCAGGCGATGCCCGTCAAGGTGTCTCCGGTGACCCTTTCGCCGGTTGCTAACGGCGACACTTATGTGGCCACCATCAAGAGCCGCCGCTCGGCCACGATGCAGCCTCAGGTCGATGGCAACCTTACCCGCATCTTTGTGAAGTCGGGCGATGCCGTCAAGGCGGGACAGCTCCTGATGCAGATCGACCCGCTCAAGCAGGTCGCTACCGTGCAGCAGCAGCAGGGAACCGAGGCACAGAAGAAGGCTGTCTACCAGTACAACCAGGCCGACGTGGAGCGCCAGCGCAAGCTCTATGAGGCGGGTGTCACCTCCAAGCAGGCTTACGACCAGGCAGTGCAGGCCTATCAAAACTCCAAGGGAGATTTTGACTCCTCCACGGCGCAGACCGATACGGCGAAGCAGCAGTTGGCTTATTACCAGATTCGCGCACCGTTCGCCGGCATCGTCGGCGATATTCCCGTACATCTTGGCGACTATGTTTCAGCGACCACGATGCTCACCACCGTGGATGAGAACGCAGATCTTGAAGCTTATATCTATATTCCTACTGAGCGGTCATCCCAGGTGAAGCTTGGCCTTCCGGTCGATATCCTCGACAATGACGGAAATACGATCGTAAAGTCCAAAGTTAGTTTCCTCTCGCCGCAGGTTGATAACGGGCTGCAAAGCATCCTCGTTAAGGCTGAGATTCCACGCACAGCGCAGCGTCTCCGCAATCAGCAACTGGTCAAGGCGCGCATCACATGGAATACCACTCCAGCGCCTGTAATTCCGGTTCTCGCGGTCTCTCTGGTCGGCGGTCAGACTTTCGTCTTCATCGCCGAGCCGAAGGGCGATGGCTATATCGCGCATCAGATCCCGGTTACTGTTGGTGAGACCGTAGACAATACCTATCCAGTGATCTCCGGCCTCAAGCCTGGCGACAAAGTGATCCTCTCCGGTCTGCAGTTCTTGCAGGAAGGTGCTCCCGTCAAGCCTTTGGGTTAGGCAGCACCGCGTAGCCACGTCTGCGGAGCTGCACGCCAGCTCCGCACCTTCTTTCGTTTACCGCCAGGGCTAAGCCCGCTGGCTAGAGGTCCACCTTGGTAGATTTTTTCATTCGTCGCCCAATCTTCGCCACGGTCTGCGCGCTGCTCATCGTCCTCGGTGGCGCCGTCTGCATTCCGACTCTGCCGATCTCCCTTTATCCGGAGCTTGCACCGCCTCAGGTCATCGTCAGCGCCAACTACATCGGTGCAAGCTCGAAGGACGTTGAATCAGCGGTCACGACCATCCTCGAGCAGTCCATCAACGGCGTCGAAGGCATGCGTTACATGAGCTCGACGAGCTCCAACGACGGTACCTCTTCTATTACCGTCACCTTCAATACCGGTTACGACCTCAACATTGCTGCCGTCGACGTCCAGAACCGCGTCGCTTCCGTGCAGGGACGTCTGCCTGCCGTCGTCAACAACACCGGCATCACCATCACCAAGGCCAATTCGAACTTCGTCCTTGCCGCAGGTTTCGTCTCTCCTGATCACTCGCTCTCACCGGCCTTCATCTCGAATTACCTCGATGTCTACGTCAGCGACGCGCTCAAGCGCGTTCCCGGAGTGGGCGCGGTCGTCATCTTCGGCGAGCGCAAATACGCCATGCGCATCTGGCTCGACCCGAGCCGTCTCGCCGCGCGTGGGCTCACCGCACTTGACGTTACCAATGCGCTCGCCGAGCAGAACGTAGAGATCCCGGCAGGCCAACTTGGCCAGCAGCCCTCCGATCCGAAGCAGAACTTCCAGATGGCGGTTCGCGTCAGTGGCCGCCTCTCCGATCCAAGGCAGTTTGAAAACATCGTCATTAAAAACAGCTCCACGGGCAGTGGAATTGTCCTGCTTAAGGACGTAGGTCGCGCTGAGATTGGTGCAGAGAACTATGACACCGCCCTCAGGTTTCAGGGTGGTGGAGTCGTCGGCGGAGATGCCGTTGGTATCGGTATTCAGCAACTCTCCAACGCCAACGCTCTTGACGTCGACAAGCGCTGCCGCGCAGTTCTGGCAGAACTTGCAAAGTCCTATCCTCCGGGAATGAAGGGCATTATCGCCGTCGATACGACGACCGTTATCGGCGATTCTATTCGCGAGGTGGTTGAGACCATTGGCGAAGCCGTCATCATCGTCATCATCGTCATCTTTCTCTTCTTGCAGGACTGGCGCGCGACGATTATCCCTTCCGTCACCATCCCTGTCTCGCTGATAGGCACATTCGCCTTCATCAAGATCTTTGGCTTCTCAATTAATTCACTCACACTCTTTGGCATCACCCTCGCTACAGGACTAGTCGTTGACGACGCCATCGTCGTCATCGAAAACGTCCAGCGGCACATTGAGAAAGAACATTGCGACAGCCATAAGGCAACCTCCGAAGCAATGGCCGAGGTCACCAGCGCCGTCATCGCTACCTCGCTGGTGCTTATCTCTGTGTTCGTTCCCGTAAGCTTCTTCCCTGGAACGACCGGCATCCTCTATAAGCAGTTCTCGCTAACGATTGCCTTCTCGATTGCCATCTCAGCATTCAACGCCCTTACGCTCTCACCTGCGCTTGCTGCCATTCTGCTGCGCGGAGAGCAAAAGCATACCGGCATCATGGGCTTGATCCTCAACCCCATTGAAAGCTTCATCCAATGGATGATCCGGGTCTACGCCAAGATGGTCACATTCGTTGTGCGTATGCGCTACGCGATGCTGGTGCTCTTCTTTGCGGGCCTTGGCGCTACCGCTTTTATGTACAACCATGTCCCCACTGCATTCGTTCCTCAGGAGGACCAGTCCTACTTCCTCATCATCGTTCAAACGCCTCCCGGAGCTTCGCTCAGTTACACCAGCGAGTTTGCCGACCGTGTCTCCGCGCTCGTGCGTAAGAACGACGGCGTCTTCGGCACCTTCTCGGTCATGGGTTTCTCACTCGCCGGGGGAAGCTCACCAAACTCGGGACTCATCTTTGCTCCGTTGAAGCCGATCAATGACCGTGCCAAGATGGGCCCGCAGTTCAGCGCGAAGGCCATCGTTCAGGAGGTTGGGCCGAAACTCTTCGGTGTCCCGGGCGGTATCGCCTTTGCCGCAGAACCGCCCGCCATCGCAGGTATTGGTACGGTCGGTGGATTCCAGTTCATCCTTCAGGATGGCGGACGCAACACCTTCGGAGACATCGATCGCGTCGCCCACACCATCGTCGCTCAGTCCCGCGCTCCAGGCTCCGGACTCATCGGTATGAACACCACCTTTACCTCCAACGATCCCCAGCTTCACGTGAGCATCGATCGTGAGAAGGCCAAGACCATGGGTGTTCCTCTCAACCAGATCACTTCCGCGCTGGGCACCTTCATGGGGTCGAGCTATGTCAACGACTTCGACTTCAACAACCGTTCCTACCGTGTCTACGTGCAGGCTGATGAGCAGTTCCGCCGTAATGCTCAGGACATTCGCCAATACTACGTCCGTTCTGACTCCGGTCAGATGATTCCGCTCGACAATCTCATCACGGTAGAGGAGACCTCCGGACCGCAGGTCATCAACCACTACAATCTCTTCCGCTCCGCAGAAATCGACGGATCACCGGCCCCCGGCCTCAGCTCCGGCCAGGGGCTGGAAGCCATGCAGCGCCTCTTCGACAAGAACAAGATTCAGGGCATGACCTCCTCCTGGACAGGACTCGCGCTCGAAGAAGTTGAGTCTGCGGGCAAGGCCATCATCATCTTCGGCCTTGGCCTTCTGGTCGTCTACCTTACCCTCTCCGCGCAGTATGAGAGCTTTGCACTTCCGTTCATCATTCTTCTCGCTGTTCCCATGGCCGTCCTCGGTGCTCTTGGGCTTGTCGCCGCGCGAGGCCTGGTCGATGACGTGTACGTCCAAATAGGACTCGTCATGCTCATCGGGCTCTCTGCGAAAAACTCCATCCTCATTGTGGAGTTTGCCGAGCAGCAGTTGGAGCTGGGTAAGTCGATCATCGATGCCGCGATCATTGCGGCTGAGCTTCGTCTTCGTCCCATCCTCATGACCTCAATTGCCTTCATCCTCGGCGTGATGCCTCTTTACTTCGCCACCGGAGCAGGCGCTTATGGCCGTCACTCTGTCGGTACTGCAATCGTAGGAGGCATGGCCCTCTCCACCGTTCTCAACCTCTTCTTTATCCCGGTTCTCTATGTCATCCTCAAGACACTTCTTGGCATGTTCAAGAAGGATCCAAAGGCCAGAAATCCGTGTGATGACGAGCTGCCTCCGCCGGAGCCGGCTCACTAATTCCATCACTCAAGGTTCCGGTGTGCGCCGCATTAGGGGCGCATACCGGAGCTTCGTTTCAGGGGATGGACAGGCGCTGGCGAAATGCATCTATATTCGCTAAAACCCGCATAAACATTCATGTTGACGAAGGTTGACGAATCCTGCAAAGCTCATCATCAGAGGCCTTTCGATGAGTATAAGCATAACGTCTCCCGGTAACTTCACCACCCCTGTTCCTGTCTCGGGCCTTACTCCGGTCCCGGCTACGTTTTTGATGTGCCCTCCGAAACTCTACGATGTGAACTATGTTATCAACCCATGGATGGCTGGCCACGTCCATGACTCTTCACGAGCCGTTGCCGCAGAGCAGTGGCAGCATCTTTACAACGCAGTGACCGAGATAGCCGAGGTTGTTCTGGTAGAGCCACAACCGGGTTCGCCTGACATGGTTTTCACAGCCAACGCAGGATTAGAGCGCGACGGAATCGTTGTGCTTAGCAGCTTCTTCCACAAAGAAAGACAGGGCGAAGAACAACACTTTCGCCGTTGGCTCGGTGAAGCCGGATACACCGTCCTCAGTGTTCCCCACGAGACCCCATTCGAGGGCGAAGGTGATGCGCTCTTTGCCATCGACGGCTCGCGACTATTGGCAGGCTATGGTCCGCGAACACTTCAATCCAGCCATCGCTACCTGAGCGACGCATGGAAGATTGAAGTAGTTCCTCTTCATCTCATTGATCCGCGTTTCTATCATCTCGACACTTGCTTCGCTCCACTCGAAGACGGCTCGGTGATGTACTACCCACCGGCCTTCGACAAGGCTTCAGTCGAAAGGATCGAAGATTATTACGCCGTAGACAAACGTATTATCGGCACCGAAGCGGACGCTCTGCGCTTCGCCTGCAATGTCATCAATGTAAATCGCACTGTTATTCTCAACAAGGTCAGCGAAGCACTGAGCGGACAACTTCAATCAAAAGGCTTCCATGTAGTTGAGGTCGAGTTGAGCGAATTCCTCAAAGCGGGTGGTGCGGCAAAATGTCTGGTGATGAAACTAAGGGGCGCGACTTGTTAGGCTGACTGCTTCATCTCAACGCTGGCCAACGCCTCGCTTGTGATGCGTTGTTTCATCGTTGTCATCTTCTTCCACGGATCTGTCTTTAGGCGCGCCTTCCATTCGCCGAATGTTGCCACAGAAAATACTGGCCGCTCTGCCAACTTCAAATCCGACCACTTCAGCGGCAATGAAACAGGGCTACCCGCCCGCGCGCGTGGAGAAAATGGAGCTACCGAAGTTGCTCCACGTTCATTCCGCAGATAATCCAAATAGATCTTTCCCTTGCGGGCAGCCTTGGTCATCTTCGTGAGATACAGCGAGGGGTTCGCTTTCTCCATCGCGTTTACAAATCCATGCGCGAACTCTTTGGCCGCTGACCACTCCAGCTTTGGCGCAATGGGCACAACGACGTGCAGCCCTTTGCCTCCCGTGGTCTTCAGAAAGCTCTCCAGCCCAATCGCCTTCAGGCGTCTCCGCACCTCGGCCGCGGCCTCGGTCAGCACCTTCCATCCAAGCGCTTCATCAGGGTCGAGATCGAAGATCAGCCGATCGGGATGTTCGAGGTCCTCGTTTCGCGATCCCCAGGGATGCACCTCGAGCACTCCCATCTGGGCCAATCCTGTTAGCGCCTCTGCGGTCGAAAGCGTAATGTACGGCTCAATCTTTCCGTTCTTATCGGCGACGTCTACGCTGCCAACACCATCAGGGAGCGCGTGGCTTGCGTGCTTTTGATAGAAGCACGGCTTGTCGGCGCCATCAGGACATCGCACCAGGCTCAACGGCCTGTTCGCAATATGCGGCAGCATCTCTTCCGCGACAGCCCAGTAATAATCCGCAAGCATCTGCTTGGTCATTCCCGATTTTTCATCCAGTATCTTTTCCGGATGAGTCAGACGAACTGGGGCATGCTCCATCGTTGCGGTTTCTTTCGCAGCCACACGCCCTTTCACTTTATGCGTAGCTGCCGTCTTCGCCGAAGTCCTCGGTTCGACAGGCTTCCTGCCTGTTCCTTTCGGACGCGGCGCAACACTAGCTTCTTCTCGTACAACCTCTTCTGCGCTCTTGTCCTCGCGCACTCCAAGAAACGCTGCCTGACGCACGAGATTGTCGGCGGTCCATGTAGCAAAGCGCACCTGAACCACAAGCTCCGGCTTGACCCACCTCACTCCTCGCCTGGCCTCAGGCGGCACTTGTTCAAACGGCACCGCAGCTTGAATTGAATCATTCAATCTTCCTCGAATTGCTTTGTGCGTCTTCTGGGTAAAGCCAGTCCCGGTGCGTCCTGCATAGATCAACTTGCCATCGCGATAGTACCCGAGGAGCAATGCTCCGACGCCGTTGATCCCGTTCGACGGCAGCGTAAATCCGCCGACGACAAACTCTTGCTCGTGCAGGCACTTCATCTTCAACCAATCGCCGCCGCGTCCTGAAGAGTATCGGCCGGCAGCTTTCTTTGAAACGATGCCCTCGGCATGAAGTTCACAAGCCTTGCGAAAGATCCCTTCGCCATCTGTTTCCAGATGTTCGCTCACTCGCAACAAGTCTGCATTTGCACTATTGAGAACGCCCCCCAGAATCTCCTTGCGTTGCTTCAGCGGAAGCTCCCGTATATTTCGTCCATCCATATGCAACAGATCGAAGCAGAAATAAGTCAACAGATTCTTCGTTCCGTCCTGAAACGAAGCCTGCAGATCCGCAAAGCTTGTAGTGCCGTCCTCCGCAAGCACTACGACCTCTCCATCCAGCGTTACCGTATCCACCGCCAGCTTGGCTACTTCGTTAGCGACTGCGCGCACGCGGTGTGTCCAGTCCAGTCCCTTGCGTGTCAGCATCTGCACCCCAGAGCCATCCTTGCGCGCCTGCATCCTGTACCCGTCAAGCTTCAACTCATGCAGCCATCCCTCGCCAGACGGTGGAGATATCGCCTGAAGCGCAAGCTGCGGAGCAATGAAGCCCGGCTGATTTTCTTTCGGTAACTTGCTCAAACTTTTTTTGAAGTCGCTAACCGTCATCGTTCGTTTTTTCTCGAAGACGGAACTCTTACGATCTTCGAACGGCAGGGAAGCACCACTCTCATCGCCAGTATTTTCGCCGCGGCCAATCTGCCGATACCACGCTTTCCCTTTGGCGGTGTCCTTTGAATTCCACACATGGTCTTCGTTGTGCGCGATCTGTTTTATGGTGCGTCCCGTCACGACACTGTCGGGTTCTTCCACCGTCACGCATGGATCGTCTTTTCCTCGCTCGAAATCGTCATGCTCCTTGATCAGAATCCAATTCGGCTTACGCTCATTCGCGGCCTTCCCACCCATGCGGATCAGCGCCCACTTGCCTCTGATCTTTGTACCGTGCATCACGAATTTGAGACTGCCATCTCGCAATCCTTTGTCAACGTCTTCGTTACCGGTTTGCGGCTCCCATGTTCCCTGATCCCAAAGCATCACAGTGCCGCCGCCATACTGGCCCGCAGGAATGATGCCTTCGAAGCCTCCGTATTCCATGGGGTGATCTTCGACCTGCACGGCCAATCGTTTGTCGCCAGTGAAATAGCTCGGGCCTTTTGCGACCGCCCAACTCTTCAGCACACCATTCCACCCCAGCCGGAAGTCGTAGTGCAGATGCGATGCCGCGTGTTTCTGAATGCAGAAGGGAAGCCGCTCTGCACGATCTCCGCTCTTACCAGTTCCACTGGGTTCTGCTGTGATATGAAAATCGCGCATCGAGCGGTATCGCGCCAGTTGCTCATCCACAGCATCTGCCGCGCGATTAGGCTTCTTAGCCTTCACTTTTGCTGGCGAGGATCGCGTAGATTTCTTCGCCGCGGCCTTTTTCTCCACGGCTTTCTTTACTGATTTCTTAGCGCTCGCCATCCTGTCCTCCACCCAATCCAGTCAGGCTAAGCCGACTTCCGTTTCCTGCCGCTTGCAGTTGCCGATTTTGCCGAAGACTTAATCAGGGACAGGCCAGCATTGCGACCACTCTTCGTCGCAGGCTTCTTCTTTGTCTCCCAAGATTCTTTAGATTCTCCGCCGCTGACGCTTTTGCGCAAAGCGTCCATCAGGTTGATCACATTGCCGCGCTTCGGAGCAGAGGCTTCGTCCTTGGGTATCGGAGCGTGTTTAACCTTTGCCTCTACCAACTCCTTCAGCGCAGCTTCATATCCATCGATAAACTTCGCTGGATCAAATTTCGCTGCCTTCTTCTTGATGAGCGTCTCCGCCAGCTCGAGCGAGTCTTCATTGACGGCAACTTTTTTGATGTCCCGGAAATACTCCTCCGCATCGCGCAACTCTTCCTGATAGCGCATGGTGTACGCCATCATGCCCGCAAGCTTGTCGTCGTCGGGTGCGGTGATGGCGATCACATGTTCGCGTCCACCAAATGCGATCTTGCCCAGCGCAGCCTTCTTCGTCTTGCGCAGCGCCTTTCGCACGACTGCGAATGCCTCTGCCTGAACATCATCTTCCGGAACCACGAAGTAAGGCTTCTCCAGATACTCCGGCTCAATCTCGTCCATTCCCACAAACTGCGTCACTTCAATCGTGTGCTTCGAGGGCACGCGCAGTTGCTCAATCTCGCTGGGCTCAATGGCGATGTACTCGCCTTTGCGATATTCATACCCTTTGACGATCTCGTCTTTCTCCACCGGGGCGGCGGCCTCATCCGGGGCCTCCTCCAGCGTCGAAGCCAGCACCTTCTGGTGGCGCACCCGCTCACCCGTCTTGCGGCTTATCTGATGAAAACGTATCTCGCCTTTGGCTTCAGTGGCGACAAACAATTTGACGCCAAAAGAGACGAGCGATATCTGAATCTGCCCAGACCAATAAGGACGTGCCACAGGGAACCTCGCAGGACGGAGAACTCCGTCTCAATTTAGGATTCCCAGCTCCCGCTCAAAGATGCCCACCCATCAATCTGATAGCTCAATCCGGCAGCGCAGAACCCTCTGCCCCGAACCTCAGATTCACCTTACCCGCCGTCGAGAACCTCACATCCGCCACCGAGCCGGCCGAACCCAGCGTGCACCCGGTCCAGCTTCCGGTTGTGACCCAGTCGCCGCGCCTCAGGCCGCCCGTACGCTCCGCTCCCTCATTGGCCAGGAAGGGAAGCAGCCGCAACAGGTCTCCCGAGGTGTTCGACCCAGTCCGTTCGACGCGCACAGCTCCATCGACGGTCATGGTCACATGCTCTTGCGAAAAATCGATGCGCTGCCAATCCGGGATAGCCTCCCCATAGACAAAGCCGCCGTGTATCTGCAAATCGGCGATCATCGACAGCTTTGCTACCTGCATCGGATCGATGAATGCCGTCTCCAGAACCTCAATCGCCGGATGACAGCTCGCAACCGCGGCTAAAACTTCCTCGCGCGTGTAGGGAGTCTCTCTCGGAGGCAGATCCTCACCCATCAGAAAGGAGATCTCAGCTTCGAGGCCTCGATACCGGTGTGTTCTGCCGCGCATCTCGCATCCGCTGCATGACATCCACGCCGCAGGCATCGGCGCAAACATGGGAGTGGCATCGGCGGTCGAAGCGCCGATCTTCCATCCGCCAATCGCCTCATAGGCCCACGACAGCTTGTCTTGGATGAAGTAAGCCTCCTCCAGCGTCTGCGGCCGTACATCCACCGGAAGGTCCTCGATGGGCTTGTTGGTCCTGCGTGCGTCGAGCAGGAGGTCCACCGCATTTATCATCTGCCGTTGCTGAGCGCCATTTATCATGCAGAACAGTTTGCACCAATTTGCCTCATTCTGTCTCGCGCAACCAGCCTACTTTACATTTTTTCCAACGCTCAGAAGGTTGGCAAACAAGCGGTAAGCTCCGGGGACGCCCTCCGGCAACTGCCGGTAAAGAGCGTAGGCAACATAGACGTACGCCCCTTTGCCTGTCCGCGCATAGACCAGCCCACCCTTCTGCGGATCCTGGTCGGGGTCATGTGTCTCCAGCAGCGCTTCATAGCGCGGGTCCCAGCTTTCGAGAAACCCATGCCCGCGTTCTTCGACCCATCCATCAAAATCGTGAGTTGTAATCTTGTTCGGCCAGTTAAGCAAAGGACTCGAAGGCACGATCAGCCGCACCGCATCGGTCTCATTGACGACCTTCTCCGCGCTGCCCAGCGACAGCGGATAGGGACCGTCGTCGTCATACTCTGCGGTGTTGTACTGCACAATCACCACGCCGCCATTCTTCGCATAGCTCAAAAGCTGCCCATTCGCAGCCGCAAGGTCGGGATGCGCCGAATAAGCCCGAACCCCCAGTACCACCGCGTCATATCCCGAGAGCCGGCCTTCTGCGATATCGGTCATCGTCAAGGTAGTGGCGTGTACTCCGATATTTTCAAGCGACTTCTGCACATCATCTCCCGTGCCCGGTAGATAACCCACCTTCAGATGCGGCGCTACCTTCACATCCACGCCGCGCGTCCGATAAGTCGCAGGAGAGTACAGGTTCGACAGCGTCAGCCCTGCGTACCCCACCGCGCGGTAGCCCTCCGCGTACGTCCGATTCGTCACCGAAGAGGTTGCCTCCGCCGTCAGGGTGTACGCCTTTTCGCCCAACGTTCCCGGCGTCACAACAAACTCGACTGACTGCTCCTCGCCTGCGGTCCTGGTCGCGAACTTTGCCGAATCCGGCTGCGATCGCCATCCCGCAGGCATCTGCAGCCGCACCGTTCCGCGTGCCCCCAGCGGCTCAGCGCTGCGCACATGAACGGTCAACGGAAAGCTCTGTTCGTTCAAAGGAATGATGCCCGCCGAAGGCTGCATCGACACGCTCAAGCCGGGCTCAAACGTCAGCGGCTGCGACACGACTCCACTTCGCGTCGACTCCGCAGCGAGGGCAACCTGCCCCAGCCGAACATCCACGCCGTCATATTTTGCGGTGACCCACACCGTCTCCGCAGGCAGCGGCAGCGGAGACAACCTCATCGCCGCAGCCTGAACGTCATAGTACGGCTGCTCCAGACTCTTTTGCGTGAAGTAAGGCCGCGTCGCCGCATTACCGTCGGCCTTTTCGCTGACCTTGAACTCGCAATCGGTCGTCGCTCCCGCATTCAAGAGTCCATCACCGGGGACCGCACTCGAACCCTCCGTCCATCGGCTGCCATCCAGCGAGCGGTCATCCCGCACAACGACGCGAACGCTATCCTTGCCGCTGTTCGTCATTTTTACCTTCACATCCACCGAAGACCCCGGCACCACCGCGCTACCCGGCGCAACTCTGGCCTCCACCTGCAAGCCCAGAGACTCCACCAACGCATCGTTAAACTGCGCCTCTTTCACGCGCAGTTCGTGGAGCACATCGTATCTCTCCCGCGCCGTCAGATCCTTTGCCGTCTCCACCTTGGCGATCAAAGCCCGAGTCTCCGCCAACCCCGTCTTAAGCAGGGGAGCAATCTTCTCGGGAGCGTCCGCCGAAAAACGAGTCTGAGCCTCAGCTATTACTTTAGAAATCTGCTGCAAATCACTTCTCAGAAAGCTCTTCTCGTTGGGAGCAAGATCGGCAATTCCCACCAGTGAAACATCCACGCCATCGAAGAAGCTCTTCTCCGACTCCGCCCCTCCAACCCGCGAGCCATACCGCGTATATCCAACATCGAACTTTCCCGCCGGAGCAGAACGCCCCCCCGGTCCCATCTGCGATCGCTGCAGCGACAGGCCGTGCCGCGCAAACTGCACATAATTCATTCCCAGCACGTCGCTGTGATCTCCCTCTGGCACCTCCACATTCGTCACAGGAGATTCGCTCGACCACGTCTTCGTCACATAGTTATAAAACCGCGCCGGAGCATACTTTCCGGTCGCATAGTCATACATGCCCTTCTCCGTCACCCGCGAGAACGGCACCCGTGCATACACCTTCGCCGGAGCCCACGGCTCCAATCCCATCTCAGGAAACACCTTCGGATCGGCGGCAGCAGTAAAGACCTCCTGCGCAATCTCTCCGCTCACCTGATGCTGTCCATGCCCATCCGTCACGCCGCCCACAAACACGCTGGTGACTACCAGTGGCCGATACAAACGCACCGCCCGCACTGCGTCATACAACACCCGCTCGTGCGTCCACTTCGCAAACGACTCTTCCTTCGTCTTCGAAAACCCGAAGTCCACCTCGGTCCCAAACATCTGGTCGATGCCCATGTAGCGATCTGCGGCCAGCAGCTCCTGCGTGCGCAGCAGCGCCAAGGCGCCGTCGAAGTCCCCCGACATCGCATTCTGCCCACCTTCGCCCCGGGTCAGCGTCAGCATGCCCACCCGCGCTCCCTGCCCACGCGACTCGTAGGTCAGCATCCCTCCATCCTCATCGTCGGGATGGGCCACAATCATCAGCAGGCTGGCCCTGGTCGAGAGCTTCTTCAGGTTCTGCTCCAGCGCCGCCGTACCCCGGTTCGCGGGCAATGCATCCGCTACCACCGATGCCTTGACCTGCTCTCCGCCAAGGTTTGCCGGATCATGCGCCGTCTGTCCCCACGCAGCTACGCCCGGCAGCACCAAAGCAATCGTCGCAAAGACTCCAAACCCTGAAAAAGTCCGTCTAATCATCATTTAGCTTTAATCTCTCATATCTGATGCCCGAAAAGGTGCATCCGACCCGCGCTCCGAAACGTAATCTAAATAGCAGCAACACCTTGCCCTGTAACCAAATAGCTTCTCATTTCGTCTCAGAGGCAAGGAAAGGGAACAGCACCATGCTTTTACGCAAGTCCGACAGCCTCGGCCCCCATATCCCGTCCTCCGAGATCACGCCGAAGCAGGTCTTCGAGCAGCCCCGCCCGACCCGTCGCCATTTCCTCTCCGGAGCGGCAGTCCTGGGAGCGGCAGCAGTCGCCGCCACCCGCATTCCCGGCCTCCTCCATCCCGACGAAGAAGTCCATGCCGCAACCCAGCTTCAGACCGTCCCCAGCAAATACACCGTTCCCGACGCACAGACGCCCTTCAACAAGGCGACCAAGTACAACAATTTTTATGAGTTCGGCACCGACAAATCCGACCCGGCCCGCAACGCTCACACCCTCGTCACCCGCCCCTGGACGGTAAAGATCGACGGCCTCGTCAAAAAGCCGCAGACCCTCGACATCGACGGCATCATGAAGTACCGCCCCATCGAGAGCCGCGTCTATCGCCATCGCTGCGTCGAAGCGTGGTCGATGGTCATTCCCTGGGACGGCTACTCTCTCTCCGAACTCATCAAGTTCTGCGACCCGCTGCCCAGCGCCAAATATGTGGAGTTCACCACGCTGCTCGACCACAAGCAGATGCCCGACATCCCCGGCGGCTTCAACTGGCCCTACACCGAAGGCCTGCGCATGGACGAAGCCATGAACCCGCTCGCCCTGCTCACCTTCGGCTGCTACGGGCAACCATTGCCTAACCAGAACGGCGCTCCCATCCGTGTCGTCATGCCGTGGAAGTACGGCTTCAAGAACTGCAAATCCATCGTCAAGATCAGCTTTACCGCAAAGCAGCCGCACACGCTTTGGAACGAGATGGCGCCGAACGAGTATGGCTTCTACTCCAACGTCAATCCGCAGGTCGATCATCCCCGCTGGAGCCAGGCCCACGAGCGCCGCATCGACTCCAGCTTCCTGCCCCGCACCATTCCCACACTGATGTTCAACGGTTACGGCGATCAGGTGGCCAGCCTCTACAGCGGCATGGACCTAAAAAAGAATTTCTGACCTTCAGTAGTTACTGAGACCCTGTATAAGAACTCAGGATGTCATCTCGCACCGCAAAAACGTCATCTCGACCGAAGCCGCGCAGCATCATCGTGCGGCGCAGCGGAGAGACCCCTGTATTTCGCCTTTTCCTCTTTTTCCATAAAATCATCCGCAGCAAGAGAGTCCAACCGCAGCACGCATCGCGATAAGCCATCCATGTCGAAACGATCCATCGTCGCCCTTAAGTTTCTGCTCCATCTCCTGTGCCTTGCTCCCTTCGCTTACCTGCTGCATCTTTATCGCAACGGCACGCTGGAGCTCAACCCCGATCCGGTCAACTACATCACCCACTTCACCGGCAATTGGACGCTCTACATTCTGCTGGCCACGCTGGCCATTACGCCGCTGCGCCGTCTCTCGCCGCGCATCGCTTTTCTCGTCCGCTTCCGCCGCCTGATCGGGCTCTATGCTTTCTTCTACGCGACGCTCCACCTCGCCACGTATGTCTTCCTCTTCTCTGGATACGACATCGCTACAGCCCTCAGCGGCATTCGCTCCGGTCATCCCGGCGAGATCATTACGCAATGGAAGGTCATCTGGCCGGCCATCGTCGACGACCTGCTCAAGCGCCGCTTCATCCAGGTTGGCCTCCTGGCCTGGGTCATCCTGTTTTTGCTCGCGGCCACTTCACCGTCGTTCGTGATGCGGGCCATGGGAGGCAAAAACTGGCAGCGCCTGCATCGGCTGGTCTATCTCGCCGCCATTGCCGGAGTCATTCATTTCTGGTGGCTAGTCAAAACAGGTGTCCGCACCCCATGGAAAGACACCGCCGTTTTGACGATGCTGCTCCTCGCTCGCATTGCCTACACCGTTTGGAAGCGCACGAAGAAACGCAAGTCAGCGGCCAGAACCGCCACGCAAGCCATAATGCAATAAGGGGCAACCCGTTCGTAGCAGCCAACCTATTGCGGTGGGTCGGTGGACTCGGATTGCTTGTCCTTATCGCCACCGCCGCCAAAGAGCTTCTGGAAGAAGTTCTTCTTCTTCGGCTTGGCCTCCTGCGTTTCCGAAGCGTTTTGCGCAGGCGGAGCATTTGGCGCGGCTGCAGGAGCAGGTGCGTACGGGTGTGCTGCCTGCGGCGTCGTCGGGTGCGGTGCTGCCGCAGGGGGAGCGGGCTTGTTGCCGCCGATGCCAAAGATCCTCTGGATAAAATTCTGTGGATTTTCGCCCATCTGGCTGCAGTAGTTTTGCGGTGCGGTGCCATCGAGGAAGGCCGCGCTATAGTCGCTGGGGCAACTGCCGTCGGCAAGCAGGTTGCTCGTCTTGTCGAGGCTTACTACGGTGACCCCCGAGGGCGGCGAGAACGACTTCACGTCGGAGTACTGCGGCAGCTTGATGGCCCGGTTCATGAACTCCGCCCAGATCGGCGCGGCCGCATCTGCTCCTTGGAGCTTGATGTCGGTGTAGTCGTCGTTGCCGACCCAGACAATGCACAGCAGGTTTGAAGTGTAGCCGGCAAACCATGCGTCATGCTCGGTGCCGGTCTTACCCGCGGCAGGAGCAGTAAAGCCATGTGCACGCGCCACGATGCCAGTGCCATGGTTCATTACGTCCTCCAGCAATGAATGCGTGAGGTAGGCGACGCGGGGGTCGAGAATCTGACGTGCCTGGGGTGCGAAGTCGGCGACGATATCTCCACTGGAGTTGCGGACCGAGGCGAGTAGCCAGGGGTCGAGGTGGACGCCGTTGTTGGCAAAGACCGTATACGCTCCCGCCATCTCCAGAGGCGTGGCGTTGTAGGTGCCGATAGCGACCGAGGGTGTGCCGCGAGCGTTGACGATGCCTGCCGACCGGGCCAGTGCAGCGACGTTGCCGTAGCCCGCCTGTTGCGCCAGCGCGATGGTGGCGATATTCAGCGAGTGCTCGAGAGCCGTAATCGCTGTCACCATCCCAGGGTATTCGCCATGCACCATATTGCCCGGCGTATACGACTTGCCATCGGTGCCGAAGTCCTGCGGATCGTCATTGAGCTGCGTGATCGAGGTGAAAACGCCGCCGGAGTCTCCGAGCTGCGTGCCGTTGAGGCTGGTGTTAAAAGCAGTGGCATAGACGAACGGCTTGAAGATGGATCCGGTGGGACGCTCGGCCAGCGCGTGGTCCAACTGGGAGACGCTGTAGTTGCGTCCGCCGACGAGCGCGAGCACCTGGCCCGTGTGCGGGTTTAGCGCGATCAGCGCGACCTGCGGATAGGTGATGTCTCCGACGATCTCGCCCTTGCGGTTGCGGTGCTTGCGACGCACCAACTCATCGACGTTCTTCATCCCGACCTGGACTGCCTCGGATGCGGCGTTCTGAAGGTCAGGATCAAGTGAGGTATAGATGCGCAGGTTCTGGTGGCTCAGGTCCTGGTCGCCGATCTTGCGCACGAGCTGGTCGTGCACCAGATCGACAAAATAAGGAGCTTCGCTGGCATCGATATTAGAAGGAGCCAGGCGGATGGGCTCGGCTTTGAACTGGCTGGCTTCACTCGCAGTCAGTGCGCCGGTCTCGACCATCGAATTGAGGACGACGTTGCGGCGCGTCATCGCGCGTTCCGGGTGCCGGTATGGATTCAGGCGGCTGGGGCTTTGGATCAAGCCTGCCAGCAGAGCGCACTGTGCCGTATCGAGCTGGCGCAGCGGTTTGCCGAAGTATGTCTGCGCTGCCTCGCCGAAGCCGTTAATGGCATAGCTGCCGCGCTGGCCAAGAGGGATCTCATTGGCATACATCTCAAAGATCTGCTGCTTGTTGAAACGGGCCTCAAGCTGAAAGGTAATCATGACCTCTTTGAGCTTGCGAACAATGTGCTTTTGCGGAGTGAGAAAGAACCCGCGAGCGAGTTGCTGGGTAAGGGTCGAGCCTCCGCAGCTCATTCGCCAGGAAATGACATCCTGAACGGCACATTTGGCAATGCGGACATAATCGACGCCGGAGTGTTCAAAAAAACGGCGGTCTTCAATGGCAGTGACCGCCTGTACCAATTGCGGCGGAATATTGTCGTAGGTGATGAGTCGCCGTTTTGTACGGCCACTATCTTCCGAGAGCGCCGTGATCAATTGCGGCTCAAGGTCGTAGGCCGCAAGCGCGACACCGTTCTCGGCGGTAATCTTTTGCACCACGCCGCCGGTCGTATCGATGGTGGCCCCATCGGTGCTGTGATAGCTCTCCGGGCCGGGCTTGATGAAGATCGTGTCGCCGTTGAGGTTGAACGTGCCGAGCTGAGGATTGCCGTTGTAGTTCACGCGGCGCAGATCGGCGGCGATTGACGCGGCCGTTAGCTTCTGGCCGGGACGCACCTCGCGCGGTGCGGCATAGATCTGCGACTCGCTGGCGAAGATCGGCCCGGCGGCCAGACGGTCATCGACGACATGCTGATAGTGAAAATAGGCGATGCCGAAGATCGCAACGCCAATGGCGAGGCACGCGAGCACCGCAATCAGAAGTCCGCGCACAAGACTGGAGCTGAAGAAGCCTCGCGCCGAGCCAGTTCGATTCTTACCGTATTTGAGTTTAAGAGGCAAAGGTACTCTTTCGTTGGACGGTAGTTAGATGGCTGCGGGAAGCACCGCGTGCAGCGTAGAGGTTATCTCGGTGGTTACCCTGCTGGCTATCTCGTTCAGCGGGATGTCCTCGTTTTTGCGTTGCAGGCGGTCGACGAACTCGACCTTGCCATCCGCCACTCCCCGCCCGATGTTGATGCGATAGGGGATACCCACCAGATCCGCATCTTTGAACTTCACCCCGGCGCGCTCATCGCGGTCGTCGAGCAGAACATCCAAGCCAGCCGCCTCCAGCTCCGCAGCCACTCTTTCGCCCGCAGCCAGAAGCGGCGCATCGCCGACATTGGTGATCGTCACCACCACCTGAAACGGCGCAATCGACGGATGCAGAGCGTAAGCCTCGCCGCCATTTGCCGCAGCAGAGGTCTCGATAGCCGCAGTAAGAATGCGCTCGACTCCAATGCCATAACTCCCCATAATCGGAGTTACTTCTTTGCCGTCACGATTCAGCACGCTGGCTCCCATCGACTTGGTGTACTTGTACCCCAGCTTGAAGATGTGGCCAATCTCCACCGCCTTGCCCAGCCGCAGCGGTTCGCCGCCGATAGGATCGAGCTCTCCTTCATTGACCGTGCGGATGTCAGCGGTAAGCGTCGGGGTAAAGTCGCGACCGGGAGTGATGTTGCGGAGATGGTAATCGAGCTTGTTGGAGCCGCCGACAAGATTCGCCCGCCCTTCGAGCCCAAGGTCCATGACGACGATAGTCTTCAGCCCTTCGCTGGCAACGTCGCGGAAGATGCCCTTGATTTTGCTCAGCTCTTTGCCGGAGTTCAGTCCGTTGAGCGAGCCATTGGTCATCACCTCAGCGATACCGACAGGCCCAAGAAACCCGGCAGGCCCACCGATGTGGATCTCAAGCTCTTCAGCCGTCATCGGGCGCAACTCAATAGTGCCTGCGACAGCGTTCAGCTTGGTCTCATTAACCTGATGATCGCCGCGAAGAAAGGCGACAACAGGATGAAGGGGCTGCGCCTCTGTCGCTCCTGCTTTAGATTTCGGCAAGCTGGGCGTGCCCATAAAGGCGACGCACTTTATATCCTGCGAAGCTGTAATGCCGAGGAAGGCAGTGATGTCGGCGATGGAACCCATGCCGGGGGTGTGGACAAGTTCAGGCTGGCCGTCGCCGGTCGGCGCAAGATCTTCGACAGGAGTAAGGCGGCTGGTGGCCTTCTCCAGATTCGCGGCATAGCCTGAGGCACTGCTGGCGATCAGATCTTCGCCGGCCTCGGTATAGACCATAAACTCCTGCGAAGCCGAACCGCCCATCGATCCCGAATCCGCATCGACTGAGACGAATTGCAGACCGCACCGCGTAAAGATGCGCCGGTAAGCGGCATCGTGCTTGCTATAGCTCACGTCCAGCCCGGCCTCATCGATATCGAACGAATACGCGTCCTTCATGATGAACTGCCGCACCCGCAGCAGACCCGACTTCGGCCGCGGCTCATCGCGAAACTTGGTCTGAATCTGGTACCAGATCTGGGGAAGCTGTTTATAGCTGCGCAGCTCCTTGCGCGCAATGTCGGTCATCACCTCTTCGTGGGTCATGGCCAGGCAAAGCTCCGCGCCTTTGCGGTCCTTCAGACGGAACATATTGTCGCCCATCACATCCCAGCGGCCGCTGGCCTCCCATACCTCGCGAGGGTTCAGCGCAGGCAGCAGAAACTCCTGCCCAATCCGGTCCATTTCTTCGCGGATGATCGCCACGATCTTATTAATGGAGCGGTTCCCCAGAAAAAGGTAGCTATAGATACCTGCGCCAAGCTGGCGAACGTAACCGGCGCGAAGGAGGAGCTTATGGCTGGCGACTTCGGCGTCCGCCGGTGCCTCACGAAGAGTGGGAATAAAAAGTTGAGACCAGCGATGCATCGGCAAAAGAGCACTTTCCTGTCCGCTACATCAAGATGTACGGACTTTTAGAGATGAATGTTCATTCTAAATGGTGCAGGGTCTTTCGCTGAACGAGCACAAATTGAGTTGGATTGGAGAAGCAGGGTTGACTTTGCTGCTTCACTCCTATCCCTCTACCCCAAAGCTCACGTCATCTCGACCGGAGCGCAGCGGAGTGGAGAGACCCCTGTATTTTCACAGTTGCTAGTTTTTAACCCATCTCGATTAAATATTTTAAGGACAACTATCCTGGAATGAATATTTTGCACGGAAAGTATCAGGCGGAAGGGGACTTCAAGCCGGGGTGATTGTCCACAGATCATGCAGATGAAGGACACCATCAACCTGCCCCTGTTCGCCGGTGACGATCAGCGAGGTAATCTTCCTCTCCTCCATCAGCGCAAGGGCCGTCGAGGCGAAGGCATCTGCCGCAATCGTCAAAGGCTGCTGGTTCATAATGTCACCAGCCGACCGCTCCAGCGCATGGGAGCCATCCCGCTCCAGCAACCGGCGCAGATCGCCGTCCGAGATCATGCCCAGCAGAGAGCTGCCGTCAAGAACGGTGGTCATCCCTAGCTTCTTGTGCGACATCTCGTGAATCACCTGCGGCATCGGTGTATCGACTGACACATGGGGTAGCGCCTCTCCCCCATGCATCAGGTCGCGCACCCGCGACAGCCGTCGGCCCAGCCTTCCGCCGGGATGCAGGTCGGCAAAGTCCTCCGCCTTCCAGCCGCTGCGGCGGCTCACCTCCAGCGCGAGCGCATCGCCCAGCGCCAGCATCACGGTGGTCGAGGCAGTCGGCGCAAGGTTCAGTGGGCAAGCCTCGGCAGAGACGCTGGCATCAAGAAAAATATCGCTGGCCTCTGCCAGTGTTGACGTCGCGCAGCTACAAAAGGTGATGAGCCGCGCGCCGAGCCGCTTCAGCGTGGGCAAAAGCCGCAGCAGCTCCTCGGTTTCTCCGCTCGAAGAGAGCGCCAGAACAGTATCACCGTGCCCAATCATGCCAAGGTCGCCATGCAAAGCCTCGGACGGCTGAAGAAAGTGCGCAGACGTTCCGGTGGAGCGCAGCGTAGCCGCAATCTTGCGGGCGATAATGCCGCTCTTGCCGATGCCGGTGACGACGATGCTCTGCCGCTTGTTGGCCGCACCGATCAATAGATCGACGGCTTCGGTAAACGGCGCAAGCATCGCGCCATCGAGCCGGTCAGCGAGATCGCTAAGCGCTGCGGCCTCGATACGCACGAAACTTGAAGGCTGGCTGGTGTCGGACGATTTGTGGGCTTCGTTTGCCATGGTATGGAACCATGTCGATGCTAGCAGAGCGGCGTCCGAGGCCGCATTGCGTCTAAACTGGATACAGGCTCGGCGCGGAGCGCTTGCCGGAAGGATATCCAATCAAGTGAAGCGAAATACCTTGGTTCTTGGCGTAATGATCGTTGGAATCGCGCTGCTGTTGTGGTCCGGATGGCATAACCTGCGGCAACGGCGCATCGCAATGCAGCTGGCCGAGGCCAACCATGTGGTGCTCACTCCTGCGCAGCCCAGTCAGTCCGCACAAGGCGACGACTCCGAGGACGTAGATCCGGGCGCAAAGCTGCGCGGAAAGACCGCTCCGGCATTCACGCTGTCGACGCTCGACGGCAAGAAAGTTTCGCTGGCCGACTATAAGGGCCGTCCGGTACTGCTGAACTTCTGGGCGACGTGGTGCGCTCCCTGCAAGATCGAGATGCCGTGGTTCGAAGAGCTGCGCAAGCAGTATGCAGGACAGGGCTTTGAGATTCTCGGACTCACCGCCGACGTCGATGCAGGCAAGGACGTAATCGGCAAGACCGCGAAGCAGGTCGGAGTAACGTATCCGATCCTGTTGACGACCGACAAGGTACAGGACGCGTACGGTGGAATCGAATATCTGCCCATGTCGTTCTATGTGGACCGCGACGGCAAAGTGATCGAGGCGACCGCAGGGCTGAGCTCGAAGAACGAGATCGAGGCGAACATCAAGAAGACGATTGCCTCTGGAGCGACGACGGCTATGAAGGGTGGAGAGTAAATGCGGCTGAGCGTGGTGGCAGGGTTGTTGCTTGGTGCGGGAACCCTGCTCAATGCAGGAGTCCTGACGGCGCAGATGGGGAACATGAACGGCAATGCCGAGAAGGCAAAGTCCTATGTGATCTACGATGCCGAACCGCAGGCAATTCCGGCAGGAAAGCGAAGCGTCGTCGAGATGCGCTTCCGCGTTGTCGACGGATTTCACGTCAACTCGCACACCCCGAAGTCGGAGCTGCTGATTCCCACCAAGGTCGATCTGCAGCCGGCAGCGGGCGTGAAGGCTGAGACCGCAGAGTATCCCGCGGGCACAGCCTATAGCTTCAGCTTCAGCCCCAACGACAAGCTGGATGTCTACGCAGGCGACTTCACGGTGAAGCTTCCGGTCGTCGCCAGGGCAGGGCAACACGAGATCGATGGCACGCTGCGCTATCAGGCATGCGACCACGCAGCCTGCTATCCGCCGCGAAGCCTTCCCATTCAGGTCGTTTTCACCGCAAAGTAGTGGCATGACGGGTTCCGGCCCGAGGTAAGCGCAAAGTGAATTCTGCTTTGGTTCTTCCGTCGTGGCATCATCGATTAAGAAAGAAATCTTGGAGCGAGCAGGGCGCAATGGACGAGTTTAGAAGGCTGACACGGTTGCCGGCGTATGTGTTCAACATCACGGGCGAGTTGAAGGCCGCGGCACGCAAGCGCGGCGAAGACATCATCGACTTCGGGATGGGCAATCCCGATGGAGCGACGCCCAAGGCAATCGTCGACAAGCTGATCGAAGCAGCACAAAAGACTGCAACCCATCGCTACTCGCTCTCGCGCGGCATTCCGCGTCTGCGCAAGGCCATCTGCAACTGGTACAAGACCCGCTACGACGTCGATCTCAATCCCGAGACCGAAGCGATCGTCACCATTGGCTCGAAGGAGGGTATCGCCCACCTTTGCCTTGCCGTGCTCGACGACGAAGATACAGTAGCTGTGCCGAACCCGAGCTATCCGATCCATATCTTCGGACCGGTCATTGCCGGATCGAAGGTGCAGAGCATTCCCGCAGCCGATGCAGACGCCGACACGCTGCTGGCGCGGCTCGAATACGAGCTGCCGAGAATGCAGCCGCGTCCAAAGCTGCTGATCCTGAACTTTCCGTCGAACCCAACTGCGCAGTGCGTCGAGCTTTCGTTCTTCGAGCGGATCGTCGCGCTGTGCAAGGAACTCGGAATCTACATCGTTCATGATCTGGCCTATGCGGACATCGTCTTCGACGGCTATCGTGCTCCCAGCGTGCTCGAAGTTCCCGGCGCAAAAGACATCGCGGTCGAGTTCTTCACGCTCTCGAAGAGCTACAACATGCCGGGTTGGCGCGTGGGCTTCATGGTCGGAAACCCGAAGCTGGTTGCGGCGCTCGGTCGCATCAAGAGCTACTTCGACTACGGCACATTCACGCCGATCCAGGTAGCTTCCATCGCCGCGCTCGAAGGTCCGCAGGATTGCGTCGCCAAGATTCGCGACAACTACAAGGCTCGCCGCGATGTCTTGGTGCCGGGCTTGAACAAGCTCGGCTGGGCCGTCGATATGCCTAAGGCAACCATGTTCGTCTGGGCAAAGATTCCGGAGCAGTACCGCGCGCTCGGGTCAGTGGAGTTCTCAAAGAAGCTGCTGGCAGAGGCGAAGACCGCGGTCAGCCCAGGTATCGGCTTCGGTGAGCATGGCGACGGTCATGTGCGTTTCTCGCTGATCGAAAACGAAGAACGCACGCGTCAGGCGCTGCGCGGGATGAAGCAGATGTTCAAAGCAGGATAAGCCATCCGCATCTATAGCTATTTCCTCTCAGGTGTAGATTCCTTTGTTTGTCATTCCCGAAGGGAATCTGCGTTTTGCTCGAATTGCCAAAACTACATCTGGAGGAGAACCGCTCTAAATGCGTTTCAGGTAAGCCTTCGCCTCTTCCAACTCAGGGAAGAGGCGTTCTTCTGCCTGAAACTCCCGCGAGTGGACGCAACGTCGTCCAGCCTTGACGCGGACCGGATGCTTCAAGTGAAGCATCTCGTGATACAGCAGATATTCGATAGCGCAGCGCGGTGTATCGGGCCGGTCGAAGACGCGGCTGACCATAATCGTATTGTGCGCGGCATCATAGTGGCCCAACATGCGACGCGCATGGTGAGCGCTCCACGTAAGCGTGGGTCGTCCGAGCAGGCCATAAAAAAATCGCGTGTTGAGCGACTCGAAGACCTCATCAAGATCGTAGTGATGACCGACAGGGGTAAGGATGCGCTTGCGTCCGCGCGTCTGCCGAATATGCTCGGCCTGACGCGAGACCGCCTCCGACGACACATGGCGCCGGTAGCGGTCGGCATGAATGGGAGCAATCGGCTTCTTGTAAAGCTTGGCCAGCAGGATATGCGCGATGGCGCGATGAACGGATTCCGGTGCCGCCTCCAGCAGATCGGAGAGCCGAACATGAAGCTGGCCTTCGCGCAGTCGAATCGTGGTGTTGAGCGAGGTGAAGCGGCGAAAGCGGATATCAAGTGGAGGAATCGGAGCCCGCGGGCGCAGATCTCGATACTGCTCTTGAAAGATAGGGATGAGTGCGGACGACATACGCTTACTAAAAGGTTAACACGGCTGCCAAGCGGGCTTGCCCCGATTTGCACCGACGAAACCGGTTGAGAACCCTCTTAGCGTGGAATATCGATGGGGCCCTTCTTCTCTTCTTTAGCTGGCGGATGAGCCGCAAACCAGCTCTTCTGGCTAGCAATCATCTCGGTAGTATCTTCCCGAAGATCGCGAATCGCCTCGAGAGCCAGCTTGCGCGAGACGTTGTAGGCCTCGTCGTCTGGTGGAGACTTAAGGTTGGAAGACCAACGATCCGTAGCCTCCAGCAGCTTTGGCAGCGATTTGCGGACATCGCTATGGCGCGTGCTGTAGTCGTCTAGATTATCTTCGAGTTCGTCGGCAATCGAGGTGAACTGCTCCAGAAGATCGTGCGCATCCTGTTCCCGGCCAGGACGGCGAGGATGGGCAAAGAGGCTCTGAAGAGCGGCGGAACGGTCGTCGAGGAACTTGACGAAGACGAGCACACGATCACTGGGGAAGTAAGCGGACTCACGCACCTGCTCGACTTCCGCTTCGGATAGAGCATTATCGTTGGCCTGCGCGTGCAGTGGAGGGTGGAGAACGAGGAGGATGAGGGCGAAGCATATTCGTCGCAGCATTCTGTATAAGGTTTGAAAATCTGATCCTGTATTAATGGTTGAAGACCTGGTCAAGGATTTGGTCCTGAATCAGGTCGAGTTGCTTGAGTGTCGCTTGTACCGTGGTGCGATCGTCTTCAGAGGCGAGGTGCAGGGCCTGCGCCAGCCGCAGCGTCGTGTGATGCATCAGCATCTCGGCATTCTTCAACCGCTTGGTGTTCTGTTCCAGATTGACCTGGATGAGATGAGCGTAATGGTTGATCTGCTTGAGCGTTGCGCTGGCCTGGTCGTCATCGCCATCAGCCATCTCTTTTACCGCCAGCTCTGTCATGGTGTGGACAAGCTGGGTGTAAAGGTAGCACTGATCGCGAGGGTTGGCCTGTTCGGCGCGCAGTTCGAGCTGATTAAGCGTTTGGGCGTCAGGAAGGGTTTCGTCGATGGCAGCATGGACCGGAGGAGTGAGCAGGAGAAACAATGCTGAGGCGAGGAGAAGGGCGGAGTACCTTGCTATGGATTTCATAACGCACCTCGAAGGGAGCGCTTATCTACGATTTACCGCGAGTGATCGAGTGTGACAAGGCGGTGGCGGGCCTGCCACTCCTCGTTGGGAAACTTACCGTTTGCCACGGAGAGAAACTGTTTGTACAGATCGCGAGCCTCCTTGACCTGGTGGAGCTTGTCGTGCGCGGTCGCCGCCAGGAACAAAGACGACGGTGACTGTGGCAGCACTTTATCACGAATCGCTAATGCTTGCAAGCTGGTGGTGGGATCATCGTTCGCCGAAGCGGCAAAGGCAAGGTGGCTGGCCGCGAGGCCAAGGTCGTCCTTGGTGGCGAAGGCGGAGGGATTGCTGGTGGTGCGCTTCAGCATCGATTCTGCCTCGGCGAACTGGCGCAGGTGAATCAGGGCGTCGGCGCGGTCGGTGACCAGGGTGGGGTCGTTGGGGAAGTCGTTGGTCAGCGTGGCGTAGAGTGGTGCGGCCTGCTCGAACTGGCTGTTGCTGCTGTACAGATGTGCGAGCAGGCGGGTGATTCCGGCGTCGCTGGGATTGGCGGCGTGCAGTTTTTCGATGAGGGGAATCGCCTTGTCCGGCTGGTTCTGAGAGTCGTAGAGGCTGGCCAGCTGAGCATTAAGCGTAGGATCGTCAGGACTTTTGCCAAGCGACGCGGTCAGCAGCGCTTCGGCCTGATCGGTTTTCTTCTCGCGCTCCAGCAGATGGACGAGGGCAGCGGTAGCGGCAGCATTCTGCGGATCGGCACTGATCAGGCGGCGGTACGCGGCTTCCGCTGCGGGTAGGTCGTTGGAGGCTTCGGCAAGCTCACCGGAGAGGATGATGTCGTCCGGCGTCTCCGGAGAGGTCTTCATCGCCTCCAGCAGCTCGTTACTGGCATCGGCGGGGCGGGTGGTCTGATCGAGCCGGGCGAGGGCGCGCCAGGCTCGGGCCTTGAGCGCGGGATCGGTGGAGGGAGTCAGCGTGGTGGCTGTCAGGAGTTCCGCGCGGGCCTGATCGTGCTGGCCGGTGCGCGCAAGCAGAAGGCCGAGCGAGAGGTGCGGCTCGAAGTACTTGGGGTCGACAGCAGCGGCGCGGCGATAGGTGTCGGCAGCGTTCGAGGTCTGGTCGAGTGACTCCTGCGTAAAGCCAAGGTCGTACAGCAGGTGGGCGTCGTTAGGATACTTAGCGGCAAGGTTGGTCAGCAGCTTGAGAGCAGCAGGGAAGTCATGCTGGTCGAGCGCGGCGTTGGCCTGGGCGCGAAGAGGGTCCAGGTCCGATTGGTTCTGCGGCTGGGAGGCGGTCGTGTCGGTGGTTCCGGCGGGGAGCTGTGCGCGGAGCGAGTTGGTGCTGAGGAGCCCAAAAAATATTACGGATGCCATGACGCCGAGATGGTAGGGGCGCAGTACGGCAGGGGCGGTTCTGTGGTGTGTCGGCTTCGGCATCGTGGTACTCCCCTCCTAGACTAAAGTACGCAAAGTCTTCGAAGATAAGGTGTTAGGTCTGGACTTCGGTCTAGGGTTAAGTGCGGAAGCCCGGCCTGGAGTGGCCGGGCTTCGACAGCTTTCCCTGATTTAAGAATAACAGGCCAGTCAAGAGTTTGGTGTGGAAAGCTGCCTTTAGCAGGTCTCGCCGGATGCCTGATGAATCGTTGCGGGCAAAGGAGCGCCTTCGAGGAGGGCATACTTAGCCGGGGAGCAACAAGCCTTTGCGAGCCGTGCCCTGTCTGCCTGCATTCCCTTGTCTTCTTTAAGCCAGCCCAGTGTTTGCCGAAGAATCTGAGATGCACCGATATGCGGCGGTATGACGATGCGATAGTGCATCCATCGTCCTTCGCGTCGCGAGGAGATGATTCCAGCGCTTCGCAGGTACGCGAGATGGCGGGAGATCTTTGGCTGGGGGGCGCCGAGGATCTCGACGAAATAGCACACACAAATTTCCTGATCGCCCATGAGGTTAAGGAGCCGGAGGCGGGTATTGTCTCCGAGCGCCTGAAAGAACCGCTCGATATTAAATGCCTTCTTCGTCGCCATGGGATTTAATATATACGCATTGACGTATTTATTGACAGCCGATATAGTCGCCTAAGCGAATGTTTTTGGAGGCGGTATGTCAGAGCAGCTATTGAATTCGGTGAAGTCGAAGTACGGCGCGGTTGCGGAGAGCACGTTATCGAACGATCATGCAGGCGTGAAGGCGGTCGCGGAGGCCTTTGGCTATAGTGCCGAAGAACTGACTTCGATTCCTGCCGGGGCCAATATGGGACTCTCCTGCGGCAACCCCACGGCAACGGCCCACTTGAAGCCGGGCGAAGTTGTGGTCGATCTCGGCTCGGGCGGCGGCCTCGACGTTTTTCTTGCCTCTCGGATGGTTGGCCCCGAAGGTCGCGCTATCGGCATTGATATGACGACAGCGATGATTGAGCGGGCACGTGAGAATGCGCAGAAGGGCGGTTATACCAATGTGGAGTTCTATCAATCCACCATTGACCAGATCCCGCTCGCGGATGCCTCTGTCGATTGCATCATCTCGAATTGCGTCGTCAATCTTGCGCCGGACAAGCCAGCCGTCTTCCGAGAGATTGCGCGTGTTCTCAAGCCGGGCGGTCGCGTCGCATTAAGTGATATTGCGTTGAAACACGATCTGCCCGAAGCTGTCGCCCAGAGTATGGCAGCGTACGTCGGCTGCATCGCCGGAGCTATTTTGATTGACGACTATCGCGCCGGGCTGCTCGCAGCCGGATTTGAGCATGTAGAAATCGTAGACAGCGGAGCCGACTTGAATGCATACGCCAAGGTCGAAAACCAGGCAGGCTGTTGCTCGCCCGGCATGGAAGCAGGCAGTCCCTTTCAGGTCATCGAAGAAGCCTGCTGCTCGCCCGCAACGAACGAGCCGTCGCTGCATGAGGAGCTGACGACGCTTCTCTCGCAGTATGACGTGAACGAAGCGGCAGCCACCGTGAAGGTCTACGCCATCAAACCTAAGACGGTATAGGAGACGCAATGTACAGGGTAATCTTTGCGTGCATCCACAATGCAGGCCGCTCACAGATGGCAGCAGCTTTCTTCAATCATCTCGCCGACCCTCAAAAAGCGGAAGCCGTATCTGCGGGAACTGAACCCGGCCTGCGGGTGCATCCTGAGGTTCTGGCTGTCATGCACGAGGTGGGCATCGACCTGAGCGAAGCGAAGCCGCAAAAGCTGACAGAGGCACTGGCGGGGGACGCGCAATTGCTCATTACGATGGGGTGCGGTGAGCAATGCCCCTATATTCCGGGGTTGCGCCGCGATGATTGGCCGCTGCCCGATCCTAAAGGCAGGCCCCTCGATGAAGTACGCACTGTGCGAGACGACATTCGAAGCCGGGTTTCAGAGCTGCTGAATGCCAAAGGTTTCGCCATGGCTCAAGGCGCGAAGTAGGTAATGCATTCGCCGTTCGACTAGAATGCAAGCTTCAGCATGATTACAAAAACGCAACCAAAGCGTATCAATACGCCGCGCCAGGTTCTCTTTGCCAGCATGGTTGGCACGACCGTCGAATTTTTCGACTTCTACATCTATGCCACGGCTGCGGTGCTGGTCTTTCCCCGGCTCTTTTTTCCGTCCTCTGATCCGGCTACTTCCACGCTGGAGTCACTGGCCACCTTCGGCATCGCGTTTCTTGCGCGGCCGATCGGTTCGGCGCTCTTCGGCCACTTCGGTGACCGCATCGGCCGCAAGAGAACGCTGGTGATCGCTTTGTCTACGATGGGCCTTTCGACCTTTGCGATTGGAATTCTGCCCTCGTATCGCCTCATTGGGTTGGCCGCTCCTTTGCTGCTTGCGCTCTGCCGGTTTGGGCAGGGCATCGGGCTGGGCGGCGAATGGGGCGGCGCGGTGTTGCTTGCGGTGGAGAATGCTCCGCCGAACAAGCGCGCTCTTTACGGCATGTTTCCGCAGCTCGGCGCTCCGCTTGGCTTTTTGCTCTCGGGCGGAACTTTCCTGCTGCTTTCGCGCTGGCTTACGGACAGTCAGTTCTTCGCCTTCGGCTGGCGGCTGCCGTTTATTGCCAGCTCGGTGCTGGTGCTGCTTGGTCTCTATGTTCGCCTGACGATTACAGAGACGCCGGTCTTTCAGGCCTCGATGCAGAACGCCGAACCTGTGGGCATTCCGATTTTTACTGTCCTGCGTCGTCATACGCGTGCGCTGGTGGCTGGGATTCTGGTCTGCCTGGCGACGTTCGTTCTGTTTTATCTGATGACGGTCTTTGCGCTGTCGTGGGGGACTACCGCTCTGCACTACAGTCGTGGGAGTTTTCTGTTCATTCAGCTCTTCGGCATTCTCTTCTTCGCGATCATGATCCCTATCTCTGCGCTGATCGCCGAACGAGGACGGAAGCCCGTGATGATGGGAGCTACGGTGTTGATTGGACTGTTTGGGTTTGTGCTGGCGCCGCTCTTCACTGCGGGCACGGTGGGAGCGACGGTGATGATGGCGCTGGGGCTCGCGCTGATGGGCATGACCTACGGCCCGCTGGGTACAGTAGTGTCCGAATTGTTTCCGACCCCGGTTCGCTATACCGGCAGCTCGCTTGCGTTCAGCATGGCTGGAATTCTGGGAGCTTCGCTCGCGCCTTATGCGGCGACCTGGCTGGCCAAGAGCTATGGGCTGCAGTATGTGGGCTACTATCTCACGGCCTCGGCCGTACTGACGTTTTTCGGGTTGTTGTTGATTCGGGAGACGAAGGACGACGACCTTACCGTTTCGGCTCTTTGAGGCTGCGCGGTCTTCGCGAGCCTTTCAGAGCGTACTCAAAAGTCAGTTGTGGCGATTAAAGAGAACAGCCCGGGGCTAAAGCCCCTCGTATTCGATGATTTATTCGCAGGGCTAAAGCCCTGCGCTAATCCCCAAAAAGACCACAACTTAAACTTTTTCAGCAGCTTCTTCAACGGTTGCGTTTGTTTGGATGCGGCGGCTTATTGCGGCTATGGCGTTGTCAGAAGCTCTGATTCGGTGAGTGGCGGAGTGAGGTGGAGGACGGGCGCGAGCCAGTGGCCAGTATGCGAGGCGGGATTGGCGGCGATCTCTTCCGGAGTGCCGGTGGCGACGATCTGGCCGCCGCCGCTGCCGCCTTCGGGGCCCATGTCGATGACCCAGTCGGCGGATTTGATGACGTCGAGATTGTGCTCGATGACGAGGAGCGAGCCTCCGCCTTCGATGAGTTTGTGGAAGGCGGCGAGAAGTTTCGCTACGTCGTCGAAGTGGAGACCGGTGGTGGGCTCGTCTAGGATGTAGAGGGTGCGGCTGCGCGCTTTGGCTGCGGCTTCGTTGCCCGAGCGGCCAGTGATGCTGCGTGCGGTGGCGAGGTGCGAGGCCAGCTTGACGCGCTGGGCTTCGCCGCCCGAGAGCGTAGTAGCGGATTGGCCGAGGCGGACGTAGCCGAGGCCGACTTCGTCGAGCACATAGAGCTTGTCGACGATTTTGGGATGGCCGGCGAAGTAGACAAGGGCTTCTTTGACGGTCATGCTTAGGACATCGTAAATATTTTTATTTTTGTATTTGATCTCGAGGGTGGCGGATTTGTAACGGGTACCGTTGCATTCTTCGCAGGGGAGCTCGATGTCGGCGAGGAACTGCATCTCGACCGTCACGGTGCCGTCGCCTTCGCAGACATCGCAGCGTCCGCCGGGGACATTAAAGGAGAAGTGGCCGGGGCCGAAACCCTTTCGCTTGGCGTCGGGCTGCGCGGCGAAGAGGGCGCGGATATCGTCGAAGGCCTTGATATAGGTGACGGGGTTGGAGCGCGGGGTTCGGCCGATGGGGGACTGATCGACGAGGATGACGTCATTGAGGTGTTGCGTGCCCGAGAGTTCGCGGTAGAGATGCGCGGGATCGCCGCCTTCGGTTTGGCCGAGGGACTGCATGAGTGCTCGGTAGAGGACCTGATGGACGATGGTGGATTTGCCGCTGCCACTGACGCCGGTGACGACGCAGAGAAGGTTGAGCGGAATATCGAGATCGACGCCGCGCAGGTTGTGGATGCGGGCTCCGGTGAGTTTGAGGTGCTCGCGTCCGGGCTCGCGGCGGCCATGGGGAATGGGGATAGTGGCTCGGCCGGAGAGGTATCGGCCAGTGATGGAGTTGGGATTGGCGGTGACCTCGGCTACGGTTCCCGAGGCGAGGAGATGTCCGCCGAGCTCGCCTGCGCCGGGGCCGAGGTCAAGGAGATGATCGGCGGCGCGGATGACGTCGGGGTCGTGCTCGACGACGAGGATGGTGTTGCCGAGGTCGCGCAAATCTTTCATGATGCGGATGAGCTTGGCAGTGTCGCGAGTGTGAAGCCCGATGCTGGGCTCGTCCAGCACATACAGCGCGCCTACGAGGCGCGAGCCAAGCGATGTGGCCAGTTGGATGCGTTGTGATTCGCCGCCGGAGAGCGTGGAGCTGAGGCGGTCGAGGGTGAGGTAGTCGAGACCGACCTGATGCAGGAAGTGGATGCGTTGACGGACTTCTTCGAGGATCTTTCCGGCGATCTCGGCCTGTGCAGGTGATAGCTGCAGATTGTCGAAGAACTCCTGCGCGCCTGTGATGGTGAGCGCGGAGGTCTCGCAGATGTTGCGGTCGTTGATGAGGACGGCGCGGGCTTCGGCGCGGAGACGCTGGCCACGGCAGTCGGGGCAGAGAGCGTAGCCGCGATATTTCGAGAGGAAGACGCGGACGTGCAGCTTATATTTTTTGCGTTCGAGCGCGGCGAAGAAGCCGCGGATGCCGGGGAAGCTGCCGCTGCCGTCTTCGATGAAGCGCTGCTGGTCGGAGGTGAGATCGTACCAGGGAGTGTCGAGAGGAATCTTTGCAGCCTTGGCGGCGCGGACCATCTCGCCGTGGTGGGGGCGGTACTTGGTGGTGGTCCAAGGAGCGATGGCGCCTTGGTTGAGCGTCTTCGACTTGTCGGGGATGATGAGGTTGGGGTCGAAGTCGATGGTGTTGCCGAAGCCCTGACAGCGCGGGCAGGCGCCGTAGGGATTGTTGAAGGAGAAGAGGCGAGGCTCTGGCTCGCGGTAGGCGCGGTGGCAGGTGCTGCACTCGAAGGCTGCGCTGAAACGGAGGTGCTGCGACTCTTCTTCGTCTTCACGCGCAACGGTATGGAACTGGATCTCGCCGGACTCGCGGTAGCCGGTCTCGATGGCGTCTACGATGCGGGCGCGGGAGTCGGGGCTGATAGCGAGACGGTCTGCGAGAACGAAGATGGGCTTTGTGAAGTCGAGTTCGAGGAGAGACTCTGGAGTAGAGAATTCGACGATCTTGCCCGTTTGATAGAGGCGGTTGTAGCCTCGGCGGCGAAGTTCGGTAAGCCGCTCTTTGAGAGAGTCGGTGATGTCGATGGCTTTGGGAGCGGTTGTGACTTTGGCGGATTTTTTTGAGGCGGCCTTTTTGGGCTTGGGGGCTTCTGCTTCTACTGCTTCCTGTGTGGGCACCTGCATGGGCTCGAGTTTGATCTCGGCGCGGAGGATGGGGAAGAGGGCGTAGGTGCGTGTGCCTTCGGGCAGGGCGAGGAGGGTGGAGACGATCTCGTCCACGGTGTCGTGGCGGACGATGCCGCCGCAGTGCAGGCAGGTCACGGTGCCGCAGCGCGCGTAGAGGAGGCGGAGATAGTCGTAGATCTCGGTCGCGGTCGCAACCGTGGAGCGAGGATTGCGAGTCTGGTTCTTCTGCTTAATGGCGATGGCCGGGGCGAGACCATCCATAAAATCTACGTCAGGCTTTTCGATGCGTTCGAGAAACTGGCGCGCGTAGGCGGAGAGCGATTCGACATAGCGTCGCTGTCCCTCGGCGTAGACGGTGTCGAAGGCGAGCGAGGATTTTCCCGAGCCCGAGACGCCGCTGACGACGGTGAGGGCGTTGTGTGGGATGTCGACGTCGATGCCCTTAAGGTTGTGGGTGCGGGCTCCGCGGATTGTAATCTGATCGGGTTTTTGCTCGGACTTTAGGTCGCTCATGGCCAAACTTCTATTTTCAGGCATTACGGGCTTGAGCGCGAATTAATGGAATAGAGAGGTAACGTCCAGAGGCCAGATAGGCCACGGCGGGAGGCAATTTCCGCTTACCATAAGCCGATTTCCAGCGAAGCTCTGATTCAGGGTTGAAAAGGCCTCTCAGGAGGAGAATTCATGGCAGGGGAGTGTGACAACCATGGTGATGCCGCCGCCGACACGATTGATCGCGTATAGCTGGCCATGATGTATTCGGATGGCGCGGTCTGCAATGGCAAGGCCGATACCGAAGCCGCCGGTATCACGCTGCCTGGCGTTGTCGACCCGGTAAAAGGGTCTAAAGATATTTTGTAGCTCGCTCTCAGGCAAGCCTGGGCCGCGGTCACTGATGTTGAGTACGCAGATCCGGTGCCCCTCCCGCATCTCGCAGCCCAGGCTCATGTCCACTGACGATACTTCTTTTGTGTATCGGATAGCATTGCGCGCGATATTCTCGATCGCGCGATAAATTAATTCGGAATTGCCGTGCACGATGCAATCGCATGTTGCCTCCAGCTTGATCGAGCAGGACCGTTGTAGCGCCTCGAATTCGATATCGGGAAGGAGTTCCTCAAGAAGGTGTTTGAGACTGAACTCTTCACTATCGATGGTCGCATTGGCTGACTCCAAAGACGAGAGACGGAGGAGTTGCCCGATCAATGCATTCAGCCGGCCTGCTTCCCGTTCGATTCTCTCCAGATTCTCCGACATGGCCGCTGGCGCGTCTTCTCGGGCCAACTCCAGAGCGACGCTCAGTCGCGCCAGCGGAGAGCGCAACTCGTGAGACACGTCGCGAAGCAGCAGCTTTTGGGCGGCGACAAGCGATTCAAGCTGCTCGGCCATGTGGTTGAAGTCATGTTCGAGCCCTTGAATTTCATCTCCACCGAAGATTCGTGCTTCGCCATGTTGGCTGGGAATCCGCGTGTCGAGTTGACCGCGCGCAAGATCTCTTGCGGCAGCACGCAACCTTGCTATCGGTCTCGTCAACAGGAGCACCAGGATGAATGTGGTTAGCCCAAAGACCACGATAGCCACTGGCAACTGTGGAAAGGCAAAGTGCCAGAGATCGTGGCCCCAATGCCGCTTCTCGGCGTGATAGGGGATGGCCAGAAGAAATTGGTATTGCTTTCCAGAGGAAGAGACAACATTAGTTACCCAAAGATATTGAGTGCCTGCCTGGACCGAGAATACGGAAGAATTTCTTTCGGCTGTTAGTAACGCCTTGTTATATTCGGGAGCATTCGCCGCATCGCATGGAAAATTACCGGGAGGAGTGGCGAGATAGATCCTTTGGCGCAGAGAACTTGCATATTGATGGAAAGCGCTGCACCCTCCCTGCTCGTAGGCCTGCGCTGCTGCCGCACCTTCACTTTTTAAAGTGATGCCCAGTGCGTCAAATATCTGATCGGGACGCGTGAACCGGTGCTGCAGGATCAGCGTCGTCGAGATAATAAAGGTGAGGCTTTGAGCGACCCAGAAGAAAAAGAAGATCTTTGCGAAGAGTCCCCGCATACTTATTGCCCCCCTCGATTTCTGTGCGTCGCGGGAATTGCAAGCTGATAACCGACACCTCGAATAGTCTTGACTCTTTCACCCAGGCTGCAAGTCTCTTCCAGCTTTCGGCGTAAGCGGCTGATGTGCATATCCAGACTGCGATCAAAAGGATGTAACTTTCTTCCCAGAACCGCTTCAGCCAATCGTTCCCGTTCAACAACTTCGCCTACAGATCGCATGAGTGTCTGCAGCAACGAAAACTCTACATCGGTAAGCGCGACCGGCCTTCCATCGCAACTGACCGTGCGGGCCGATGCATCAAGCTCGAGTCCGAGTGCTGAAACAGAATCCGATGCCTGATTCGGGTTGAGCGCTGGCGATTCGGCCCGTGTGCCCCTGCGTAAAATTGCCCGGATTCGCGCCAGTAGCTCGCGAGGATTGAACGGCTTGGGTAGATAGTCATCAGCGCCAATTTCGAGACCTACAATACGATCTACATCTTCGCCTCGTGCGGTAAGCAGAAGCACGCTCATCGAGGAAGAGAAACGCAGTCTGCGCAAAACTTCAAAGCCATCCAGGCCGGGAAGCATGACATCGAGCAGGGCCATGGCATAGCTGCCTGTGAGCGCGAGTTTCAGTCCGGCTTCTCCGTTATGCACGGAAACAATGCGGAACCCGTGACGCCCCAGATAGTCGGTGAGCATCGTGCATAGGTCTACATCATCGTCAATGAGAAGAATCGTTTCCATGAAAGTTTGACTCTGTCCTCTCCGAGAGTACGCCTATTTTGACGGAATCACTGTGCTGGAAATGTAACAAAGTGTCACGTTGGAAGTGACACTTTGTTACGCGGCATTACCCATTGTGACCGCGTACGGAGGCTATTTGAAGTCTTCTGAGTATGCCTCTTGTTTGAGAGTGCGGATGCGTCCTCGGGCGCGGCTCAGGAGATTGAAAAATGTTTTCATTCAAAACTACAAAATCGGCAATCGTCGCTCTCTTCTTGATAAGCGCTTTGATCGGGATTCTAAGCACTGCAGTGTTTGCCCAGTCTCCGACCGGAACGCTGCACGGAACTGTTAGCGATCCGTCCGGAGCTGTGATCCCCAATGCCAAAATTACAGTGACCGGTTTGGATGGTGCTGCGTCCACAGCGCAATCGGGTTCGGATGGCAACTACCGCTTTTCGAAACTGGTGCCTGGAACTTATACGATTACCGTGGATGCAGAGAGTTTTAATCTCCCTGAACCGCTGACTGTGAAGGTGGGAGCGGAGAAGCCCAATCTGAAGAACATATCCCTTAGCATCGCTGTCGATCAGCAACAAGTCACGGTAAGCAGCCAGAGCACAGGGGTCGATGTTGCTCCGGACAATAATGCAGGCGCTATCGTCATCAAAGGCAAAGACCTCGATGCATTGTCGGACGATCCTGACCAGTTGCAGGATGAACTGAACGCTCTGGCTGGGCCAGCGGCTGGTCCGAGCGGTGGGCAAATTTATATTGACGGGTTTACCGGTGGTCAGTTGCCACCAAAGTCATCCATTCGCGAGATTCGCATTAATCAGAATCCCTTCTCTGCGCAGTACGACAAGCTGGGCTATGGCCGCATTGAGATTCTTACCAAACCCGGTACAGACAAGCTTCATGGATCGTTCATGGTGAATGGGAATGACTCGGCGTTCAACTCGCTTAATACTTTCGTGCCCAGCGAGCCGCCTTATTATTCAACATTTTTGATGGGAAATATCAGCGGATCGCTGAACAGTAAGTCTTCGTGGTTTATGAGCGCCTTTCAGCGTAATACGCAGGCCAACTCCATTGTGAATGCAGAGCTCCTTGATGCTTCCGGTCAGAGCTATAACTTTTCGCAGGCAGTTTCAAATCCGCAATCTCGATTGGATATAAGTCCGCGCCTCGATCTCCAGGTCACACCCAGCAACACATTAACTATTCGCTACATGTACGACCGAGTTAAGAACACGAACGATGGGGTTTCCCAGTTTGCTCTGCCGGCGCAAGGCTACAACACGCAAGATGAAGAGCAGACACTGCAGATGAGCGATACCCAGGTGCTAGGCGCACGCTGGATTAATGAGACGAGATTCCAATATATTCGGGACCGTGACAATCAGGTGCCGGAGAACACAACGCCGACAGTTACCGTGCAGGGCGCTTTCACCGACGGCGGTAACAATACCGGCACGTCGCGCGACAGCCAGGACCACTACGAACTACAAAACTATACGACCGCTGCACTCGGAAAGCACTCCATCAACTTTGGGGCGAGGTTGCGGCTGTTGCGCGATTCGAACTATTCGACGTCCGGATTCAACGGCAACTACACGTACTCTTCTCTCAGCGCTTATGCCGCGCATCAGCCTTCGCAATACGAGGTGACGGCTGGAACTCCTTCCGCCCAGGTGAAGCTCTTTGATTCAGGCCTCTTCTTTCAAGACGATTGGCGAGCTCGTTCCAACCTCACCTTGAGCTACGGGCTGCGCTACGAAGGCCAGAACCAGATCAGCGACCATGCAGATTTTGGCCCACGGTTCTCTTTCGCGTGGGCACCGGCGGGCTCGGGCAAAAAGGCCCCCCCCACCGTTATTCGAGGAGGCTACGGGTGGTTTTTCGATCGGTTCCAATACAGCAATGTCCTGCAGGCGGTTCGGCAGAATGGCATTAATCAGAAGCAGTATATTGTGAAGAATCCTGACTTCTATGAAAATGCGCCGTCGGTCGAATCGCTGAACAACGATCAGGCCGCTCCGACGACCTATCAGATTTCGCCTCATCTAAAAGCGCCGGTTAATATGCAAGCTGCAATTGGAGTCGAGCACCAGTTTGGGAAAGTAGCCACTCTTTCTGTGACCTATATCAATTCTCGCGGTGTCCACCAGTTGTACAGCGACAATATTAATGCATTCCTGCCGGGAACTTATGATTCTGACACCGGTACAGGCGTGCGGCCCAATGGCATCAATGAGAACCTCTATCAATATCAATCGGGCGGAGTCTACAACCAGAATCAGATCATCACGAACTTCAATATTCGTGCCAAGAAGCTGACGCTCTTCGGTTTCTATCTATTCAACAATGCGAAGGCAGATACCTCTGGCGTAGATTATTTCCCATCGAACCAGTTTGACCCCAAGGCAGACTATGGCCGCTCCACCTTCGATGTTCACAACCGCTTCCTGCTGGGGGGTAATTATCAGGCCCCCTTTGGAGTATCGCTAAGCCCATTTCTCGTCATGGACTCTGGTACGCCCTTCAACATCACGCTTGGCCAGGATCTAAATGGCGACAACCAGTTCAACGATCGGCCTTCCTTTGCCACAGCGTCAAGCATCGACACGATGCAGACCAAGTATGGAAATTTTGATTTGAATCCTGCCGCAGATGCGACGCGTATTCCGTACAACCTCGGAAATGGACCGAGCCAACTGAGCTTGAATCTGCGCTTGAGCAAATCCATTGGAATTGGTCCCAGAGTAGAAAGATCGAATGGCGGAAATAATGGCGGCGGCCCTCCTCCGGGTGGAGGCGGACACGGCGGCGGTCCTGGCGGTGGTGGTCCCGGCGGCGGCCTTGGCCCCGGAGGGTTGAGCAGCAGCGGTGGACGTCCTCCTTCTATGGGGCAGGGAGTTCCCAGAAAGTATTCGCTGTCCTTTACTGCCATGGGCAGAAATGTATTCAATAACGTCAATCTTGCAGCGCCGGTGGGAGTGTTAAGTTCAACTCTCTTCGGCAAGTCCAATGCTTTGGCCGGAGGCTTTTTCTCCTCTCCCTCTTCAAACCGCAGCGTCGATCTGCAGATGATGTTCAACTTCTAAACCAGCAATGGAGTTGTAATAGAAGACCAGACAAGCTTTATTGTTTCTTTACGGAAGTATCGAGAAAGTGCTGTAACCTTTTGGCTACCGGGGGGATCATATCTGCGGCAGATGGAAGGGCAGGCGAACGATTGGCTTGCTCCTTCCCTGGCTCAGATGCTATCTCACTGGCGGCCCCTCATTCTGAGGGTCCATATCCATTAATGTTAGCCGGGCGTTTTATCTCGGCTCAACCGCGAAGGAAGGTATCCTCTCTATGAAGAACTCCGCACACTCACTCGCTCTGGCAGCCGCATTTGCAGGTCTACTCGGCGGCACGACCGTTCGCCTTCATGCACAATCCGTTTCACCTACCGCTACGGCGGCGACCGCTCAATCGGCGCAGGCTGGCACGCTTCTCGCAAGCACTCCCTTGCCAAAGCACGCCTGTAAAGGCCAGAACGACTGTAAGGGACAGGGCGGCGGTAAGCATCCCGGCAAGAACTCCTGCAAGGGCCAGGGCGGCTGCGCAACTGACGGTTCCAAGCCCACCAAGGCTTAGTAAACCTGATCTGGAGGTCTGAGACGTTCAGACCTCCAGATTGATACGAAGCTCTCTTGGTAAAGGTGATGCAATGCCAGCAAATCGTTTCAACGGATTCACCAATTACGGTGTAGGTATAGGCCTGCGGGTGCCGCACTATAACCATATCTTCGAGCAGAAACCTGTCGTCGACTGGTTCGAGATCATCTCCGAAAACTACATGGTTGACGGAGGCCGTGCCCTTCAGGTTCTTGACGAAATACTTGAACGATATCGCGTCGTCCAGCACGGAGTGTCGATGTATTTCGGCTCGGCGCAGCCGTTGAATCGAGAGCACCTTAAGCGCCTGAAAGAGCTGACGCGCAGGACTAAGACTCCGTGGCTATCCGATCACCTCTGCTGGGGCAGCGTCGATGGCCGCTATACCCACGACCTTCTTCCCATCCCTTACACCTTCGAGGCCGTCAAGACGACGGCAGAACGCATTCGTCAGGTTCAGGACTTTATTGAGATCCCAGTGGCCGTCGAGAATGTAAGCAGCTATGCCGAGTTTCATCAATCCCAGATGACCGAGTGGGAGTTTCTCAACGAAGTCGTCGAGGCGGCAGACTGTGGAATCCTGCTCGACGTTAACAATATCTATGTCTCGTCGCAGAACCATGGGTTCAATCCGTCAGAGTATGTTGACAGTATTCCCGCGGAACGCGTCGCCCAGATCCATATTGCCGGGCACTCAAAGTTTGAGAAGTACACCTTGGACACGCATGACCATCCAGTGCTCGATCCGGTCTGGTCGTTATATGCGCGTGCCATCGAGCGCATCGGCGAAACCGCAACCCTGCTTGAATGGGACGACAATATACCGAGCTTCGACGAGGTACATGCCGAAGCTCTCAAAGCGAAGCGTTACCTCAGCACTTCAGCTACTCCAATGCCTTTCGAGGAAGCGGCGAACCATGAGGGGATGCACTCGTGAATCTCTTAGAGCTGCAAAGGCGTATGGCCGAGGATGTGATGCGGCCTCTCACGCCCGATTTCAGAATGCAGAGTTCGACCAGTGATGGATTCTCAACCAATACGCTGGCTGAGAGCTACATCAAGCCGAACGATCTTCTCTCTTCCTTCGATCGTCTCGAAATCTACAACCGTCAATACTGGTTTCGCGTCATCGGAGCCGTTGCAGAAGATTTTCCCGGATTGCTGGCGGTGCTCGGCGAAGAAAAATTCGACAAGCTGGTGCTGGCCTATCTCAAAGAGAACCCATCAACCTCGTTCACGCTTCGAAATCTTGGCTCGAAGCTACCGCATTGGCTAGAGAATCATCCCGAGTTCGCTCCCAGACGTCACGATCTGCTTGTCGATGTGGCAAAGCTCGAATGGGCGTACATCGAATCATTCGACGGAGCCAGCTTCACTCCCTTATCTGAGATTGATATCAGCGTTCTGACGGCTGAGTCTCATCTATCTTTACAGCCACATCTACAGTTGCTGGATCTTCGTTACCCCGTGGATGAGCTCATTCTAGCCGTCCACCGTGAGACTCCCGCTGCTGGAGTTGCCAGCAATGCAGCCTCCGAGCATAAGCACAAAAGCCTGAAGCGACTTCCGGTCATGCGGCGTTCAGCGATCCATCTGGTCATTCATCGCTTTCAAAACGAGGTTTATTACAGACGGATCGACCGCGAAGCCTTTCTTCTGCTCTCGGCGGTTCAGGCAGGAGCTACGATTGGTGCCGCCATCGAGGCAGCCTTCAACGACAGCGTCTTGTCCGCAACAAAGCAGGCAGAGAAGATTCAGGAATATTTTTCGCACGCAGCTGGGTTAGGCTGGTTTTTCCTGCCGCCAACTAGTTTGCCGTTGAAGCTATAGCGAATGATGAAAGCCAAAGTGCAGATATTCTTCAATCCCAATCAGCACCAGGGTCGCGAGAGACAGAAGAAGCTGCACGCGCTCCATCCTCAATTTTCTGGGGCTCAAAGGCTTCTGACGCCACTGCGAGGCTGGCCGATTGCGAAGATGACGAACATGCAGAAAGATCGCGAGATTCATTAACGAACCCACAAGCGCGATTGCAATCATTGGCCGCCGAATCCAGGCTGCGTGAAAGCGGACTACCTCTGCTCCGGCACCGGTCGTTAGTGCGAGCGCACCGATCCCAATTGCGAGACGCAGTCCATTAATCGCGACAACGGCCCCGCAGATGTTTTGAAGAAGAGCAAAGATAAAACTGGACCACGCGATCATGCGTCGAGTATTGTTCGCTTCGCCTTCCATGAGGCGGGTAGAGAGATCGTTCGATTGCGAAGACTGGACAGAATTGATCGGCATGGGCGCTCGTTTTCAGAGGGAAGGGAATCGTAAGTTTCCCTCGTATATCAGGATTTTATACGAGCGATAGAGCGATGTGCGTGCAAGGCGGCTTATGGAATATCGCGTGTCATGCTCCTCAATCGCTTTTCGACGGCGTAGGTTCAATCCCTCCCATCTCTTCGCTCAGGCGTGCGTGCAGGCGCTCGCTGAAGCCCAGCGGCAATTCGAACGTGCGTTCATCTGCTGTCAGGATCAGGATATTCCTCGTCGAATCTAGGATCGCCGAGCAGATCTCGCAGTGCTCTAAATGCTCCTGCACCAACTCCTTTACCTCCGAGGAAAGTGTGTCGTCCAGATAGCCGGAGATGTAATCCCAGACGTGCTTGCAATCTATAACCACGGCAACCACCTCCGTTTTGGATTCATCTGCTTCAATTGAGGCGCTAATCGTTTTTGCAACATAATGCGTGCCCGGTGCAGCCGCACTTTTACCGATGCGACGCTGATGCCCAGCGTCTCGGCAGTTTCATTGATGCTCAGTTCTTCGATATCCCTCAGCACAAAAGTCTCTCGGTAGATCAGCGGAATATCCGCCACGGCTTGCTGCAAGAGCTGCCGCACCTCCAGCCGCTCCACTGCCTCTGAAGGAATCTCTCGCCAATCGATGAGCACCGCCGGAGAAACATGCCCCTGTTCACCCGGAGGTTCGTCCAATGATTCCATCGGCACCGCGCTTTTGCGACGAAGTCGACTACGCGCCTCATTCAACGTAATGCTGATGAGCCATGTGCTGAACTTTGACTCGGCGCGAAAATTCTTGAGATTACGAAATGCCTTTAGAAAGGCCTCCTGTGCGACATCCTCCGCATCGGCTTCATTTTTAAGAAGCGCAAGCGCCATCACATAGACGGTTCGCTCGTAGGGGCGAATCAGGGCATGAAACTCATGCGAGTTGCCCTCCAGGATTGAAGCGATCAGTTGCTCCTCTTCCCGGATTGTGCTTCTTTCGATCATGTTGTCTCAGTCCATACCCGATAGTGCCTCGCCAACATTGCGTCCGCCGAGATCAAACCCGCGCCGAACACCAGAACCATGGCAGACGCGAAGAGGAACGTATAAGGATCGGCCGCATAAAACTTACCCGGATCGGAGAAGACCGAAAGGAGTGCTTCGCGGTCAGCAGTCCAGTACGCGGCCACCATATTCAAAGTTAACACCAGGCCGATCAATCTTGATCCAAGCCCCAGAATCAGCAGAATTCCACCAAAGAATTCCAACCCAGCTACAAAATGTGCGGTAGGCCCAGGGAAGGGAAGGTTGAGGCTCGCGAAGAAGTCGGTGACTTTGTCGAGATGGTGCAGCTTCCCCCAGCCCGACTGCACGAGCTGCCATCCCCAATAAAGCCGAACCAGCAGCAGAAAGGGCGACTGGAGATAGGAAGCAAGTTTCGAAAAGTGGGTGCCTAGTTCGATCAGTCTCTTCATCGCGCCTCTTCATCTGCTGTGTGCATCATTAGAGCGATCAGTGGCCAGGAAGTTACAGACAATGCTTTTTTGCCAGGATCGCTTGAGCCAAAAACACCGTTCCACTTCGGAACGTAGATGCAACGAAAGTTGTACGGATGAGATGGCCAATAGGAGATAGAGTTGCACCGTATCCCTTGACCTTCATTTACTTGCGACGTTGCCGGACAGAGCACGCGCAGTGCTTATTTTATCTGCGGTTCCTCTTCTCCAGGCCTTTGCAAGAAACACGGTGACCTTCAGGTCAGACCCGTATGTGCCTCTTTAGGAGTGTGTCTTTTGAAACGATTTGGATTCGCGCGACTGATTCTCTGTCTCGGTGTATTTGTTTGCAGCTTTCACGAAGCCTCTGCCCTTGATGTGTAACGCTGAGCGGCGATGCCAGCGTGAACTATGGCGCGCTCTCGAATCTGTACGTCGGGAATGGGAATACCACTTTTCTCCAGTTTGATCTGACTGCGCTGCCTGCCGGAACGACTTCGGCACAGTAGTGGAGAGGCGCTGTATTTTTCTCTCCAGCAGGCGAATGAAGACACAGAGAAAAAGCGCTTCTCAGAAAGAATCAAGCCGGATTCTTCTTTAACAAAATGCGCGATTGACAAGTCATCAAAATCGGATATTCTTTGCACCAGAAGTGGTGCAAAACAACCGTAGAGGGCGAGCATGACAGCGGAGCTAAACCTACTGGATGTTTGGATTCCCGAGCAGATGGAGCCGGGTACGTTATTCATGTTGGAGCGTGCTGGCGAACTGGGAAAGGCGGAGAACCCCTTCTGGGCGGTTCTGGCCTGTCCCTCCTGCGGTTCGCTCGGACTCATCACCCGACAGCAGTGCATGGGCAACGAGCCGATGATCTGCGGTTCGGACAAGTGTTCTGCAGAGTATTTTCTCGAAGATGGACGGATTCGTTATCGTCCTGCGAACTGAGGCTCCTCATTCGTGCCGCAGTGCCACAACAGGATCCATGTGCGATGCGCGAACGGCGGGCAACAGGCCGGAGACGATGCCGACCACGGCCAGAATGACGAATGAGATCAGCATCACTTCAGGCGAAGCACGCAGAATGATGTCGCCCTCGTGGTTGGCCGTTTTATAGATGTCGGAATAAAGCGGCATGGGCGGAATCATGTACGCTACCGCGATGGCAATGACCATCCCGATGACACCCGCGATGAAGGTAAGCGTAAGGCTCTCCAGTAGAAATTGAGAGAGAATGTCCCGCCGTCGAGCGCCCAGCGCTTTGAGCAGACCAATCTCTCGCGTCCGCTCGGTGACGGAGACCAGCATGATGTTCATGACGCCGACGCCGCCAACGCCCAGCGTCATCGCTCCGATGATGCCCAGCAGAAGCTCCAGCGCCGTGCTGAACTGCATGAGCTCGGCTGAATCCGCCACGGTGTCCCACGCGCCAATGGCCTTGTCGTCCTTGGGATCGAAGTGATGACGTTGTGCCAGTACCGCCCGAACTGCCTGAATGGCCTTGATGTGCATATCGCCCGAGATCGGTTGGAAGACGATGCTGTTGGGGTCTCGCTGGTTTCTTAGCAGCCGCATCATGTCGAATGGAATGAAGGCATTTTCGTTATCAGGCCCATTGTTCGACGAGTCCTGGATCTTATTCCGCAGAATGCCGATCACCTGAAAGGAATGGCCTTCGATATTCACCGACTCTCCAACCGGCGGGAATCCGTTAAAGAGCTTCTGTGCGGCGTGCGCACCGAAGATGACGACCTGACGATGATCGGTAAAATCCGCCGGCTCAAAGTATCGGCCATCTTCAACTTTGAGCCGGCGCATCTCTCCATACGGATATTCGATAGCCTTGCTCTGAATATTCACCACCTTGGCCCCATATTTGAAGCTGAAGGCATCGTCGGTCTCGGAGCTGACCGCGCGCAGGAAGGGAACTGTATCGCGAACGGCTTCGGTATCACCATCACGAAACTTCACGGGCTGGCCAGCGCGTTCGCCACCAGCCTGCATGCTCGTCTGGCCGCCCCAGACCATGATGACGTTATCGCCGAGACCCAGAAATCCGTTCATGACCTCCTGCCCGAGGCTCTTGCCATAGCTGAGCAGAAGCACCACTGTGACCAGTCCCCACGCAATGCCCAGCATCGTTAGACCCGAGCGCAGGCGATTGCGCAGCAGGGAATCGATACTTTGACGGATGATTTCACCAAGGTTCATCGCTACTCCGTTCGCAGGCATTCCATCGGGCTAAGGTTTGCCGCACGCAGCGCGGGATACGTTCCGGCAAAGAGCGTAATGACCGTAAGCGTGGCAAGCGAGGTAATAATCGCGACCGGAGAGATGACAGGATGGGGAACGAAGTCGGGTAGAGGCACCAATCGCATCAGCAGACACACGCCAACACCCACCGTCAGGCCAGTCACACCACTGACGATGGTAATGATTGCCGATTCGACCAGAAACTGTCGCCGGATATCGACGGCAGTTGCACCGAGCGCTTTGCGGATACCGATCTCCCGTGTTCGTTCGGTCACAGCGACCAGCATGATGTTCATCACGCCGATTCCGCCCAACGCCAGTGTCAGTAGGGCAACCGCGCCAAAGAAGAACGTCATCACCGAAAAGATGCGTTCCGTAAATTTAGAACCATCGAGCGTGTCCCAGATCCACAAAGCTTCCTTGTCGTCCGGGTCGTAGTGGTGACGCTCGGCGATGATGCGCTTCACCTCATCCAGGGCCTTCTCGTGCAGATCGGGTGAGACCGGCTCGACGACGATGTTGTTGACATAGCCGCGCTCGATGCCCGGATCGGTCGGCGGAAAATCGCGAGCCATGGACGAGTACGGTGCAAAGAGCTGCGTATTGTCCGGTCCGCTTCCATAGCTGCCGTTCTGCTTCTTATTCGCAAGTACGCCGATAACGGTGTACTCGTATCCGGCTACCAGCATCTTCTGTCCGATGACAGCCTTGCCAGGAAAGAGCTGCCGGTTCGCCTCGGCTCCGAGGAGAATGACGCGTCTGCCGTTGGCTTCGTCCTCGTCTGACATCAACCGTCCCTGATCGACCGTCAGCGAGCGAAATCGTTGGTATTCAGGCCATACACCTCGCACCGGACGCGAAGCGGCATTCCACTGGCTGACCTCCGAGACACTGCGCCGAATCTCAGGGCTAACGGTTTTTACCAGGTAAGCCCGTTGTTGAATCGCGATGGCGTCGTCGATGGTGAGGTTGATGTCCCGCCCCGCCGCATAGCCTCCGGCCTGCATTCCCGTCTTGCCGCCGAAGATGATGGCGATATCGGTGCCGATGCTGCGCAGATGTTGCTTCTGGTCCACATTAAAGCCGATGCCCAAGCCCACCAACAAAATGACCGACGTGATGCCCCACACAATTCCGAACATGGTGAGGAAGCTGCGCAGCTTGCTCTCCCATAGTGCGGATAGAGTTTGCCTGAATATTTCGCGTATCGGCATAGGCAATAGTATCCGCCTCGAAGAAATAAGAGCGGCCCTAATGAGAGATACGCAGGTGAACCGGGAAAGTTCCTCCGTCTGTGAAAGGGAGCTGATGCGTTACGATGGGAAGGCAGCCTATCTGCGTTCCGCCCGGATGGTGAAATCGGCAGACACAGCGGACTTAAAATCCGCAGACCATAAACGGTCGTGGGGGTTCAAGTCCCCCTCCGGGCACCAACTATTTTTTATCAACAATAAGATCAAACAGATAGATGCTCTCTAAAGAGCCGCATACTATTTCCCCAATATCATAACCTTCGAGGGGAACGTCTAATGGCAAACAGAAAAGTGGCGGTTTACAAGCAAATCAGGCTCAATGGCGCTTCTAAGCGCTGCCCGCCGTGGGTCATCCATAGGTTCGCGATGCAATCTGAAGGCTGATCATGTAGGACTAAGTTAATGCCTATATCTATATATCGTAGGACTAATTTGGCCCAAGTCTATCGTCGCCGCAAAAAAGGCTTTTCCAGACGACTTCGATGAACGCCTTGGTATCGAATTTCCTGAGAGGCTGATCGCCTTCGACTTCGGGCAGACCGCTTATGCCATGGCGCTTCATGCGCTGGTGGAGTGAAGAAGGGGTGAGGCGAGGATCGTGTACTGAAGCGCAAGAAGACAGTAGTCGAGCAGCAATAGCGCTCGCGAGCCAGCTTTGTAGAAGACGATAAAATTCCCTGCCGAGTTGACTCGGCAGGAAGAATCACTTCTTTTGGCTGGCGAGTTTCTTCTGCGCTTCGAGGAAGCGGCGGACGCGGTCGAGAGAACGGGCCTTGCCGAAGACGACCAGGCTTTCGAGCAGCGGGGGAGACATGGTGCTGCCGGTGATGATGGCTCGCAGCAGCATGAAGTTCTCTTTGACCGACCAGCCTTTTTCTTCGCCTAGTTTTTTTAGGGCTGGCTCCATGGCTTCGTGATTCCAGTCCGTGGCTTCGAGGACGATGAGTTGTTCGACAACGAAGGCAACGGTCTCTTCGAGCGAGCGCTTCTTGGGCAGGAAGACCTCTTGCGTGGGGAGAACGTCGTCGCGGAAGAAGAAGCTGGTGAGGTCGCCGAACTGGCCGAGCGTCTCGACGCGCTGCTGTATGAGCGGGGCAATCTCGCGGAGATAGTCGTCGGAGAGGACGGTGCTGCGCAGGGCGGTGTAGAAGGCTTCGGGCGTGAGGGCGCGGATGTACTCGCTATTGAGCCAACGCAGCTTGGTGAGGTCGAAGACGGGGCCGCCAAGGCGGATGTTGGGAACCTCGAAGCGCTTGATCATATCGTCGAGGGAAAAGATTTCGCTTTCTTTGGCGCCGTTGACGATCTCGATGGGGGTGGGCGAGGGCATGCCGCCGCCCATGAGGCCGAGGAAGTTGATCAGGGCTTCGGGGAGGAAGCCGGCCTGGCGGTAGTAGATCAACGAGACGGGATTTTTGCGCTTGGAGATCTTTGACTTGTCGATGTTGCGTAAGAGCGGCATGTGCCAGAAGCGCGGGAGCTGCCAGCCGAAGGCCTTGTAGAGCAGGACGTGTTTGGGCGTGGAGGAGATCCACTCCTCGGCGCGGATGACGTCGGTGATCTGCATGAGGTGGTCGTCGACGACGTTGGCGAGGTGATAGGTGGGGAAGCCGTCGGACTTCATCAGCACCTGATCGTCGATTGTGGAGTGCTCGAAGGTGATGTCGCCACGCAGTTCGTCGCGAAAGGTGGTTGCGCCTTCGGTAGGGACGGCCATGCGAATGACAAAAGGCTTGTTGGCGGCGAGGTTTGCTTCGATCTGCTCTGTAGGCAGATGGCGGCAGGTGCCGGGGTAGCGGGGCGGGAGCTTTGCCGCGATCTGCTGTTTGCGGGCGGTGTCGAGCTCTTCAGCGGTGCAGAAGCAGCGGTAGGCTGCTCCGTTGGCGAGCAGGAGGTCGGCGTGCTGACGGTAGATTTCGGTGCGCTCCGATTGGCGATAGGGGCCGTAGGGGCCGCCGACATCGGGGCCTTCGTCCCAGCCGAGGCCGAGCCAGCGGAGGGTGTCGAAGATCATCTGCTCGGAGGTGGGGACGAAGCGGGTGCGGTCAGTGTCTTCGATGCGGAGGACGAATGTGCCGCCGCGCTGGCGAGCGTAGATGAAGTTCAACAGGCCGATGTAGGCGGTCCCGACGTGGGGGTCGCCGGTGGGGCTGGGAGCGATGCGGACGCGGATAGTGGCTTCGGTGCTGGTCGTGGTCATGATATGGGCTAGACTTCGATGCTAGCAGAGCGAGGGGTGTGAGTGGGAACGCTGCTGCCTGCGCGGAATAGAGATAATGGCTGGATGACGAGATTCGACTGGAGCGGCGGGGCGTTGGCCGAGGGGTTGCGATGCTATCGCGCTGAGGAGTTCTTTCTCGCCCACGAGCACTGGGAGGGCGTGTGGCTGGAGGCGAAAGAGCCGGAGAAGACCTTTTTGCAGGCGCTGATTCAGACGACCGCTGCGTTTCATCATTTACAGCGGGGGAATCGCAGAGGTGCGGCGTCGTTGCTACGAGCAGCGCTGCGGCGGTTGGAGCCGTATGAGATTTCTTTTGGTGGCGTGAGGGTTGGGGTACTTCGCGAGGAGATCCATGCGTGTCTGCCAGCGTTGGAGGATGATGATGCTCCGCTGCGGCTTGCATCTCCGAAGATATTGCTGGAGACAGTATCCGGTGAGTCTGACTAAGGGAGGAAGAATTGATCCTGCCTCCCTTCATCAGGCGATTTCAGAGCTATGCTCCTAAAGCTATGAGCGATTCTTTGATGGTGGGAGTCCGTCCGGCTTCAATATCGTACCGGCGGATCTGATGAAACTTTGAAAGCACTGTGTTGGCTTTAGCGAGTGCCTCGATGCGTTCGGTATACTGCTCCAGCTTTGCGCCGGGAATCGCGAAGAGAGCGACATCGCTGGTCAGAACATCCAGATAGGCGCGGGCTCCGCAGCATCCCAGGCTAAGTGCAGCGCGGCCGGTGTTCATCACCTGTGGCACAACGGCGCACGCGGGGCGTCCCATTGCTGGGGCATTCTGGTTCTCCACCTGCTGGGTTGCCTCGGTCAGAACAAGCGACTGGTTGGCATCGACAAAGAGCAGCACAACGTCGGGTGGCAACGGTGTTTCGGTGAGCGGCGTGTAAACGACAAATTTGGATTGCGACTTAAGGACGGGGATCGAGGCTAGATCTTCTTCGCGCACGTAGCCAAGCTCGCCCAGGACTTTGAGCGTGTCCCCGAGATCGATCTGCTGCCGCTGTGATGGTTGCAGATTGTGCGTGTACACCCCGATGGAGCACATCTCATGATCGGCAGCGGAGGTTGCAAAGGATGCGGCAGCGGCGTCTTCCCAGAAGCGGCAGCCTGCGGAGACTCGTCCTGCATGCCCGCCGAGGCCGTCGGGAACGGTGTCTGTGAAGCTGATGGCTACCGGTGGCTGGCGGAGGTTCAAAGATTCGGACAGGGTCGCAGCAAGCTTTGCGTACATATTATTTTCCATGAGTTCCTTATTCAATCGATACGATCGGTAATGTGTCTTCAGGCTTTCGGTTCTGGTTCGGCTTTGAAACCCATGCTGGCGATGTAGGTTTTGAGCGTATCTTCTGCGACCTCTTTGGGATCGAACTTGATGATTACGTTTTCATCCGGATAGCTGGCCTTTGCCCATGCCACGCCCTTTTCCTGACGGAGAAGCGTCTCCAGTCCTACGGCGCAGGTGATGCAGGTGTATCCGCTGACGTGATAGGTGACGGTCTGTTTCTCTCCTGTTTTAATAGCCGCAATCGTTGCGAGGCTTCCGGTGCCGAGAGTGATGAGTTCAATAAATCGCCGACGGATCATTCTATTTTCTCCTTGTTCAGTGGCTAGTGTGCCACTCCGCTGCCTGCCTGATACTTCCATGCTGTCTCGATGCTTGCGTGGTCAGAAAAGCGCGTGTCTGTGTACTGGTTGAAGTCGAGTTTCTTTTTCAGGATTCCGGTCTCCATCATGAGATCGCGAACCATGTCGAAGTCGGCCTTGCGCGGCGCGAGCGGACTGTAGGTGACTCGGTCCATCGGCTTGGTGAGCGCCCAGCGCAGCAGCGCGGGCTTCTGGTTGTAGTAGAAGCGGCCTACAAAATCGGCAGCATCGTCGCGCTCCGGCTTTCCCTTGTCGAGCCAGAGGCCCGATCTTGCAATGCCATCGACGAGGGTTTGAACAGCATCCGGGCGACTGTCGATCAGGTCTTGCCTCACGACGAGAATGCATGACATATAGTCGGGCCAGTAGTCGCGCGCCTGAAAGAGTACGCGGCCATAGCCTGCCATCTCTGCCTGTGAGGGGAAAGGCTCGCCCATCGAAAATGCGTCGATCGCACCTGCGGCGAGCGCTCCGGAGACGTCGGGCGGGGCCATCTCAACCATCTTGATGTCGCCGGGCTTCATGCCGTTGACCTTCATTGCGCGAAAAAGAATAAGACGCTCGTCGGAGAAGCGGCTGGGAATCGCGACGGTCTTTCCTTTTAGATCGGCAACGCTGTGGATGGGACCATCTTTTTTGACGACGACGGCGCTGCCGTAGCGGTGTCCGAGGTAAACGACTTTGATGGGGACTCCCTGGGCGACGAGCGCGATGGCCATGGGAGCGACGATGAATGCCGCCTGTACCTTATTCGAAATGAGAGCTTCTTTCATCTCGGGGAAGCCCTGAAACATGCGCGGCAGAAAGATCTCCCCGTTCTCTGAATACTTTGAGATGTAGTCCGTCACCGGGCAGGTGAGCTGGCAGGTCACGGGGAGGTAGGCAACGGTGATTTTTCTCTGCGATTCTGGGCGGTAGTCATTAAGGACGGCGGCCCAATTTACGTTGAGATAAGCGTGAAGCGCGGAGATGAGAACGAGCCATCCGATAGAGCATAGGAGGATTTTGGTTTTAAGCTTCATTGCGGAATCCCCAGCGAACTGATTTTATTTTTTCAAGCCGACGGAAGCCTAAGTCCAAGGCCAGTCCAATGACACCGATCAGAAGCATGGCCGCGACGACCAGATCGTAGCGCTTGCCGGAGTTGCGGGAGTCGATGACGAGATAGCCCAGGCCGGAGTCGACGGCGATCATCTCGGCAGCGACCACGACCAGCCATGCGATGCCGAGCGCGATGCGCAGGCCGACGATGATCTGCGGAAGCGCAGCAGGGAAGACCACCTGCCTAAGCAACTGCTGCGGGGAGAGGCCGAAGTTGCGGCCCGCGCGCCGGTATACCGACGGCACATTGGACACTCCATCGATGCAGGCGACGACGATGGGGAAGAAGGCACCGAGGAAGATAAGGAAGATCGCAGCGTCATCGCCAACCCCGAAGAAGATGATGGCCACGGGAATCCATGCAATGGGGCTGATGGGGCGCAGAATCTGCATGACCGGATTGACCACATAGTCGGCTGACGGATACCAGCCGAGGACCAGGCCGAGCGGGATTCCGAGTGCAGTGGCAGCACCGAAGCCGATGGCTACGCGGCGGAGGGAGTCGGAGATATCGCCCCAGAGGACGTGCTCCCGGAGCAGCTCGGCCATGCCCCGTTCCACTTCGAGAGGAGATGGGAAGATATCTGTTGCCGTCCAGATGATGCAATAGTGCCATGCTGCCAGAAGCAGCGCGGAGACCAGCAGCGGCCAGAAAAACTTCTCCCATCTTCTCGGCTCCGCCAGTGTGTTCATACCTTGTGCGCCAGTCCGATCTGCTTGAAGATTCCGTCGCGGAGCTCGAGATAGCGAGGCGAGCTGATATCGCGAGGGTGGGGAATATCGATGGTAACAATCTGCTGAATGGTGGCGGGGCGGGCGCTCATGACGACGACGCGATCTGCGAGTTGGACTGCCTCATCGATGTCGTGGGTCACGAAGATGATGGTCTTGCGCTCGGCCTCCCAGATGCGGAGCAACTCGCCGCGCATGATGAGGCGCGTGATCGAATCGAGAGCGCCGAAGGGTTCGTCCAGAAAGAGCATGTCGGGATTGACGGCAAGGGCGCGAGCTACTTCCAGGCGTTGCTTCATGCCGCCGGAGAGCTCCGGGGGATAGGTCTTCTCGAAGCCTTCCAATCCGACCATCTTGATGTAGTACGCGATGCGCTGTTCGCGTTCCTGACGAGATAGCTTAAATAAACCGAAGCCTATGTTGCCTTCGACGGTGAGCCACGGAAAGACGCCGCGTTCCTGAAACACAAAGATACGGCGGGGATCGGGACCGCGCACTGCTTCACCATCGACTGTGATCTCTCCGCTGGTAGGGGAGAGAAACCCGGCCATGGTATTCAGCAGGGTGGATTTGCCGCAGCCGGAAGGCCCGAGCAGGCATACAAATTCTCCGTCGCCTACATCGAGGTTGATGTCTTCCAGAACGCGCGTGGTCTTGCCGTCGCGCTTGAAGACCATATTGACGTGCTCTGCGCGCAGCTTCGTCTGTGTCTGGGAGGCTGGGTTGATCGCGACTGTTTCCATTGACGCCACTATTAATTAATCCTCCGAATAGCTCCAGCGAGACGATTTAATATTTTCAAGCGACCGTATCCCCATATCGAGGAGCAGGCCAATGATGCCGATCAGAACCATTCCAGCGACCACGAGGTCGTAGCGGTTGCCTGCGTTGCGGGCATCGACGATGAGAAAGCCCAGGCCGGAATTTACAGCGATCATCTCGGCGGCAACCACAACCAGCCAGGCGATGCCCAGTGTGATCCGCAGGCCTACGATCAACTGAGGGGTGACGGCGGGGTATAAGACGCGGTAGATGAGGTCGAAGGAGCTGAGGCCAAAGTTTCGGCCTGCGTTGATGTACACGGTAGGGACGCTCTGCACAGCATTGATGGCTGTCAGCAGCAACGGAAGAAAGCAGCCAAGAAAGATAAGAAAGATGGCTGCAGCATCGCCGACGCCAAACCAGAGAATTGCGATCGGGATCCAGGCCAGGGGAGAGATTGGGCGGAGGAGTTGAATAATCGGGTTGAACGCCATCTCGGCGCGGCGATACCAGCCGATTGCAAGGCCAAGCGGGACAGCCACAACGACCGCCAGGACGAAGCCCCAGGTCACGCGAAACAGCGATGCGACGATGTATTTGAAAAGCACACCATGCCGCACCAGATCGGCGATGCCGCCGACAACGCCCCATGGGCCCGGCAAAAGATGGACGGAGCTTCGACTGATGGCGATCTGCCACGCCGCAAGCAGAACGATGATAAATAGAATCGGACGAAGCCGGACGCGCAGGTTCACAGGTTATGGCCTTTGCAGGTTTCGACGCTGTCGAACGTGAGCATTGCAAAATCTCCAATGAAGTCTTGCTTCGTAGCCCTGTTTAGCGGACAGGGCGTCCATCGCCAGATGCGCTGTCATGAAGAGAGCATCTGAGCTGTCAACCACTTTATACAATCTGGCGTATCAACCTACTAAATAGTAGACCCTGAAGTTGTCTTCTTCTATCAATCTTAAGATTGAGTTTGTCTCAAATCTTAAGGCTAGGACTTTGCTGGAGAGTCTGCCATGATTGAGTGGCGAAGGGAAGTAGAATTTAGACTTGAGTCCAGTGATGGATGATTTAGGGCTCGAATGCTATAGGTACGGTGCAGCCTCCAAAATTGAAGATCCCATGCGAACCCTTGTAACTGACGATGCCGTGGTGAATGACCGGCACGCACGAACTCATCGATACCGCCGATTTGTGGCCGCCGTTCTGGCCGTCGGCGTGCTTTTCCCCGTCGGATGTCATCGTGGCGGAAGCCTGCCCAGCGAGTCCTCGCAGACCTATGCTGATTTTGTCTCCAGCTTCTACGTTGGGCTGGCTGCTTTGCAGGTAGGGGACGATGTGCGCGCCGATAGCAGTCTCGGGCAGGCCACCAAACTGGTTCCTGGGGAGCCTGCTGCGTGGGCCAATTGGGGCATACTGGCGCTGCGCCAGAGGAGTTTTGATGCCGCAGCGCAGAGGCTTGACCGCGCACGCACGCTCGCCCCAAAAGATGATCGCATCTATTATCTCCTCGGCCTGCTGGATAGCAATCGCGGCGATTCGGCCAAGGCGATTGCAGATTTGCGTACGGCCATCAAGCTGAACCCTGCGAATCTGCGTGCAACCTATCAACTGGCCTCCGAAGTGGAGAGGCAGGGTGACCCGACGAGCGAGCAGGATTTTGAAGGCCTGATCAAGCAGATACTCGTTGCCGATCCCAACAATCTCGCCGCGCTGGTTGATCTGAGTCGCATCTCCGCGAAGCGCGGCGATGCCGTTACTCTGCACATGGCTATCGATAAAATGGCCGCGCAATCAGCTTCATGGCCGGCAGACGTGCGACAGCAACTGGTTGCCTTGCAAGCCGCCGCCTCTGGCCCTGATCCAAGGGCTGCAGCGACACGCTCAATCTTTTTGAGAAACGTGTTGATGCAGGTTCCGGAGTTCCGCCAGAGCTTGTCTGCGATCAAGCCACAGCCGGGTGAAGAGGCCGAACCATTCGCACACTTTCTGCGGCTTCCATCGCCGACGTTTAAGCCTGCCGTTCCGGACGAGGGAATGACATTTGTCGCTCAACCGCTGACGAAGATCCCACAGGGTGATTGGAGTTGGATTGGAGCGGTCTCTCTGGATGGCACCGGCACTCCCGCAGTTGCGGTAGCTAACGCTCATGAGGTACGTCTTTCAACGGGTGCGTCCTTTGTATTTCCCGGAGGCAAGGCTGAGGTGAAGCCTGGTCCCGAAGGAGTTTTGCCTGTCGATTTCAACTATGACTTCAAGACCGATCTTGTCTTGGCAGGTGCGGGTGGCCTGCGCTTTATGCGGCAGGATAATCCGCAGGCCTTCACAGATGTTACCCCCCAGACGAAGCTGCCTCGCTCGATAACGGAGGGAAATTTCACCGGCGCGTGGGCTGTAGACATTGAAGCCGATGGAGATCTTGACATTGTTGTGGGTGCGACGTCTGGATTGCCGCTGGTACTTCGCAACAATGGTGATGGGACATTTCTTGCAATACATCCCTTTGTCGGCATCTCGGGCGTTCGACAATTTGTATGGGCTGACCTCAATGGCGACGGCAACCCCGATGCCGCGTTGTTGGATGGAACAGGGCAACTGCATGTCTTCCTCAACGAGCGTCTGGGCAAGTTCCGCGAAGTACCGGTACCGAGCGGATTTTCGGCTGTAAGTGCGATTGCGGTTGCCGATGTGAATCGTGAGGGCGCACTGGGCCTGATCGCGGTCCGCAAGAGCGGCACGATTGCCAGTCTTGCCCTGGAGAACGATAGCCATGGCTGGGCGACTTCTGAGTTTGCATCTATCCCGGATGCAGCCAACTACCTTGCTGGAGATGTTCGGCTGCGTGTTGCCGATCTGGACAATAATGGCGCCTTCGATCTTTTGCTTGCGCCGGTCGCATCCGCGCACAGCCCTTTGATCTGGCTGCAAGTAGCAGATGGAAAATTTCAGCTCATGAGCAAGCCGCCTGCGGCAGCGCTGGTCTTCGGTGCTGCTGACCTGAGAGGAAATGGAAGGCTGGACCTGCTCGAGCTTTCGCCGGACGGGCATGCCGTTGAGGCGGTCAATCAAGGAACGAAGCAATATCATTGGCAGACGATTCGGCCTCGTGCGCATCAGGCTACGGGTGACCAGCGCATCAACTCGTTCGGCATTGGTGGCGAGATCGAGATTCGATCCGGACTGATGGTTCAGAGGCAGGAGATTGCTGGCCCCGAGCTTCACTTCGGATTGGGTGAACAGAAAGGTGTCGATGTCGCTCGAATCGTTTGGCCTAACGGTTCGGTACGCGCCGAGTTCGCTCTCAAGGCCGATCAGGAGTTTGTCGCCGAGCAACGGTTGAAGGGCTCCTGCCCGTTCCTCTTCGCCTACAACGGCAAGGACATGGAGTTTGTGAAGGACTCCGTACCATGGGGCTCGGCGATTGGGCTTCGCATTAATTCACTGGGATCGGCACGCATCGAGGCAACGCAGGAGTGGTACAAGATCGGCGGCAATGAATTGGTGTCGAAAGATGGCTTCTACGATCTGCGCGTCACCGGCGAGCTTTGGGAGACGTACTACTACGACTATCTGGCATTGATGACAGTAGATCATCCGGTGGGAACGGAGATCTTTACCGATGAGCGCTTTGCCGTGCCGCCGGTGAAGCTAGCGGTGACGGCGGTCGCAACGCCTCAGCCAATCGCTAGCGCAATTGACGACAATGGAGAGGATGTCACGGCGATACTGCGGTCACTCGACGGAAAGTATCTCGACAACTTTGGCCGAGGGCAGTATCAGGGCGTAACTCGTGATCATTATGTAGAGATTGATCTTGGAGAGGGTGCCCCGAAGACAGGCCCTCTCTGGTTAATTGCCAAGGGTTGGCTGCATCCAGCCGACTCATCGCTGAACGTAGCTATGAGCCAGGGCCAGCATGAGCATCCCAAGCCTCTCAGTCTTGAAGTACCCAATGGTCACGGCGGCTGGAAGGTGGCACGGCCAAACCTCGGATTTCCAGCAGGCCGCAAGAAGATTTGCCTGATCGATCTGACCAATGTCTTCGTTCCCGGAACGCCTCGACGCGTCCGACTAAGAACGAATCTCGAAGTCTATTGGGATTCCGTCGAATGGGCCAAGGGATTGCCGGATACACCACTGAAGATCGAACGCCTGACACCTAGCACCGCAGACTTGCACTATCGCGGCTACTCCACCATTCATCAGGCAAACGCGTCTTCGCCAGAGATTCCTGACTACAACCATCTGATGTCGACGACACAGATATGGCGTGATCTTGCGGGCTACTACACTCGTTACGGAGATGTGCGTCCTTTGCTGTCTGGCATCGACGATCGCTACGTCATCATGAACGCGGGCGATGAAATGTCATTGCGCTTTGCCGCACCGGCAGCGCCGCCTGCGGGGTGGGTGCGCGACTATGTGATTGCGGGCGATGGCTGGATCAAGGATGGCGACTATAACTCCACAAATTCGCAGGCCGTGTTGCCTTATCCGTATCACGCTAGAAGGCAATACGATACGCCCCCCGGAAAGCTGGAGGACGATTGGGAATATAAACACCACAAGGAGGATTGGCAGATTTATCAGACGCGCTATGTAACTCCGGGGATTTTTGAAGAAGCCTTGAGAAGTGGAGCAGGGAAATGAAACGAGTTCCTATTGCGCGGATTCTAGTCAGTATTTTCTTTGTGGCATTGCTGCTGACGCCTGCGGTTCTCAGAAGACTGTCCGGAAGGCAAGCCTCTGCCCGGATGAAGTTTGATACGAAATCTGCGCTGGCGAACCACGGGTTTTATCTCACGGAGGTCTCGCATGCGGCTGGCATCGATTTTGTTCATCAGGGACCTAAACTCGATTCAAAACTTGCGTCCATTATGCCCGAGGTCGCGTCCATGGGTGCCTCCGTCTCCATCGTCGATTTCGATCGCGATGGCTGGCCCGATATCTATGTGACGAACAGTGCGGAAGGCAGCAAGAATCATCTGTACCGGAACATGCATGACGGCACCTTCAAAGACGTCGCGGAACAGATGGGCATTGCCGATGTCAACCAGGTTGGTACAGGCGTTTCCATGGGAGCGGTCTGGGGCGACTACGACAACGATGGCTATGAAGATCTCTATCTGATTAAGTGGGGCCGTCCTGAGCTGTTTCATAACGACCAGGGTCACGGCTTCACCCGCGTAAGCGAAAAGGCAGGTTTGCCGCCATGGATCAACGCGAATACTGCTGTCTGGTTCGACTATGACGGAGACGGTTTACTCGACCTGTTTGTTGGTGGTTACTATCCGGAAGATGTCGACCTATGGCATTTGAAGTCGACCAGGATGATGCCGAATAGCTTTGAGTACGCCAACAATGGTGGACGAAAGTATCTCTTTCATAACCTCGGAAATGGGAAGTTCGAAGAAATCAGCGCAAAGGTAGGAATCAATAGTCGCCGTTGGGCTTTAGCGGCAGCCGCTGCCGATTTGCGTGGAACCGGCCATCCCGATCTTTTTGTCGCGAATGACTATGGAGTGTCAGAGCTTTATCTCAACGACGGCAAGCGTTTTCACGAGGCTGGCGAGCAGACGGGAGTAGGCTTTGCGCCGAAGAGTGGCATGAATGTAGCCTTTGGCGACATCTTCAACCAGGGAAGATACGCCGTGTACGTCTCCAACATCTCAGAGGACGGTGTTCTAATTCAGGGAAATAATCTCTGGGTGCCCAAAGAAGGTACGAGCGGAAATGGCACCCAGTTTGAAAACCTTGCCCGCGATATAGGTGTTGAACTTGGTGGATGGAGTTTCGGAGCACAGTTCGGAGATTTGAATAACGATGGAACGCTCGATCTCTACCTTACCAATGGCTACGTGTCGCTCGACCGCAAAAAAAGTTATTGGTATGACTTCACAAAGATCTCCGGCGGAAACTCGACGATTATTGGAGACGCCAAAAATTGGCCTGCGATGGATGGAAGGAGTTTGTCCGGTTACCAGCAGAAGCATGTTTGGCTCAATGATGGTGCGGGGAAATTTGTCGATGTAGCACAGGCAGTCGGGGTAACGGACACCTACGATGGGCGATCTATCGCGCTTGCCGATCTATGGAATCGCGGCGTACTGGATGTTGTTGTCGCAAATCAACGAGGGCCGCTGCTTGTCTACAAGAACACCGTAGCGCCGGGAGAAGATTGGGTTGAATTTCAATTAGAAGGGACAAAGAGCAATCGCAGCGCGATCGGCGCGCAGGTTACTTTGTCATGGAACGGCCAGGAACAGATTCAGGAGGTTTCGGGAGGTAGTGGCTTTGCCGCGCAAAATGATCGGCGTCTGCACTTTGGATTAGGCAAGAATGCGCGCATCGAGAAAGCAGTTATTCGCTGGCCCTCCGGGAGAGTACAAACTCTTCGTAACCTTGTATCTGACAAACTGTATAAGATCGAGGAATCGGAATGAGCCAGCTAGCGATTACGACTCCGGTGCCTCCGGGTAGCGGTGCTAAGTGGAAACAAATACTTAGCTTCGATAACCGGTTCATGCCTCCGCTGTTTATTACGCTCATTCTTCTTGTGGGCAACGTCTCGTTTGGCATCCTTGAAAGCTACCAGAAGACTCTGCTGGCAATAGGCACTAGTATTTTGGCCGAGTTGATCCTTGGCCGGATCTTCCTGCATAAGTGGCCTCATCTTGCGAGTGCCTACATTACCGGTATTAGCGTTGGAATCCTACTTCGCTCACCATTCTTCTGGCCATATGCACTTTGTAGTCTGCTGGCGATTACTTCTAAGTACGTGTTGCGCGTTAAGGGGCGGCACATATGGAATCCATCTAACTTTGCTATTTCAGCACTGGTATTTCTAGCTGCTGAGTCGGTTGCCACTCTAAGTATTCAATGGGGCAATAATTTTGGAGCCATGCTAGTGATCTGGCTCCTGGGATCGGTTATTATCTGGCGCCTTCGTCGGTTTCATATCTGTGCCACCTACGTCATTTCGTTTATTGCACTAGCCTTTCTCCGTACCTGGATCACGGGAGATCCACTGTTGTCTGAGATATCTCCGATCACCGGGCCTGAGTACCAGCTTTTCATCTTTTTCATGATTACCGACCCGAAGACTACAGTGCGCTCGAAGAAATGGCAGTGCATCGTTGCGTTTGCTGTGGCTGCCGTTGAGATGCTGCTACGCCTTGATCAGAGCGTCTATGCTCCGTTTTACGCACTCTTCATGGTAGGTCCGATTGCTCTGCTCATTGAGATGTGGTGCACCCACAGAACTATCCCCACTGCGGGCTTGGTAAAGGAAGCATCTTGATGAGATTACAATTTCGGCTTGCTTATGGTCCTTTGTTGCTTGCCCTTCTCCTGGTTTCAGGTTGCAAGCAACATCAGCCTGCTATTTCGTCGCAAAATATTACCCAATCAACGAACCGGCCCGCACCAGTTGAGCCAGTTCAAACGAAAGATGCCGAACCCTCTTCAGCGCGTCCCTCAGGACCTGTTCGATTTACTGACGTGACCGATCAGGCTGGGATTTATTTCCGGCATAATAGCGGAGCTTTTGGGAAGAAGTACCTTCCAGAGACGATGGGAAGTGGAGTTTGCGTTCTGGATTACGACAATGATGGCTGGCAGGACATCTTGTTTGTCAATTCCATGGACTGGCCAGGGCACACATCAACTAACTCCTTGCCTGCGCTCTACCACAATAATGGCAATGGAACATTTACCGATGTGACGCGCCATGTCGGACTTGCCGTGAAGATGTACGGGCTCGGCTGCGCTACCGCCGATTATGATAACGACGGGTTCGAGGACATCTACATTACGGCTCTCGATGGGAATCATCTCTTTCATAATCTGGGCAATGGGAAGTTTGCCGATGTGACGGCCAAGGCAGGCGTGAAAAATCCGGGCTTTGCCACAAGTGCGGTATGGTTTGACTACGATAATGATGGCAAGCTCGATCTCTTCGTCTTGCACTATGTGGACTGGTCTATTGCAACGGACCAATTCTGTTCGATTGATGGAAAGGATAAATCGTACTGCACTCCCGAAGCCTATAAGGGGCAAAGCGCAACGCTTTATCGCAACATGGGAAATGGCGTATTCGAAGATGTAACGAAAAAGGCTGGCCTGTATGATCCCACTGCGAAGTCGCTTGGGGTCGCGTTGCTGGACTACGACAATGATGGCTGGCTTGATCTATTCGTGACGAATGATACGCAGCCTAACAAGCTTTATCACAACAATCACAACGGAACCTTCACAGACACAGCGTTTTCAGCAGGAGTCGCCTTCAGTGATGCGGGCAAAGCGCGCGCGGGGATGGGAACAGACGCTGCTGATTATGATGAATCTGGGCGGCAGAGCCTTGTTATTGGAAATTTTACGAATGAGAGTATGTCGCTCTATCATAACGACGGTTCCGGACTATTTTCCGATAAGGCGACAGACTCCGATATCGCAACGGCATCTGCAAAATCATTAACGTTCAGCACTTTCTTCTTTGATTATGATTTGGATGGCTGGCCGGACATCTTTGCCCTCAATGGCCATGTGACCGACGATGTCAGCGTGACACAGCCCACACTACATTATGCTGAGTCACCGTTGCTCTTTAGAAATAAAGGCAAAGGGCGTTTTGAAAACGTCACCGACAAGGTTGGTTCTGCTTTGCGCCAGACAATTGTGGGGCGCGGTGCCGCATACCTTGACTATGACAAGGATGGGGATCTTGACCTGGTTGTTACCACAAGCAATGGTCCGGCAAAGCTTTTGCGAAATGACAATGGCAATCAGAATGACATGTTGCGGATCATAACAATTGGTACCCGATCAAATCGAGATGGTATCGGTGCGAAGGTTACAGTCAAAACAAGTAAAGGGATGCGTCTTTTTGAAATGGTTAAATCTGGGTCCAGTTATCTTTCGCAGAGCGAGATGCCATTGACATTTGGATTAGGCAAGCCAGATCCCGAGAAGACGGTCAACCTTGATATCGTCTGGCCTTCAGGGAAGAAAGAATCTATTTCAAACATCAAACCAAACCAATTTATAACTCTAAAAGAGGGAAGCGGAGTGGTTTCTGCAGAGCCGATAAAATTGACCCAACCACAGTCGGAGCTTGCACCGCACTAACGTGAAAATTTCCCATAGCTGCTATGGATAGAAGCCACAACTCCGAAGCAGATCCATGATTTCGTCATGCGTAGCCTCTACTTTATGCGCAGATCTGAGTAAGTCTTCAGCGTCGGCAGGGTACCAGTTATGTCGCTGGCGATTGCAGAGGCCAGCGACATCAATTGGCTCTACCGCACGTAAAATATCTTCAATCAAACGATCTGATTCCTGCTTTGTTTCTAAATGAAGCGAGCGTTCAAGTAGATTTCTGCAGTTGGGGCCAAAGCGCGGATAATCGTGAAGTAGAAATGATGGAGCTAGATGCGGCTTCTTGAGCCTTCGCGCTGTCTCTGAAAAAATGGCTGCTGCAAAGTAAAGCATGGATAGTGAGGCAAACACTGGAAAGTTATTCATATTGGCGTACAGGCCAGAGATCAATCTGGACGTTGCAAGGACTTCCTCTTTAGTCTTATTGCCATAATTTTTAAGGCTGGTGTAAAAACGCGGTGTGTCCCAATCATGTTTGAGTATGTTCCCCAATCTGCTAACGCCGAGTAGCGTAAGGGGGAAACCAGTTGAGAGTAGTGGATCGATAAATCCTGCTGCGGACGGAAGCAGTACCCATCTCTTCCCATGAATCGTCTCACTCAAAAAAGAAAGACGTTCTATATGAGTAAATGGGCGTTCCGCTTTTGCATTCGCAAACTGCTCTCGAAGCACAGGTATGGATTCGATCAATCGTTTCCAGGCTGGCTCCCTGTTTGCGAGCTGTAAACGAGAGAAGGCTTTATCGGTTGCAGCTACTCCAGCGCTGGTAACTCCGTTGTTAAATTGAAGGACCCATATCCAACCACCATCGAAGATATGATGCACTGCCGCATCGTCGATTGGATAGGGGGGGGAGTCAGAATTTGCATAAGATGGTGCATCGTCGAGTCGCTTTACATTAGAAAAATGGCTAAAGAGCGCTTGCGTAGAAGGATAGTTCGGTAAAGGACTTTCTAACAGATTCAATGCGCGATGAAGAAAGCCACGTGGTCCAGTAGCATCCACCACGAAGTTGGCGCGAAAGCTGAGGGTTTGCTCGTCCCTTATGCCGCCCAGTGTTACTGCGTTGTCCTCATCGACAAAACTATCCAGCTTTACCCGATCGAAATAGTCAACGCCAATATTTTGTGCTTCGTGGACTAGCATCTCATCGAAGTCCGAACGAAACCAATGCGTGTCTGCAATATGATCATGAGGACTAGCGGCTACGAGAAGCTGTCTTAGATGGTCCGGATCGGGAGCATCAGGATGTCCAGGATGGTGGTGATAGAAAGTAAATCCACGCTTCTTTCCGCAGCCAATCTTCGGATATTGTTCCTGCCAGGTGCCCCACTTAGAGAGCGGCCTAATTTGTGGAAGATCATAGCTCGCAGCAATATCTTCTAGTATCAAGTTCGATAGAGGAGTTGAGGACTCTCCAATGACGAAACGCGGGTGTGTGCCCTTCTCTAATAGAACGACTGAATGTCCTAATCTGCGGGCGATCATGGCAATGAGCGATCCTGCAAAGCCTGATCCCACGACTGCTATATCGTAGGTGCGGTTCAACTGTTCCCCTTGCAGTGTGTGCAATCGATCATATCCGACACTGATTGGCGAAGGTTCATCTGCCTCAGTCGCTCGATGCGCAATGGGTAGCATGAGCATTTGTCCGAAGCAGAATGTAAATCCCATAGATCAACAAAGACACGCCCGCGCCTGAGGTTCAAGCCATAACTTATCGCGGATTCCACTACATCTAGCTGCGGTGGAGAAAATTCGCCTAACTGCGTCAATGCTTCCATCGCGCCATTTCCAGCCCGAGTTGGGATCAGTGTTGCCGCAGTTGCCCCACAATCAAAAGCAAAGTCCAAAGAGCGTTCCGCCCAGTAGAGTGCCTCGTGCGCTTTCATGAAAGGAGGTTGGACGAGAATAAATACGCGAAGGTTTATTTCATTGGATCGTAAATACTGAGATGCCTCTGAAAACTGATTTAGGGTTATGCGCTTATTCAGTCGGGCCAGGATTTCCGGATGAGCTGTTTCAAGTCCCATAGCGACTTCCAGCCTGTTGGAAAGCAGATCACGAAACTTGAGACAAGTTTGGTTGATGAGCGATGGGTGGCTTTCTACAATTGTCCGGTCAAATACATTTGCGCGTGCTGCAATGGCCGGATAGTCTTCGATAGGAATAGCTCCAGGGTCGAAGAAGCTACCACTGTTGTAAAGCTTGATTTGGCGTGCGGGCGGCAATTGCGCCAAGGCATAGTCAATCTGTTGCGGGATAGCGCCTACCGGAAGTTTCTCCGTCAAAGTATTGCGCCAGAGGTCACACATCAGACATCGCCAGGGACATTCGCGGTTGGTTAGAAATATAGTGGCTACTGGCACCACTTCTTGTGCCGCGGAATATTCCTCTTCCACCAGGTATGCGTGAGGACGCCGGGGATCCAGATCTTCGCGCGCCGGGCGTCGAGCGAGAATCCATTTATCTCGCTCGACGCCGCTAGCTGGATAGGAGGACATCAACGGCACCTTCACAGATAGATCGACAGGAATTGTTTTCTATATTCGGCTTCACGAAATGGCAGTCTTCTGCGTAAAGCATCTTCAGGCAGCGCGCCGTGTTGGAATCGGCGTTTGGGAAATGCAGGCATCTGCAAGCCAGTGAGCGCCGCTACTCCTCGGGATACAATCTCCCCCTTCAGTTCATAGAGCTTTTCAACGCTGTAGTCTGTCAATTTAATGAAGGGAATTGCCTCTGCTACAGCGACGACATTCGGTCTGGTAAAAGGACTGAAGCCGTTGAACCCATAGTGATGAGCCGGAGCATAGGTGCGGGTATACGAGCGGCTTAACCCTCCGCTGTAAGTCAGCGAATGCTTGATCTTTCCTACTCCCCACCCTTCCTGGTAGAGCATTTGATTATTAATGACGCTGCGAATAGTAAGTTCGGGATTCTCTTCGATGGGGTAGTCTTTCAAATTCTCATCTCCGCCGTCCCCGTCAAGCAGATAACGCCACTCAGAATATCGCTCGCGGAGCGCCCTGCACAGCGCGAGAGACATGGTAGCCGACTCAATGTCGAGAGGCTTGTAATCTTCGACAATACGGATAGTCTCCTGAGCGTCAAGAGTGGAGGCGTCTACCTCGATTGGCTCGAGAAAGAGGCCAAGACCGACAGCGTCAAGGAAAGAGCGCGCCTGTTGCACGTCGGGGCCATTGCCCAGGTCAAGCACAAAAGCTTTCAACCGACTCAAATTCAGGCCGAGCTTTTTCATTACGTGATAAGTAGTAACGAAGACGCTACCGCTGTCGATCCCGCCAGAAAAACAAACGCCGATTGGCTCTTCCTTAGGAACGCGACTAAGCCACTGGGATATCTCTTCCGCCAGGGCCGCAATGTATTGTTTTCCGATTTGATCGAGATCAGGAGGAAGCGTACCAAGCTTTGGAGAGAAGAAGCGTGTATATACCGGATCCGGATCGGGACAACCTACCAGTTGTATCTCGACTACATGGTGGGCCGGCACCATTCTGGTATAGCTTGGGTGAAATTGCTCATGAAGTCCTTCACTTTTGAGCCAGTTGTAAATAGCATCGATGCGGGCGGCAACGATCAAAACTGGCCCCTCCTGGCGCTTTGCAAGGAAATATCGCATCGGCCGGTCGAGAGACCTGGCCATCTTCACGGTCTTTCCCAATCTTGCGAGCAAGGCAAAGGACCCGGCAATTTCGCGCATTGCATCGGCCGGGCTATCCAGCAGCAACTGTCTCGCTTCTTCGGTCGTCAGATTGTATATCTGGTTGGCTTCCGGTTCCGTCAGATCGACGACTCTTTCAATGTATTGATGCACAGGTATTCCTTGTTGGGACGTTTGTTTGAGTCCAGTTTACGCTCTTCGGGGAGAGCCGCAACGGCTGGCAAAGTTACTCTGCGATACGGTATGCCCGGTCTTCCAGCTCGGCCGTTGATTCCTGCATCAGGGCCGGCCCGGTGTTCTACAATGTGCGGTGACCATGTTCAACAAAATTATTCCATCCGGGCGCCACACTCTACGTGTTCTTTCCAGGCGTACGTGTATCGCGGGCCTTGTGTTATTTGGCCTGTGTGCCTTTACATCGCAGTGTGGATGGGCTGAAGATCAGCCGAACAATTTGGTTGCTGCGGCACAACTAAACAATGTAGGTGTCGCCTTGATGGGGCAGCAATTCACTGAAAAAGCGCTGCAAAAGTTTGATGAGGCGCACAAAACCGATCCAGCCTCAGCGATTCCGATGCTCAATCAGGGCATTGCCTTGCTCTACCTAAGGAAGCTGCCCGAGGCAGAAGCAGTATTGAAGCAGGCAACCGTCGTCGACCCCAGGAACGTGCGCGTCTGGTACAGCCTTGGACTCACGCATCTGGCGGAGAGCAAGTCTGAACTTGCCGTGGAGGATTTCAAGCAGGCGATCAAACTTAATCCCGCTGAAGCAGATAGCCACTACTACTTAGGCTCGCTCTATCGCAGTTTGAAAGATTACGATCATGCCATCCAGGAGTTTGAAGAAGCTCTCCGTCTGAATCCCCTGCACGCCTCGGCCCAGTTTGGATTGGCCAGCGCGCTACAGCGTTCAGGGAAGATTGCCGAAGCGCGAGAACATCTAAAGCGCTTTCAGGTCATCACGCAAACCAAAGTCGGCACACCGCTCGCAGTTACCTATAGCGAGCAGGGCGATTACGCCACGGTACAGAACATGCGGGTTGCCGAACAGCCTGTCGGTCCCATGATTCCCGTGAGCTTCGTCGAGGCTGCCAGAGCCAGCACTTCATCTTCCGCCCCCGCATCAGGCAATCAGCAGGGCGGCGGTGCCTGCATCCTTGATGTCGAAGGCACAAATCAAAAAGATCTGGTCGTCATGGGCGACGGAGACTCTGCCATTCGTGTCTACAAAAATCTGAATGGTGCACTGGAAGAGATTCCAGCGCAGGTAACGGGACTTATTGCCAACGGCCACGCAATAGCCTGTGCTGTAGGCGATTACGACAACGACGGGCATCCCGATCTGGCCGTAGCACTGAGCGATCGAATCATCCTCTTCCACAATTTAGGGAACGGCAAGTTCGCAGATACCACAAAGGCAGTAGGTATCCAGCAACTGAATCACCCGGCAGGTTTGACGTTTGTCGATTTCGATCATGATGGAGATGTAGACCTTTTAATTACAGGTTCTCCCCTCAGTTCGGGCTCAGGGCCAAATGTCCTTTGGCGCAATAATGGGAACTCCACGTTTACCGAGTGGACTGCACCTGTAGGACTAACGGGGGAAAGACATACCACGGGCGTTACGATTTCCGACCTGAACAATGATCGTGCGATTGACCTGATTATCACCGGCGATGGCAGTTCGCCAACGATCTTTGAAAATAAACGCGAAGGCCCTTTCAAGGTAGTGCCACTTTATAAAGACAGCGGCATTGCTCCTACACGCGGCGTCTCCGTCTTCGACTTCAACAAAGATGGATGGATGGATGTAGCGCTCACTCATGCAGGCGCTCCCGGTGTCAGCCTGTGGCGCAACGTGGACGGCAAAAGCTTTGAACGTGTGCCGTTGCCTCTTGCAGACGCCAAAGGGGCATGGGGACTCACTCCGATCGATATCGACAATGATGGATGGATCGACCTGGCTGCAATCGTAGAGACGGCCAGGGGGGCCGAACTGCGGGTCTGGCGCAATCGCGGCTCGCAGGGCTTTGAAGATGTAAGCCACGCGGTCGGTGCGGATCATCTCAAGCTGCACAATCCACGCTCCGTCATTGCTGCTGATATCGACGGCGATGGCGCGGCCGATCTAATCGTTACACAACTCGATGCGCCGCCAATTGTGCTGCGCAACGTAGGTGGAAACCGCAATCACTCCTTGCGGCTGACGCTTGCAGGCCTTGCCGATAACAAGACGGCAATTGGAACCAAGGTCGAAATCTTCTCCAATGGAAGATCGCAAAAATTTGAAGTCGCCGGCGCCGCTGGCTATCTAAGCCAGGGTGCGACCGAGATCATCGCCGGTCTCGGACAAGCGAGCCAGGCTGATGTTGTCCGCCTGTTGTGGCCCACTGGCGTTCCACAGGATGAGCTGGACGTTACGGCCAGCAAAGCTGTGACGCTTACCGAACTTGACCGGCGCGGAAGCTCTTGCCCGGTGCTCTTCGCGTGGGACGGCAGCAAGTACCAGTTCGTCTCCGACGTCATCGGCGCTGGAGTCATCGGCCATTGGGTCTCTCCCACTTCGACCAATACCGCCGATGCTGACGAATGGATCAAGGTCGATGGCGCACAGCTCAAAAAACGTGACGGCCTCTTCAGTCTTCGCTTTGGCGAACCGATGGAAGAGATCAACTTCATCGATCAACTGCGCCTCGTCGCTATCGACCATCCTGAAGGAACGGATGTCTATCCCGATGAGCGCTTCCTCGACGAGCGTCCCTTCGCCTCTGGTAAGACAGTCGTAGCGTCGCCAGCGACGCGCTTACCTGTTGCAGCATGGGACGACCAAGGCTACGATGTTCTGCCTCTACTCGCGAAGCGCGACCACAACTACGTTCGTGGCTTCACGAACCTGAGCTACGCGGGCTACGCGAACATGCATACGCTCACGCTCGACGTGGGCGCGTGGACGCCGCAGAATCCACTTCGCCTCTTCATGAGCGGCTACATCGAATATTTCAGTGCCAGCTCGATGTATGCCGCGTGGCAAGCGGGCTTGAAGCCCATCTCGCCGTTCGTCGAGGCGCAGATGCCGGATGGAAGCTGGAAGCGCATCGTAGAGGATATGGGCTTTCCGGCAGGACTTCCCAGAACCATCGTCGTAGACCTCACTGGAAAGCTTCCGGCAGGCGCACGCCGCATTCGCATCACCACCAACCTACAGATTTATTGGGATCAGATACAGGTCGATAATGACCCCGATGAAGCGAGAAGTGCGAGACAGATGGAGCTGCCTTTGTCGACAGCGCATCTTGAATTCCGAGGCTATCCGCAGCAGGTCGAGGGCAAGACTCCCGGCGATCTGACCTATCGCTACGACCACATCAGCGCGACCGGTCCTTTCCAGTGGCAGCGCGGAAGCTACACGAAGTATGGCAGTGTAACTCCGCTGCTCAACAAGGTGGACAACCAGTACGTCATCTTCGGCAGCGGCGAAGAGATTGATGCTGAGTTCAGTGCTGCTCCGCTGCCTCCGCTGCCTGCGCATTGGAAGCGCGACTACTTCTTCTATGCAAACGGCTTCGTCAAGGATATGGACTTCTATGAGGCGTTGCCGTTTACCGTGGCGCAGATGCCGTTCCATCAGATGACGTCTTATCCGTATCCGGCGAATGAGCATTACCCGGAGAATCCCAGCTCGCTGAAATATCACCTGGACTGGAACGACCGCTTTGAGTCGGGCAAGCGCACCCAGCTCTACCAGTTCAACTACGTGCCTACGACATCGCAGCCAATCGTTGCTCAACCGTGACTCAACCCAGAGGGGAGGCGGTATTCGCGCTTGCGGCCGCTCTCTCCAAACGTCTCAGGTATTCTGATCTTTCAAGTGCATTAAGGAGCACGCACCTCTTATGGCAAAGTTGACTATCGTATTCGGCATTCTGCTTATCATCGTTGGCGTCACCGGGTTCGTCTATACCGGCAGCACATATCCGACCGCACTTATCCCTGCGGGCGCCGGAATCCTCTTCATCCTCTTTGGCTCACTCGCCAGCAGCGACGACGCAAAAAAGCGCATGTTGTGGATGCACGTCTCGGTTACGGTAGCCCTGCTTCTGTTCCTCAGCCTTATCAAGTCCGATATCGACGTCATCCGTCTCAGCCGTGGCGTCTCCTTTCCTTATCCCGCTGCGGTGATCGAAAAGTCGGCGACCTCGCTTCTCAGCTTGCTTTATGTGTTGTTCTGCGTGCGGTCCTTTATTGCGGCGCGGCGTCAAAGAAGCTTGAATCCCGGGGCGTAGGCTTCCCATCTAACAGGCGTAGACTTTAGCTAGTTCCGGCAAGGTCTGCGCCTGTTTTTGGTCCAGGTCTCTGCTCATTTCTTTATGGCTTCTTTCGGTCCATCCAAATACGGCGGCGGTATGAAGGCCGTTGACCGGCCATCCCGAGGTACGGGCCGCGCTGTCGCGGCTGACCTTAGCGCTGCACGACCCAAGCCATCGCTCAAAAAAGTGATGCCCGAGGTCTGGCAGCTCATCAAGCCACGCCGCATTCTGCTCGGCGGCAGCTTCCTGTTGATGGTCATCAATCGCTCCAGCGGCCTTATCCTGCCTGCTTCGACGAAGTACCTCATTGACAACGTGATGGGCAAGCATCCCATCAGATCGCCCTTCCTTGCCCGCTTCGTCGAGAGTCACCACCTCAGCCTTCTGCCCCTGATCGTCAGCATCGTTGTCCTCGCCACCATCCTTCAGGGCATTACTTCCTATGCGCTCACGCAGCTTCTGTCGAAAGAAGGGCAGCGGTTGATTGCAGAACTGCGCATGAAGGTGCAGGCGCATATCGGGCGGCTCCCCGTCGCCTTCTACGACGAAAACCGGACGGGAACACTGGTTGCCCGCATCATGAGCGACGTGGAAGGTGTGCGTAATCTCATCGGCACTGGCGTAGTCGATTTCGTCGGCGGCGTGCTCACCGCGATCTTTGCGTTCTGCTTCCTTATCTTCCTCAGCGTCCAGATGACGCTGGTCACCTTCGTCATCCTGCTGGTTTTCGGGCTCATCCTGCAACGTGCGTTCAAAGTCATCCGACCCATCTTCCGTGAGCGCGCCAAGATCAACTCCGAGGTCACCGGACGCCTCACCGAATCGCTGGGCGGCGTTCGCGTCGTCAAGGGCTATCACGCCGAAGACAGCGAGGCCAGCGTCTTTGCCGCAGGAGCAAACCGGCTGCTGCAAAACGTCATCTCCTCGCTCACGGCGCAATCGCTTATGTCGCTTGCTTCGACTGCCGTGCTTGGCGTCGTTGGCGCGCTGGTGATGTATCTTGGCGCTCATCAGGTGGTTGCTGGACACCTGACGACCGGCGGATACGTGACCTACGTCATGTTTCTCGCATTCATGATTGCGCCTATCGTCCAGCTCGTCTCGATTGGGACACAGCTTACGGAGGCTGTTGCAGGACTCGACCGCACCAACGAGATCCTCGGCGAAAGCCAGGAAGACTCCGAGCCTTCGCGGACGCACAGCCTGCCTGTCATCAAAGGCGACATCGCTTTTCGTAATGTCACCTTTGCCTACGAGGAGGGCAAGCCGGTCTTGCACGGCATCAGCTTCGAGTCCAGGCCGGGAACCGTTACTGCCTTGGTCGGATCGTCAGGCTCAGGCAAGTCGACGATCATCTCACTGATCTGCGGCTTCCATAATGTGACGACCGGCGAGATCCTGGTCGATGGCATCGACCTCTCCACCATTCGCCTCAGCAGCTATCGTGAACAGCTTGGCGTTGTGCTGCAGGAGACGTTTCTCTTCGACGGCACCATTCGCGAGAACATTCTTTTCAGCCGCCCCAATGCGACCGAGAAGCAGTTGATGGAAGCGTGCCGCATCGCTCGTGTCGATGAGTTTGCCGAGCGGTTTCCAGAGCAGTACGACACCATCGTCGGCGAACGCGGCGTGAAGCTGTCTGGCGGCCAGCGCCAGCGGCTTTCGATTGCTCGCGCCATCCTTGCCGATCCTCGCATCCTGATTCTCGATGAGGCGACTAGTTCGCTCGACTCGGAGTCGGAGGCGATGATTCAGAACGGCCTCAACTTCCTGATGCAGGGCCGGACGACCTTCGTGATCGCTCACCGGCTTTCGACGATTCGCCGTGCCGACCAAATTTTGGTCGTCGAGCAGGGGCTGATCGTTGAACGCGGCACTCATGAGGAGCTTTATCAGATGGGTGGCCGCTACTACGACCTCTACACCCGCCAGCACGGGCTTGAGACCAACCTATTCCTCGCGCCGGGTGAGGGCGATACTGTGGATGATCCTGTAACCAGTAAAGTCTAGGTTATCCGGTTACACGAAGTGCTGTGTAACCGGTAAAAATCGCTTGAATGGTTACTTGACGCCCGAACGCTATTTTTCCACCCCAAGCTGCGTGAGCAGAAACGCATAGTCGAAGGCAATCTCCTTGAGGTAGTCGTACCGCCCCGACGCTCCCCCATGTCCCGCATCCATGTTGATATGCAGCAGCAACGGCGCGTCGTTGGTCTTCAACGTTCGTAATTTGGCCACATACTTTGCCGGCTCCCAGTACATGACCTGCGAGTCGTTCAGGCTGGTTTTGACGAGCATCGCCGGGTAGTCCGCAGCCTTCAGATTGTCGTATGGAGAGTAGCTGCTCATGTAGGCAAAGGCCTCTGATTCATTGGGGTTTCCCCATTCCTCGTATTCGGCGACAGTGAGGGGCAGGCTGGCGTCGAGCATGGTGTTCATCACGTCGACGAAGGGAACGTGCGAGAGGACGACGTGGAAGAGGTCGGGGCGCTGGTTGACGACGGCTCCCATGAGCAGGCCGCCTGCGCTGCCGCCCTCGATGGCGACGCGGTCTTTGGCCCCGTAGCCCTGAGCGACGAGTTGCTCGGTTACGGCGATGAAGTCGGTGAAGGTGTTGCGCTTGGCCATCATCTTTCCGGCGTCGTGCCACTGGTCGCCCATCTCGCCGCCGCCGCGGATGTGGGCGTAGGCCATGACGACTCCGCGATCGAGGAGCGAGAGGCGCGAGGGGCTGAAGCCGATGGGCAAGGGATAGCCGTAGGAGCCGTAGCCGTAGATATAGAGGGGGCTGGTGCCGTCGCGTTGGAAGGCGTCGCGGCGGTAGACGAGGGAGATGGGAACCTTGACGCCGTCCTCTGCCGTAATCCAGACGCGCTCGGAGGCGTAGCGGGTGGAGTCGAAGCCGCCGGGAACCTCCTGCTGTTTGAGCAGGGTGGAGGTGCCGGAGGCGAGGTCGTAGTCGTAGACGGAGGCGGGGGAGACCAGCGACTGGTAGCTGTAGCGGAAGGCGTTGGTGACGAACTCGCGGTTGATGTGAGACTGAGCGGTGTAGGCGGGCTCGGGGAAGCTGATCTTTTCTGCGGTGCCTAGTTTGTTGTCTGGGGTGAAGCGGATGACCTCTATGGTGGTGAGGCCAAGCTCTCTGCTTGAACTTACGCAGAATGAGTCGAATACATCGAAATCTTCAAGCGGTGCATTCTTGTCTTCGGGGATCAGCTCGGCCCATGATTCGCGGCCTCCGCCGTCGACGGGGATGGTGACGACGCGGAAGTTTTTGCCGGTGTCGTTGGTGCGGATGTAGAAGAGGCCGTTGCGGTGGTCGACGTAGTACTCCTGCTCATCGACGCGGGGAGCGATGACGAGGAAGACGCCGCCGGGAGTGTCGGCGGGGAGGTAGCTGCACTCGTTGGTGGTGTGGCTGCCGGATTCCATGAGCAGGTATTTGCCGTCGCGGGTCTTGCCGACGCCGAGGTTGAAGCGCTCGTCCTTCTCTTCATAGACGAGGGCGTCGTCTTCGGTTACGTCTCCAAGGCGGTGACGGTAGAGCTTATCTTGGCGCTTAGTGACCTCGTCCTCGGTGGTGTAGAAGAGCGTGTGCGAGTCGGCGGCCCAGACGAGCGAGCCGACGCGCTCGGCGGTGTCGGAGAGGTCGTTGCCGATTTTGAGGTCGCGGATGTGCAGGGTGTACTGGCGGAAGCCGGTGTTGTCGGTGGAGTAGGCGAGCTTCGTGCCGTCGGGGCTGACGCTCATGCCGCCGAGCGACATGAAGGGCTGGCCTTCGGCGAGCTGGTTGACGTCGAGCAGGATCTCTTCGGGCTGCGTGGGGTCGAAGGTCGGCGACGTGGCGAGCTTGCGGCAGTGGATGGGGTACTGGCTGCCTTCGACGGTGCGCGTGTAGTAGAACCAGCCGCGATGACGGTAGGGAACGGACTCGTCGGTCTCCTTAATGTGGGAGAGCATCTCGGCGTATAACCGCGTCTGCAACTCCGTAGTAGGCGCCATGACGGAGAGCGTATATTGGTTCTCCGCTTGAAGGTGAGTGATTACTTCTGGTGAGTCTTTGTCGCGCATCCAGCGGTAATTGTCTTCGAGCGTATGGCCGTGCAGCGTTGTAGGCGTTGGTTCCTGGCGGGCAGTCGGCGGCGTGATGATGCTTTCGGTCATTCAATAAACTCCAGCCGACAGGATACCGCGTTAGACCATTTTGAGAGAGGCAACCCAAACCGGAACGAGTACACCAAACCAGAAGAACAGGCGGCACGAGAACGACTAACAGATGTCCGCCGGAGGGCTCAAGCCATGAACTTTAAACCAGTGCGTATCATCCTGCTGTGTACGGCAACGACTTTATGTCCGGCTGTGTTATTTGGACAGGCAGAGCCGGGGACTCTGCCGGAGATGGCGGCGCAGTCGGCTCCATCGAGTCAGACTGAGCCCGGGCCAGGGCAACAGCAGACGTCAAGGCCGTCGATGCAGGACTCGGTTGGCAGCAGTGGGCAGACTGCTCAGGCAACCAAGGACAAGATGTTTGTACGCAAGGCGGTTGAAGGTGGGCTGGCACAGGTGCAGTTTGGCCAGTTGGCTGCGCAGAAGGGCGGTAGCGATGACGTCAAGGCTCTTGGACGGCAGATGGTCGAAGATCATACGGCGCTGAACAAGGATCTGGGGGGCGTGGCCGACTCTATTGGCGTAATGCTGCCCAAGCATATCGACAAAGAGGACCAGGCGGAGCTGGACAAGCTCAATGGACTGTCGGGCGATGCCTTCGATACGGAGTACCTGACGATGATGGTGAAGGGCCACCACCATGACCTCAGGGAGTTCCGCGTGGAAGCGGAAGGAACGCAGGACTCGGCGCTGAGGGATGCGGTGGTCAAAGGCGCCAAGACGATTCATGAGCACATGGTGATGGTGGACAAACTGGCGACGAGCAAGGGTGTCGAGGTTCCGCATCGGCATCACGAGGACAGCGCGGAACAACCTGCGCCGCCCACGCAGTGATGCTGTAGATGCGTGATGAAAAGGGCGCCGGGAGCGCCCTTTTCTTTTGCCCCGTGGTGCGGTCCGGCAAGGCGTAGAATAAACCTTCAATGAAGCGCATTTCGCGATGGCTGGCAATCGTTGTTCTGGTTCTTTCGCCAGTCGGTTTTTTGACGGCGGAGACCGTGGCGTCGTTACCTGCGCCTACCGGCTATGTCAACGATTTTGCCGGCGTGCTGGCTCCGGGCACGGTGCAGAGCGTGGATGCGCTGTGCACGCAGGTAGATCGCCAGGCCCATGCACAGATCGCGGTGGTTACGATTAAGACGATCGACGGCGACCAGTCGATTGAAGAGTTCGCCACGGCGCTTGAAGAAAAGTGGAAGGTGGGTGCGAAGGGAACTGACCGCGGCGTTCTGATGCTGCTGGTCATGCAGCCACGGCGCGGGCGGATCGAGGTCGGCTATGGGCTGGAGGGCATCCTCAACGACGCCAAGGTGGGCGATATAGGCCGGGCGATGTCTCCGTATGCGCGGCAGGGAGACTACAACCGCGCAGTAGCTTTAGGTGTTGGGCAGCTTGCGCAGATCATAGCGACCGATGCCAATGTGACGCTGACGCAGCCGATGCGGCGGCAGTACAGTCAGCAGCCGCAGCCTGTGCCCGTGCATCTGAGCCTGTGGCAGGTGGTGCTTGGTGGGCTGGGCATTCTGTTTGTGCTGTTCATTCTTGTCCGGACGGGAAATGTTGGGCTGATCTTTTTCCTGCTGGGGAGCCTGATGGGCGGGGGCGGCGGCAGAGGCGGCGGCAGGGATGGCGATGGTGGCGGAGGCGGAGGTGGCTTCGGCGGCTTTGGCGGCGGCAGCTCCGGCGGCGGAGGTGCGAGTGGAGATTTTTGAGGGTGCCCGATGTAGAGATTAGCTCGGCGTCAATGGAGTGAGAAGGGCAGAGATATCCGGGAGTGATACAGTACAGCCGGAGATACCTGCCGAGAAGATCGAAACCAGACAAAGGAGATCGAAGAGCGAATGAAATCTTTATGGGTTGGACTTGGAATTTTGGGAGTTATTGTTCTCATACTGCTGTTTGGATTTGGCAGCTATGTGAGCACGAAGAATACTTTGGTGCAGAAAAATGAGGCCATCAACCAGGCCTATTCGCAGGTGAACGTGGTGCAGCAGCGCCGCCTCGACCTGATTCCGAACCTGGTTGCGTCGGTGAAGGGCTATGTGGCCGAAGAGTCCACTGTGCTGACCAACATCGCAAATGCGCGTGCGGCGATCACGAGCGCTCCGGACCGCGCGAGCAGTATCGCGGCTAACTCGAAGCTCGATGTGGCACTGGGCCCGTTCTTCCGCTTGCAGGAGCAGTATCCGAACCTGAAGGGCAACGAGCAGTTCACGCGGCTGACCGACGAACTGGCCGGAACCGAGAACAGGATTGCCGTCGAACGCAGCCGATACAACCGGACGCTCGAAGAGTACAACGTCTACGTCCGCCAGTTTCCCAACAGCATCTGGGCGAACTTTGCGGGCTTCCACTACAGGGACGAATACTTCAAGGGCAATCCGGAGAACAGCGCTGCGCCTAAGGTTGACTTCTCGAAGTAGAGTGTTTGGGCAATGAAAAGGGCCGTCGCTTTGGCGACGGCCCTTTTGTGCGGAACGATGTTATTTGGTGAAGGAAGAGATGGCGGAGGCTTCGTCGTCCTTGACGTCGAAGACGGTGTAGAGCTTGGTGATCTGCAAGAGGTCGTGGACCTTCTTGGTGAGATTGAGCAGCTTCAGCTCGCCGCCTGCGTTCTTCACCGTGGTAAAGGCGCTGACCAGCTCGCCGATTCCCGAGCTGTCGATGTAGTTGACTTCGCCGAGGTTGAGTAGAATCTTGTTTGAGCCTTTGGCCAGCACATCGCGAACCGCGTCGCGTATGGTAACGCTGCCTTCGCCGAGTGTAATCCGGCCGCTGAGATCCAAAATTGTTATGCCGTCGACCTGGCGAGTCTGTACTTTCATGCTCATGAGTAATCGTCTCCTTAGTTCCCCGGTTGAGCGGGTCTGCGATGTTTAATTAGTGTCAGTTCCGTGCCGGGATGTAACTGGCGAAAGTGTACCTCATCCATGAAGGCCTTGATAAGGAAGATGCCACGGCCTGAACCGCGAAGGATATTTTCCGGCGCCAGCGGGTCGGGAATGGTGTCCGGATTGAGACCGGGGCCCTGGTCGGCGACGCGAATAACGAGCGCGTCCGAGGTGGTTTCAAACGAGGCGGTGATGTGCTTTTTGGGATCGTAGGCATTGCCGTGCAGAACGGCGTTGACGGCGGCTTCGCGGACGGCCATGGCCACATGGGTCGCGGTGTCCTCGTCGAAGCCGGCGCGCTGCGCGCTCTGCTCGGCGGTCAACTCGATCTTGTTGACGCTGTCCAGAGACGAGTCAAGTGTGAAGCTGACGCGGCTTGTGGTGGAATCGGCCAATGCTATCCCTGTGGAACCATGAAAGCAGTCGTCTGCTGCGGACGAGAGCGATGATGGCAGTGTGCTTGTCGTTTCGTCGAATGTCAAGGACGCCGAGTTCTCAAGCTTTTCCAAAATCTTCCTCCCCTTAGTGCAGACCCTGCTGAGACCCCAAGTGTGCGGCCCCGTGATTTCTACTGAACTGCCTCCACTGCTTTCGGCGGCGCAGGCCTTCAGGTGAGCTACTATGCGGATAAGAGGAGTATACGGATACTGCGGAACATATCCGGCTCATCACGCAATTTTATTGGATGCATATTTCAGAACAGACGCACAAATGCTGGCAGGCGGGACGAGTCAGCGATGGAGATTACAGGCGACTGCCTGCGGCGGTTGGATGTAAAGTCTGGTATTACAGCAGTTACGATTGCCTATGACGAAACAGAATCAACGAACGAGCGTCTCTGCCCTGATGGGCGCGAGCGTGGTGGATGGCCAGGGGGCCGTGTACGGTCGCGTGCGCGAGTTCGTCGTTGCTCCTGAGATTGCGACCTCGCAAGTGCATGGCCTTGTACTGAAGCGGGCGGGGGCAAAGCGGGGCGATCAGTCGTCGCTGGTGCTGATTACCGATCTGAGGCTGACACCTCGCAACGAGATGCAACTTCGCGACGGAGCTTCGCCTGCGACGCTGCAAGAGGACCAGAGTCAGTTGATGCTGGAGCGCGACCTGCTCGATCAACAGATCATCGATGTGCACGGCCGCAAGGTTGTCCGCGTCAATGACGTCGATCTGATATGGGAGTCGAGCCCGGAGAATGGCTCCGAGCTGTCGCTGCGCATCGCCGAGGTTGAAGTCGGCCTGCGCGGTGCGGTCCGTCGGCTTTTGAAGGGGCTGCACACTGCGACAGCCGACCGTATCGCGGCGCGCTTCAGCCCTAGCCTCATTCCATGGGATTTTGTCGACCTGATCGATCGCGATCCGTCGCGCCGGGTCAAGCTCAAGATCGAGCAGAACCGGCTCTCGCAGATGCACCCTTCCGATATCGCGGACATTCTCGAAGAGCTTGCGCCTGCCGAGCGCCAGGCTTTGTTTATCAGCTTGAATGAAGAGATCGCAGCCGAGGCGCTGGAAGAGGTCAAGCCGAAGATGCAGCAGGCGCTGATCGAGTCGCTCGACTCCGGTCAGATTGCCGACATCGTCGAGGAGATGGACCCTGGAGCCGCCGCCGACCTGCTCTCCGAATTGTCGGACGAACGGTCCGAAGAGATTCTTGGCGAGATGGAGCCGGAGGAGCGGCAGGAGGTCGAGGAGCTTCTTGAATTCTCCGGCGACTCGGCCGCGGGACGGATGACGACCGACTACATCGCGTTGCCGGTGACGGCCCGGCTTTCGGAGGCTATCGCGGCGCTGCGTGAGTTCGAGGGCGATATGGAGATTGTCACCGACATCTATCTTCTCGATGAAAAGGGGAGGATCGCCAGCCTCATTCCCTTGGTTCAGCTACTGCTGGCTGCTCCGGATGCGCCGCTCGCCGGTCTGCCCGATAGCCATGTCGTCACCTGCGATATCGACGCCAATGGTCGCAAGGTGGCCGAGCTTTTCGACAAATATAATCTGCGTTCGTTGCCCGTGCTGGACGGCGAAAAACGGCTGGTGGGAGTGGTCCACGCCGAGCAGGTGATCGCGCTGTTGCGCGCGAACCACTAGAATTAAATAAAGCCAACGATCAGGAAGACCCAGCTTTCAATGAAGATTCTCTACGCCGCCGGACTTAGCCCGAACGATTCCTCCTTCTATCGCCTGTTGGCGCTGGAGCGGCTGGGCCATCAGGTCATTCCGGTGAATACCTACGACTACCGATATGACAATCCTTTTTTGCGCAAGGTATTTTTGCGGCTCGCCGCGGGGCCGATGGTCACGCGACTGAACCTCGATCTGCTGAGGATAGCTGCGGCTGAAAAGCCTGACCTGCTATGGACGGACAAGCTGCTTTTGATGCAGCCCGCGACGCTCGACCGCATGAAAGAGATGGGCATTGTCACGGTCAGCTACATGATCGACAATCCCTTCGGGCCGCGACAGGACCCCGGCTGGCGGCTCTACATGAAGGACATTCCGCACTACGACCTGCATGTGGTGCAGCGGGATAAAAATATCCTCGACTATCGCCAGCGCGGGGCACGCGACGTCATCAAGATTCAGACCGCCTATGAGCCGACAATTCACTTTCCGCCGCCCGAGGGCTGGAGCGATAAAGACCGTGATCGCGGGGTCTCCTTCATCGGAACGCCCTATGACAATCGCGCTGAATTTCTCACTCGACTATGGAAAGAGTTCGGTTTTCCCGTGAGTGTCTCCGGCGGTCTTGTGTGGAAGCCCGCTTTGGGCGCGGAGGCAGTCGCTGCGATCTATCGCGGCCATGGAGAGCTCTTCCGCGACGAGTACAGAGAGGGCATCTGGAAGTCACCAATTAACCTCAGCTTCATCACCCACTCCAATGAGGATGAGTTTGTCCACAAGAGCTTCGAGATCGCAGGCTGCGGCGGCTTTCTGCTTGCAGAGCGGTCAGAAGGACACATGCAGCGCTTTCGCGAAGACGAGGAAGCAGTGTTTTTTACGGGCATGGAAGAGTGTGTTGCAAAGATTCGCCGCTATCTTCCCGACGAAGCTGCGCGCGCTCGTATCGCGGCTGCAGGACATGCACGCGCGGTACGCGATGGATACCACAATGATCGCCAGGTAGGCCTTATTGTCGAACGCGCCGAGAGGATTATCCAGAAGATGAGAACAGATACTGGGGCCCATTCATGATTCGTGATCTGTTGCAGTCTCAACCGGAGTCGGCATCCGTCGCAGATGTTTGCATTGTCGGTGCAGGCGCCGCAGGTATTGTGCTTGCCGTCGAGCTGGCACGGAGAGGTAAAAGCGTTCTTCTGCTCGAAGGCGGCGGCAGTGAGATTGAAGACAGCTCGCAGGACCCCTATGTCAGCGAAGTGACGGGGCATCCGCATCGCGGTATTCATACCGGGCGCTTCCGCGCAAAGGGTGGAACGACGACCAAGTGGGGTGGGCAGATTCTCGAACTCGATGCGTTGGATTTCGAACGGCGTTCATGGATCGAGGGCAGTGGATGGCCTTTCCCCAAGAGTGAGCTTGCCCCTTTCTATGAGCGTGCGCTTGAACTGGAGGGGTTGGCAAAGGTTACGCGCCAGGATGATGCCGTCTGGCGTGAGGCTGCAGAAGCGCCGCCGAAGTTGCCTCACCTTGAACCTTATTTTTCGCGCTGGTGCCCGGAGCCGAACTTTGCCAGGCTACATCGCACGACGATCGAGGAGCATCCGGGAATTACGCTCTGGCTCCATGCAAATGCTGTCGAGCCGCTGCTTGAAGGGGAGACAATGCGCGGGCTCCGCTGCCGCACCCTTACAGGGAAAGAAGCGGTCTTTCATTCCTCGCGTTTCATCTTTTGCCTGGGCGGAATAGAAAGCTCTCGCTTTTTTCTGCAGCCGAGGGCCGCTGGGCTTCCTTGGAATACATCCGGGTTATTAGGAAAACACTTTCAGGACCACGTCGATTGCAACGCGGCAACCGTAGAGCCGATTCATGCAAAACGCTTTCACCAGATGTTCGACAACATCTTTAGCAGAGGTTTTAAATACCATCCGAAATTGCGCCTCGCATCTGACGAACAGGCTGCATCCGGCACCCTGAACGTTGCGGCAACCATGGCCTTTGTCAGTGATACCGATGAGACGCTGGCTAAGCTGAAGACGACAGCAAAAAATCTTATGCGCGGCCGTACCGGGGAAATCGGGACAGCAGATCTTGGCTTCGCAGCCCGGCATTCCTCTCTTCTGATCCGGCAGGTGGTCCGCTACAAAGTTGGCAAACGTGCTTACAACCCTCCCGATGCGAGCATCTTTCTGCGTGTCCACTGCGAACAGGAGCCGACCTCCCGAAGCAGTATCACGCTGGCTGAGAGCCGCGACGCTCTTGGTCTTCTACGGGCCCGGTTAGATTGGCAGATATCGGAGAATGAGCTGGCCACGATACGGCAGTACGTTCAGATTGCTGCAAAATCCCTGGCTGGCGTAGCTCATATCCGTCCGCATGAAGATCTTTTGACCGATAACTTTGCGGCCTATTGCGACGACAGCAATCACCACATGGGGGGGATGCGTATGGCTGTCTCCCCGGCGGAGGGTGTCGTCGATCCGAATCTGCGCCTTCATGGAATCAATAACGCTTACGTCTGCAGCAGCGCGGTCTTTCCTACGTCTGGTTTCTCGAACCCGACCCACACTCTTCTGGCGTTGGCCGTCAGGCTTTCGCAACATTTGAGTTAGCCTGAGACAGGGCATTTTGGCAGGAGAGAGAATGGACAGGATTGCACTGGGAAGTTCCGGCCGTCAGACCACTCGTCTTGGTTTCGGGAGCTCTTCGCTGATGGGCGCAATGGGCCGCCGGGATTCGCTGGCCATGCTTGAGAGTGCCTTTGACGCTGGGATACGGCACTTCGATGTTGCGCCCATGTATGGGTACGGCGAAGCAGAAGGTTGCCTGGGTGAATTTCTGCAACGGCATCCCGGCGATGTTACCGTGGCGACAAAATATGGTATTCCCCCGGCTAAGAATTCCTCCCTGATGGGAACTGCGCGTGGCGTTGTCCGTCCTTTATTGAAACGGCTGCCGGGACTCAAGCAGCGGCTTGTCGGAGTGGCTCGGACCACAACTCGTAAGGGAGAGAAGGCGTCCTTTACTGCTGCGCAGGCGAAGGCGTCCCTCGATCGAAGCCTGGCCGCTCTACGTTGCAGCCGGATTGATGTGTGGCTTCTACACGAGGTCGAGGCTGCCGATCTTCAGGACGACGGCTTGCTTCGCCTTCTCGAAGACGAAATACTCCGTGGAACCATTGGGACCTTTGGTGTCGGTAGCGAAGCTGGCAAGATCGGCGAACTTCTGAACGCACGCCCGGCCTATTGCCGCGTGCTGCAATACGAGTGGTCCGTTCTGGACGCTCCGGTTCCCGCTGGCGCCCCTTTCCGCATTCACCATCGTTCGCTCACGCAAAATTTTCGCTCTCTGCACGAGCGACTCACAAAAAAAACCGCCATCTGTCGCCGCTGGTCGGAGCAAATTGGAATAGACCTAAGCGAGCGAGAGCTACTGGCCAACCTGATGCTCAAGGCGGCGCTGGTTATGAATCCGGCTAGTGTCATTCTCTTTTCATCGAAAGATTCGCGGCACATTCAGGAAAATGTTCGCGTGGCAGGGGATGCCTCGATTGAGGCACCGGCACGTAAGCTCTACGAGTTGATACAGACCGAACGAGATCAGTTACTATCCGACCCTGAGGACGGGACGCGATGACATCTTGGCGCAGATGGAGAACGAGCCTCATCCTCTTTCTGGCCGTGCTTGGCCCGGGATTCATTACCGCGAACGTCGATAACGATGCCGGCGGCATCCTCACCTACTCGCAGGCAGGCGCGCAGTTCGGCTACACGCTGCTATGGACGATGATTCCGATCACCCTGGCGCTGATCATCGTGCAGGAGATGTGCGCGCGCATGGGCGTGGTCACGGGCAAGGGGCTCAGCGATCTGATTCGCGAAGAGTTTGGGCTGCGCATGACCTTTGTGATGATGATCCTGCTGGTCGTGGTCAACTTCGGCAACGTCATCGCGGAGTTCTCGGGCATCGCCGGGAGCATGCAACTCTTCCATATCAGCAAGTACGCCAGCGTTCCAGCGTGCGCCTTTCTGGTTTGGATACTTGTGGTCAAAGGAGATTACAAGAGCGTCGAAAAGGTTTTTCTCATCGCCAGCGTTTTTTACATTGCCTACATTGTGGCGGGCGTTCTCAGCGGCCCGGACTGGCATCTCGCGATGGTTGAGACGGTGAAGTTGCCCGCTCGCGGCGTTTGGCACGACAAGCTGTACATCTACATGACGGTCGGGATTATCGGCACTACCATCAGTCCGTGGATGCAGTTCTATCTGCAGTCCACCATCGTCGAAAAGGGAATTACGGTTCGCCAGTACAAGGCCTCGCGGCTCGATGTGATCGTTGGCTCCTTCTTCACCGACCTTGTAGCGTGGTTCATCGTTGTGGCCTGCGCGGCGACACTTTTTACTCATGGCATCCGCAATATCGCCGACCCTGCCGATGCTGCGGGAGCCATGAAGCCGCTGGCTGGCCAGTATGCTTTTATCCTCTTTGCCGCTGGACTCTTCAACGCGTCGCTGTTTGCGGCGTCGATCCTTCCGCTATCGACTGCCTATACGGTGTGCGAAGGGCTGGGGCTCGAGAGCGGACTGGATAAGAGCTTCAGCGAAGCCCGCTTCTTCTACTGGTTCTATACGCTGCTGCTGGCGGGCGGCGCGGGCATCGTCCTGATCCCGAACTTTCCGCTGGTCAAATTCAGCATCCTGTCTCAGGTGTTGAATGGCGTTCTGCTGCCCATTGTGCTGATCTTTATGCTGCGGTTGATCAACAAGCATGAACTGATGGGCAAGTATACGAACAGCCGATGGTTCAATGCGATGGCGTGGCTTACTACGGTCATCGTGATTGTGCTGTCCGGGGTGATGATTTGGAATGGCTTCCACTCCTAGCTTGATCGCTGAAAGAACAGGCAACGGCAAAGGTGAAATACAGGGGTCTCTCCACTGCGCTTCGTTCCGGTCGAGGGGACGTGTTCGTAGGGATTTGCTGAGTTCTTAGACGGACCACTAAGGGTCACCACACCAAACGTCAAAAATCATACGCTAACGGATTGCAGAGCTATAAGGTAGTTCTCAACGTGCCGCATATTTAGCGAACACAAACACCTGAGCTAAGACCAAAAGCACAACTATCGCGAGAGCAGCTTTCTGCGTTCCCTTTTTCATTCCGGTCTCGCTGGGCTGATCTCGCCAGAACAAGCTAATTATTGCTTCGCGCTCTCGCCAGAGTAGCAGCATGGTCGAGCCGAGGAGAAAGGCGGCCGCGATCTCCGCCCCCAAAGCGATATGAAAGAAGATGTTGATCATCAAAATGTTGGCCATCACCGGCATAAGGACAGCCGCTCCCAGCAAGGTGCTTTTGCGGAACAGCAGCAACACTCCTCCAAAAATCTGCGTTAGCCCAAGAATGATTCCGTACACGTGTGAATACCCATAGTAGAACCAGGTCAGCTCGAAGCCGCTTAAAGATCCTACTGGCTTAGAACTGAGTGTTGCACCAAGAGCAAACTGCCCTCCGCCGATCAGCTTCCGTGTACCGTAGGTCAGAATGAGGTAGGCGGTTATGTATCGGAGCCACTCAAGGCTAGCCGAGCTTTTGCGCCTCGAAGTGGAAGTCTGGACCAAAGTCTTCATATCTTTTATTAGCACATTGTTTCAGTATTCACGGACGACGATCCTTCAAACAAGATGCGTTGCACAAAGGAACGTTTAAGTAAGCCCACGCTCACAAAGCAAAAGTCCAGTGTTTCTACGTTGCAAAAGCCTGTTGCATTTACTTCTCGGCTGGCAACAGGTTTGCGCAACGAGCCTAAGAGTATGATTTTTGACGGTTGGTGTGGTGACCCCCATTAGTGGACGGAGTCGTCCTCGGTCAGCTTGTCGGTGGCTTTGGACATCTTGGCGGTGCGTTCGAGCTTGTCCCAGTTGAAGGGCTTGCCGTCGATGGCGCGCTTGATCGTCTTGAAGAGCACGACCGAGAAGACCTGTCGGTAGGTGAAGCGCTGAATCCAGATGTGGAAGAGAAGCCAGCCGTCGCCTTTGCTCGCTGGGTGCTTTCGTTCGAGCGCGAAGGCGAGCGCAGACGTAACGAAATCGATCATCAGGAAGGCGAGGAAGAAGATGATCAACTTGTCGAGGTTGGCGGTTGAGGTAGTGATGGGATGGAAGTGTTTGTCGACGTAATAGCCCACCACTCCGGCGACAAACATCAGGTCGATCAGCGGCGAGACGAGCGGCAGCAGGATTTGGAAGATGAGGGTATTTGGGAGCGCAAAGAAGCCCAGGGCCTTGTGTTTGGTGAAGGCGCTGCGGTGCTTCCAGATAGCTTGCAGGATGCCGAAGGACCAGCGGAAGCGCTGGCGCATGAGACCGTTGGCTGTCACTGGCGCTTCGGTGAAGGCCAATGCCGCGTCCTCGTAGATGGAGGAGTAGCCCTGTTCGAGGATGTTCATGGTGAGGTCGGCGTCTTCGGCTACGGTGTTGGAGTGATAGCCGCCGCCGTCCTTGACGATAGAGGTGCGCCACGCTCCGATGGCACCGGGGACGACGGTGACAACATCGAAGAGGTCGAGGGCACGGCGCTCGAAGTTCTGGCTGGTGATGTACTCCAGCGCCTGCCAGCGGGTCCAGAGATTGACCTTGTTGCCCACCTTGGCATTGCCGGCGACGGCACCGATCTTGGGGTTGGCGAAGTTCGGAACCAGACGTGCAATGGCGTCGTGGGCGATGACGGTATCGGCGTCGATGCCAACGTAGATCTCTTCCTCGATGTGCGGAAGCGCGAAGTTGAGAGCCTCTGCCTTGCCTGCGTTGGCTTTGGTCATCACGATAAGGCGACCGGAGGCAATATCGGCGGGGTAGGCCGCGCGCGCTACGTCGTAGGTCTTGTCGGTGGAGCCATCGTCGACAACGATGATGCGCAGGTTTTTATAGGTGGACATCATCACGGATCGAATGGTCCGGACGATGACCGTCTCCTCGTTGTAGGCGGGGATGACGACTGCGACTCTGGGCTGATAGCTCGGCGTCGCGTAGTTCTTGCGCTTGCGCAGACGGTCGATGACGGCGCAGATGCCCATGATGATGAGCCGTGCGCTCATCAGGACGTCGCCGACGAAGAAGACGCCGACGATGAAGTTGTTGAAGAAGCCGACCAGGAAGAAGGTGACGGAGTCGGCGCGGGCTTGCCAGCGCTGGTGTGGCGTAAGCGGCGGCATGACCTCGGCGCGGGTCTTGCCGATGAGGTCGGAGACGTTGACGATCTTGTAGCCGTGGGCGCGCAGGGCCTGGATGAGAACGGGCAAAGCGGCGATGGTTGCGGAGCGGTCACCGCCGCCGTCGTGCATCAGGATGACAGAGCCTTTGGTCCAGGTGCGGACGTTCATGTCCGCGATCTGCTGGAAGACGCTGTCGACGATCTCCTGCGGAGATTTGCGTGGATGCTCATCCCAGTCGTTGGTGTCGATCTTGTTGCCGAGAATGACGTAGCCCATGTGCTGAATGCGGTCGACGGGCGCGGCCTGGTCGTTGGTGTCGGGCTCCTGATCGATGGAGTAAGGCGGACGGAAGTAGAGAGGCTGGACGCCGAGCTTGGAGGCGAAGAGCCGCTCGGTGAGGTTGAGTTGGAGATCGACCTGCGCGTTGGAGATGTCGCTGATGTCGGGATGGGTAAAGGTGTGATTGCCGATCTCGTGGCCTTCGCGATAGACGCGCTGCATCGTGCCGACATTGTTTTCGGCGACCTCTCCGATCATGAGGAAGGTGGCATGCACGTTATAGCGTTTCAGGATGTCGAGGATCTTCGGCGTCCACTCGGGATCGGGGCCGTCGTCGAAGGTGAGCGCGACTTCCTTGGGATGGTAGCCATACTGCTGCACCGTGTAGGAGAGCGGCAGGGAGTCCATCGTCTCGTCGACGATGGAGCGGTAGTTCAACGGGATCGAGGCGTCGTCGTCCAGGGTCATGATGCGCTGACCGTCCTGGGGCTTGCGGGTGATGCGCAGGATGTCGCCGTCGCCCTCGGTATCCACGTCGTAACCGGGTTCAACGGTGGCGAGATCCTTGAGCGGATTCCCTTGCGTCGGGTTGTCCCAGATCTTCCAGAGAGAGTTGTCCTCGGAGCCAAGCCGCCATAGGGCAAAGGTCTCGAGACCGAGGGCGCGGGCTGCGCGCATCTCGTTCAGAACGGTGACGGCGTCGAGAAACCAGACCTGGTGGCGGACGTGTGTGTCCTCGTCGTCGTAGGCGAAGTGGGCATTGAGGGAGTTGTCGTCCAGCTCGACATCAGAGCCGGAGTCGTAGGCCTCCTGCCAGGCCTCCTGCGTGGACAGGTTCTCCGAGGTCAGCACTTTTGGAGGCAAGGCCTTTTTAGGTTTCGCGTGTTTGCCAGATACCGGTGGAGGCATCGCCATCGACCAGTCGTAACCGTAGCTGCCGATGGCGCAGATGATCTTCTCTTTGGGGACGATCTTGAGGACGTTCTTCAGATTGTCGATGAACCAGTCCTGCGGCGCGATGGGGCCGGGGCCGCTGTCGGTCTGGTGCTGGTCGTAGTTCATCAACAGAAGGCCGTCGGAGTGGTCGGCGATGTATTTCAGGTTGAAGTCGTCATCGCCGACGGGAGTGTTCACGTAGAGGCGAAGATGGCGCTGCTGGAAGTCGCTGTAGATTGCGGCGATGAGGGAGTTATAGCCGGGCTGGGCGGCGGAAGGAATCTCCTCGAAGTCGAGGGACAGCCCGTGATAGTTCGGGTTGGCTGCGAAAAAGGTATCGAGCTGCTTGAGGAAGTTTGCGCGGGCGGTGTCGCTCTCGAGAAAGTCTCCGATGGAGGAGAGAAAGATGCCTTTGACCGGATCGTAGTTGTTGACGAGGGGGAAGACCTCGGTATCGACGTGGTTTTTAGCGATGGTGCGAGCGACCTTGAACTCCTGGTCGACGGGATGAACTCCGCTGCTGTCGACAACCTGAAAGGGGCGGTTGTCGATGGTGAATGAGGTCAGGTTGCCTTCCGGTGTAACGACGTGCAGCCACTCGGGAAAGAGAAGATCGACCTGCTTGATGTGTTGCTTGAGCGAGGAGTAGCTGGCGGGGTCCCACTCGACGTAATAGGCCGCGCGAAGGCCTTCGCCCGAATTCAGGGTGACGTCGGAGGGCTTGAGGTCGGTCTTTCGATGCGCGGAGCTGCGAAGTTTCTGGCTGGGCGTCAGAACCGGCTTTCGCGGATTGGTGAGGGCGCGGTAGTTGCGTTTCTTGGGCTGGAAGGAGAGTTCCGGCAACGGCTTGGTGCGCAGCAGGCCCACCAGAAACACGGCGATCAGCAGAATGCCAAGAAGGGCGAGAATGTCGAGAACTCGGCGCAGTCTCTTCCAGCGTTTACGTTGCGGATCGTAGAAGATTTGCTTGTTCATTGAGGAGGGGTTGCGGCGTGAGCGGCTGTACCAATCGTATGCAGTGAATGGGTTGGCGTCAATGTGGAAGCAAAGCCGGGCATCATCCGAAGTATGATGCACATACATGACTCGTCGACGAATACAGCGATGGCTATGGGTGGCTTTGCCGCTGGCGCTGGGGCTTGTCCTGCGGCTGTGGTTTATCGCCCACCTGGCCCGGATCGACGGCGATACGCTGTTGTATGGCGACATCGCCAAGAACTGGCTGGAGCATGGCGTCTATGGGTTTACACGGTCAGGCATCGCGCCTCATCCTACGCTGATTCGACTGCCGGGCTATCCGCTGTTTCTGGCCGCGTGTTTTCGCGTCTTCGGCATGGAGCACTATACGGCCGTGATGGTGGTGCAGAGCATCGTTGACCTGTTTACCTGCCTGGTGATCAGCGCACTGGCTGGACGCTTGTTCGGGCGGCGTGCAGCGATGGTTGCGCTGTGGCTGGCCGCCCTGTGTCCCTTCACGGCAAACTATGTTGCTGCCCCTTTGACGGAGACGCTTAGTTTGGCTTGTGTCGCGATTGCCTTCTATGGATTGGAGCGATGGCGTACGACCTCGCTCGGCTTGAACCGCTGGCTCTGGGTGATTGCCTTTGCGCTTGCCTATGCGCTGCTCCTGCGGCCAGAGCAGGGATTGCTCGCTGCCGCAGTACTAGCTGCAATGCTTTGGGTCTCTTCTCGCGAGCGCGATTGGGTGCGATCCGCGTGGCCGGTGGCGGTGGTTGCCGTGTGCATGGTGCTTCCGCTGGCGCCGTGGGCGGTGCGGAACTGGCGAACATTTCATGTGATTCAGCCGCTGGCTCCGCGCTACGCCACCGATCCGGGGGAGCTGGTGCCGCTGGGATTTCAGCGATGGTATCGGAGCTGGGGCATCGACTTTGCCTCAACGGAGAGTGTGTATTGGAACTATGACAGTGCGGAGATCGACATCAGCGATGTGCCTTCGCGGGCTTTCGATTCTGAGCAGCAATACCAGCAGACCGATGCGCTGTTGAATGACTATAACCAGACCGATAATGCTACTGCTGCTGTCGACGGACAATTCGGAAAGATAGCAGAGGAGCGCATTCATAATGATCCGCTTCGCTATTATGTCGCGCTGCCCGTGGCCCGCTTGCTGAACATGGCATTGCGGCCACGAACGGAGATGATGCCGATCCCACTGTACTGGTGGCATTGGTCGCATCCGGCGAAGAGCTGGTTTGCTGCAGGATATGCCGGGCTGAATCTCGTCTATCTTGTGCTGGGAGGCGTCGGCTTCTGGCTATGGCGAAGGCGGGGATGGGATGGAAACCCCGCGCTGGCGTGGTCGATGATGGGGTTTGTGGTGCTGCGGTGCGCTGTACTGCTGACGCTCGACAACTCCGAGCCGCGCTATACGCTGGAGTTCTTTCCGGTGCTTATTCTCTGGGCAGCAGTGATCGCTGGGCGCCCTAACGACGATCGACCGTTGTCTTCTTATCGGTCTTAAGGGCGAAAGGCTTGGTGTTGACGGTCTGGTTGTAGCGGATATTCGTGAAGTAGGTGGTGCGCTGATCTTCCGACGGCATAAAGAACTGCTGCTTCAAGGAGACGGCTCGTGTGGGATCGACCCAAATGGTGATGTGGCTGACCATGTTGCGGACGTTGGGATCTTTTGAGACCAGATCGAGCTTGGTGGTGGTTACCATCTTTGAGCCGTCGTTGATGGGTTCAGTGCCGAGGTCGGTGACGGTCCACGACTTGGCAAGATCGGTACCGCTGCCACCGAAGCCGAGCGTGAGAAAGCTCTCGTACTGGGCTTGATTATTTCCGGCGCTCAGGATGGTGAGGTGGTCCGAGCCGGGATCGAAGAGTTGCAGGTTGCCATTTTTGTATTCGACGAATTTGGCTGAAGGGGGCTTGATCTGCAAGCCCATCTGCAGGTTCGAACCGCTTTTGAGGAAGTAGGCGGTGCCGGTCTGCGTGGTTGTCTCTTTGACCACACGCTCGTAGATGTCCCAACGAAAGTCGGCTTCTGCTGATTTAAATTTGGCGCTTGCCTGGTCCATTTCGTGCAAGACGGTGTTCAGGTCGGCTGGCTTGGGTTGAGCGAAGGAGGAGAGAGGGGTCATCAAGAGCGCGGCGGCAGGGATAAGAAACGCTGTAGCGGCACGGCGGAAATTCATCATTCGTTCATTGCTCCCGGTCATTGGATGGTTCGTCGAGGGATTGGGTAGCTTGTCGACCTGATCGGACGCTAGCGGAGCACCCAGGCGTTATAGGAGACGATCTTTCCCTTGGCGTCACGGATGGGTTCATAGCGCCGGAGGGTGACGTGGCCGGAGATCGGGTCGATCACGTTGAGGATGGCGGCCTGACGCTCGCTGTCGGTAGTTGCGCCTGCGAGGTCCTGAGCGCGGATTTGGTAGACGAAGATCTTTCCCGCCTCTGTCGTCCCTGCCTCTTTCACCATGACTTCGCTGGGGTCGAGGGTGATGGTCTCGACCGGCTTGGCCTTGAAGTCGATGAACCTCGGGCCGACGAAGAGGAAGAGCAGGATCAGCGTCACCATGACGTCATAGTGGAAGCTGCCGCGCTCGTAGGTCCAGAAGAGATAGCTGCGGAAGAGTTTGATCATCGTGTCAGCCCCTGCCTTGCTGCTTGCCGATGACTGTATCACCGTTCATGTAGGGGACGAGCGCGTCGGGGACGCGAATGGTGCCGTCGGCCTGCTGATAATTTTCCAAGATGGCGAGATAGGTGCGCCCGACGGCGAGGCCGCTGCCGTTGAGGGTGTGCAGAAATTCGCTCTTCTTCGCGCCGGTGGGGCGGTAGCGGATATTGGCGCGGCGGGCCTGGAAGGCCTCGAAGTTGGAGCAGGAGGAGATCTCGCGGTAGAGGTTCTGGCCGGGGAGCCAGACCTCGAGGTCGTAGGTCTTGGCCGAGGAGAAGCCCATGTCGCCGGTGCAGAGCAGCATGCGGCGGTAGGGGAGGCCTAGCTTTTCGAGGACAGTCTCGGCGTGGCGAGTGAGACGCTCGTGCTCTTCGTTGGAGTTCTCGGGCTTGGCGAACTTGACCAGCTCGACCTTCTGGAACTGGTGCTGACGGATCATGCCGCGCACGTCTTTGCCGTAGCTGCCAGCCTCGCTGCGGAAGCAGGGGGTGTAGGCGCAGAAGGAGATGGGGAGTTGGGCTTCGTCGAGGGTCTCGTCGCGGAAGAGGTTGGTGACGGGGACTTCGGCGGTGGGGATGAGCCAGTGATCGGAGTCGTTTAGCTCGCCAGCGACGTAGGCGCCCTTGTCGTCGCAGTGGAAGAGGTCTTCGGCGAATTTTGGAAGCTGGCCGGTGCCGAAGAGCGACTTGGAGTTGACCATGTAGGGCGGGAGGACTTCGGTGTAGCCGTGCTCGCTGGTGTGGAGGTCGAGCATGAAGTTGGCGAGGGCGCGTTCGAGGCGCGCTCCCTGACCGAAGTGGACGACGAAGCGAGAGCCGGAGATCTTGGCGGCGCGGTTGAAGTCGAGGATGCCGAGGGCTTCGCCCAGCTCCCAGTGGGGCTTGGCGGGGAAGCTGAAGGTGGTCTGCTCGCCCCAGGTCTTTTCGACGCGGTTGTAGTGCTCGGACTTGCCGAGGGGGACGGAGTCCTGCGGCAGATTGGGCAGGGTCTGCATCATCTCGCGCAGGCGGTCGTCGGCCGTGGCGGCGGTGGCTTCGAGTGACTCGACTTCTGTCTTGAGGGTTCGCGTCTGCTCGGTCTGAGCGGTGGCGTCGGAGCCAGCCTTGCGCAGGGCAGCGATCTCTGTGGTGAGCTTGTTGCGCTCTGCCTTCAGCGTTTCGACGCGGGTGATGGCGTCACGGCGCTGCTGGTCTACTTCGGCAAAATTGCCCAGCGCGGCAGACGGGTCCATGCCCCGTGCGCGCAGTTTTTCCTCCACAAGGGGCAGATTCGCCCGCATAAACCCTAGATCGATCATTAGAAGTATTTTAGCGTCTCTCGGGGTGAATGCGGATTTTGAGTGGTGGGATCAGTTTGAACCATACGGGAGTGATCAAACTTGACTTACGGAACTCATCCTAATGGGGACATAAAAGCTTGTGGGGTCGATTGAAGAGTGAGAATATGGCTGACGTGTCTAAGCTGAAAATCTCGGGTATTTGCGCCATAGCGTCAGTTCTCAGCTATTTGTGGGCAATTGTTCGCGGCGACGTTGTATGCGCTGGCGACTTTACTGCGTGTCTCATCCTTGCCTTCGCAGTATTTGGCCTGGCGGCGATTATTTTCTTGGTTATCGGCATTATCAGTGCCTTTCGACACAGCCACGCAAGGATCGAATCAAATTCAAATTGACTCGCTATCGGATTTGAGCAGTGGGGCAAAGCCAAATACGATTAGGCTTAGACCTTATGCGTGAATCTGAACAAGGAAATGGAAGGGCATAGCGGGATGAGTGTGACTGCACACAGTAAAGGCCCGGATATGCGGGTGAGCATCGCCGGGGTGGAGCTGCGCTCGCCGGTGATTGCGGCCAGTGGGACGTTTGGCTATGGCATCGAGTTCGAGGAGATTGTCTCGCTCGAGCGCATTGGCGCGTTTGTGACCAAGGGGCTTTCGCGGGAGCCGATGGCGGGCAATGCCGCTCCTCGGATCATCGAGACGGCGGCGGGGATGATGAACGCCATTGGCTTGCAGAATATGGGGGTTCACCCGTTTATCGCGGAGAAGCTGCCCAAGTTGCGGAAGCTGGCTGGCGCGGTGGTGATTGCGAACGTCTTCGGCTTCACGATTGAGGACTGCCTTGAGGTGATCGGCGCTTTGAATGACGCCGAGGGCATCGCGATGTATGAGCTGAATGCGAGCTGTCCGAATACGAGCCACGGCGGCATGGTGTTTGGCACCGATCCGGCTCTACTGCATGAGCTGACGGTTCGGTGCAAGGCGGCGGCGAAGCGTCCGCTGATGGTGAAGCTATCGCCGAATGTGACCAACATCGGGCAGATGGCCAAGGTGGCGGAGGACGGCGGGGCGGATGCCGTCTCGCTGGTGAATACGTTCGTCTCGCTGGCGATTGACGTAAAGACGCGCAAGCCGAAGATCGCCAATGTGACCGGGGGGTTATCTGGACCGGCGATCAAGCCGATTGCGGTGCGGATGGTGCACGAAGTTTCACGGGCGGTGAAGATTCCTGTTGTCGGCATGGGTGGGATTGTGCGGGCAGAGGATGCGGTGGAGTTTATGCTGGCCGGGGCGACGGCGGTGCAGGTAGGGACGGCGAGCTACGCCGATCCGAGGGCGGTCGAAAATATTGCCAATGGACTGAAGCGCTGGTGCGCGGCGCATGGGCTGGCGCAGGCGTCGTCGCTGACGGGCGGAATGCTGCTGTGATTTGAGGCGGCGGGTCAAGCATAATAGAAGTGTGATGATTGAACATTCTTCCGCTTCCAGCTCAGCCGCTCCTGCCGACCTTCGCCCTATTCGCCGCGCTCTCCTGTCTGTGACCGACAAGACCGGCCTTGTCGATTTTGCACGTGCGCTTGCCTCGTTCAACGTAGACCTTGTATCGACCGGAGGGACGGCCCGCGCGTTGCGTGAGGCGGGTCTGCCGGTGCGCGATATCAGCGACCTGACCGGGTTTCCCGAGATGCTGGATGGCCGCGTAAAGACGCTGCACCCTAAGGTGCATGGCGGCATTCTGTCTATCCGCGACAATGCCGAGCATCAGGCATCGGTTGCAGAACATGCGATTGAGCCGATCGATATGGTGGTGGTGAATTTGTATGCCTTCGAGAAGACCTCGCAGAAGCCGGGCGTAGCGTTTGCCGATGTGATCGAAAATATCGACATCGGCGGCCCTTCGATGGTGCGGTCGGCGGCGAAGAACTTCGCCGATGTGGCGATTGTGACTTCGGCGGATGACTACAGCTTGCTGACCGAAGAGTTGACAGCCAACAAGGGCAGTTTGAGCCGGGCCACTCGTTGGCGGCTGGCGAAGCAGGCGTTTGCGGTGACTGCGGCTTATGACGCGGGGATTGCCACGGCGCTCGAGAGCATCGAAGAGCCGGGCGGCGCGGCGGTGTTTTCGAAGGAACTGCCGCATGCGATCCGGTTGATCGAGCCGCTGGCGAAGACGCTTCGTTATGGGGAGAATCCGCACCAGAAGGCAGCGTTGTATGTCGATGGCAGCGGCAAAGGCGTCGCGGGGGCGGAGCAGTTGCAGGGTAAGGAACTCAGCTATAACAACCTCGTCGATCTCGATGCCTGCTGGGATATCGTCAGCGAGTTCGATGAGACGGCGGTGGCGATCATCAAGCACACCAATCCCTGTGGAGCTTCGACCGGGGCGACGGTGCTGGAGGCTTACAAGCGGGCGCTCGAAGCCGATCCCGTCTCTGCGTTTGGTGGCGTGATCGGGATCAATCGCGAGGTGGATGCGGAGGCCGCCGAAGAGATTGCCAAGCTGTTTGTCGAGGCGATTGTTGCGCCTTCGTTTACTGTCGGAGCGTTGGAGCGTTTTGCGGCGAAGAAGAACCTGCGGCTGGTGAAGATTTCTCCGGCAGATACTCCTCGGGTGCTCAAGCAGGTTTCGGGTGGGTTGCTGGTGCAGGATGCCGACCGGCTAAAGGTCAGCGAGGCCGAGTTGAAGTTGGTGACGGAGCGGAAGCCTACGGCGGAAGAGCTACGGGCGCTGCTGTTCGCGTGGAGCATCTGCAAATACGTGAAATCGAATGCGATTGTCTATGCGCGGTTCGCCGATGGGCATGGACAGACGGTCGGCATCGGCGCGGGACAGATGAGCCGCGTGGATGCGGCACGTTTTGGAGCGATGAAGGCCGTGTTGCCGCTGGCGGGGACGGTTGCCGCCTCGGATGCGTTTTTTCCGTTTGCCGATGGGCTGGAAGTGGTTGCCACGGCGGGAGCTACGGCGGTGATTCAGCCAGGCGGCTCGGTGCGGGATGCCGAGGTGATCGAGGCAGCTAACCGGTTGGGAGTAGCGATGGCGTTTACCGGCGTCCGGCACTTCAGGCATGGATGATCGGCAGACAGATATAATCAGCGCCAGCCTCGCAAACGGCACGGTCTGGCGCTGCATCCAATCGCCAGGGAGAGCCGTCTAACCACTGTCTTTCGTCTCGCAAGGATTCGGTCCAGAGTTTTGCCAGTCCAGAAAGTTACATGACATGACCCTGTTTTTGCGTGCTTCGTCCCTTCGCCCGTTCCGCCTTCTGCCGGCGGCGGCGCTTTTGTTTGCTGCGCATTCGATGTTTGCAGAAGCCCCTGCTGCGGCGACGGTCCCATCTTCGACGCCGGACCGCGCTTCGTCGTACTACCACTATGGGTTGGCCCATCTCTATGAAGATATGGCGGTCAGCGCAGGTCGGTCGGACTATGCGACCCAGGCGGTGGAGGAATACAAGCTGGCGTTGAATGCCGATCCCAACTCACAGCAGTTGCAGGATGGTCTGGCTGACCTGTATTTCAAGATCGGGCGAATCCGCGAGGCGGTAAGCACGGCGCAGGACCGGCTCGCCAAGGACCCCAATGACGTTGAGGCCCATGAGCTGTTGGGCAAGGTCTATCTGCGGTCGCTTGGCGATATGCAGACGCCTCAATCGGGGCAGGTCCTGAAGCTTGCCATCGCGGAGTATGAGAAGTTGGCGGAGTTAAAGCCCAAGGACATCGAGACGCATCTTCTGCTGGGTCAGCTTTACGGCTTGAATCATGATTCGGCCAAGGCAGAGGCGCAGTTCAAGGAAGCGCAGAAGATCGACGCGAACTCGGAAGAGGTGGCGCTAAACATGGCGCGTCTCTATAGCGATGAGGGCGATGCGAAGCGCGCTGCCGATGTGCTGAATGGGGTTCCTGTCGATGATCGCAGTGCGCGTGTTGAGTATGCGCTAGGTGTAACGTATGACCAGTTAAAAAATCCCCACGAGGCGGCGGCAGCTTATCAGCGAGCGCTGGACCTTGAGCCGGGCAATCTGGATACGGAGCGTGGCCTTGCCAATGCTTTGTTGATGGAGGGGAAGCTCGATGAAGCGTTGAAGGTCCTTAATGAAATCGTCGCTGCCGAGCCCCAGGACGCGACGTCGCAGATTCATATCTCAGAGATTGAGCGCAGGCAGGGCAACTACGACCAGGCGCTGGCTACGCTCGAGAAGGCCAAGCCGCTGGCGCAGAGTTCGCTCGAGTTGAGCTATAACGAAGCGCTCATCTACGATTCGCTCGGGCGGTATGACGATGCTACCGGGGTCCTGACCAAACTAGTGTCTGACACGGCTCATCCGGACGGCAAGTACAGCGATGGGGAGAAGGCAAATCGGGCGATATTTCTTGATCGCCTGGGCATCATCTACCGGGAAGAGAACAAGACGGCAGAGGCCGTTGCTGCCTACAAGCAGATGGTGGACCTGGGCGGGGAGTATGCTAAGGGTGGCTATCAGGGACAGGTGGATGCGTATCGTGACGCTCACCAGTGGAAAGATGCCACCGTCGCAGCCGCCGCAGCAGCCAAGGCTGCGCCCAAGGACCAGGCGACGCAGTTGATGTATGCCGGACAACTTGCCGATACCGGCCAGGTCGATCAGGGAATCGCGCTGGCGAAGGCCCAGCTTTCGCCCACAGCGACAACTCCGGATGACAGAGACACCTATCTTTCCTTGACGCAGATCTATACCCGGCTGAAGCGCTGGCCGGATGCGGCTGCGGCGCTCGACAGTGCTTCAGGATTGTCCACGAAGCCCGACGAGAAGCTGTATGTGTATTTTCTTCGGGGAGTATTGGCCGACCGGCAGAAACACTATGACGAGGCCGAGACCGAATTCCATAAGGCGTTGGCCATCGATCCGCAGAATGCGACGATCCTGAACTATCTCGGCTACATGCTTGCAGACCGCGGAGTCAAGCTACCTGAGGCCTTGGCCATGATTCGCAAGGCAGTCGATCTCGATCCCCAGAACGGCGCGTATCTTGACTCGCTGGGATGGGCTTACTTCAAGTCCGGTCAATATGACCTGGCAGAGGTGAATCTGCGCAAGGCGATGGAGCGCATGAGCACAGACCCGACCGTCCATGACCATCTGGGCGAGGTCTATGAGAAGACCGGCAAGCTGAAGCTGGCGGTCACGCAGTGGGAGCGATCGATGACGGAGTATGCGCACTCGCTGCCTGCGGATGCAGATCCTACGGACGTTGCGAAGGTGCAGCATAAGCTCGAAAATGCGCGTGTGAAACTGGCCAAGCTTTCGCCAGCACCCGCGAAGTAAAAGCTACTGTCTTCCGTTACACTCGAACCTGACCATGTCTACCAAACTGCATCGTTATGCGGTCGCCGGAGGGCCTGACGATCCGCTGATGGAGCGCGTCTATCCTGCGCCGCTGCGGCCTTCGCGGACTCCTTTTCAGCGTGACCGGGAACGAATTGTGCAGGCCCGCGCCTTTCGCCGGCTTGCAGGCAAGACGCAGGTATTTACCAGCCGGGCCTCGGACCACTTTCGCAGCCGCCTGACTCATACGATGGAAGTCGCGCAGATTGCGCGGCTATGCGCTTCGACGCTGGGGTTGAACGAAGATCTTACTGAGACGCTGGCGCTGGTCCACGATATCGGGCATCCCCCTTTTGGCCATGCGGGAGAGCGAGCGCTCGACCGATGCCTACGCAGTCATGGGCGACGGTTCGATCACAATCTCCACGCGCTGCGTATCGTTGAGCATTTCGAGCAGCGCTATGCGGCGCATCGCGGCCTGAATCTTACGCTCGGCGTCCGCGAGGGAATCATCAAGCACTCGCGCGACTATAGCGTTGGAGACTACCCGGAACTGGCAGAATACATGCTGGATCAGAGGCCGCCGCTTGAGGCCCAGTTGATCGATCTTGCAGATGAGATCGCTTACCTGACCGCTGACCTCGACGATGGCGTTGAGTCGGGGCTACTGTCAATTGGCCACATTCGCGAGCATGTCGACATTCTGGCAAGGTGCTATCGAGCGGTTGAAGAACAACATGCCGGCGTAGAAGAAAAATATCTGTTCAACGAAGCGCTACAGTTGATGCAGAACATTCTGACGGACGACCTGATCGCGACGACAAAGCAGAACGTCGAAGCGCTTGGCGCGGAAAGCCTTGAGGACATACGCCGATGCTCGGACCGGCTCGCTGTCTTTTCGCCGCAGGCAGAGGCTGAGCGCTTGCAGGAGAAGCGATATCTTTACGACACGCTCTACACCTGCGAGACACTCGAAAACGAGCACGACAAAGCAGAAGAGGTTGTGACGGCGCTATTCAACTACTGGATCAACGATCCGGAGGAGCTGCCGCAGGGGCACTTCGACGATATCGCGGAAGAAGGCCTGGCGCGGGTTATCGCAGACTATATTGCGGGAATGACCGACAGCTTCATCCTGCAGCAATATGCGCAGATCAAACGAGTGGTTCGGCGATAAAGAAAAATAAGCAAAGTGTTTTCAAGCTTTGCAGACTTCGATAATCGCCGGGCCAAAGCGCTCCGTTTTTTCCGCGCCGATGCCGCTGATCGTCTTCAATTGGGCGAGGGTCTGGGGGCGCTGCAGGACGATGCCGCGCAGAGCGGAAGAGCCAAGAACGAAAAATTGCGGAAGACCAAGCTTTTCCGCCTCAACCTTGCGCCATTCGCGAAGCTGATGGTCGAGTTCCTGCTGCGCGGGTGTAAGGGATTCGGCTGGTTCAGCGGGGACAGCGCGTGGACGCTGGAAGGTTTCGACTGGCTCTTCTGTCGAAATCTTTTTGCTGATTCGTGTCACTGGCGAGCCGGCCTTGAGCTGTAACTGAGAGGAACGAGCTGGCTTCGGTTTATCGAGGGCGCCGTACTCAGCCGGAACCGGCCTTGAGGTACAGAGAGCGACGACAGCAGCTCCGTAGCGGTCGGCTTTTTCCGGGCCAATGCCGGAGATGCCAAGGAGAGCTGAGATTGTGGTGGGACTCTCCTGCACGATGGCGGTGAGAATGGCATCGGAGAAGACCATGAAGGCGGGTTTACCGGTCTTGGCGGCCTCGACTTTGCGCCACTCGCGGAGGCGTTGGTCGAGGTCTTTTTGCGCCGGGGTATATGCAGCGATGGCCTCGGCTTTCTCTGCTTTGCCGGAGAGTTTTTTGCCAGTGGTCGGTGTGCGCGACTTCGACGGTTTTTGGTCTGTGATGTCCTTGAGCAGAACGTTGAAATCGTCGCCTTCGTCGCGGGTGCGGCCTTCGTGGGTGAGCGAAGCGCGCTTGAAGTTGATGAGCGTGCCTTCGGAGTTGGTGAAGGTATCAGCAGTGATCGCGATGAGGCCAGCGCGGGTGAGCGCGTCGAGGTAGCCATCGAACTGTTTGCGATCGATACCCAGGGCAAGGTCGGTGTGAAGCTTTCCGGTGGCTTTAGCGGAGCCGCCTTCGAGGGATTCAAGGATCGAGCGGAGTTGGCGTTCTTCCAGCGAGGTTGGTGGGCGATAAGTCTGTGCGGTGGCTCGTTCGGGCGAGCAGAAATCGCAATGGCCGCAGGGGCGGAGACCGTCGGCGGTATCGCCGAAGTGTTGGACGAGGGCAGACATGCGGCACTGCGGAGATTCGGCGAAGGCGACCATGCGGTCGATCTGACTGCGGCGGAAGGCGAGCTGTGTGTCGTAGCTGGAGCGCCAGTTGGTCTGGCCGGTAGAGCGGATGTTGCCTGCGATATCGAAAGCCGCTGCGCCCTGGGAGACAAGTTTTTCAGCGGTGCGGTTGAAGCTCTCCACATCCATCTTGAGCCGTTGACGAAGGATGTCGGGCATCTGGTATTCGTCGTTGAGGACGTTGGCCACGCGAGCCAGCTCGGTGGGCGCAGGGTAGTCGCGCTCGAGGAAGAAGTCGTGCATCTTGCGGTCGGCGTAGGAGTGCAGCAGCACGGTGCGGCTGGGGAGACCATCGCGACCAGCGCGGCCGATCTCCTGGTAGTAGGCTTCGACGCTGCCGGGCAAGGCGATGTGGACGACGGTGCGGACGTCCGCCTTGTCGATGCCCATACCGAAGGCGATGGTGGCGACGACCACCTCCAACTCTCCCGAGAGAAAGTGACGCTGAACTCGCTCGCGCACGCTGGGCTCGAGTCCGGCATGGTACGCCGCGGCGCTTTTGCCGAGCGCAGAGGCCAGCTCATCGGCGGCTTTGCGGCTGGGCGCGTAGACGATGGCTGGGCGGTTGGCGGCTGACTTGAGGAGATCAGCGGTGAACTCTTTGCGCCGTGGCTTCGACATCTCGACCACCTCGATGGCGAGGTTGTGGCGGCGAAAGCCGTGAATGAAGAGAGCCGGTTGGTGAAGCTGGAGCTGCGTTGCGATATCTTTTTGGACGGTCGGCGTGGCAGTGGCAGTGAGCGCAATGACCGGGGCAGGCCGCAACGCGGGGAGGTAGTCGCCGAGGGTGCGATAGTCAGGGCGGAAGTCGTGTCCCCATTGCGAGATGCAGTGGGCCTCGTCGATGGCGATCAGCGCTGGCTTCTTTTTCGCCAGCATCTCGGGGAAACCGGGCACGCGCATTCGCTCGGGGGCGATGAAGAGGAATTGCAGGGTGCCGTCAAGGTAGTCGCGGCAGGCCTGGCGCGAGTCCTCGCGGCTGAGGCCGGAGTGGATGCGAGCGACACGGAGGCCGAGGGCGGAGAGCTTGGCGGCCTGGTCGTCCATCAGCGCGATGAGCGGGCTGATGACCAACGCTGTGCCTCCGCGAGCGATGGCGGGAAGTTGATAGCAGAGGCTTTTTCCGGCTCCGGTCGGCATGACCAGAAGAACGTCGCGTCCATCGGTGGCGGCGCGGCAGACAGCCTCCTGATTGGCGCGGAAGGCAGGGAAGCCGAAGGTCCGGTGAAGAAGGGCTGCGAGATCTGGTGATTCGGATTCCATGCGCTTGGCTATCTTCGCATATTCTTTGCCTCGCGCGTAGTGATGCAACGGATGCTCGATACCTGGAGCTGTGTGCGATCAGTGACTGCGGGCTGTCGCAAGTTTGGCCTCGATCATTGGAACTGAGTCTGCCTGAAGTTCAGGCTCTATCGTTTGTGCAGAGTGGAGAGCTTGCTGATAATGCGTTTCGGCTTCCTGAGTGTGATGCAGCTTCATCAGCACATCGCCGAGCGACACCTGCACGGTGACGGAGTCGGGCGCGAATGTGGCTGCCTGCTGGACCGCGGGGAGTGCCTGGTCAATATGACCTGCTTCAACCAGGTTCTGGGTGTGTTGTGTCTCTGCCAGCGCGTAGGCGAGAGGAACCTTGAAGTGGCCGTCGTAGACGAACAGGCCATAATCAATCGCTGCTGTAGGGCGAAGACTGCGGAACTGCTGGTAGGGATTGAGCGCGCCTTGCCCATAGTCGATGCCGGCCAGAACGCCATCGCTAATGAGAACGGGACCGTCGATCTCCGGAGGAACGTCCATGGGCAGATTGAGCCAGAGAGTGTTTTCTACAGTAGGCAGGCGTTTGCAGGGGATGCCGTAGTAGCTGGTGTCAACGACTCCATCGGCGAAGTAGGCAAACCAGCAATTTTTGATGCCTCGGCTGTCGAGATACTTTTTAGCTGCCTTGAGCTGCTGGCCCCAGTCGGTGTTGGCGTCGCCGAGATATTTGTGCAGCGACGACGGGCCACCCCAGGCCTCGTTCGCGTAAGCCATGTATGCGGGCGCCACTCGCGTTGAGGTAGCGATTTGCCAGAGAAGAAGCGCTGCAATGGCATAGCTCCATCGCCGGTTCCTCCGAATGAGCGAGGCGGCAGCAGCAGCGATCAGCACATAGAGAAACGGGTAGATGGGCAGGATATGCCTATGTCCGATGTCCATGGTGGAGTGCATGGCCACGGCAAAAAAGAGCGCAGGCGGGATGAGCAGAAAGTAAAGCTCGCGACGCCGCTTCAGCCGTCCAGTTGCGATGAGCGCAACGGCAACCACCAGCAGCAGAAGAAACGGAAGGGTGGATTTGATGACAAACGCGGCAGGGAAGTAGAGCCATGTGCCATGCCGGTAGATATGGCCGAAGAAGTAACTGGTATCGGCGAACTCGGTGATCTTGGTGTTGGCAAGGCCAAAGATATACGCCTCAGGCAGAATGTGCATGCGCGCCAACAGAGCAAGGTGGTGGGTGTCCTGCTGGCTGGGCAGTCCCTTAAGGTAGTCAGCGAGCGGGGGATTCAGCGTGCGGCCTGCCGGACGAGCGCTATAACGAAATCCATAGAACGACCAGAGGATACCGAATGAGACGGCGCCCACGACGACCAGAGCCACGATGCGGCGAACGAACAGCCGCCAGTCGCGAGCGCTGAATGCCTCTCCGAGAACAAGCAGCACCAGCATCGGAAGAATAAGTATCCCCGTGAACTTTGCTGCCATAGCCAGACCGGTTGCCAGCCCCACAAGCAGGAGTCGGGCAGGCGTGGGCTGCTTTGCATAACGATAGGCAAGATAGAGTGCGAGAAAGATGCAGCAGGAGATGGCAGCGTCGGTCGTAACCAGGGCGCCGTGCGCCAAAAAGTTCGGATCGAAGACCAGAAAGGCGAGGGCCAGAAGTCCCGCGACAGGGCCGAACATCTCATAAGCGGCAAAGAAGACGCAGATCGCGAGGCCGATCATAAAGACGGAGACAGCCATGCGCGCGCGAAAGAGCAGCTTGTCGGCATCATTGTGAAACACGAAGTCCTTTCCGTCGAGAAAGGCTTCGGTCTGTTCAGAACGTCCCTGCAGAGGCGGCACAACCAGATGCATTCGCAGCAGAGGCGCTGCCGCGACCATCTTGACCAGCGGCGGCACCTCGGGGTTGAGGCCGTAGTCATGTTGCTTCAGGATGTTGTAGCCGTCGAAGAGGTGGTGACCCTCGTCCCAGGAGATGGAATTTGTGCGGCTGGTGTATGCAAGCTGGCAGACCAGCACAAGCAGCAATGCGAGCGCGATGCAGAAGATGGTTGTTCTGCTGCGACTCTCTACACTTCCATTCATTCAAGGAATCCTCGACCGTGAAGTTGCTCTTATAGCTTCGCGAACAAGCATAAAACGTTTGAATGGAGTCTTTGAAAATAACTGCGGTGAAAACGACGATTGCCCCAGTCGATGTGACGGCTGGGGCAATCGTCTCTGAACCTTGCAGTGGTCAGTATTGGCTTTAGCGAAGACCGCCTGAGACCAGCAGCGTCTCCCCGGTGATCCAGCCTGAGTCAGACGAGGCCAGAAACACCGCGACGGGAGTGATGTCGTCGGGCTGACCAATCCTGCCGAGAGGAGTCTGTGTCTCAAGCTGCTTCTGGAAGTCGGTTCCGAGGAAGCCAGCTGTGTGGACGCCTTCGGTCTCGACCAGCCCGGGGTTGATGGCGTTGACGCGGATCTTTCTGGGGCTGAGTTCCTTGGCGAGGACGTGGGTGATGGAATCGACCGCGCCCTTGGTGGCCGTGTAGATCGCCGATGCCGGCGGGTTAAGCGCAGTCACCGTCGAGCTGATGTTGATGATATTTCCGCCCTCGGGGCCGAAGTGCTTTGCGGCTTCCTGCGTGGCAAGAAGAAGGCCGAGCACGTTGGTGTTGAATTGACGGTGGAAGATCTCCTCGGTGATCTCTTCGAGCGGCGTGAACTGGTAGACGCCAGCGTTGTTGACGAGAATGTCCAGTTTGCCGAAGGTCTTTTTCGTCTCGGCAAAGATGCGCTTAACGTCCGCAGCTTTGGCCACGTCGCCCTGTACGGCGATGGCCTTGCCGCCCTTGCCGGTGATTTCGGCAACAACCCTATCTGCGCCTTGTCTACTGGAGGCGTAGTTGACCACGACGGATGCGCCCTCCGCTGCGAGACCCTTTGCGATGCCTGCGCCAATGCCTTTGGACGCTCCGGTTACGACTGCTACTTTGCCTGCCAGCTTGCTCATCTCTTTACGCTCCATAAATTGATATTTCGACAACCATCGAATAGATGTGGGGCGATCGAAGAAGGATTCAGTATGGCTGAGGAAAACTAATCTGCGTCCCCAAGCGCCTATTCGGGTGTGAATCGCTCGCGAAATCCCATTGAGGGGGATGATTGCCTCTCGGCAGGTTCTGTCGTCGAGAAGGGATGATTCCAGCATCGCTGGATAGACGAGGGGGTGACAGGAACAGGTTTGCTCCGAAGCAGCGTTTTTCTGGATCTACAGCTTTCCGGAGGCAAGGAAATGCTTGATTTATGGGCATAAATGCCATAGAATGAGTACAGCGTCAAATTCCCTTAAACCGCCGTGCGAAGAGCGGGGGATCATCTAGATATCCTGGAAGAGGTACTGAACAGATATGGCAAAGCGTCGCGGAAATCCAAACTGGGGCAAGCCTGAGCCGATAGGGCCAGTGGTGCCAACGGTTACGTCGTTCGAGCAGGTTGTAAAGGAATTCAAATTGACCCCCGACCAGTACATCCGGTCGACCAGGCTGCGTGAGTGGGCCCGGCGGAACAAGAATTCGAAGTACATTCCCGAGGCGCTGTTGGAAGCGTGGGGATTTGAGATTGAGTCGACTCTGTAAGCAATAATCTGGAGCGATGAGCGCCGCCTGCAAATGGCGGCGTTTCTTTTTGCGTCGAACGTATGATGAGTTGAGTCGAAAGTATTGGAGGCTGCTATGTTTGCCGATGTTGCCGAGGCTGTTGCTGAGATACGGGCTGGACGGATGGTGGTGGTCGTCGACGACGAGGACCGCGAGAATGAAGGCGATCTGACGCTGGCGGCGGAGTTTGTCACGCCCGAAGCCATCAACTTTATGGCGCGGTTTGGCCGAGGCTTGATCTGCCTGACCTTGACCGAGGAGCGAGCGGACTATCTGCGGCTAGGGCCGATGACGCAGGAGAACACGTCGCGGTTCGGCACTGCATTTACCGAGAGCATCGAAGCTCGCGAGGGCGTGACCACAGGAATCTCCGCCGCCGACCGGGCACATACGATTCGTGTGGCGATCAATCCGGCCTCTACGGCGCAGGATCTGGCCCGGCCCGGGCATGTCTTTCCTCTTCGTGCGCGTAAGGGCGGCGTTCTGGTGCGCGCAGGGCAGACCGAGGCTTCGGTCGATCTGGCGCGGATGGCCGGACTGATCACCGCTGGGGTGATCTGCGAGATCATGAACGAAGACGGGACCATGGCACGGGTTCCAGATCTGATCAAGTTCTGCGAGTTGCATGGGTTGAAGATGGTGACGGTGGCCGACCTGATTCGCTACCGGCTGCAGAACGAGCGGTACATTCATCGCGTGGCTGAGTCGATGCTACCGACGGCGCATGGCGAGTTTCGCATGATCGCCTATGAGAGCGAGGTTGAGGGCGGAGAATCGCACGTAGCGCTGGTCTACGGCGATGTAACTGGTGAAGAACCGGTAACGGTTCGCGTGCATACGCACTGCCTGGCGGGCGACGTGTTTTCGACCTCGATGTGCGATTGCAGGGCGGTGGTCGAGAACTCGCTGCGCCTCATCGCCGAAGCCGGCCGCGGCGCTCTGGTGTACCTGCACAACGGAACCAAAGGGTTTGGCATCGATCGCGGAACCATCCCGGCGCGGATAGTGCTGCATCGGGATCGCTCGCGGGATCGCGGCGACGACAAGACACAGCGGACACTGCGGCAGGTCGGTCTGGGTGGCCAGATCTTGTCCGATCTGGGAATTCACAAGATCCGTCTGCTGACCAATACGCCGACTCATGTGCCTGCCTTGCAGGGCTTCGGAATCGAGATCGTGGAGCAGGTTCCGGTGCCGCTTGGGGTCGAAGTTTAGACGTCTTTTTAGATTTACTGGACGATCAGGTTCAGTGTCGCGGTTTGGGTGATTCGCGGACCATTGGTAGATGTAGCTGTGATCTGGTACTGATAGGTGCCGGGCGGCGTTTTGCGCAGGCTGGGATCGGTGGAGTCGAGGCTGCCTCCACTACCGCACCCATTCAAGGTGAGCATGGCTGCCGCAGCAAGGATTAGCGTGCACAGCTTGAAGTGGGGCGGGCGCGTTCTCCAGAAGAAGATCAGCGCGATAGGAAACAGGCAGAGCAGGATGCCACCATGATGGGCCGTCTGGGCGAGAGTGGCCTGAGAGGTAATGGTATTCAGTGTGGCCGTAGTGTTCTGCGCCGCCCCGCTGAGGGCGATGCTGGAGGGCAGCAGGGCGCAACTGGCGTACTGGCCGGGGGTGATGGCCGAGCAATTGAGAATGACGTCTCCGCTAAAACTATTTTGCGGAGTAACAGTGAGGGTGTAGGCCGCAGGATAGCCGCTTTTGACCGTGACGCTGGAGGAGGGCTTGCCGTTAACAGTAAGCAGGAAGCTGCCGCTGGGGACTCCGGTGCCAGTGAGTGGGAGGGTGGTTGGCGAGTTGCTGCTACTGCTGGCGGTCAGGGTTCCGGTTCGGCTGCCAAGCGCGGTGGGCGTGAACGAGACGGTGACGGAACAACTGGCACCTGCGGCGAGCGTGGTAAGCGCGCAGGGAGTGATGATGGCGTAGTCACCTGTGACTGCGAGGTGGAGTCCGGTGACAGGAGCATTGCCGGAGTTGTTCAGGGTAAGCGTAAGCTCTGCCGAGGCGGCGAGAGAGAGACTGCCGAACTCGAGCGAAGCAGGGTTGGCCTGGAGATGAGATTGCGTTCCTATGCCTGTCAGCGCGATCGCGAGGGGCAACGTGGACAGTGAACTGGCTACGTGTATGGCTCCGGCGCGTACCCCCGTTTGCGTGGGAGTGAAGGTTGCTTCGAGAACGCAGCTTGTATTGGGCGCGAGCGAGCTACCTGAGGTGGGGCAGTCGCCTGCAACGGTGTAGTCGCCTGTCGCGGTGATGCCGTGAAAGACCGCCGGGGCCGCGCTGGTGTTCGTGACCTGAACGGGTAGCGTCGAGGTGCTGCCGACGAGGAGACTGCCGAAGTCGAGCGAGGCGGGAAAGAAGCTGAGAGATGCCGGGGTCGCGGTGCCGAGCAGGCTGATGAAATCGAGCGCTGTGCTGGCGTCGGAGGAGATTTCAAGGGCGCTGATGCGTGTGCTGGGAAGCTGTGGCGTGAAGGTTACGGTGAGGGTGCAGCTTGCTCCGGGAACGAGCGTGGTGCAGGTGCTGGTGGTAGTGAAGTCCGATGAGGTTTGAAGGCCGGTGACGTGGAGGGTGAGGGTTCCGGTGTTCGAGAGAGTGACGGTCTGCGCGGCGGAGATATCGCCGACTGCGGTGGAGGCGAAGGTAAGCGAACTTTGCGAGGCGGTGTAAGCGGCCAACGGAGCTGTGTTGTCTGGAACTGCGACAAGGATCGGTGCAGCGGTTCCGGTGAGGTCGACGATATCTGGACTGGTAAGCGCATCGCTCTCGATAACGAGGGAGCCAGTGTCGGTGTTGGAGAGGGGAGAGCTGGTTCCAGTGGCCGTCTGATTCAGCGGAGAGTAGGTAACGGTAACAGCGCAGGACTCACCCGAGGCAAGGGTTGCGCCACAGGTAGTCGTGCTGAGGAATGGCCACTCGCTGGTGACGCGGTGAATCGCGATCGAGGTGGTGTTGGGATTGGTGAGCGTAAGCGTTTGGCTGAGAGTCTGGCCGGAGGCAACCTGGCCAAAGTTGAGCAGTGTGCCGTCGCCTCCGGTGGGAGTGAGGTTGCCGGTGATGGCGAGGGTTCCGGTGCCGAGCCCGTAGCCTTCGACGTAGCCGAGGCTGTTGAGCGTGGCGGTTCCGTCGGTGGGCGTGGCCGCGGCGAAGAGGGTTCCGGTGATGTCGCCGTTGGTGAGCGGAAGAAAGGTGACGGAGAAGTTGCAGCTTGCATTGGGTGCGAGCGCGGCGCAGGGCGGGTCGGCGGCGACGAACTGTCGAGGCAGCGAAAGCGCGAGCGTAAGGGACTTTGTGGTGAGATTGTTGATGGTGAACTGGCGGGTCAGTCCGAGGTTGCCGGTAAGCTGCGGGCCGAAGTTCGTCTCGGCGGGGCTGATCTGGAGGCTGGAGTCTTCGGTGGTGTAGGCGCCAGTGAGCGGGACGGTGTAAATCGCTGCCCCGGTGAGGGAGCTGATGACAGGGATGGTAAGGGTGTCGGCAGCGGGGGCGTTGCCGGGAAGGTACGTCACTGCGATGGCGCAGGTGGCTGCGGGGGGAAGTGTGCCGCAGGCAGTCGTGAGCGTGAAGTTGGTCGTAGTAACAGTGGGAGCGGCAATCTGGAGCGTGGCGGTTCCGGTGTTTTTGAGGATGATGGTCTGCTGTGTAGCGGTTGCGCCGGGGACATTGTTGAAGGTGAGCGCGTTGGGTGTGAGCGAGAGACCGGGATCGGGCGCACCGAAGCCGCTGAGTGAGGCAGTGAGTGTATTGGCGCTGGTGGGAAGCGTGACGACTCCGGTGATCTGGCCTGTGTTGGTTGGCGCGAAGGCCACCTGCACGAAGCAGGAGGCGGTGGGAGCGAGGGTTGCGGTGCAGGGCGCTCCTCCGGTGGGAGTGGTGTTGATGACGAAGCCTGCGCTGGTGGTGGGCGTGGTGAGGGAGACTGCGGCTGAGGTGAGGTTGGTGAGCGTGAAGAGCGTGGGCGCGCTGGTCGAGTCGGCGGGGATGGCGCCGAAGTCATTGTTGACAGGCGTGAGGATGAGGCCGGTAAGCGGTAGCCCGTTACCGGTGAGCGCAAGCGCGTAGGCGTTCCCCGCGACGCTGGAGCGGAGGGCCACGGTCGCGGTTTCAGGGCCGGTCGTAGGCGGTGTGAACTGCAGACCGAGCCAGCAATTCGCGCAGGAGGCGGACGCGTCGGTTCTGAAGGCCGAGGTGGGTGGGGTGCCGTGGCCGTAGCCGATGTCTTCGACGAGGATCGCTTTGAATGCCGAGTTGGAGGTGGCGACGCTGAGAGTGGTAAAGGACTGGGTGATCTTGTACCACTGGACGGCTGGCTTGTCGGCAATGACGTTGCCGAAGTCGAGCGTGCCGTTGTTGGTAGAGAGAATGGAGGTGGCCGTTCCGCTAAGGGCAACGTAAGCAGGAGTGGTCGCAGCGCCAGCGGTGACGGAGAGTAAGCCCTGCCGGGTTCCGGGTTGCGAGGGGGCGAAGCTGATGACGACGGTGCAGGTGCTGTGGGCGGCGAGCGTAGAGGTGCAGCTTGTCGCCTGGGTAAAGTCTCCGCTGAGCGAGAGGGCGAGCGGGAGGGGTTGGGCTCCGGTATTGCCGATGGTGACGGTCTGTGTCGCGCTGGAGACGGCGGTGACCGGGATGGCATTGGGGAAGTTGAGGCTGGAGGGGGAGACGGTGAGATTTGGGTTGACGGTCGCTCCGCCTGCTCCGGGAGGCGGAAGTGTCTTGCCGGTGACGAGGACGGTGAGGCCCTGGTCGAGCGAGAGGGTGATGGAGTCGTTCGAAGGGGAGATTGCGGAGAGGTAGTTAAGTTGTATCTGGCAGACGGTGTGCGCGAGGAGCTGGGTCGGGCAACGGTCGATGAGGGTGAAAGGCGATATGCCGGGAAGGGATACGGCGGTGTGCGGAATTGTGGTGGCTGAGTTGTTGGAGAGGTAGAGGTAGCGCGGAAGACGGAGCCCTCCGGTGTATTGGGTGCCGAAGTCGATCTCGCTGGCGGAGGGGTCGAGGGCTGCGGCTTCGGAGTAGCCGGTGAGTAGGACGCTGCCGGTGCCGACGGTCCAGTTGGATTGAACGGGGCCATCGCTGGCAGGATCGCCCGAGGCGGTGAAGGCGATGGTGATGTGGCAGGTGGCTCCGGCAGACAGCAGCTTGGCCGTGCCGTTGGTCGGGCAGTCGCTCGACTCCTCGGTGAATCCGCTACCGGTGGCGGAAGATGCGAAGGTCTGGCTTTGCGTGCCCAGGTTGGAGACGGTGACGGTGCGTGTGGCTGCGGGGCTGGATGCCGACTCAATACCGAAGTCGAGTTCCTTGGGAGAGAAGACGATAGCGTTGGGCGTAGTAGTGGCTGCGGGGAGAGTTGCGGTTTGGGTGGTGGCGTTGTCGGCCTGAGCAGTGATCGTCCCGGGGCCGGAGCCGTTTAGGGCTATGTTGCATTCGCTACCGGGAGCGAGCGTGGTGGAGCAGTTGGTGGCGAGAGTGAATCCGGTTGCGGCGAGTTGCAGATTGGTAGCGGCAGCGGAGCCAAGGTTGCGGAGGGTGAGGTTAGGGGAGTCGTCCGCGGAGAGGGCGAGGCTGGGTGCGGCTGTCGCGGGATCGACTTTGGTGAGGTAGGCAGCTGATCCGGCACAGAGGCTTCCGTTGCAGCTACCGGGAGCAAGTACGGCGTTGCGGATGGTCGAAGGCAGAGCCGCAGTGGGGGAGTTATAGAGTGGCAGGTCGTAGGTTTGGGTGGCGAGCAGGCTGGAACTGGCGGTGGGCGTTACCGCTCCGGCGAAGACTGGTTGGCCGCTGGCGTCGGTGGCGAGCGAGGTCAGGGTGACGGGGGCGCTGGCGTAGTTGGGGTTGGTCGTCGGGAGGCCGCCGAAGCGCAGGGTCTGGTCGATGATGTTTTGGGCCGTGACGCGTAGAGCGAAAGAGTTACCAATGGTCGAGAGAGTTGGAAGAGGGAGGAGCGGCGTGGTGAGAACTCCAGCGGCCCAGGCTTCGCCGTTGGGCGCGGGGGTGACGACGGATTGCATGCCGGGAGCGAGGAGTGTCGAGGAGAGAACAGCACTGCCGTCCAGTGGTATGCGCAGAAGAGTCTGGTAAGGAAGGTTGACCAGCGGTGTGGCAACGGTGGCGACAGGGAATTGACCGAGCGCGATAGTGCCGGAGAGAAGAAGATTTTGCGCTGTGGGGTCGAGAGCCAGTGAGGTGATGCCTGAGCCAGGAATGTAGGTAGAGAAGGCGATGCCGTCGCCTGCGGGTGTGAGCTTGCTGAGGAAGCCGGAGGATGTGCCGATCATCTCAGGGACGAGTGCGTTGAGGGTAGGGTAGCCCGAAGAGGTGATGTAGCCCGCGATATAGGCGTCGTCGGAGGCGTCCGCTGCGATGGCAGTGGGGGCGGTGGTGCCGTTGGCTCCGCTGAGGTAGGTGGCGTAGAGCAGAGTCGTGCCGGTGGCGTTGAATTTTTCGACGAAGCCGTTTTGCGTGGTGTTGCTGGCGGGGGTCTGGATGAAGGCGGTGGGTGTTACCGGCAGGGTTGCGCCGAAGATGCTGCCGGTGATGAAGACGGCATCTGCGGTGGCGGCGATGGCGGAGGCTGCGGTGCGTCCGCTGCCGGTTAAGGTGACGAAGATCGGGTTGAGGTTAGCGTCGAACTTGGCGATAAAGGAATTGGTGGAGGCATCGGCGGGGGCAGGGAAGGCTGCGCCTGAGGTTGCGGCGAGCGTGCCGGAGGCGGTGGTTCCGGTGACGTAGAGATTGCCGCCGGGGTCGAGCGCCATAGCGAGGCCGATGTCGCCCTTTGCGCCTAGCTGGGCCTGAGCGAGGACGGTGGTGGCGTTGGCATCGGTCTTGAGAAGACGAACGCCGTCTTTCTGGTCGAGGAGAAGATAGAGGTCGCCGTTGGGGGCGGACTGCACGGCATTGAACTGGCCCTGGCTGGCTGCGGAGCGCAGACCGTTGAAGAGGAGTTGCTGGGTTTGTTGAGCAGGAAGGATTCCAGAGACGAAGAGGCTAAGGACGCAAAGGATGAGCCGAGGGGAGGATCGTGTTTTCGTCATGGTCATCTGGCTGCGGTGGTTCGCTGTTTGCAGCCTGCCCTTTAATATCCATGGTGTTGCGAGAGATTAGTTTCTTTCTTTAATAATTCGTGACGGTGGTAACGGTGCTTTGTACCAATTTGGGAATGCAGTGCTATGTGGTAGCTGCCGGAGATTCGTTGAGGAGGTAGTCGAGATTGCGGCGGCGTAGCTCCTGCTCGAAGGCCGGGTGGTCGAGGTGATATTGGATGGCCTGCATCCCGACAGCTTCGGCGGCTTCGATGTTTTCGATCTTGTCGTCGATGAAGAGTATCTGCGAGGGATCAGTGGCGAGTCCTTCGGCGGCGCAGCGGTAGATGGCGGCTTCGGGCTTGGCGAGCTTGAGCGAGTGCGACCAGACGCAGTGGTCGAAGGCGCTGATCCAGTCGAACTTTGCGATGAGGCCTTCGGCCATGGCGTCACCGATGTTGGAGAGGATGCCGGTGCGGACGCCTGCCCGTTGCAGGTGCTGCGCCCACTCGACCATGGGAAGGTTGAGGCGCGACCAGAGGTTGACGTCGGCGGCGATGAGCGCGGCGATCTGCTCGGGCGTAAAGGTGGCGTGGGAGCCTGCGGCTACCTTTTGCCAGTAGGTTTGACCGTTGAGAGTGCCGCGGTCGTATTCGTGGCGGTGCGCCCAGTATTCGCGATCGAGATCGGCTTCGGAGAGGCCGCTGATAGCGAGCATCTGCTGCCATACTGCGGGGTCGGCGGACAGGGAGAGGACCTGGCCGAAGTCGAAGAGGACTGCTTGGATGGGGCGCATAGGTTGAGTAGTTATTGTAGGGGATGACGAGGAAGACGTTGAATTGATTAGCATGGTGAGGTGAGCTTTCGATTTTCTGCGCGGACGGGTTGGGATGTTGGGGAGAGTAGCTTTGCCGCTGCGATCCGCGAGGCGCGGCTGTCTGGGCGGCGACTCTATGATCTGACGATCTCGAACCCTACGGTCTGCGGATTCAGCTATGACGCGGCGGCGATCCTGGCTCCGCTGGGGGACAGTAGCTCGCTGATCTATGATCCCGATGCTCGGGGGATGAGGTCAGCGCGGGAGGCTGTTGCCGGATATTACCGTGAGCATGGTGCCGTGGTCGATCCGGATGCGCTGGTGCTGACCACGAGCACAAGCGAGGGATACGGCTATCTGTTTCGGCTGCTCTGCGATGCGGGTGATGAGGTGCTGGTGGCGCAGCCCAGCTACCCGCTGTTCGATTTTCTGGCTGATCTTGAGGACGTGAAGTTACGGCCCTATCCACTTTTCTACGACTATGGGTGGTGGATCGACTTTGCCGAACTGGAGCTGAAGATTGGGCCGCGGACTCGGGCTATTGTGGTGGTGCATCCGAATAACCCGACCGGGCATGGGACGAAGGGTGTGGAGCGGCGGAGGCTTGAAGAGATCTGTGCGCGGCATGGGCTTGCCTTGATTGTGGATGAGGTCTTTCTGGACTACTCGCTGCGTCGGTCGGATACGGAGGAGCTGGTCAGCTTTGCGGGGGGGGCGCATCCGGGTTTGACGTTCGTCTTGAGCGGGATGAGCAAGATTGGCGGGCTTCCGCAGATGAAGGCAGCATGGATCGCAGGGTTCGGGCCGGAGGCGGTTCGGCAGGAGGCAATGGGACGGCTGGAGGTCATTGCGGATACGTTTCTGTCGATGAACGCTCCGGTGCAAGGCGCGCTTCCCTCATGGCTGGAGGGGCGACAGGGAATTCAGCAACAGATACTGGAACGGGTTCGGACGAATCTGGCTTGTGCTGAGGAGGCCGGGCTGGAGGTGCTGCGGTTGGAAGCTGGATGGTGCGCGATCCTGCGGCTGCCGAGGAGTGTGGATGTAGCGGGGGAGCTATTTGAGGAGTGTGGGGTGATTGTGCATCCGGGCTCGTTCTATGGGATCGCCGAAGCGGGGCGGGTGGTGATTAGTTTGATCGGGCCGGTGGAGGATTTTGCTGATGGTATAGAACAGATTGCAGACGCGATGGGTGGAACCAAGTAAGTAAATAGTTCATGTGATGCCTGTCATGTGCTTGATTAAGAATTAGATCTTATCTTATTGATTTATTGAAGAAATGGATTTGATTCTCGTTCGATTCCGATAGAGGTCTTGGCGCCATGACCCGGGATAACGGTTACCTCGTCGGGGAGAGTGAGGAGGGAATCGTGGATCGATTGGATGAGTTTTTGAGTGTTGCCGCCAGGGAGATCGGTGCGGCCTACCGAGCCTGCGAAGAGGGTGTCCCCGGCGAGGAGTAGAGCTTGCTGGGGGAGATAGAGGCAGACGCTGCCTTCGGTGTGGCCGGGGGTGTGGAGAATGGAGCCGGTCAGGCCCTCGATGGAAATGATCTGGCCGTCTTCGAGGCTGGCGTCGGGTGGAGCTACTTCGGGGGTGGCGATGCCGAGCCATCCGGCCTGGACGTCCATCATTTTGACCAGCGGCAGGTCGTTCTGGTTGTAGAGGATGGGTGCTCCGGTGAGTTGCTTGAGGCGCTGCGCCCCAGCGATATGGTCGATGTGAGCGTGGGTGACGATGATCTGCTTGACGGTAAGCTGATGCTTTTCAAGCGTGCTGAGGATGCAGGAGATGTTGTCGCCTGGATCGACCACGATGGCCTCGCGGGAAGCTTCGTCGCCAAGGATGGAGCAGTTGCACTGGAGCGGGCCTACGATGAGAATTTCGTGGATCATGATGTTTTAAGACTAAAGGCTTAATGCGATCTACGCTGGTGAGGCGGATTAAAACGGGCAACAGCAAGGCGAAATATAGGGGTCTCTCCACTGCGCTTCGCTCCGGTCGAGATGACGTGAGGTTTGTTGGCGCAGCAGTTGGCATACATGAAAAAGCGCAAGCCCTTTGGCTTGCGCTTTTTTGAGAAGCTAAAAGGGAGTTACTTCTTGGGGGTCGTCTGGGTGACTGGGTGGCTGGCACCGGAGAGGACAGAGTGATCGCCGCTGGAGCGGGAGAGCATGACCGTCAGGCTGATGGAGGTGATCATGAAGAGCACAGCCGACCAGGCGGTGAGCTTGGTGAGCAGCGTGGCTGCGCCGCGAGGGCCGAACGCTGTCTGCGAACCCTGTCCCCCGAAGGCCCCGGCGAGGTCTGCCGAGCTGCCCTGTTGCAGGAGAATGATGCCGACGATGAAGAACGAGACGAGGATGTGAATGACAAGAATGAAATAGAGCATCGGGGTTGCTTTGCGACCTTCTTAAGCCAGAATGTTTGGATTGGTGCGGAGGAGGGGACTTGAACCCCTATGCCTTGCGGCGCTAGCACCTCAAGCTAGTGCGTCTGCCAATTTCGCCACCTCCGCATTGTTTCTCTTACGTTGGTACGCGAGAGGTGCGGTAAGCAATCCGAGACTTAGTATAGCATCCCATTCGGGTCAGGTGGATGGGGGGAAATGCACAGAATAAGGTGCATTGCTTTGTAGACGAACGGCTGAGGGTGGACTGAAGCCCATGTCCCAAATACGGGACATGGGCACCAAATTTGTGGCAGCTATGGGAGAACGGCGAATGGTCCTGGCTGGCTTGGATGCTCGCCGTTCAGGAATGCGGGACGCGGACTCTTGGACGAAAAATCCAGCTCCCAGATTGGCGACTGCAGCTCGGGCATCGGCTTCGCCTGGAAGAGCTTTCTGCACTGACCGGCTGTCCATCGTGCCCATTTTTTTGACTTCTTTTTACGTGCGCTGTCGGTGGAGATTCCTGTGCCCGCGTACATCTGCCGGTAGAGCTTCGACAGGAACATGAATGCTACTCGTGCGCGAAGAGTTGGGGTGCAGGCCGAGCGCTGCCAGATGGCGCTCCAGTTGTAGAAACGATCCCAGACTTTTTGTGTTCGCTCGCGAATTTCATCCGAGCCCATCGACGGGTGCGGCGTGAACATCTTTGGGCGTACAGCGATCGGGATGAGCCAGTAGCGCGTGATAGGCACATCGCCGACCATGGTCGGGTCCGTCGCCTGTTCTTTCTCCCAGCGAATAAAGTCCACCGTGCCGGGGAATGGGGTCATCATGACGAACTGGGCGAAGGTTACACCGGCCTTCAATGCCATCTCAACGGTCGCGTCGAAGGTGGCCGGCTTGTCGGTTGGCAGTCCGAAGATGAAGGAGCCGAGCACATGCACGCCGTGCTGTTTGAATGTCTGTAGCTGCTTCGCCAGCGCTTCGCCCGAGTAGTTGAAGTCCTTGAAGACGGCCTTGAGGCCCTCCGGCGTCACTGCTTCAACGCCGACGAGTGCGCCCTTGATGTTGGCCTTGCGCATGGCGTCGAGGTACTCGCCGTCCTCGCCTGCCTCCATCGTGATCTGGGTGAAGAAGACCATGTCCTTGGGCAGCTTGGCGAGCTCTTCCATGAGGCGGAAGCGTTCTGCGCGAATGTTGGTGAGTTCTTCGAGGCGGGCGAGGTTATTTTGCTCGCGGGCCAGCCGTAGATCGGTCAGAGTAACGGGATAGAAGTTGTCGTCGGCCAGAGCGATGAAGCGGAAGCCGATGCGGCGCAGGGCGACGATCTCGTCGATCACTTTTTGAAACTGGCGCTGGCGCGGTTTTTGTCCGTCGGTACGCCAGACGCTGCAGAAGGAGCAGTGCTTCGGGCATCCGCGCGTTGTCTGGACCGAGGCCCACATGTATTTATCGCGCGGCATCAGGTCCCATCGCGCAGGAAGGAACTCGCTGCCTTCGAGACGGCCGCCGTCGTAGATTTTGCCGGGCTTGCCATCGAGGCAATCGGTGACGACCTTGGCCCAGACGAGATCTCCGTCGCCCTTGACAACACAGTGGGCCTCGCCACGGTCGAAGGACTCTTCGGGGAAGAGCGTCGCGTGGATACCGCCATAGATGACCCAGGCTCCGCGCGCGCGTGCCATGCGTCCAACTTCGTATCCGCGCAGGGCGTTGCCCGTGTGGACGCTGATGCCGACGATGTCGCCGGGCGAGATCGTTTCGGGCACAATCTGCTCGAGGGACTCATCGACAAGGATGGGGTCTCCGGCGATGGTGGGGGTTGCTGCCGCTAGAACAAAGAGCCATCTCGGAGTGATAACTGCCGTTCCGAAAGAATTGTCGCTGGGATTAATAAGGTGAACGCGAATGGGTAGGGCCTTTCCTCGTACGAGTACTGTGGCTTCCCGATCAGTTCGTGCAGACCAGGCCGCTTTGGTTTACCAGGCTTTAGAAACGATGCCCGGTTGGCGGACCGTATCTCTGCGGCTCGTCGTATGACCGCATTATAGGGAGATATCGCCATGACTGTCTCACCCCGGTCTATTAAAATGGATGACAGGGTGGTCGGTGAGGTTGTTTCGTGGCTGCATAAGTGGTGTTACCTACGCACCTGTCCAGGTTTGTTCTCGTAGAAACGAGAAAGTTCTCGTTCCCGACTGACGCTTTGGCGTGGGACATCTATCTTTCTGCTAATGGATTGAGATTGCCGCCGGTTGGTGGCTCGGATACCGGCTTTGGCTTGCGTGGCTTCTTGATCGGAGGAGCGGAGCTGGGCGGGCGGTGCTTGCCATTGCCGTTGCGCCGCTTGCTGGTGGCCTCGACGACGCTGCGCATCCAGTAGTTGCCTTCGGAGTCGACCTCGACGCCGTGGACCTCGCGCTCGAAGCCGGGGAAGCGCTTGCCGAACTCTTCCATGGCGAGGATGAGCCGAATGACGGGGCTGTCGGCTCCGCCGAAGCGCTCGCCGGGCATGGACATGGGAATGCCGGGAGGGTAGGGGACCAGCATGACGGCAGCGATGCGGCCGGGCATGTCGGAGAAGCGGATCTTCTCAGTCTCGTTGCGCAGAAGTTTCTGGTAGGTCTGCGCGGGGGTGAGGACGGGATCGAAGTCTTCGTCGCAGGCTTCGCCGACCAGATTGGCGAGGCGAAGCTGCATCATGACGGAGTGCATCTCGTCGCTCAGCTCTTTGAGCGTGGTGTTGCGATAGCGGTTGGGATATTTGGCGACGAGCTCGGGCAGCGCTTCTTCGAGAGGAGATTCGCTGTCGTAGAGGCGCTTGAACTCGAAGAGGTTTTCGAGCAGGCTGCCCCACTTGCCCTTGGAGGTTCCGACGGAGAAGAGCACAAGGACGGTGTAGTCGCCGGTGCGGGCGATCTCGACGCGGCGGCTGTCGAGAAACTCTGTGAGGATGGCAGCGGGAATGCCAGACTCGGCTACCTTGCCCTGGGCGTTGACGCCGGGCATAAGGATGGTGACCTTGGTGGGGTCCAACATGCAGTATTCGTCGGCGATGTCGTCGCTCTGGAATCCGTGCCAGTCTTCGCCGGGCTTGAGCGTCCAGCAGTGCGGGTTGGTGGCGAGAAGCTCGTCGGGAGCCTCTTCAAAGACATGGGTGACGCCGGTGACTGAGTCGGTGACCTGTTCGGGCTGGAAGAGACGGAAGAACCAGCCGCCTTCCTCGTCGGCGGCGCGGAGACGATGCGCGACCGAGGACATCGCCTTGCGGAAGGTGATGGCGTCCTGAATGGTCTCGTCCATGAGGGTGGGACCGGCTGGTTCGTCCATCATGGCGGCGGCTACGTCGAGCGAGGCGATGAGGGGATAGAACGGTGAGGTGGTCCCATGCATCATGAAGGACTCATTGAACTGGTCGAAGTCGAGCGGAGCGCGGGGGCTGAGCTTAATGTGGACCATAGAGCCCATGGAAAATGCCGCGAGCATCTTGTGGGTCGATTGCACGGAGAAGAGGGTGGGGCGGTCGGGCATGTCGTCGGGAACGCCCATGGCGAAACGGCCGCGATAGATCTCGTGGAATTTAGCGTAGGCGTACCAGGCTTCGTCGAAGTGGACGCGGGGGACGGACTTGGAGAGCTCGGTGACGACTTTGTTGACGTCGTAACAGAGGCCGTCGTAGGTGGAGTTGGTAACGACGGCGTAGGTGGGGTTCTGATTGGGCACGCCGCTACAAAGAGGGCTCTTGTCGATCAGGCCGCGGATGAACTCCGGGCTGAAGCGCTTAATGGGAACAAGGCCAATCATGCCGTAGCCGTTGCGCGTGGGCTTCATATAGACGGGGCGCGCGCCGGTAACGGTAAGGGAGTGGCAAATGGACTTGTGACAGTTGGCGTCGGCAAGGACGATGTCGTCCTGCGCGATCACTCCATGACCCACAATCTGGTTTGAGGTCGACGATCCGCCGAGGACGTAGAAGGTCCAGTCGGCACCGAAGATTCGTGCGGCGTTGCGCTCGGATTCGCCCGGAGGCCCGATGTGATCGAGCCACGAACCGAGCTGCGAGGTGGAGATGCCGAGGTCGGAGCGCATGATGTTCTCGCCAAAGAAGCGCTGGAACTCCATGCCTACGGGATGCTTGAGGAAGGCTACGCCGCCCATGTGGCCGGGCGCGTCCCAGGAGTAGGCTCCTTGATCGTTGTACTTCTTCAGCTCGCGGAAGTAGGGAGGTAGAAGCTGCTCGTGGTAACGCTCGACGGCGAAGTCAACGCGGTTGGCGATGAAAGCCGGGGTATCGCCGAAGAGGTGAATGTACTCGTGCACCTGTTTGACGACTTCGAGGGGCAACTCGCTGACGAGGGTGCGGTCGGCGATGAGGAAGATGGGTATCTTCTTATTGCGATGGCGGACGGCGCGGAGGATCTTCAACGCAGCGCGCTCGTCGAACTGGTTGTCGCCTTCGAGGTCCCAGTCGAGCAGGATCGCGCTGTGCGACGGGTCCGAGGTGACGAGGGACAGACCATCCTCCGGGGTCGAGGTTCGGACGACCTCGTAGCCTTCTCGCTTGATGGCATCGACTAAACGTTCCATCGCCCGGTCGGAGACGGAATCGGTGCCACCTACTTCACTCGCAATCAATAAAACCCAACGACCTTCGTTCATACACCTCTCACTTCTCGTTCAATGTTACAGGGAGTTTCCCGCGGATATTGTTAAGAGGCAAATGTGTGGGATTTTGCGGGTGAAACGGAGGGGGAGGAGCAGATTCAGGGGCAGGTGCAGTCGATGCAGCCGTGCTTGGCGCAGGTGCGGCAAGTCTGTATGAGCTGCTTTTTGAGCGCCTGACGGGCGCGATGGGCGCGGACAGACGCATTCGCGGGAGTGATTCCCGACTTCCTGGCGAACGAGTCGATGGAGTTTTCCGCGAGATCGACCTCGCGAATGATTTCGCTGTAAGCGGGCTTGAGGGTTGAGAGAACATTGTCGATGCATTGACAGACGATTTGCTGGGTTATTGCGTCGGGTTGAGTCTCCGTGATGAGGTCTTTGGCCCACTGCTCCAATGCGCGGTCTTCGGCGGCGCGATGGCGGTAGTGGTCGATCACGGCATTGCGCAGAATGCGGTAAAACCACGCGACGGCGGACTCGTCTTTGTGAAGCGTGGAGGATTTTTCCATGGCACGGATGTACGCAGCCTGGATGATGTCTTCGGCGATAGCGTGCGAGCTGACACGGTTTTCGACGAAGTGGAGAAATTGCTTTCTCTGGTCGATGAGCCCGGCGATTGCTTCAGTTTGCATGATCGAACTGATCCTTCTGGTGCGGCGTGAGAATTGCTCCGCACGCCGCACCATCATGGTTGAGTTGATTAGTTAGATGATGGGCACGCGCAGCCAGATCCGCAGGGGCAATCCGTTCCACAAGGGCATATCGATGTGTTCATTTCCATTCTCCTTTAGCCGGACTGTTATGTCCGACACTGTAGCTGACGGATGAGGCTGGAAAATCTTACAGTTTGATGTCAGGAAAAGGGAATTGAGCTAGAAATGGCGAGTCAGGTCTGCGAAATGGGCGAGTTCGAGAAGCTGACGGTCAGCAGGCGGATGGTCGATATTCTCGCGCTCGAGCGCCCAGGTGAAGTCATGCGGAATGAAGATGGCATTGAGCCCAGCGGCAAAGGCGGGATTGATGTCGGACTTGGGGCTGTTGCCGATCATCCATGTGGTGCAACCCTCGCAGCCGTGATGCGCGGAGAGGCTGCGGTAAGCCGCGCGATGCTTTTCAGGCAGCACCTCGACGGCGCTGAAGTGCGGAGCGAGGCCGGAGCGGTGAAGCTTGTCGGTCTGCTCGGCGTGGTCGCCCTTGGTGACGAGGATGAGACGGTGGCGCGTGGCAAGCTCGGCAAGGGTCTCGGTTACGTGGGGAAGAAGCTCGATCTCCTGATCGGCGATGGATTGAGCGAAGCTGACGATGCGGGTGTGTTTATCTGGCGTAATCGGGCGATCGGTAAGTTGCTCGAAGCAGGTGACGAGAGACTGACGAAAGCTGGTTACTCCATAGCCACGAGAGGCGATGGTGGCTCGCTCGACGCAGTTGAGCCGCTCGCGGACTTGTTCGGCGCTATAGATTCGATGGTCGAGATAAGAGATGAATGAGGCGATCGCCCGCTCGAAGTAGACGTTGTTCTCCCACAGCGTGTCGTCTGCATCGATGAGCAGAGTCTGATTCGCCGGGTGGCGGACTGTTTGGGCTTTGCGGCTCACTGGGGCTGATTATAAGGCTGATCTTGCGACGAAGCGAGAGTCTCAGAAAAATTTGAGGAGCGATACGGAACCAGCATCCTAACGGTAGACCAATAAAATGGCTGTTGAGGAGCCTATTCATGAAACTGGTGAAATGTATATGTGTATTGGCTGGCGCGATGCTGAGCTACAGTGCGATGGCACAGGCCCCCGACGCGGCTCGGGCAACCCCGCCAAAGAACGAGGTCTTTCACGATACGGTGACCGATTATCTGCACCATGCCGCATCTACGATCCAGAGGTTTACCTTCGATACGTTTACTCCTCTTGACATGGTTGGGCATTACAACTTTTATAATTTCAATTCGCCGGGGTATAGCTGGGGCAATTCAGGCGGCTGGTCTGTGCAGCATGGAACGGTAGAAGAAGGGACCTTCAATACGCGCGGCATCGGCCAAATGTCTGTTTCCAATTCGGTGAAACACGCGACCGGCGATTTTGCTGCGCAGTATATTTACGCCTACACCGATGGAGGCGTGACAGCGCAGTCCGACGAGGGCTTTACGCTGGATACCCGCGAGGGCGGCGAGACCGACCGATGGTTTCATGGAAAAGTCGCGGCGGGAGCTACGCCTGGAACAACGCTGCTGCCTGTGAGCTCTGTCGACGGCCCGCAATCGCAGCCGACGACCACGGACGGCGCCTACATGCTGGATCTGTCCAAGGGAACGATCTCCGGTATTGTGACAGGGCCGGAGACGTTGGTTGAGGGAACATCGGTCCACATCATGCCTATCTCCGTTAAGCTTCCTCCTTCAACGGGGATCGGGATCGTGGACACAGTGATACCAATCATCAAGTCGGCAGATACGCTTGAGACGATTACGCTAACGAACGTGCGGCTGCTTCGCGGCTCTTTTGTGACAGGCAAAGCCTGTCTGGCAGGCGGATGGTATCCGGAACAGGTATTGGTTACAAAGGTAGGCGCGGCAGGGAAGGGTCTGCAGGACGTCACGATCATCCACAAAAATCCTAATGGGAAAGACCCAAACGATCCTACCTCACTGTGGCAGGGAGGAATGTGCGGCCAATATCTGAGCCTTGACCGCAACCTGGCGCGAGATGGGTTTCGTACCAGCTATGAGGTGGTGGGAGCTACGGATTCGAGCCATCTGGCCTATATATGGAACATCAGGGGCGTTACGAAGACATCTCGGCTGAACGTGTATCGAGCTCCCGTGATCCTCAAGAACTTGTCGAGATCGAACGGCATTGTGACGGCAAGCTTTGGCTATGCGAACCAGCCTTATATTTTCAACCATGCTGCCGATGTGGTGATCGCGGATGCAAGCGATCCGTCTTTCAATGGAACTGTTCATCAGCCAAGCTACGACGACGACCTCAACCACACGCTGAAGTGGTCACAGGCAGGCCCCGATGCAACGAGCCAGTCTGCCACCATTGATCTTCCGCCTGCTTTCTACAGCTTTCATCTTTATCCGGGAGCGGAAGTTCTTGCACCGCAAACGGCAGGAGGCGTTCCGCTCGAGCCCAACTCGGTGGAATGGGCCGCCGGAGATGTGATTGAGAACCCTCATAATCCTTCTTTCGCCATGTACGGGAGGATGACGCAACTGGCTCAAAATACGCTCACCAATGGCTCCAATTCGTCCGGGGACATCTGGGGATTTCGTGGTTCGGGCGTGAGCGAAAATTACTTTCCCTCGACATGGAAAAATATGAACCCATGCTCGCTTTACGAGGGTTGCGGAGGAACATTGGAGCCTATCCGATGGAATACCTATCTAGGGCCTTATCGCGAACTCGTAGATCTGAGGACGGCTCCGATGAATAACGGGACGTTGATTTCAATTGGATGTGACTCAAGAGGATGCGACCATAAGGCCCCTTACCGATTGTTCCAGTTACAGAATGGTGCGATGCAATACGATCCTGCGGACGGAAACTTTACTGTGCCGAAGATGTCTGCCAACCTGTTTGCGGGACGCCTGGATGGTCCGCTGACGACGACGCAGATTGATCTACAGGACCCTAAATCGCCGGGCCAGGTGCTAACAATCACGAACTCGCATGGCCAGGTCATCATCAATTCTCATACTTCGGGAGACGTACACGGAGCGGCTAATTCAAATTCTTTGCTTGCAGGCAAGCCACTCGATAAGGATGATCCTTCCGCTTCATCAGTGCCTGCTACTGTCATGTCTGAATCTGGCAATCGTGGAATCAGTGCGGCATGTGCCAGGGGATATCTCTGTACCTCCAATCGCGGACGGATTACGCTTGCCGCAGCGACACCCGCGCCTGCGGGAATCGTTGCAAGCGTGAAGATTCCGTTGGCTGCCGGGACTATCTGTACCGCTACGCAGAATGGTGGCTCGGCTTTCTTTGGTATTGGAAGCGGAGATGAGAGCGCGAAAGGCTTCGACATTACGGCCGGCGTGGTTTGGCATGGAATGATTACTGTCGACTATAGCTGCCGCTAAGTCAGAAAATTTCCATTATGGGAATCGCGAGAGCTTTTCTGGTTACGTTTGATCTATCGCGTCATTACAAATAGAAAGATATTGAGGAAGTTACTTCTTAGTTTGTGCTCATAATTAATGGAACCTGAACTATCCTGAATGCGTAGGAAGTTGTAGGGAACCATAACAATGAAAAAGGTATTTCGCCCTACCCCGAAGCTAAGTGATGTTGCCCGCTTGGCCGGGGTAGGCAATGCAACCGTTTCAAGAGTTCTAAATGGTCACATCCATGTCAGCGAAGAGACGAGCCGGCGCGTCAAGCAAGCGATCAGCGATCTGAGTTACAGCCCCAATCGAATAGCTCGAAGCCTTAAAGGCGCCACCTCCGGCATGATAGGAATGATCGTTCCCAGCATCTCGGACATGTTTTTCTCCCAATGCGCCGAAGCGGTTGAGATTGTTGCGCGAAAGTATGGCTCTCTTCTCATTGTGATGGCCTCGCACGATAATCCGCTCATTGAGTTTGAGAACCTGCAGCAACTCCTTCTTCACCGGATTGACGGGTTGATCCTGTCGTCGGCACAGTCCCAAAATACGAAATTGTATAAGGAGCTAAGGGCGATAACGGTCCCGGTGGTCGGCCTGGATCGCCCTCTTCAGGAAGCAAACATTCCGTCAGTGATCAGTGAAAACCTTGAGGGTGCAAAGGCTGGGACAGCCCATCTGCTGTCCCATGGTTATGACAAGGTCCTTTGTATTCATATTAAGCCGGAGCTATATCCCATTCGGGAGCGACTGCATGGATATACCCAGGCGATGAACGAGGCTGGGCTTCAACCACTTCTCCATAAGGTAGAAAGCGCGGAGGATGCAAAGACCTGTCTGAAGAAACATCTCGGTTCAGCAGGCGAGAGAATTGCGGTCTTTGCGGCAAATAACCTCGCAGCTCGATTCACCTGGGAGGCAATCCGTGCATTGCATCTCGCGATTCCCAGCCAGGTAGCAATGCTTTGCTTCGACGATTTCGATCTCGCCGATAGCCTTACTCCGCCTATGAGCGTCGTGCAGCAGACCATAGACGACCTGGGCCGCACTGCTGCCGAACTTCTCTTCCGCAGGATGCGGGATGACAGTGCAGAAGCCGTTTCGACGGTGGTTGGCGATCCAATACGTTTTTCAACGCAGCTTATTATTCGAGAATCCTGTGGCTGCCACTCGACTACGATGTGACAGGCGTGGCCGACAACGAGCGCCGCAGCGTCTTACTGGTTGGCTCGAATGACATCGGCGGCATGATTTTCTTCATTGGAGTGCTCCGCCTGCAACAACTGCTTGAATTTTGCATCGGCTTCAGCGGCATGAGCGGAATCGCCGAGCGCCTTATAGGCTTTCGCCAAGAGGATCTGAATAGAGGGTTCGTCAGGGACGCTTTTTTCAGCAGTGAGTAACTCAGGCAGCGAATCAGCGGGCCTGCCTAGCCGCAACAATATCTTCGCTCTCTCAACACGCGCCTGGGCGAGGGAAGGGCACGTCGCAAGAGCAGCATCTACCTGCTTCAATGCATCGGCGGGTGAGGTGTTCAATTCGTCGAGAGAGTTTGCCAGCTTCCAATGAGCAAGGCAGTTATTCGGGTCATGCTGAAGAATTGCCGCGAAGCTATCTCGTGCTTCTGTCCACTCGCCTCCGCTCCAATACGCATTCGCGAGATGTTCCATCGCTCCTGCATCGGTGGGTGCAACTTCGAGGGCCTTCTTATATTCGGCGATAGCACCGGGGGTGTTCTTCATGCTCTCCATGATCTCGCCGGAGAGCTCGTGCGCTAGAGGCGAATCAGGGTCAATGGCATGGACGCGCTCGAAGGCCTGCTGAGAGAGTTGTAACTGCAACTTGCCAAGCAGGTACCAGGCCTCCTGATCTTTGGGGTCGTTGCCGATAAGGTGCCGAAGCTGTTGGACAGCCTCATCGAGATTGTTCTGCGCTACCAAGGCGTGGACCAGGGTAATTCCAGCAAAACGATCGTCGGGCATAGCGTTGAGTGCGGCTTCAAGGGACAGTATGGCTTTATCGAACGAGCCCGTTTGATAGTAACTTGCTCCAAGAATAATTTCAGCAGGATGCATGGAAGGATCTACTCGTAGCCCGTGCACGAGAACAGGAATTGCATCGGTGTAGCGTCCCATGTTGTAGTAGAGCCGCCCTAGATTGTTGTACGCCGCGCCTAGTTTTGGATCGAGGCGGAGGATCTTCAGATAATCCGCGACAGCGCCGGCATTATCGTCAGCAGCCTGTGCCGTTCGCGCATGTTGATAGAGGGCCTGCACCTCGGGCGACACGGTTTGCTGCGCTCTTAGGAGAGCGGTTCCGCCGATAGCGAGACTACAAAATAAGAGGAGCGCAGCGGTGGATTTCATAGAGGCTTCAGTATAAGTGGGTTCGAAGGCAAAAGAAACCGGACCGCGATGATCTCGCGGTCCGGTGGGTTGAGGCAGGGAACAGGATTCTTAGAAGGTAATTCTTCCGCTAAGTTGTCCTTGCCGCGCATTGTTCTGCTGACCGGATGGGACCAATCCATAGTTCGATGTGTTGTCGATGTTAGAGTTTGGATTCTCGAAGTAGGTTCGGTTCAAGACGTTGAAGTAGTCCATCTGGAGAATGAAGGTAACCTTGTCTCCAATTGCAAACTTCTTCCGCGCATTGATGTCCTCGTCGTAGTTGCCGGGGTTTCTCAGTTCGCTATAGTTGCGAACAGCATCTCCCAGGGTGTAACTCTGACTGGTGCTGACAAACGAGCCGGTTGAGAATGTTTTCTGTACGCTCTGACCATTGGCAAAAGTCAGATTGCTATAGCCATTGGTCTTACGCGCTACGCTCTTCACTTCGTTAGGACGATTGAAGCAACCAGAGCATCCGAGAGGGTTGTCGTTCTCAGATACACCGAAAGGTGTTCCGCTTTGATAAGACAGAATGAAGCCGACCTGGAGGCCACCGAGAAGCCGCCCGGTAACTCCCTTGTTATTGACAAACGATTTACCGGGCCCGATGGGTAACTCATAGGTTCCGGTAATTTTGGCATTGTTACGAATATCGCTCTGGTCAACCGTCCACTCTGCCTTCTGGTTGAACTTGTTCTCCGGCAGGGCAGCGAAGGTTGTAAAGCCGCTATCGACATTCGCCATCAACTTCGCCAGCGTATAGGAGGTAAGGAACGCGAGACCATTCGAGAAGCGTTTTTCAAGACTGGCCTGCATCCCGCTGTAGTTCGCCGCTCCGCTCAGATCGTAGTTGTTATAAACATTCGAGTACTGAGGGAAGGGCGAGAGAGTATGAGCAACCGTAGCTGATCCGCCAAGATCGCTGGCGTAGTTTGCATAAGGAGCCTGGATACCTGCCGCTACAGCAATAGGATCGTTGATGTTTGCGGTCAGAAGCGGTCCCCCCAGAGCGAGGATAGACGGATTAGGTTGGCTGATGGGATTAAGTTGACCGTTCAGATGGATAGCACGGTTTCCAATATAGGCCACATTCAAGAACGTGTTCCACGGCAACTGGTGCTGAACGTTGATGTTCCACTGTTGGATGTATGGCGCCAGACCGTCCTTCTTTGGATCAAAGGCGCGAATCGTGGTTCCAATTCCAAGCGCCGGATTCAGCACGCCGTTAGCTGGTGCCGGGATGGGATTACCATCCCACTCGCCATAGCCGGGTGTGTTGGTGCCGGTGCTGTTGCGGTTGTAAGAGCCTTGCAGCAGGTTGCCATAGCTGACGGCGACCTTGCTGGTACCGTACTCATAAGCACCACCATCCAGGAACGCCAGACTGTAACCGCCTTGGATGACCGTCTTGTCGTTGATCATGTAAGCGAAGCCCAGGCGCGGACCAAAGTGCTTGTAGTGGATATCAGCATGGGTGACACCGGAGCAACCGGTGCAGGAGCCAAACTGCGTTGCTTCGCCAAGCAGGTTTCCGGCTGCTGGGTTCTGCTTGGTCGGATCGAGATAGACGATCTGGTTCTTGTTTTCAGTGAACGGCCGCATGATGTCCCAGCGGAGTCCGACGTTGACCGTCAACTTCGGCGTGACCTTGATGTCGTCCTGGATGTAAGGCGAGAGAGACAGATTGCGCAGCTTCAACTCGTTGGCGAAGATGCGCTGAGTGCTGTCGACCTGACCCAGAAGGAAGCTGGCAAACGAGCTTCCGGTAGTGGCGAATGCGGTGGTTCCAGCCGGTGCTGCGGTTGTATTGTGGCTGAAGTTGATCTGCGCCGCGCAGGCCTGGCACTCATTGTCGTCCTGGTAGGTGCGGCGGAACTCTCCACCGATGTTGAAGGTATTACGGCCCTTGGACCAGAGCCAGTTGTTCACAACCGCAATGCCCAACTTGCGGTTGATCGACTGAACCCAGCCACTTGAGGTTCCATAGTTTGTTGGCTGATATTGGCCATCGAAAGTGATGTTAGGAAATACATCGCTGATGGGACTGGCCGTGACACCGGAGAAGGCAACGCCACGCTTCACGTTGAACTGGTTGCCGATTTCGCCGATCCAGCCAATGCCTGCTGTAGCTACAAGGTGAGGCGTAACAGCGTTGGTGTAATTGAGCAGGAAGACAGTGCCAAGCGCAGGGTTATTTTTGGCGCTCTGTAGTTCGTTTGTCACCGGAACAATGGGGTCATTGTCGAAGCCGGTACTGTCGTACGAGTTACGCCACTGAGCATAGTGAAGTGACTGAGTTGGCGTCAGGTTGTGGTCGATGACGAATCCCCAAACGTGCGCTACATCGGGAAACGCGTTGGGAGTAGCCGTCTTGTTGCTGGAGAGGCCAGGCCGATCCGGATCGGGAATGGATGGCAAGATAGCGGTAGAGAGAGAGCTGAAGCGCACTTGAGGAATTTTGTTGTTGGGAAAAGGAGCATGGGTAAGCGGATCATAGATTGGAATTACTGCGCCGGTGCCGTCAACGAAGTCCGAGAAGTCGCCTGTCTTCTCCAAAGCTGTTGGGACGCTTCCAATGCTGTTGTTGGATACCGCCGTTTTTCCGAAATCAAGCGAGAAGTGGAAGAAGGTGCGGTCTTTGCCGTTGTAGAGATGAGGAATGACGACCGGGCCTGCAATCGTGAAGCCGTAGTTGTTCTCGCGGCTGATGGGAGTGGTGTTATTGAAGTAACCCTTGGCGTCGAAGAACTCGTTACGGTTGATGTAGAAGGCGTTGCCATGGAAGGCGTTCGTTCCAGAAGCCATCTGATAGGTCATCGCGCCCTGGGCCAGGCCATACTGTGCGGAGAAGGTGGAACGCTCAACGCGAGCCTGGTTCACCATGTCGAACGGAGGATTGAAGCCGGTCTGATAGCCTTCGGTCTCCGGCTGGGGGGCGGGAATGCCGTTGAAGACGATCTCGCTCTGGAAGTCCACGCCACCGTTGATGCGTTTCGAGAAGGTGCTGCCCTGGACACCAGGTGCGAGAAAGGCGACGCTGTCAATCTGCCGTCCGCGGCCAGAACTGACCTCAAAGGGAAGGGCCTGCACGACCTCAGGTTCAATCGTGGTTCCAAGTTCAGGCTGTGTCGTGTTCAACGCGATGAGCGGCGAGGTCACCTCGATGACCGTATCGGAGCTGCCCGCATTAAGCGTCACATCGATCGTTGCTTCGGTGCTGACCTCAACGTTGACGTTGTTTTTGATTTCCTTGCTGAAGCCGGTGGCGGTCACGGTAATCGTGTAGCGACCGGGAAGCAGGCCCCTGGTCGAGTAAGTTCCAGACGAACCGGTGGTGGTCTTTGCAGTCTGGCCTGTGCCGATGTTGGTCACGGTGACCGCAGCGCCCGGGATAATTGCACCGCTGCTGTCGGTTACGGTACCGGTTACGCCGCTCGATGCCTGTCCGAGCCCTGGCTGCGTCGCCGCAAGCAAGAGACAAAAGGTAAAGAAGATTCCGGAGAGGGCAAGCCGTAAAGGTTTGCTCAAGAAGGAGTTACCGCTCGAGTGCCGGATAACGGTGAGTTGGTGCATTGTGCTGCCTCCAAAAAAGGTGAAAAAAACTGAGATCTGTTTGCGATTTCGAATTTCAGCGCTAAAGAACTGGAAACGATTCCAGTCGAGCCAATTTATCTTTGTGAAAGACAAATGTCAATCAAAAGTTTGAAATTAATATCAACCGATGATTTAAATTTTGAAAGATGTTGCTGAAATAATTTCTGGGAAGAGCACCTTATCGCTAGGGAACTCCTACTTCTGGAGGCGGGCGCGAGAGGTTCTCACTGGAATAGCCGGGAATCTTGTTCTCGCGCCCTGCGGCCAGTCTGCCTAACTTAGCCCCAGCTTGCGCATATAGTTTGCATCGACCTTCAGGGATTCCATGGGGGGCATGTCAAATCCCTCTTGCTCTACGAAGCAATGTTTTACGTGCCCGGTCTTAGCGGCTGCCTGCAGGATAGGGCGGTAATCGATACTGCCCTGGCCCAATTCTGCAATCACCGGCCGGTTTGTATTGGAGAAGGGGACCGCAGACTTCTTGAAGTCCTTCACATGCAGCATGGAGATGCGTGTGGGATATTTGCGAAGGCATGCAATGGGATCGCCGCCACCGACGATGACCCATCCGCAGTCCATCTCCATCGTAACTTTGGATGGGTCAGTCCTGCTTACCAGAACATCGAAGGGGACAACTCCATCGATCTTATGAAACTCCGCGATGTGGTTGTGATAGCCGAACTTGAGGCCAGCGGCGGTTACCTTTTCTCCGAACTTATTGAACTCATCCGCATTCCAGCGCCAGTCATCCAAAGTGAGTTCGTTGCCCTTGCTGCGTGACGGATCTTTTGGCGTAGGGGAAGAGCAGATAATGTACTTGACGCCCAACTCCTTGTTGAATGCGAGAATTTCGTCGAACTGCTTGTGCAGGTCGCCCGAGGGATGATGCGAACTCACCAGATTCAACCCTGAATCGTGCAGCGCCTGTTTAACTTCAGCAACGCTGTGGTTGAAGTAGCCAGCCGCTTCGACCTCGCGATAGCCCAGCGCTGCAATCTGCTTCAGCGTGCCGGCATAATCTGTTGGCAGTTGCTCTCGTACGGAGTAAAGCTGAAGCCCAAGGGGCAACCGCAGGGTCTGCGCATAGAGCTCGCTGCCGTGAAGCAGTGCAGAACCGCCGATCAGTGCAGCCGAGCTGGTTTTGATGAACTCTCTTCGTGAGTGCTTCAAGTGATGACCTCTTTCTGTAAATCTCAATACGGTTGTTAAAGGAAAGGGCGATATTAAACATTTCCCTGACGCATCTGTTCGGCCAAATGCTCGGAAGCTCGCATCGCAAGCGCCACAATCGTCATGGTTGGATTCTGCCATCCTGAGCTGACAAAACTGGCGCCATCGACAACGACAAGATTTTTAATATCGTGGCTCTGGCTCCATTTATTCAGCACGCTGGTCTTCGGGTCATCGCCCATGCGGCAGGTGCCTAATTCGTGGATGCTGTAGCCGGGAGGATTGGGATCGTAGTTTTTGGAGAGGACTTCGAAGCCAGCGGCCTCGGCCAAGGCAATGCTGGTATCGACTGCATCGCGTGCCATGTTGAACTCGTTGTCCCCGTACTTCGTCTCGATATGGAGGGCCGGAATGTCCCATGCATCGACGACATTCTTGTCGATGCTCACATGGTTTTCATGGCGTGCCAGCACCTCTCCCATAATTCCGGCGCCGAATCCGCTGCCGCTATAGCTATCAAGCTTCTTTTGCAGGTCTTCCCCATAGGCGGCAAAGTTTCGCGGATCCATGGCCCCCATGCTGCTATAGACATTCAAGGCATAGCCGCGGATAAAGCTCTTTTCCTTGGTATTGATGTTGCGGAAGCGAGGGATCAGGGCGCTGCCGCCCATAAGCTCTCGCGTCGATTTACCGTCGCGTGCCTCGGGTACCGAACAGGTGATGCCAGCTCCATAGATCTGATCGATTAGATAGTGGCCCATCACCCCGCTGGAATTTGCGAGCTTCGAGTTCAGGAGCAAGCGTGTGCTCTCCAGCGTTCCCGCTGCCAATACGACGACCCTCGCCTTGACCGACATCTCCCGCCGCGAAAGGCGATCGACAAAGTGAACTTCGTTAATGAGGCCGGTATTCTTGTCCACGCGCAGCTCGCGAACCACGACATTCGGTATCGCTCGCAGCTTGCCGGTAGCAAATGCATCGGGCAGCAGCAGGTTGACGGAACTAGCCAGCCCGTCCACTCCCAGGGAGCTGCGCGCCTTGCAGACTTGAACACCCTTCTGCTTTCCCGCATTGACAAACCGTTGCATGCAGCCAGTCCAGGGCGAATTATCGGGAACGAAATTTCCATCCGGATATTGCGGTATGCCGTAGGCGCGGCCCTGCACGCGAAAGATAGTCTCGACCCGCGAGTAATAGGGAGCTACATCGGCCAGGCTGATCGGCCAGTCATCGCCATAGCCGTCATGTGATTTTCCCTTGAACTCATAGTCGCTGAGCCGGAACGATTGCCGCGACCAGAAAAGCGAGCGTCCCCCGAACAACCGCACGCGCACCCAGTTATAAGGATGCTGTGCATCATAGGTGTAGGGAACCTCCTGCTCGTCTACCCAGGTGTTCGCATTGAACTCGTTCGATTGAAAGACATGCTGCAGCCGGCCCGGCTGGCTGAATCCGCGATAAGGCAAAGCGTAGGCAGGCTTCGGCTCCGTATCCTTATGGGCATCGGCCACCGGCCCCGCGTTAAGCATCAGGCACGAAATGCCCTTTTCTGTCAGAATTTTTGCGGCCATTCCGCCGGAGTGGCCCGATCCAATGATGAGTACGTCAACTATTTCTTCAGCCATGATCTCTCAGTTTCCCCATAGAGCGTGTTGCGAATATCCAGTTGCGCAAGTCGCCCATGCAGGCAACTCACGAAAAGCGTGCAAGCCGAACCACCAGCTTTCAACCTGCACTAGCAATGTTCTTTGTTGGCAACAGGATCGCTCGTCGCTCCAGAACCTTTTCTGTGGATGTCGGGATCGATCGGATGCCAATAAAGCCCCATGCCTTCGTTTCGTTGACCGGTCGCGTTCGCCGCTTTGCTCCAGGCCTGCGAGTTAATGGTTGCCGTGCGGATGTCGCTATGGGCCACATTGATGAAATGAGCGTATGGCTCGGTTGGAGGATGGTCGTTCATCCACGTCTTCATCCAGGGCTGAAGCAGTTGGTCTGCCTGGGACTTTTTCACTTCGGTAAACGGCACGCCGAAGTGCTGCTTCGCCTCGGCGTCCAGCCGATCCAAACCGGATTGATACATCTGCTGACGGTCCGCCGGAGAAACGCCAATCAGGAAATCGAGGAACTCCGGTGCGCCTGCGTCAGCGGCTCCGGGATAGCCTTTGAGCGGAGGCAACAGGATTTCGCTCAATCGACGCAGCGTCGACAATTGCTGCTGACTAAAGAAGTTGGCATTCGTCTGCGCCACCGCATCGGGAACAAGAGGCGTTATCGGGAGAGGCTTTACCTCCATCAGTCCGCGCATCCACGGCACAGGGCCGGGGGCTTTCGGCACCGCGGGCTGTATGGAAGGAGCTACGGGAGCTGCCGCCTGTTGTCCCAACGCCGTCTTGGCTGTTGCCGATACCGCTACCAAAGCTTTGACAAAATCTCGCCGTCGTAAAGTTGTAATCGCTCTCCTCCTGGTGAAACATATCGAGTCACTGGGCAAATTACGGCAGGGTGCAGCTAAAGGTTTCAAATCAAAGAAATCGATATTTGGGGAACAGTCCGATGCCTGAATGCCACCCGGTTGAAAAGCTTAAGAGTCTCAGCCGTGAATTGCAAGCTGCGCTCACGGAACGCCGATTGAAAAGATACAGACAGCGAACTAATCGTGATTGAAAATGATCTGCAGAAGTGGCGGCGAAGCAACTCTGCTACGAGTTTGGTATACCGTGTCATGGGCAAAAGACAACGGGCTGCCCATGGCGCTCCGCAAAATAGTTTGGATTGGGAGAAAATGATCAGAAAAATAGATACGAGCCGTAGAGCATTTCTCTCAGGAACGGCGCTGTCGTGTGGCCAGGTCTTTGCGACAAAGGCATTTGGCGCCTTCAGAAATGCGAGCGACCTGCCTTCCCATCCCATTCGCATTGCGATCGATGCGACTCGCACCATGGGAGCGATCCCGGCGAGTTTTACCGGCCTCGGCTTCGAGATCTCTTCCGTTGCGACGGATAACCTGTTGTCTTCGGCCAATCACACCTATGTACAGCTTGTCCGCAGCCTCGGAAAGCGGGGCGTGATTCGCATCGGAGGGAACACGTCGGACTACTCTGCCTTTGAACCACAAGGCAAGCTGCTCTCGACTCCCAAGGGAACCGTCATCAACCAGGACAGCCTCCGGCAGTTGGGAAGTTTTCTGGACGCTACTGGCTGGCAGCTCATCTGGGGGCTTAATCTCGGAGGCGGCACGCAGCAGAACGCGATTGACGAAGCCAGAGCAGTCGTGAAAATAGCGAAAGACAAACTTCTCGCCTTTGAGATAGGCAACGAGCCCGACCTCTTCAAGCATGAGGGACACAGGCCGCATGGCTACAGCTACGAAAGCTATCTCGAAGAGTACCGGCGCTTCAAATCTGCCATCCGTGCCGCGTTGCCCGGAGTTCCACTCGCCGGTCCCGATGCCGCACTGGAGAACGACTGGGTACAGCGCTTCGCCAAAGACGAAGGCAAAGATCTCAAGCTGCTGACGCACCATTACTATCGCGGCGGCGCAGGCAATCCTGCCAGCACTCTCGATCAGCTCCTGCAGCGCGATCCTAAGCTAATCTCGCTGCTTCAATCGTTGAACGATATTTCAGAGCAAGCGCATCTTCCATTCCGCATCTGCGAGACAAATTCTTTCTCCGGCGGCGGCAAGCCCGGTGTCAGCAATACCTTCGGCTCCGCGCTCTGGATGTTGGACTACATGCTGACCGTGGCATGGGGCGGGGGCAGCGGAGTCAATATAGAGACGGGCGTAAACCAGTTGGATTTCATCAGCTCCTATTCGCCAATTGACGACGATGGCAAGGGAAATTATTCAGCCGCTCCCGACTACTATGGAATGCTTGCCTTCGCGCACGCCGCCAGGGGGGAGAGACTTGCCCTCGACTACGATCCCGGCCCGATCAACCTGACCGTCTATGCAACCGCGCACGACCAGCATCGCATTGGGATGACCATCATTAATAAAGATGCCTCTCGCGACGCCGAAATAGAGTTCACCTCCAGGCAGCATCTCTCGCGAGCAAACGCTATGCGTCTCGCCGGGCCATCGCTTGAAAGCCGACAGGGAGTCACCTTTGCTGGCTCAACCGTCTCCACTGACGGAACTTGGCGCCTAACTAAGGTCGAATCTGTCCGCCTGCACGAAAATTCAGCCAAAATCCACGTTCCCGCAGCAAGCGCGGTAGTCGTGATCGCAGACAAGGTTTGAAGGGGTTCCAATCCAAAAAATGACGGGATAGATAACGCAAGCCATTTATTATCAATAGAATGACACGCGGATGCGATATTGCGCATCGGGTCATTGCGGCCAAATTATTGATTGTAAAAGTTTTATGGTGAGAGCGCTGGGGCTCGAACCCAGGACCAACGCCTTAAAAGGGCGATGCTCTACCAACTGAGCTACGCTCTCAAACCACTTAACAAAGTTAGCACATTCGAATGCATTCGTTCAGGTGGCAAGCGCTTCGACGGGATGGAACGTGCATGGTGAAGAACTTTAGTAACATTCCTCATCGCCAACGATGCATTGACGTGAAGTTGCGTCCCCGGTAGCCTCAGGTATTACGGTAAGTGCGGAAATCCATTGAGTTCGCTGACAATATGCCGTTACCGAAATGCACACAACGAACAATGATGGATTCTCGGGACAAAGATTTTAACGAAGCTCTGCCGGCGACGAAGACGCCTGAAGATTCCTCAGCGCTGTACTCCTGGGCAAATCTTCATGGAGTCAAGCACCGCGACTTCTCCGCCTTGCACCGCGAATCTCGAAACCCGGTTCGGCATCGCGCCAACGGACAAGAAGAGGAGGAGTCCGTGGCGTTGCCCACCGCTGCGAAGATCGTAAACGCTGCGCTACCGGACGTTCCTCTCTCTCGTCCCTCTCGCGAGACCGACAACGTGTTGCGCGCCGATGGGGTTGAGCGTCGCAAAGGCGTTCGCAAAGCAGAGACAGCCGCAGCGGCGGAAAATATTGCCAGGCAGAAGACGCCCGAGGTTCCTGATCCTGCGCAAAGGCAGGCGGCTCGGGATGCGGAATTCGATCTGCGCCGCCGACAGGCTGCTGTTCCACAAACGCCTCTTCGCCGTACTGAAGATACAACAAATATTCGTAAGATCTATCTCGAACCCGGGTATGTGGCTTCATCGTCCGCGCAGCCCGTTCTTGACGATGAGTTGGCAGGGACAATCTCTGGATTAGGCTCTCCCTACGACGTTTATTCAGAAGAAGATCTCGGCCACGAAATAACATCTTCGGACACGTCATCGGAGGCGTTGCCGATCTCTTCGTCCGCAGTCGAAACTGCCGACTCCTCAGGCCCGGCGTGGCTGTATGCGCCGCCTACCTTGCAGATTCCTGCCAGGCCGCTCGGCGCTGCGTCCAACTCTCCTCCGGCTTCCGTCGCCGAAACGCTGCAGCACTCCCGCGAGCGTGTGGCCTCGCGCTGGTTCGCCCTTAAGGGTGTCTTTGAGCAAACCGAAGATCCGGCAGAGGCCGCATCGCCGCGACAGAAGGAGACACGCACGCCAGTGCTTGCCGTCTACTCTCTCGCGGGCGGAGTCGGCAAGACGAGCCTGGTGGCCACGGTGGGCCGTTCTCTGTCCGCCATGGGCGAAAAGGTGTTGCTCACCGACACCACATCGCATGGGCTTCTTCCGTTCTACTTTGGCACCAATGAGCTTCAACAGGACACGGTCCGCACCTTCTCTCCTCCCAGTGGAAGCACCGACGCTCCGATATACCTCGTCAGTCACGAGATGGAGGAAAAGGGAAGAGAGGAAAGAGCCCAGGAACTCTTCATCGAAGAAGTTGTCGCGAACAGCCAGGGCATGCATCGTATTCTGCTCGACCTGTCGGCGACCTCAAACTGGGTGATTCGCCAGATGGCGCGCATGAATTTGACCGTGCTCATCCCCGTCGCGCCGGACATGAATTCAGTCATCAGCCTGGGCTTTGTCGAAAAGTTTTTTAGCGGCCTTATCGATAGCAATGCACGTCCGCTGCAGCCTTTTTATGTGTTGAATCAGTTCGATCCTTCACTGCCATTGCATCTCGATGTTCGAGAAGTGCTGCGCAGAAAACTAGGAGACCGCCTGCTGCCCTTTGTTATTCATCGCGCTCCTGCGGTCAGCGAAGCGCTTGCCGAGGGCATGACCGTGGTCGACTATGCTCCCGATACACCGATTGCCGAGGACTATATCAACATAGCCACCTGGCTTCGCACGATTGCTGCACCTGCTGCGGCCGGCTTCCGTAATGTTCGCTGGACTGAACGCTGATAGCACCTTGCGTTAGGGCAGACGGCAGACTTTTACCGTCGAATTTGCATAGGGACAGTCGAATCCAGTCTTAGCCTCTTCCTCCAGCACAATCCAATCCACTCCGACAGGCTTCAATGCGGCCATTCTCTGCGCGTCTGATTCGCTATTGATTCGTGATTGAGCTATCTCCCCGATCTCCCATGCGGATGCCAGTTCCGGAGTAACGGAGACCTCTCCTCCATCCTTCGAATAGTCCGGCAATGCGCTTCGCTCGGCGAGGGCGCGAAAGCATTGTGCATCTTCACCCGCACTCGTTATGTAATGTGGGTCGAGAGCAAACAGCGCCGTCTTCGGCGTATTTTGTCTGATCCATACAAACGCCTGCTCCCACTGATTGTCAGGCGCCGTCCATGGCATCTCCAGATGTGCGGAGTTGGGGAAGGTCAGCCGCTCGGAAGAAAACATAATCCCGGACATAAGGATGAGAGCCGCCGCCCACAGCACGAAACGCCGCCGCAAAACCCATTCCGCGAGCGCAGAACCTACGGCCAGAATCATGACAATATAGACAATCTGCATGATTCGCAGCGGTTGCAATCGTGCGACCAGATGGGTTGCCAACTCCTGCCGCGCGAACAGCAGTGCAACAATCGTGGCCACCGAACCGCATATCACCGCCATCCGTGCCAGCGCGACGCTTGCAGAAGTGCTGTCTCGGCGCGATCGAAAGCCAACGACCGCGAGAATCACCAATGGAGCCGCAAGCCCAGCTTTCTCGTACCAGTGCCACGCTCCCAGAAACCAGTAGTAGCGCGTCATCTCTACCCGTATGTAAATGGCGCTCTCAGAGGGAGCCAGCGCTTGTATCGCTGCTGCTACGCCAACGGCAGTCAGGCACAGCGAAACCGTTCCCCAGAGGCGCAGCCACCGCATTGGGGACAACATGCAGCCCAGCACCAGCACGCATCCAAATCCATAGGCAGCCATCAGCGGATGCATGGTTGCCGCACAGGCCAATGAGACACCGCACAACATCAATCCCCGCCATCGGTCCGCTTGCAGTCCTTTTCTGAGAGGAAACGCATCGAGTATGCCGACCAATGCAAGCAGGACGCACGGCGTAGAGATGCTCCTCGCGGTCACGTAGGGGTCCATCAACATCAGCGATGTTCCCGCGATAGGCAATGTGATCCACATGGCCAGCAGCGAGACCGCTCCGACACGCGCTCTTCGCGATTCGTAGCATCTCTCTGCCAGCAGATACGCCGCGAATAAGGCCAGCCAGACCGTTGCGAGATGCAGCAACAGAAGCACGACTGACAGACTCAGATGCGACCGAGAGACGATTGCCGCGACCATTGGAGCGAAAAGTGAAAACCGCAGATGCTCCGTCACAAAGGCAGTGCCATAGGGATACAGCGCGGGATCGAGCAGGCGCTGTATCCCCGCCATATAAAGGCCGCCGTCTTCGGCATAGGGATGGTAACCATGCACCATCAACACCAGCCCCGTCAGCACCGTGACGAGGATGCAGGCAAAATGCAACTCAGATTGTTGGATAAGGCGATGCGAGCGTGAGGAAGGAATTGATACTGTCGCGGTCGTCGACAAGTCTGCCTACCTCCATTTCCTATGCATCGTCTTTGCGGCGCTGAAATTACAGACTAAATAAAATCCTGCTCGTAAAAATTCGAACTATCTTTTAGGACACGAGTGGTTACAGATTGTTGCTTCGTTCGTTGTTCGCATCTCAGATTCCGGGCTTTTAAGAGATTCAGGCGCGAAGCGACGGTACAATAAAGGTGCTTATGCATAAATTACTCGCCTCCTCTGCCGCTACCTTCCCTCGGGTCTTTGTTACCGCATGACTACGCAGCGCGGTGGGCGCAATCTTATAAAAGTTATCCCTGGCCTGCTCGTCAGCGCCTTTTTTCTCTGGTACACCTTCAAAGGAATTTCGTTCTCGCAGATTCGCGCGGTGCGCATGGTGCAGCCTGCCTGGATTCTGGGGGTGCTGGGCTTTACGCTGGTGGGTTACACGCTTCGTTGCGTGCGCTGGACACAGATGATGCGCTTTACTGGCGCGCGCTTCACCGTCTGCGCCCGCGTCCTGATGACTTCGCTCGCCGCCAATAACATTCTTCCGCTGCGTATCGGCGATGTCATGCGCATCTTCACCTATGCCCCTGACCTTGGGGCCTCTCCGTCGGTCATCCTCAGCACCGTCATTCTTGAAAAGCTCCTCGATGTCTTTGTTGTCGGCCTCATCTTCATTGCAACCATGGGGCGCGATCTCCCGGCTAAGATTCGCCACGGTGCTGACATCGCAGTCCTCATCTCCGTCGTCGGCCTTCTCATCTTTATGCTCGTAGCCGCGCACCTTGAGGCGCCGCTGCGCCGCATCTTCGCAAAACTTCCATCGAACAAACTCGTCCAGAAGCTCGAACACTGGCTTCTCCTTGCGGTCGATACGCTCCGCCAGCAGGGAATTGGCGGCAATCTTTTGCTGTTGCTGCAAAGCTGCATCATCTGGTTCTGCGAAGGGATGATCTTCCTCTCCGCCATCCATCTCGTCGGCCTCAGTACCGATGTCCTCGGCCCGTGGGAGGCAGTCTCCTTCGCCAATCTCTCCTACATGCTGCCCAGCTCGCCCGGCGCCATCGGTACGTTTGAGTGGGCCGTGAAATCAGCACTCACCAGCCACGGAGCTCCGCAGGCCCAGGCCGCCGTCTTTGGCCTTGCCATCCACGCCTGGATGCTCGTCTCCATCACCGGAGCGGGCGGGCTGATCTTCCTCCTCCATCGCTTCAAGATTCACAACCACAAGCCCTTGCTGAATGAGATCGAAGATCTCCCAACCGAGCTGCCCTAAGGGGTATCTACAGATTTCCCGAGTAAGTCGCTGCTCTTTAAATCAGGGATGGCTGGTGAAGGGCGATGAGAACGAACTCAGCGCTGAAGGCGCGGTCTATACCAGCATGGGGCGCAGCCCTATGAAACCAAAAGCCAGACAATGCAAGGGCTGAAGGCCCGACCGATGCTCGCCGCGCTGCTGCCCCCAGGATTCACGTAAACTTAAGCCAGTCCAAAATCAAATCTTTCCAGCGGTGAACCCGAAGCATGTATCGCACAATTCAACAGTCCCTGCTAAGCCGTCTCCAGGCCATCCTGCTTGCAAAGTACGACACGACGATTGCCACGCTGGTCGTGGAGCAGCCGCCGAACATTGCCTTGGGCGAACTCGCCCTGCCCGTCGCCTTCGAGCTGGCCAAGCGCTTGCGCAAGGCCCCTCGCGTGATCGCGACAGAGCTGGCCGCGGAGTTGACGGCTGTTCTGCCTGAGTTGGAAGGCGTGGCCAGCGTCGAAGTAGCAGGCGCCGGTTACCTCAACCTTCGATTGAACCGTGCGGCTGTGGCCAGAGAGATCGCAAAGGACAAGCACGCCGATGTCGGCGGCCCCGGCTTCCGCCTCGTCGAGCACACCAGCATCAATCCCAACAAGGCCGCCCACATCGGGCATCTGCGCAATGCGATTTTGGGCGATACCTTTCAGCGACTGCTTCGCCCGGACAGCTACAAGCGCGGCTATGAGGTCGGCGTACAAAACTACATCGACAATACCGGCGTACAGGTTGCCGATGTCGTTGTTGGCCTGGTGCATCTCGAAGGAAAGACGCTGGAGAGCACGAGGGAATTACTCGCCGACCTGCGCGCACGAGGAGAGCGCATCGATTTCTACTGCTGGGAACTCTATGCGCGCGTCTCGCAGTGGTACACCGCCGATCCGGCAGAGGCAGCTGCGCGCAAGCAACTACGCCTCGACACGCTGCACGCACTTGAGACCGGAGGCAATGATACTGCCGAGATTGCCGATCTCATCTCGACGGCAGTCCTTCATCGTCATCTGGAGACGATGGAGCGGCTCAGTATCGAGTATGACTTTCTGCCGAGAGAGAGCGAGATCCTGCACCTCCATTTCTGGGATGCGGCCCGCGAACTGATGATCGCGAAAGGCGTTCTCTACGAAGAGACCGAGGGCAAGAACAAGGGCTGCATGGTGATGCGCCGGGCTGGCTCTGAGGTTGCGGCCGGTACCACCGATGAAGATGCCAAGGTGATCGTGCGCTCGAACGGCACCGTGACCTATGTCGGCAAAGACATCGCTTACCACCTCTGGAAGTTCGGCCTGCTGCCCGGCAAGGACTTCGGTTATGTGAAGTTCCATGAGTATCCGACACACACCTGCTGGATCTCGACCGACGGCGTGAGCGATCCCAGCCATCCCGTCTTCGGCAAAGCGGACGCCATCTACAACGTCATCGATTCGCGGCAGAACGATCCGCAGAACAACGTCGTTCAGGCTCTGCTCGGCATGGGCTTCACCGACGCTGCCGAGCGTTACACCCACTTCAGCTACGAGATGGTTGCGCTGACTCCGCGCTGCGCCATCGAACTCGGCTACACCATCAGTGAAGAAGACAAGGCCAAAGCGTATATCGAAGTCAGCGGACGCAAAGGTTTCGGCGTCAAGGCCGACGATCTTCTCGACCAACTGATCGCCGCTGCTCAGGCCGAGGTCGATACGCGCCATCCTGATCTTGGCGATGAAGCGCGCCGAACGATTGCTACGCAGATCGGCGTAGGTGCATTGCGCTACTTCATGCTGCGGTTCACGCGCAATACGGTGATTGCCTTCGACTTCAAAGATGCGCTGAGCTTCGAAGGCGAGACCGGGCCGTATGTTCAGTACGCCATCGTGCGTGCCGCCAACATCTTTCGCAAGGCGGAGACGACGGCAGAGGCATCGTTTGCAGCCATCGCCGATCTCGACCTTAGCTCCATCCTCGACAGCGAAGAAGGAACGAGCCTGTGGGAGACGTGGCTGCTGGCCTCGAAGCTGACATTGATGATCGAGCAGTGCATCGCTACGGCGGAGCCGGCCTATCTGGCCAAGTATGCGTTCCAGTTGGCGCAACAATTCAACAACTTCTACCATCGCCACCATGTGCTGAAGGAGACGGACGCTTCACGCAGAACGCTTTTGCTGGCCACCGCCGCCGTAGCGCAGCGCGAGATGACGAGAGCCCTCGGGTATCTCGGCATCGAAGCACCCGAACGGATGTAAGGCAGGAAGTAACCGGTAAAATGGCTTTGTCTGGTTACGGGGACTAAAATGTAACCGGATAAAGTAGTTTTTACCGGTTACGCGATCAGCTTGCTATGCCGAATAGCTTCGTACCCACTCAAGGATGGAGCGCACTGCGATGCCCGAAGGCCCCTTCGCAAGAGCGGGTTTAGCGTCGTCGTTCCAGGCACATCCGGCGATATCGAGATGCACCCAGGGCGTGTCGCCAACGAACTCCTTCAGAAAGAGCGCCGCCGTAGTGGCTCCACCCCAGCGCGTTCCGCCGGTATTTCTGATGTCCGCAATCTGGCTGTTGATGAGTTCGCGATAATCGTCGGTGCAGGGAAGCCGCCAGAACTTTTCGCCTGAGATCTTCATCGCGTCCTGGAATTTCTCGCAGGTCTCGTCGTCGTTCGAGAAGAGTCCCGCATTCACCATACCCAGCGCAACGACACAGGCTCCGGTGAGAGTCGCTGCGTCGATGAGGTGCGTGCAGCCCAGCGTCTTGGCATAGTGCAGCCCATCTGCGAGCACGAGTCGGCCCTCGGCATCGGTGTTGATAATCTCGATGGTCTTGCCGGACATTGCCGTGACGACATCGCCGGGCTTGAACGCCTTTCCGCCGGGCATGTTTTCGGCCGAGCAGACAACGCTGATCACCTTCACCTTCGGCTTCAACTGTGCAATGGCACGCATCGCGCCGATCATTGCGGCAGCTCCGGCCATGTCATACTTCATCTTCTCCATGCCGTCCGCAGGCTTGATGGAGATGCCGCCGCTATCGAAGGTGATCCCCTTGCCGACGAGGCCCACGACGGGCGCGTCCTTGGCTGGAGATTTTCCTTTTTCGAGCTTGGGCTCATACGTGATAACGATGAGCGCGGGAGGTTCGGCTGACCCCTGCGCTACCGCCGAGAAGGCGCCCATCTTCAGTTCGTGAAGCTTTGCCGTCGAGAAGACTTCACACTTCAACCCCATCTCCGCGCACATGGCTGCGGCACGTTCGCCAAGCACCGTTGGTGTCAGCACGTTGCCCGGCTCATTGACCAGCGAACGGGTAAAGTTCTGCGCGTTGGCCACGATGAGGCCTTCGTCGAAGCCCTCCTGTATCTCTGTGCGCGTGGTCTTCTCGGTCTCTTTTGCCACGATCGAAAGTGTCTGCAAGGCAACGTCTTTGCGATCGCTCTTGTAGGTGTCGTAGTCGGAATCGGCAAGCAATGCGCCTTCGACCAGGGCACGCGATGTCAGCGGACAGGGAAGCTCGTCGAGGTGCTCGTCGGAGAGGGCATAGTCCTCGGGAAACGCGATGGCGATGTGGAGCAGGCCGCGAGGCTTGGCGGAACGCACTGCCACTCCGGCGCCTCTGCGGACTTCATGCACCGAAAGCGACTTTGCCTTCCCCAGCCCTACGAGCAACAGGCGCTCTGCCTTCAGGCCATTAGGGGCATGGAGCAGGAGAGTTTCGCCCAGCGTGGCCTTGAACTCGCCCGATGCCATGACCTTCGCCGCGGCGTCCGTTACCGCGTCCGAAGTTGACAGCAGGGCGGGCAAAGGATCTGCATCTGTCGCCGTGGCGATATCTACGGCGAACACCGCGAGTATGGGCGTAGCAAATCCGGCCGCATCCTGAAAGAGAAGCTTCGTATCCATGAGACTATCGTAACCCGATTCTCCGCCATTGGGCCGAGGCAACGCTGCAACCAGGGCAAACACTTCCGAGGGAAGCAAAATTTAGTTGGATGAGATGAACTAGCGGCGTTGACTTCTGGCAACGGCTGCCTTGGCTTCGTTGTCCGCTTCGCGGCGTCGCTCCGTCTCACGCTTGTCCCAGTCCTGCTTGCCTTTGGCGAGAGCAAGCTCGCACTTGACGCGGCCGTTGCGAAAGTAGAGGCGGACGGGGATCAGGGTAAATCCCTTTTGCCTGGTAAGCGTTTCGAGCTTGCGAACCTCAGCCTTGTGCAGCAACAACTTGCGTGTGCGCAATGAGTCGTGGTTCATTGCATTTCCGTGCGAGAAGGGGCCGATGTGCGCATTCAACAGAAAGCATTCGCCGTCTTTGAGCAGGCCATACGCATCCTTCAGATTGGCTTTGCCTTCCCGGATCGACTTTACTTCGGTGCCACGCAGGGCGACGCCAGCCTCGAACTTGTCGGACAGGAAGTAATTGAAGCTGGCCGAACGATTAAACGCGGCGTCCCGCAGGCCAGATGCCACCGGGTCGCGGTCCTTCGCCTTGACCACCGGCTTGGGCTGATGGGCGACGGTCGGATTGGAAAGTGAGCGAGGCATGGGACTTCTTACTTTAACATGCCGCGGATTCAAGCCTCACCCATAGCCCTCTGCCGCGTCTAACTCTCAAAGCCGTCACAAATATGAGGTCAACCGCACCCCGAATGGTATACTCACCCGAGCGCTACAGCCTGTCAGGCACAGCCCCCACAGGCGGCGTCCTTCACTCGGAAAGCATGGGGGCAGGCGCGGGCTCCGGCAGACGCCGCACTCTTCACGGTGTAAAGGACGCAAACGGAAGCAGCATGGGTCGCGGCAAAAAAATAATCATTAAAAAAGTATCGGCGTTCGCACTTCAGGCATACCTGCTTCTCTTCTTGCTGGCCGGATTTGTCGTCTTTCATCCCGTTCCGGCGCACGCCCAGTCGGGCAAAAAGTGGGACAAGCGCGGCCAGGATGCAGAGGTTCGCCAAGACTATGACACAGCCTATGAAGATTTCCGCCAAGCCACGCTGAAGAGTCCCGCGAACCTTACCTACAAAGCTCACTTTGAGCGGATGAGGTTTCAGGCTGGAGTCAGCCACATCGATCGCGGCCGCGTGCTGCACGCGAGCGGAGACCTTTCCGGCGCGCTCACTGAGTTTCTTCGCGCCCACGAGATCGATCCGGGCAACCAGACTGCGGAGCAGGAGATCGACCTCCTGCAACATCCAGAGTCAGGCCCGCCTGCAGCGCCTGCTCCCCCGGTTGCCAATCAAGCCCCTACAAGACAATCGGAGATGCTCAAAGAGCTCAACTCCGTTGCTGGGCCTATTGATTTGAAGCCGGTCTCAAACGATCCGCTCACCCTGCACGCGGTCGAGGACGTCAAGGTAATCTACCAGGCCATCGGAAAGATGGCTGGCCTTAACGTGATCTTCGACCCGGACTACGTCTCCAAGCGCATTCCAGTGGACCTTACCAACGTCACACTTTCGGATGCGTTGCGCATTGTCGGGACCATGTCCGATACGTTCTACAAGCCGGTCACCAGCAATACCATCTTCGTCGCGCAGAACAGCCGCACCAAGCGTGCCGAGTTGGAAGAGCAGGCGGTCCAGACGTTCTATCTGACGAACGCGAGCCAGCAGAGCGATGCCAACGAGGTGCTGACGGCGATCCGCAACCTGCTCGATCCCAGCACCAAGATCAATCTAGTGCCCAGCCAGAACGCCATCGTGATGCGCGCTACGCCGGACCAGCTTCTGCTGGCGCAAAAACTCATCAATGATCTTGATCGTGCCCGTCCTGAAGTGGTCGTTGACGTCGCAATCCTTGAAGTCAACCGCGATAAGGTACGCAAGCTGGGCCTCGCTCTGCCTCAATCGGTCACGCTCACACCACAGGCATCGACGGCTTCGACCAGCAGCAGCGGCACTGCGACAACAACAACCACGAGCTTGACGCTTAACTCGCTTGCCCATTTCAACTCCACCAACCTTGCCGTCGGCATCACCGGCGCCGAGCTTGATGCGCTTCTAACCGATGCAGATACTCACATCCTGCAGAACCCCAGCATCCGGGCTACGGACGGCCAGCGGGCACAGCTCAAGATAGGCCAGAGGATCCCCATTGCTACTGGCTCCTATAACGCTGGAGTCTCGACCGGCATCGCCAGCATCGGTGTTCAAACCCAGTTCACTTATATCGATGTCGGCGTCAACATCGATATGACGCCCACCGTGCACTATGACAATGAGATCAGCCTGAAGATGAAGGTTGAGGTCTCGTCGCAGCAGACGACAGTTACCATCTCAGGCGTCAGCGAGCCCATTATCGGCCAGCGCATCATCGATCAGGTCATTCAACTGAAAGAGGGCGAGCCCAGCATCCTCGCGGGCATTATGACCAAGCAGAACAATCTTAACGTCAGTGGCACGCCGGGTATCGGCGAACTGCCCATCTTCAAATACTTCTTCTCCTCTCGCGACAGAGAGGTGCAGCAGGATGAGATCGTCTTCCTGCTCATTCCTCATATCGTCCGCGAGTCGGTGCTCAGCCGCCTGAACACCCGTGCCATCGATACCGGTACTGGCCAGGCTATTCAGCTACGGCACGTCGACGCTGGGGAAGAGGCTGGGATCGATTTAGGCAATCCCGGTTTTGTGCCCGCGAAACCTGTCTCTACTGGACCGGCGACCAGCGCTGCCAACGCGGCCGAGGCCATGGTGCAGCAGATGAAGAAGCAGGCGGAGCCGCTGATGCCTCCGATACCGACAGAGGTTACGCCGCAGAGTGGGCCTCCGGTCAGCTTCAGCGTGGTGCCACCGGCTTCGGCGCAGACGGTCGGCAGTACCTTCCAGGTCTCGGTCATGCTCGGCAACGGACGTGATGTTTATTCGGTGCCGCTGCAGATGCAGTTCGACCCCAAGGTCCTTCAACTCGTCAACGTCGATACGGGTAACTTCCTCGGACGCGACGGCCAGCCCGTAGCGCTGGTGCATCGCGACGATGGAAACGGTCTGGTCACCATCTCCAGTTCGAGGCCGCCGAATGTCACCGGTGTCAGCGGGCAGGGAAGCCTGTGCACGCTGACCTTCAGGGCGGTCGCCGCAGGAGACTCCAACCTCGCCCTCGTCAAGGTCGGGGCACGCAATAGCGCCCAGGCCAATCTTCCGGCTGTCGGTTCGCAGGCCGTGGTGCATGTGAAGTGATGGTGTGCAACAACCCGGTAAATCAAGGAAAACCGGGTGCCCCACGTCCGGCACTTGAGGACGTGGGTTCTCATCGGCCCGGTCACTCACAATCCGGTCACTCACAATCGGGCCTCACGCTCATCGAACTGATTATCACGGTGGCCATCGTTGCCATCCTTGCCTCCGCGGCGATTCCGATTGCCCGTTTCCAGGTCAAACGGCAAAAGGAGGTCGAACTCCGCCGCGATCTATGGGAGATGCGAGACGCCATCGATCGCTACTACGATGCAGCCAGTAAAGGCGGCATTCAGACGAAGATCGATAGCATGAACTACCCGCCCGATCTGCAAACGCTGGTCAGTGGCGTCGATATTCAGGACAAGAAGGTCAAATTTCTGCGTAGCATTCCGGTCGATCCCATGACGAAGTCCACCGACTGGGGCTTGCGCTCCAACCAGGATGACGCTGACTCGACATCGTTCGGCGGCCAGAATGTCTTCGACGTTTACACCAAGAGCGACGGAACCGCACTGGACGGTACAAAATACAACACATGGTAGCGACGTACCCATCCCGCGCATCACGCACCGCCGAGCAAGGCTTCACCCTGCTTGAACTCATGATCGTCATGGTCGTGATTGCACTGCTGGCGGCGATCGCCATCCCTTCGTACACGAACAACATTCGTAATGCGAAGGAGGCGGTGCTCAAAGAAGACCTGCACACCATGCGCACGGCGATTGACTCCTACACGGTAGACAAGCAGAAGGCCCCGCAGTCGCTGGACGATCTGGTGCAGGCGGGCTATCTCAAGACGATGCCCAAAGATCCTTTCACCGAGCGCGACGATACCTGGGTTCCCGACGAGAGCAGCGACTTGTCAACGACCGACCAGACCGACTCCGGCATCGACGACGTTCATAGCGGCTCGCAACTAAGCGCCGCCGACGGCACCTCTTACTCTTCCTGGTAGATTTTCGCATCGTCCCACAAAAACCGAAGAGGCACAGCGATGGTCTGCTGTGCCTCTTCGGTTTGGTGCGGGAGAGCGCTTTACTGCGAAACGTGGAGCGTAGCGTTCAAGGGCGTTTCGCTGGAGGAAGCTCCCGCCATCACCTTGTAGTCGCCGGGCAGAAGCTGCCATGCATTTTTCGCGGTGTCGAAGATGGAGAGATAAAGAGGATTGAGGGTGATGCTCACGTCCTTTGATTCTCCCGGAGTGAGCTTGACGCGCTGCCATCCCACGAGCCGCTTGAAGTGTTCGTCTGCGGCGGAGGGAAGCGCAACGTAAAGCTCGGCGATCTCCGTGCCTTCGCGTGGGCCGGTATTTTTGACCGTGAAGTGCACGGTGCGTGTGGCATCGTCGACGGTCAGGCCGGAGTAAGCGTAGGTAGTGTAAGAGAGCCCGAAGCCGAACGGAAAGAGCGGCTGCTTGTGGGTCGCCTCAAACCACTTGTATCCGACCTTGGCGCCCTCGGTGTACTTGAGATCGAAGGGTGCGACCTCGTGATGGCCATCGTCACCAACTGTCTTACCGTTTGCGTTAAGGCCGGGGACGGTGGGATGCGGAAGCTGATCGTCATTCTTCGCGAAGGTGACGGGGAGCTTGCCAGAGGGGTTGACTTCGCCGAAGAGGATGTTCGCGAGTGCCTGCGCGCCACCGATGCCGGGATACCACATCTCGACGATGCCTTTGACGTGCTGCGCCCACGGCATGGTGACCGGGCCCCCAGTTTCGAGGACGACGATCGTGTTGGGATTGGCGGCAGCCACGGCTTCAACCAGCGCATCCTGATGGTCAGGCAGCGACGACGTTGGTGCGTCCTGGCCTTCGCGCATGGGCTGAGTAACAAAGACGATGGCGAGGCTGGAATCCTTGGCGAGCTTTGCCGCTGCCGCATGGTCTTTTCCATCGATGTACTGGACGTTGCTCTGTGGCGTCTTCTTGCGAAGGTAGCGAAGCGGAGAAGAAGGGAAGTAGATGACCTGTCCCCACGGAGAAGAACCGGGCTTGGGATCAATCGCGTTGCCGCCGGGAGCATCGACCTGCGCGGAGCCGCCGCCTGAGAGGACGCCGACATCTGCGTGTGAACCGATGATCGCGATAGAAGTAGAAGGAGAAGCTTTCAGGGGAAGAATATCTCCAGCGTTTTTGAGCAGAACGATGCTCTCTTCGGCGATATGCTGGGCATCGTCGCGGCCACGGAAGGGATCGACTACGGTGCGCACCGGAGGATTGTCGATCACGCCGGCATCGAACATGCTGCGCAGAATGCGGTGCACCATGTCGTTGAGGCGCGCCACGGGGACCTGTCCATCTTCGACAGCTTTCTTAAGCGGGTCACTGAAGTAGTTGTCATCACCCGGCTCGTCCTGATCGAGGCCGTTCAGCGCTGCCTTTACTGTGCTATGGGTTCCGCCCCAGTCGGAGACGACGAAGCCCTTGTAGTCGAAGTCCTTCTTCAGAACCTGGTTGAGCAGGTAGTCGTTCTCGCAGGCGTGGTCGCCGTTGACGAGATTGTACGAACACATCACGGCGGATGGCTTTGCGAGCGCGATGGCGATCTCGAAGGTGAGCAGGTCGGACTCGCGCATGGAGCGCTTGTCGAGCAGAACGTTGACGACATTTCGTCCCGTCTCCTGATCGTTGAGCGCGTAGTGCTTGATGTCGCTCATCACATGCTCGGACTTGACGCCCAGCGCAAGCTCGCCGGTCATGATACCTGCAAGAACCGGGTCTTCGCCTGCATATTCAAAGTTGCGGCCGTTGCGCGGCTCACGCGTGATGTCCAGGCCGCCGCCGATCGACATATTGAAGCCCTGCGCCCACGCCTCGCGGCCGATGACCGAGCCGTAGAGAAACGCCGCTTTCGTATCCCAGCTCGACGCTGCTCCGAGGGTTGAAGGCAACAGGGTAGCGTAGCGGCTTTGCAGTGCAGCCATGCGGATGCCCACCGCGGAGTCGGCCATGTTGATGCCGGGAATGCCGAGGCGCTCGACGCCCTCGGTGTAGCCAGCGCCCAGGTTCGAACCGGGAGCGACGGGATCACCCTTGCGCAAGACTCCCCAGCCTGTGCCGTGCACCATCCGAATCTTCTCATCCAGAGTCATCTGGCCGACGACCATCTCGGCGCGCTGGTCCGGTGCAAGAGCTTTATTCATCCACGGCATCTGTGAGACGTCCGGCTGCTTCTGTGCCTGAGCCTGCTGCGGGACGAATGCTGTCACAGATAATACAGCGGAAAGAAATGAGATCGTTACGCCCTTAAAAAGTGCAGAAAATTCCATTGGTGCTCCTTCATCTCTGGACGCAGCCGTCTGTCTGGGGCGGGTAAAACGCCAAGACATCTCTTGCCGGGTCGCTAGAGAGTCTAAATCAACTAAATCGAATTAGCTACGAGTTATTACGATTTAGTTGAAGCGGCTAAATAGCGGAAGGTCAGACCTCATAAGCATTTATTTCGCGAAGAGCTGGCGGATATCGGCGAAGGCTTTGAACTCCAAGGCATTACCTGCGGGGTCGAGGAAAAACATGGTGGCCTGTTCGCCGATCTCGCCCTTGAAGCGAATATAGGGCTCGATGACGAAATCGATTCCTGCCGCGCGAAGACGCTCGGCAAGGGCCTGCCATTGCTCCATCGGAAGAACGACTCCGAAGTGTGGAACGGGAACGTCGTGGCCGTCCACCGGGTTGTGGTGCTTATCGTGATCGCGAGACTTCGGTTTCAGATGCGCGACGATCTGGTGGCCGAAGAGATCGAAGTCAATCCATTGCTCCGAACTGCGTCCCTCGCGACAGCCCAGCGTTGTGCCATAGAAGCGACGAGCGGCGTCAAGGTCGTCAACGGGGAAGGCAATATGAAAGGGAGGGATGGGCACGGAGTTCTCCTGACACTCATCTTACGATGCAGTGCCAGGAGGAGGATCACATTGATCGACTAGCGGCGATAGAAGCCCTGGTTGTAGCCGCGCAGATAAGCATCGCGGAAGTGGGAGCGATACGGGCCGTAAGGACCGAAGGATGGGTTGTAGCCGGGAGTGTCGTGAAAGGCGCGGTTGCGTTTTGGATGGTAGCCCATGCGATTGTAAGCATCGCGAGAGCCGCTATCGACGCCCGCACGGAATCCCTGTTGCTCTGCGCTCTGTATGAGAGCGGATGGGCCGCCATAGGGTGGCGGAGGCGGTGGTCCAACATAGGTGCGATGGGCACAGCCAGCGGTCAGCAGACATGCTGCGGCAATAAGGGGGAGTGCGAGACGTGCGGGCCGGAAAAGATTCATTGAGTCCTCACTTGTAGATCCGCGCAGCGTAATTGCCACGCGTGTTCTTCAGTGAAAACGCTCAACGAGAAAAAATGTTGTTCTGAAAATTGTTTTAGCTGGCTTGCTCTTGCGGAGGGGGATTGTCGATGGGAAGACGAACAACAAACTCGGTGCTGCCGGGTTCAGAGGCGAAACGGATGACGCCGCCATTCTGCTCCACGATGCGATGCACGATGCCAAGGCCGATGCCGGTGCCGACGCCGATAGGCTTGGTGGTATAGAAGGGATCGAAGATATGTGCCTGGCACTCGGTCGGGATGCCGCTGCCATTGTCGCTGATGCTGATGCAGATCTCAGGGCGTCCGTCATTAAGCGTTTTCTCGACCCACGTACGAACTTTAATATGCCCATGCGGTGAGGCAGCATCGATGGCGTTGTCGAGAAGGTTGGTCCAAATCTGGTTGAGCCCGGAGCATAGCGCCTGAAATATAGGAAGCTCAACGGCGAGTTCTTTCTCGAGCACAATCTCCTTCTCGCGAAACTTGTGGCCAAGAATCATGAGCGTAGCGTAAATGCTCTTATTGATATCGACCAGTTGCCGTTGGCCCTTGCCTTCGTAGGCGTACGACTTCACCGCGAGCACAAGGTCGGAGACGCGGCCGATGCTCTCTTCAATCGTTCCGACGAGCTGCATACTGGAGACTAGGGCGGCCAGCCAGCTCAGTGCATCCGAGAAGATCGCACCGGGAAACTCCTCGCGCGCGCACTCCAGCTCTTTCGCGTCCATGCCAATCGATACGAGTGTCGGCGCCATCTTCCACGCATTCTCGATGTTGGATTCTTCCATCCATTCGGCGAGTGCCTCTTCGGCGTCGCTCTGTTCGAGCGAGTTCAGATGCAGCGGTTGCTTGACTGCGAGTGCATGCTCCTGCAGGTCGAACATGCATTGCTTCTGCTCCTGGCTCATCTCGGTGCGGCTGAATTTTGCCGTGAGCTCGTGCATTCGCATTAAATTTTCGCGGAGTTGTGAGGCGGCCCGGCGAGCGGCTGCTCCGGGATTGTTCAACTCATGCATCAGGCCGGCGGCGAGGGTGCCTAGAGATGCCATCTTCTCCTGCTGAACGGCAATGCTTTGCAGCTTCTGAATGCGCATGGCCATATTTCCGAGGATGGCCCTGCGAACACCGGGGCAGGTGGTCATCAGCTTCCAGAAAGCTTCTTCGTCAAATTGAAGCAGCTCCGCGGAATCCTTGGCGCGAACACTGACAAGGTTAGGGGTATTGGAGAGCAGCGGCACCTCGCCAAACGCAGTGCCCGCAGGAATCGGAGCGAGGCTCATCTCCTTGCCTTCGGCCACGGTTTGAAGCAGGCCCAGCTCGCCATCCAGCAGGATCCAGAAATAATGGGCAACCTCACCCTGTCGCACAAGCACCTCATCTTTTTTCAGATGAATCTCCTCTGCCCCTTCAAGGCAGAGTAATTCTTCGTCGTTCAGGGTCGACAGAATGGAGATGGTGCGCAATTTGGCAAAGACTGCATCGCTGATCTTGCCGATTGTTTTTGTTTGGACGGATTGGGTTTGGTCGCTCATTGTTTTCCTGGGAATTGCTTTTAAAGTGTTGCAAGATACTGGTGCACGAACTGGATTGCGATTGAGCCTTCGCCAACGGCAGAAGCACATCGTTTAACTGAGTTGTAGCGAACGTCGCCGGCGACAAAGATACCGGGTACGCTGGTCTCAAGCAAATAGGGTTCACGGTCGAGCGTCCACGCTCCAGCCGATTTGCTCTTCAGCTCCGGGCCGGCGAGGATGAAGCCCTTGCTGTCGCAGGCAAGCTGTTTCGGCAGCCAGTCGGTCTTGGGCGCGGCGCCGATGAAGATGAACAGGGAACTGGAGGGCCGCGCCTCTTCTCCGCGTGGCGTCTTCAGCGTCAGGCACTCGAGATGGTCATCGCCCGCCATGCCGACAACTTCGGTCTCGGTCTCGACGATGATGTTCGGCGTGGCCTTGATCTGGTCGATCAGGTACTTCGACATGCTTTTTTCAAGAGAGGTGGCGCGCACCAGCATGTGAACCTCTGAGGCATAGCGCGAAAAGTGCATCGCCGCCTGGCCCGCCGAGTTCGCGCCGCCGATGATGTAGACCGCCTCGCCCGCGCAAGACATCGCTTCGGTAAGTGCCGCGCCGTAGTAGACGCCTGCCCCGTTGAACTGGTCGCATCCGGGGATGTCGAGCTTGCAGTAAGAGACGCCCGTGGCGATGAGGCAGACATGGCACGTCACCTCGCGGCCGTCTTTCATCGTTACGATGTGGTAGCGGTTCTCCGACCGGATGCAGGTGACCTGCTGCAGAAGAAACTCAGCACCCAGCCGTCCTGCCTGTAGAAATGCCCGCTTCGCCAACTCGTCGCCGCTGATGCCGGAGGGGAAGCCGAGGTAGTTTTCAATCTTGGAGCTGGAGCCAGCCTGGCCGCCGACGGCGTTGGGTTCGACGATCAGCGTACGCAGCCCCTCGGAGGCCCCGTAGACGCCCGCCGCAAGTCCGGCTGGGCCCGCCCCCACGACAACGACATCGTAGAACTCCTGCTGCGCCTGGGTGGGAATACCGAGCTTCTTTGCCAGCTCGGTCGATGACGGTTGCACCAGCGCCGTTCCATCCCCAAAGAGGACGACCGGCAGCTTGGCGTCGTCGATGCCTTTTTCTTTCAGCAGCGGAAGCGCGTCCGGATGCTGCTCCGGGTTCAGCCACTGATAGGGAATACGGTTGCGCGAGAGAAAGTCGCGCACGGCATGGTCCGCAGGCGACCAGCGCACACCAACCACCCGGATGCCCTCAAACGGCGGCTTGTACCCCTGTTTCCAGGCTTCGAGCAGGTCGTCGAGCACCGGGTAGAGCTTCTCCTCGGGCGGGTCCCAGGGCTTGTTGAGGTAATAGTGGATCTTTGCAGAATTGATGGCGCGAATTGCCGCCTCGGTGTCGGCGTAGGCAGTCAGCAGAACACGTTTTGCATCGGGATAGAGCTTGAGCGCCTGCTGCAGGAAGTCGACGCCGGTCATTCCCGGCATCCTCTGGTCGGAGAGGAAGAGGGCTACCGTATCCTTGCGCTCCAGAAGCTGGCGACAGATATCGAGCGCGGCAGCACCCGAAGCAGCACGAACGATCCGGTAGCTCTGACCGTAGTGGCGGCGCAGGTCCTGAACGACAGCTTCCAATACGCTGGTGTCGTCATCGATAGCGAGCAAAATTGGCTTAGGCATACCCTAGTTATACTTCGCAGACGGGTTTTCCACATACCCGCACGTATGATTCGATTGTGCTCGGAGCCCCAAGGGTTCAGAAACATAGGGGGTTGACGAACCAGGCTCCTGTTATGAATCGTTTGGCGTCCTGAGTTGTCCGATTTATGGACATCTCCGCTCGGGCTGCGCAGCTTGCCGATGAGGGGTAATACGGGGCGATAGATCCCGGCAGGAGATAGAAAGAGCTCATGAACCGACTTATCCTCGCTGATAATCAGGCGATATTCCGGGCTGGGGCAGCGCGCGTGCTCGCGTTGGAGGACGATATGCGCATCGTCGCCCAATGCGAGAGCGCGGAGAAGCTATTCGCTGCGATCGAGACATTTCGAGGCGGTATTCTGCTTGTGGCTTCGAGCCTGCGTCCGGACTTTCAGACCCTATTTGCCCGCACGAAAATATCGTGTAGCCACATCATCCTTGTCGCCGAGAACTCAGAGCAGGTCGCCGACGAGATCGTCATCCTTCTCGACGGCATCGTGGGTCGCAACGTCGCCGGGCCGGAACTGGTGGACTGCGTTCGAAAGGTGGCCCGGGGGCAGCGCTTTGTGCAGCTTGCCAACGTCACCACGATGCAAGCCGCCGACAGCGTCGGGGCGCGTGTCCGCGACCGGCTGACGCCCAAGGAGATGCAGATTGTGGCACTGATCGTTCAGGGCTGCAAGAACAAGGAGATCGCCACCCAGCTCGGCACCAAGGAGCAGGTCATCAAGAACTACCTGCGCGGCATCTACGACAAGACCGGCGTCTCCGACCGGCTGGAGCTGGCGCTGTTTACGATTCACCATCGCGTTCTCGCCGAGGCTGCGGCCAAGGCAGGGAATCTGCTTCAAATGAAAACCGCGTGAAGCCGAAGATTGATAGTCACCCGGCGTGATTTGTGAGCATTTGAATCCGCATCACACGCGGGCCGAGCGTCAACCGTACATCACGCCTGAATTGCTCTGTCCGACCTCGATAAGATATCCATCGGGATCGCGGATGTAGCAGCGCGTCTCGCCGTACTTTGGAATCGGCTCCGTAATGAACTCGGCTCCCCGACTTTTCCATAACTCATAGCACGCTTGAATATCCGCAACCCGGAAATTCAGAAAGCTGGTGATGTGGTTCGGGTCGGGGACGCTGAGCGTTACCGTCGGCTTATCCGGGGTCGGTCCACCTCCAACGTTCAGAATCATCCAGATATTTGCAAGCTGAAGGTACCCAGGCGCGTTGCCGTCACCCAGGCTCAGAATGCGAGCGCCGAAGACCTTTTCGTAGTATCGAGCTGATCGCTCAATGTCGGCGACGGTGAGAAAATGCGCGATGCTGATCCCCTCCTTCGGGGGCATCTCATAGCTCTTCTGCTCGATTTGCACGTTGCTCATTGACGACTCCTTTCCGACACAGAGCCCACCGGTGATTAAACACCCCAATTACGTTGTAGTCGAATTGCGATTCCATCTTGCCTGCCGGTTTTCCGGGGAATAGCGACGCCAGTTGCCGCCCATAACCGTCGGTGTCACTTCGTCATCGGATATCATCGCCGCATGGACCCCAATAATCCGATTGTTCGTCTCTGTGCCGAAGGCATGGAACGGGAGATGAAGGGCGAGCTCGACGAAGCTTCGAAACTCTTCATGACAGCGTGGGAGCAAAGTGCAGACGATTTTGAAAAGTGCATCGCTGCGCATTATGTCGCCAGGCATCAGAAGACGGCGTCCGACATGCTTCGCTGGAATCAGGAATCGCTGGATCGGGCGAATGCCGTCGATGGCGCTCTAGTTCAAGGTTTCTATCCCTCCCTCTACCTGAATATGGGGAAATCTCACGAAGATCTAGGGAACCGGGAAGAAGCAAAGAGATTCTACGAATTGGCTTCCGCTCACCTGAACCAGCTTTCGGCAGACCGTTACGGAGACATCGTTCGAGATGGTGTTGTGAGAGGACTACAGCGGGTAAGTTAGACCGAATTCTGAACGATTAACCTTCTAAATGGCTGTCCAGAAACTGCTGTGAAAGTTACTTTGTTGTTTCCTGTTGCTTTAATCCCACTACAAAACTTCACTTTATATCGACCGGCCAACACTAACGTCATCTCGACCGGAGCGCAGCGGAGTGGAGAGACCCCTGTATTTCGTCTTTTTTGCGATGAGCCTGTTTTTCGAGGATCAACCAGCGGCAGTCTCCACAAAGGGCAGCCTGCAGCTTGGTTGAAACAAACTGCAGCAAAATACAGGGGTCTCTCGCTGCGGCGGCAAAAACGCCGCCTTCGGTCGAGATGACGTGCGGTTGTGGCGCGTCCAGACCACATTTTTAGCGTTTTTGGACAGGCCAATCTGGCTTGATTGCTTCTTCGCGTTCCGGTTGGACTAGGTTGTCTTTTCCCCGATGCTCTGAGCCTGCGTGAACAGCAGCAGATAATCCGGGCCTCCGGCCTTGGAATCGGTGCCGCTCATATTGAAGCCGCCGAAGGGATGCGCGCCGACCATCGCGCCCGTGCACTTCCGGTTGAGGTAGAGATTGCCGACGTGAAACTCGTTCTGCGCCCGGTCGAGGTTCGCCCGCGAGTTGGAATAAATGGCTCCGGTCAGGCCGTACTCGGTGTTGTTGGCGATGGCGAGCGCCTCATCGAAGTTCTTCGATTTGATGACGGCAAGCACCGGCCCGAAGATCTCTTCCTGCGCGATACGGGCGGTGGATGCCACGTCTTTGATAACGGTGGGCGCGATGTAATAACCGCCCTCGGGCGTTTCGATGGCCTGGCCGCCGTTCAGAACGACCCCCTCGGTCTTTCCGATGTCGATATAGCCAAGGGCCTTGCGGTATGCCTTTTCGCTGATGACCGGTCCGGTATAAATGTTTTCGACCGGATCGCCGGTCTTGATCTCCGCTACCTTTGCCTGCAGGCGGTCGCAGAAGGTGTCATAGATCTCAGCATCGACGATGACGCGCGAGCAGGCAGAACACTTCTGGCCATTGAAACCGAAGGCGCTCGCCACCACTCCCTGCACGGCTGCGTCGAGGTCGCAGTCGTTGTCGACGATGATGGAGTCCTTGCCGCCCATCTCCAGAATCGTTCGCTTGATGAAGTGCTGGCCGGGCTGGGTGCGGGCGGCGCGCTCGTGAATCTGCAGGCCCACTGCCTTCGATCCGGTAAAGGCGATAAAGCGCGTCTGGGGATGCTCGACCAGCGCCGCTCCAAACTCTGCTCCTGCGCCGGGACACAAATTGACGACGCCATCCGGAAGGCCTGCCTCTTCGAGGAGGCTCATAAAGCGTGCGGCGATGGTAGGCGCGTCTTCAGACGGCTTGAGCACCACCGTGTTGCCGCAGACGATGGCTGCGGCCGTCATGCCGGCCATGATGGCGAAAGGGAAGTTCCACGGCGGAATGACCGCGCCGACGCCGAGCGGCAGATAACGAAGCTGGTTGCGCTCGCCGGGAAACTGGATAGGCGTGGTTGCGCTAGCCAGGCGAAGCGCCTCGCGTCCATAGAACTCCAGGAAGTCGATTGTCTCGCCTACGTCAGCATCAGCCTCGCCCCAGTTCTTGCCCACCTCGTAGATCAGCCATGCGCAGAACTCGAATTTACGCTCGCGGATGAGAGTCGCAGAACGGAACAAGAGTCCTGCCCGATCTATTGCGGATTGCCGGGTCCAGTCTGCGTAGGCTACCTGGGCGGCGTCAATCGCCTGCTGAACGTGCTCCGGGCCAGCCTTCGAGTGGATGCCTACCACCTGCTTTGGCCGTGCTGGATTGCTGGAAACGATCTTGCCTTCGGTCCGTACGCGCCGCCCCCCGATGACGAGGTCGTACCCACGGCCAAGCTGGCTCCCCACCTCGGCGAGCGCGGCCTGCATGGCACGCTTGTTCTCCCCGAGGGCGAAGTCGACGAACTCTTCGTTGACGAACGGGGCCTGGGCCGAACGGATGGTAACTTCAGCGGCATCCTGTGCAGGGGCTATCATGCCGTGATTTTAGCGCGAATCCACGTTTATCGGAGCCTGCCGACGGCCATCCATGCCCTTGGCCAGTAGATTTAGTTAAGTACTCAACTATTGCGGTACTCAACTATTCGACGCTAAACCATTTTTCAGAGCAGCTTGCCTTCAGACAGGTCCCGGATCAGTCCAAGGTCCGCCGCCAGGAAGTCATAGCCGGGCAGGGCAGCCAGCGAGACCCAGCGCATATCATTGAAGATCCGGTTTACCATCGGCCCCTGAAACTCCTTCACTACGAAGAACTGAAGGTCGACCGCGCCACCGTTGCGGTATTTATGCCGAATCTGCGCTACCCGTTGTCCGATCAGGGCCGAGATCCCCAGTTCCTCGTTCAACTCGCGAACCAGGGCCTCCTCCGGGCCTTCGCCGGGCTCGATCTTGCCGCCGGGAAACTCCCATTTCAGGCTCATTGGCTGGTCGGGCTTGCGTTGGCAGATGAACACTTCTGTCCCGCCCGTGCCTTCGCGCAGGATCAGCGCCGCTACCACCAGCCGCAAGGGCTTGGGCTGCGCCGTCTCAACCCGTTCTTCGAGCTTGCGGATGGAATCTCTCACCTGACTAACAGTTTAGACTCCAACCGGGCCTAAATGCTTCGTTCGTAATATTTAGCTGGCAGGTGCCACCGAAGCCGGGTAGTAAACCGGCCAGCCCTCGGCGGCGCTGCGCTCAACCAGCGCTGGAGTCGGGTTTACGGGGAACGCCCGCCGTGCAATCGCCAGCATGGCGGCATCGTGCACCGAGTTGCCGAAGACCGCATCCGGCGTGGTGATTTTCACGCGAGCGAGCGATGCGACCTTGCCCTCGTCGGTAGGCACATCGCAGATCGTCTCCGTTACCAGCCCATCTTTGATCGTGACGCAGGCTGCCAGCACCCGGTTTGCGGGAATCCCGAAGCGCTGCATGCCTTCTTCGATCACCCAGTCGCAGGTCGAACTGACCGCCCAGATATCCACATCGCGGCGGCGCAGTTCAGCCACCAGCTCCAGCATCTCGGGGAAGATGTTGCGCTCGATCTTGGTCTCGAAAAACTTCTTTGCAGCGCGGCGCATCTCGTCCTCGCGCAGGCCCTGATAGAGCTGCACCATCTCGCCGCAGATGACGATCTCGGAGACCTCGCCACGCTTATAACCGCGATATCGTCCATCGATCCAGTCCGTTGCCTCGCGGGAGACCAGTCCGGTCTCGATGGTCCAGTTCATGAAGGACGACCCGGCATCGCCCGACCATAGGGTTCCGTCGCAGTCGAAGACGGCGACGGTGGGGGACAGCTCATAGACTGCGGCGTGAAACTCGGTGGTGCTCAGACGGTGGGTCAATAGCGTGTTGCTTGGATTGCTCAAGGGAATACTCAACTTTTCTGCGCAAGGGATCGCGCACGATCGATTCAATCACTTTGAAGTTAACCTGATTTTACAATTCGGGCCTGTGGCTACCGGCAAAGATTCCGTGTAATTGGTTCTGGCGGAGTCGAGGCGATCAACGGCAAACGAGGATCCTCCGCCTTCGGCGAAGGATGACAAATCAGGGACGGGGAACTCAGGGACGCGAAACGCGATACTGCTCTACGCGGTACTGCTCTATTAGATCGGGGGCAGGCCGTTGACGATGGCGACGCCAGCGGGAGGATGGAAGATGAAATCCTCACTCTTTACTGGAATATTTTCTTCTATCCCACTAAAAGAAAACGATGTTATCGATCCGTCAAGCTCTTCAATCTGCATCTGCTCGATGATTCCAGTGGAGGTCACGCCTAGCGTCAGCGCCTTCACCCGCTGCGCCATGCCTTTGGGGACGCCGGTGATCTTGTAGTTGGAGCCATCTGGCGTGACGGTCAGGTTATCCAGCTCTTTCTGGAGCTGCGTGTGGCCCAGCAGGAAACGCAGGGGAGAGCGCAGGTCGTCCAGTTCCTTGGCGGGGACTCGCTGGGCCTGGGTGTCGCCCGGGGTATAGAACCAGGCGTATTTGCCGTCGAGCACGAAGACCTTGCCGACCGGCTTGTCGTAGTTCCAGCGCATGCGGCCCGGCTTTTTGAGCAGGAGCGTCCCCGATTCGGTGCGGTCCATGCCCATGCCGGTGTAATGCTCGGTGTAGTGGGCGCGCAGCGAGGTCAGGTGATTGTAGTGGTCATCTACCTTGTGGATCAGCGCGGCGTTGTTCTGCGCGAACAGGTGCGTAGCGCAGCAGGCGAACAGCAGTAGAACGGTCTTCTTCAACATTATTGAATGGGCTGGGTGCAGTTCGTTCCGCCGGTGGGGTCCTGGCGAATTGCGTTGTTTTCGTCGGAGCAGTAGCCATTATCGCCGGTCTTGCCGACGGCGTCGGGTACGGCCGTGATCTCGAACGACGTGTACATGTCCTGATTATTGATGGTCACCTTCGAGCAGTTGGTAATCGCGAAGGTGTATCCCGCCTTGTGTCCTTCGGCGAGATCGGGCGTGAGCAATTGCGCCGCCAGCGGCGTTGGGGCACCAGATTTGGGATCGCCGCCCAGTGATGCGATTGAGCAGGAAAACCCGTTTGCCGGATACGCCGAGTTGTACTGCAACTCGGCCTGCCCGATGGTGCGCACGGAGTTGATCGCCGAAGTCTGGTTGCCCGTCTTCTTGAGCTTCAGGAGTTGTGGAACGGCGAGCGTCATCAGGATCAGCATGATCGACATGACGATCAGCAGTTCAATCAGCGTGAAGCCTTCTTCAGCCTGTCGTGCAGCGCGTACCCGTCCCAAAGCCGTCTTCGCTATCGTCTTCGTCATCAATTCCTCGGCCATCCCGTATTCCGACATCGAACAAAACTCTATCAGACCTTAGCAGGCCAAATCTTCCCGCTCGACCTTCATCTCGCCGAGATTGCCGAGCAGCGTCAGCGCGATTGCCTCGGGGCGGAAGAGGTCCTGTGCCAGCGCCTGAATGTCCGCCGGGGTCACTGCGTTGATCTCCCGCGTAATCTCGTCTACTCCGAAGAAACGTCCGAAGTACATCTGCTGCCGTGCCAGATTCGCCATCCGGCTGCCCGAGCTTTCGAGGCCAATCACGATATTGCTCTTCAACTGGTCCTTGGCCCGCTTCAACTCGCCATCGCTTACGGTGTTTTCTTTGAGACGGCGCAACTCCTGCATGGTGAGCTGCAAAACCTGTTCGGTCTTGTCGACTGCTGTTCCGGCAAAGATACAGAGCGAGCCGGTATCGCGGAAGGGGTTCATCTCGGAGTAGATGGCATAGGCCAGTCCGCGGTCTTCACGGATGGTCTGGAAGAGGCGCGAGCTCATGCCGCCGCCCAGCATCGTGTTGAGCAGATAGATCCCGTATCGGTCGGGGTGGTTCACCGGGGGAGCGGGAACGCCGAGGCAAAGTTGCACCTGCTCCAGTGATTTTTTCCGCTTCAGCGTAATGTGCGGCGTCGCTACCGGGGAGGGAAGCTTGGGCAGCAGGCTGTCGCTGCTGGCGGCCAGCGAGCTGAACTGCTGCTCTACCTGCGCCACAAAGGCGTCATGGTCGAGGTTTCCGGCGGCCGAGAAGACCATGTTGCGCGGCGTGAACCGGCTGGCGTAGAAGTCGAAGATGATCTGCTGGTTGAAGCTCGAGACCGTCTTCTTCGTTCCCAGGATGGGGCGGCCGAGGGGGTCGTTCTTCCAGAAGTTCTGGGTGAAGATTTCGTGGACTAAGTAGTCGGGGTTGTCCTCGTCCATCTTGATCTCTTCGAGGATGACGCCCTGTTCGCGTACGAGTTCCTCGGGCGTAAACGTGGGGTGCAGCACCAGGTCGGCCAGTACATCGAGCGCCGGGGTCACGTTCTCGTCCAGCACCTTGATGTTAAAGCAGACCATCTCCTTACCGGTAAACGCGTCCAGATTGCCGCCGATGGTGTCCACCTCGCGGGCGATCTGCTTGGAGGACCGGGAGGTCGTCCCCTTGAACACCATGTGCTCCACAAAGTGCGAGACGCCGTTGATGGCGGCCTCTTCGTCGCGCGAGCCGGTCCCGATCCACACGCCCATCGATACGCTGCGCAGGTGGGGCATCGCCTCCGTCAATACGGTCAATCCGTTCGACAAAACGGTCTTGCGGATGTTCCGTTCGACGGCATTTCTTGTCAGGCCACTATCTTCAACCAGGGTTACAGACATGAATCTCCTTACCCTCCATTGTTTCACAGCAGGGTGGGGGATTGGTCGTCCGGGGCTGCGCGGAGTAAACTAGTGACAGCCCTCCGAAAGTCGCCCTATATCGCTATGTTGAACAAAGTAAAGATCGAAGCCGAAGCCACCGTGCAGCTAAAACCACTCTTCGGCCAGTCCCTTGACGAGCTTTCCAGCCTGATGGAGGCCCACGGCCAGCGTCCTTACCGGGCTGCCCAGCTTGCCGAGGCCGTCTATCGCCAGCGGGCTACCGGCCTGGACGAGATCACGACCTTGCCTGCAGAGCTGCGTGAGAGCTTTGCCGCCGAGGGCTATGCCATTGGCTTGCCAGAGATCGTCCAGACTGCCCGTTCGGTCGATGGCACGGAGCGCTATCTCGTCCGCATGGCTGATGGTGAGACGGTTGAGACGGTCTGGATGCCGGATGGCGATGGGGGTGAACGAGGTGACGGCTCCCTTGCGGCTGAGGAAGAGGAGAGCGAGGACAAGCCGGGCAATACGGCCAAGTTTCCCTATCGGCGGGCTACGATCTGTATCTCCAGCCAGGTCGGCTGTGCGGTCAACTGTCAGTTCTGCCTGACCGCTAAGCTGGGTATTCGACGTAACCTGACTCCGGGCGAGATCGCCGGGCAGGTCGCCGCTGTGCTTAACCGGCATCGGCTCGACCTTGGCAGCAGCCGCGGAAACCCGTCTCCGGCGCGCATCAACCTCGTCTTTATGGGGATGGGTGAGCCGTTTTTGAACTATGCCAATTTCATGGCTGCTGTCAGGCTGCTGGTCTACATGCGGATTCCCGAGTCGCGTATGACCGTCAGTACCTCGGGCATTCTGCCGGGGATTCTCGATTTCGCCAAGGAGACGGTGCGTCCTAAGCTGGCGGTCAGCCTTAATGCGCCCAACGATGTGATTCGCGAGTCCATCATGCCGATTACGCGCAAGTGGAATATCGCGGCGCTCTTTGAGGCGCTCGATACGATTCCGTTGCGCAACCGGGAGTGGATCACCTTCGAGTACGTCATGCTGGGCGGGATCAACGACTCCCTGGCCGATGCCGACGAGTTGATCGCGCTGGTCCGCAACATGCGCTGCAAGATCAATCTGATTGTGTGGAACTCGGGGCCCAACATGCCGTATCACGAGCCTCCGCAGGCTGGGGTGGCTGCGTTTCAGAGGCGCGTTATCGATGCCGGAATCGCGGCTTACATTCGTCGTCCGCGAGGCCGCGATATCTACGCCGCCTGCGGCCAGCTCAAGCGGACGGTGGAGTCGGAGCCTGTATCCGCGCCTCTAGTAGAGATTTCGTCTGCGGCCAGTCTTCCCGGATGATTGAAAACCAGACGCTGTGCCGCTGCGATCCGTCGGGCATGATGTAGTGGTTGCGGAATCGCCCCTCTTCGACGGCGCCGATCTTGCGCATGGCTTTTTGTGATTGCAGGTTCTCGTGGTGGGTCTTTAATGCCACGCGCCGCAGTTTCAGCTCTTCGAAGGCATAGGTAAGCTGCAATAACTTCGCTTCGGCGTTCAGGCCTGCGCCGTGAAGTTCCGGAGTCAGCCAGGTGTGTCCCAGCTCCGCGGTCTGATGTGCGCGGTCGAGATCGAAGAAGCGAGTGCTGCCGATGACTCTGTTCTCTGACTTCAAGACGGTAATCCAAGGCAGCGTCGTCCCGGCTTCCTGCAAGCGCAGGGCTTTTTCTACCCATTCGCGAAGATCTTGCGGAGACTTGATCACGATAGGCATATAGCGCCAGATGCGGTCATCGAAGGCCACTTTTTCGAGGCCGGGAAGATGCTCCAGCGTCATAGGCTCCAGCCTTACTCGCGTTCCTTCCAGCACCGGTATCTCGATCATCGTTCTATCTTCCTCTTCAATCCGCGCAGGCCCGTAGTTCGAGCAGGCTCTCTGCGACGCGGTCGTAGTCGTGCCGTAGCACGTCGCCCTCGTGCACGAAATTTCCTGTCAGGGGCTTAACTCCGAGTGCCTTCACTCGCTCCAGGTCGGCCTCGATCGGCTCCTGGCCCTCGCGGGCATACTGTTCCAGCCGGGTAGCGGAGATAGGCGCGGTGTTGATCAGCGCATAGTCGAAGATCGGAGACTTCGTCTGCCCGGCATGTTGCAGGATCTTTTCGATATGTTGCGAGGCAGATAGCCCCAGCGACTCATTTGCCTGCGTCATGAGGTTGCAAATAAATACCTTGGTTGCCTTCGAAGCTGCCAGCGCCTCGGGCACTCCGCTGACCAGAAGGTTTGGAATGAGCGAGGTGTAGAGCGACCCGGGGCCAAGCGTGATGATGTCGGCATGGGCGATCGCCTCCAGTGTCTCAGGGAGAGGGTGCGTGGTGGCCGGCTCCAGCATCAGCTTGACGATGCTTCGCTTGCTGGCGGTGATGTTCGTTTCGCCGCGAACGAAGGAGCCGTCGTCCATCTGCGCGGCCAGCGTGACATTGGTATTGGTCGCGGGGAAGATCTTGCCGCGGATGGCCAGAATCTGCGATGACATCTGGACTGCCTGCGCGAAGTCTCCGGTAATGTGCGAGAGCGCGGCGACGAAGAGGTTGCCGAAGCTGTGGCCCTCAAGCTCTCCCTGGTCGAAGCGGAACTGGAAGAGCTTCGAGAGCAGATGCTCGTCCTCGGACAAGGCGACCATGCAGTTGCGCACATCGCCCGGCGGCAGCATCTTGAAGTCCTCACGCAGACGTCCTGACGAGCCGCCGTCGTCGGTTACGGTCACCACCGCCGAAAGCTCGCGGATGATCCACCGGGTGTCGGTGCAGGGAAGCGCCGGACTATTGATCTGCTCCGGCGTTCGTGGCCGTTTGCGGCGGTCGCGCATGGGAACGTAGCGTTTAAGCCCTCGCAGCAAGGTCGACAATCCTGTGCCGCCACCCATGGCGACCACTCGAAGCTCTTTAGGACTGTCCCGGTTCGTCAACTCCATGCACAACTCTCCCACTAAATTCTCTGAGAGATGATTTTAGCGGGTTGGCGCGAAAATCTATTTGAGAACCGACTTGGCGGGTTATAGCTGTTCCCCTCCGGCTGTAGTGATGCAAGCCCGGAAGAAACGCAGATTCCCCTCGGGAATGACAACAAATAGGGGAATGACAACAAATAGGGCGAAGATGATCCGATAAAGGGTTACACCTATCGGAGAATTGCTCTAAGGTCGCTATACCTCGGGATAGAGCAGCTCCGTAAAGCGCGGATCGTCGGCCATGTCTTGAAAGTCCGAATCTCCTCGCGCCTGAATCCGATTCTTCGGGTTCTGCCGGATCGCCTCGGTCAGATGTTCGAGGCAGGTGTGCGAGTCGCCGGTCATGCTGGACAGCACCGCCAGGCCATAGAACGCGTAGTCGGCCTTGTCGTCTTGCTTGAGGATCGTCTTGAACTCTTCGCGCGCGTCTTCGTAGTGGCCGTCGTTCAGCAGCGAGACGGCGTAGTCGTAGCGCTCTTCGTTGCTCTTGAAGCTGGTCTTGCCTTTGCTGACCTGCAACAGGCAGGCGTTGATGTACATGCGAATGCGGTCGGCCAGCTCGCCTGCGCCTGCGGCCAACATCTTATCGAAGGCAGCGTGGGCCTTGTCGTACTTCCCCTCCTGCATCAACCGCAGCGCGGCTTCATAGTGCGCCAGCGCCTGCGCGCGCGCTGCGTCGTTGGGAACGGGGACAACGCCTGCCAGGGTTTTGGGGCGTTTTGAAGATGAGGAGGATGGTGCGGGTGCAGCCTTTGCCTGAGTCATTGATAATCCTGTCGCCGGATGGCGCTCCCAAGACTCCCGACGTTACGGAGAGCCAGTTCGTGTAAATAATCTTGTCTCGGTTTTATACCCACCTGCAAGCACAAGGTCAACTACCCGTCAGGGTCACCCGGTCTCAGCTTTCGCCGCTTTGCCGGCACCATACATCTTAGGGTTGAGATCTGGATCGTTATACATCTTCATCTGCCGGTAGAGTTTGAACCTTCGCGTCCCGGCGAGTGCCTCGGCCCATAGCGCGTCCAGGCATCCGGCCAGGTCGCTGCGCTGCTCCTCAAGTACTGCCAGCCGCGCTATGTTCTTCTGCCGGTGCGCCTCGGTTGCGGACGCTCTACGTGTCTCGTCTTGGGTGTGATAGATCTTCAGCGCCAGAATCGAGAGCCGGTCAATCATCAGGCCCGGCGTTTCGGAGTGCAGGGGAGCGACGGGGTTCTGCTCGCCTGCCAGCTCGATCAACCTATTGTCCAGCTTTTCAACCAGATCGTTGCGTTGCTGGTTCAGGCGGTCGATGGCATGTTTTACCGTGACGATCTCAGCATCGGTTGCGGCGGGGTCGCGAGCTTTATCCTCTTCGTGCCATAGATCGAAGTTGGCCCGGTGCTGCGCCTCGGCGAGACCCAGCAAGCCTTCGGCGTCGGTAGCGCCTTCGGCCCCATGCCATGCACGGGTTCTGTCATCCTGCATTGCGGTGATCGCAAGGGCGTTCAACATGTTCGATCCGCTCCTCTTCATCCAACGAGAACTTTATCAGGGTGCCGGTGGGGTTGCAGCATCGCGTTGAACCAAGCAGACTAAAGACAGACCATGCCATCCTCGACAAAACGAGTTCTCATCTATCGACTTGGCAGCCTGGGAGACACGCTCGTCGCGCTTCCGGCCCTTCATCTTGCCGCGCGCGCCTTCCCCGATGCCGAACGCCGCATGTTGACGAACTTCCCGGTCAACGTGAAAGCGCCGCCTGCCGCTGCCATTCTGGAGAACAGTGGCCTGGTAAAGAGCTATTATCGTTACTCGGTAGGCACACGGAATCCTCGTGAGCTGTTCTCGCTGTGGTGGCAGATCGTTCGATGGCGGCCTGAAGTCCTGGTCTATATCGGAGGTTCGCGGGGCGTCGAGTCGGCACGGCGCGATGCGAAGTTCTTTCGGCTCTGCGGTATCCGCCGCCTTATCGGAATTCCGGTAACTGAAGACATGCAGAAGAATCGCTGGCAGGAGGCTGAACAGGCGCTCGAGCCTGAGGGTGCGCGGCTGGTCCGCAATCTGGCAGAACTTGGCGATGGCCGCCTTGACGATCCTGAGAGTTGGGACCTGGGGCTCACACCGGAGGAGCAGGCCACCGCTGCCGAGGCTCTTCGTCCGGCGGGAGATCTTCCCATGATCGCTGTCAGCGTCGGCACGAAGGTGCAATCAAAGGACTGGGGCCGCGATAACTGGCGTGCTCTGCTGGCTAAGGTCGCTGCGCTCTATCCCGGCCACGCCCTGACGTTGAGCGGTTCGCCGCCAGAGAGCGAGGCCAGCGAGTTTGCTGCCGATGGTTGGCGCGAGGCGGGCGGGGGGCCGGTCATTAACCTCTGCGGCAAGCTCACTCCGCGCGAGAGCGCTGCGGCTTTTGCTCATGCACGTCTTTTTATCGGCCATGACAGCGGGCCGATGCATCTTGCTGCTGCTGTGCAGACTCCGTGTGTCGCTATCTTCGCCGCACGAAATAAACCCCGTGTCTGGTTTCCTTACGGCAGGCAGCATCGTATTGTCTATCACCAGACCGACTGCTGGGGCTGCGGTCTGGAGACATGTATCGTCGAGCGCAAGAAGTGCATCACATCGATCACCGTTGAAGAAGTCCTTACCAACATTCGTGACATCATAGGCACTGACTAGTCAAGCCAGATCACGGTCGCCACCGCAACTCTTTTATTGATTTACTTGTCGCTCCTATGGCTTAGTCTGCGACCATCTTTGAGACTCCCGCTATCTGTTGAAGCCAATCCTCGCTGTAGACGGGCCCCAGATCGCCTAAAGACACGGTATCTCCTGTCTCTATCTTTACCACCGACATATTGGAAATCAGTTTCAGGCGATCAATTCCCCCTATATGCGTGAGCTGCCCCGATCTGTCTCTTGAGCTACGGTTTTTGGATGCCAATGCGACCTTGTTCATCAAGGCTGAATCAAGGCGTTGGGCATAGTCCTCGCGAATAAAAAAAGCGTCATTCGCAGCCGAGGTCGTTCCAACGAATCTGTATCCCTTTCGCGCAGCCAGAGAGCGTAGAGCGGCAATAGAGGCACCGAAGTACAAGTGACTGAAGTGACTGCGGCTGGATATAAATTCCGGGTCGTAGGGAACAGAGATCGCTTGTAAATCTCCGAACACTGCGTTGTATTCGCAAACACAGATGACTGGTTGAATTACGCTGATCGCTTCCCATACCCAATAGTCATTTCCATCGACATCGATGCTGAGGAGTCCCACTTCTCCACTAAAACCGGCGCTCTCAATCAGATCATTAACGTTTTCCCGAGTGATAAACGCAGATTTCGCGGTGAGATCATAACGCCAGAAGAGAGGGTCTCTTTTGAGATTCTCGGCCAATGCCGGATCGCCATCCATTACCAACCCTCGCCAGTTACGATTCTCCAGTAAAAACCGGGTATTCGCTTCGCGATAGCTTTCCACCCCGAACTCGACGAAAGTATGCAGGTGGACTGGGATGGCGGCGCGCTCTATCAGCCAATCAATAATTCCATCTTCGCCCCATTGAGAGAATACCTTGAACTCTATTTCCTGTAGTGATTGGATTTTTTCCCTAGAGCGGGTCTGCCAGCAAGCCATGCGGCCTTGAAGAAGCTGCGAATCATAAATTCTTTCTTCGCCTGCTTGAATCTTTGCTTCAAGTGCACCATTCATGGATTTTCTTATGCGATGAAGCAGCTTTGATTTAAAGGACTTGGGAACCATCGCTTTATCCTATAACTCAGGTTGCCTGAAGCGAAATCGTCACGGGATCATTTGTTTCTGTAAAGTCTCTGGTGATGTGCATGCCTATCCGTCGCCCAAAAACAACAATTTAAAGTTGCGTTGACCAGTAATTTTTGCTCTACGGACGCTCTATGCATCACTTTTCGAAATTTCACAAGAAGATGCGATGATGGAAGATAAGGAGTCCTCCCAAAAAATGTTGCCCGAACTCCACTCCGTTCTGAACCTTCTCGAAGGTGGCTTCAGCCAACTTAAAGTACTGGTCATCGGCGACATAATGCTCGACCGCTATATTCACGGCGATGTCGACCGCATCTCTCCCGAAGCTCCGGTGCCGGTGATCCGCCATGCTCAACGTTATGAGCGTGCTGGCGGCGCTGCCAATGTGGCCATGAACCTGGCCGGGCTAGGTTGCCAGGCGATCCTCAGTGGCTTCTGGGGCAGCGATATGGAGCAGGGCGAGCTCGCTGCCATTCTCGACCACGCCGGTGTGGATACTGTGGGCGTAGTTACGAGTTCGCAGCCGACCATCTCCAAGACCCGCATCGTCGGACGCAACCAGCAACTGTTGCGTCTCGACATCGAGAGCCGCGATACGCCGCCGGAGATTGAATTGAGAAGGCTGATTGACCGCGCTACGGAGCTGGTCAGCAAAGTCCACGCCGTGGTGCTCTCGGACTACGCCAAGGGCGCGCTTACCAATCAGCTATGTGCTGCCGTGATTAATGCTGCTCGCATTGCCAAAATTCCCATTCTTGCCGATCCGAAAACGCCTGATTTCAGCAAGTACAAGGGAGCGACCACGGTTTGCCCGAACCTTGGCGAACTGTCGCTCGCCACAGGCGTCTCCGCACACCAGACCGATGCCATACTGACGGCTGCTCAACCGCTGATCTCCGAAAATGACTTCCAATATTTAACCGTCACCATGAGCGAGAAGGGAATTACGCTGCTTCGCCGTGACAGCAGTTTTCATTCTCCGGCGCGGGCCCGCGAGGTCTTTGACGTCTCCGGTGCGGGGGACACCGTCATTGCTACTCTGGCTGCGTGCCTCGCCGGTGGGCTTCAGATCGAGACTGCCATCGAGCTTGCCAATCTTGCTGCGGGCATCGTCGTCGGCAAGGTGGGAACGGTTCCTATCGCCGGACACGAACTGGTGGCTGTGCTCACTCCCAGTTCCGGGGTTACGGCGGGAGAGAAGATCCTCGATCTGGACCATGCCAAAAATCGCGTCGCCGAGTGGCGCGCTTCGGGCGAGACGATCGTCTTCACCAACGGCTGCTTCGATCTTCTTCATGTCGGCCACATTACGCTGCTCGAAGATTGCCGCCGTTTCGGCTCGAAGCTTGTCCTTGGCCTGAATGCAGATGCGTCGATCTGCCGTCTGAAAGGGCCGTCGCGGCCTATCGTCGGCGAACGCGAGCGGGCCCGCGTCATGGCTGCCCTGGCTGCCGTGGATGCGGTCGTTCTCTTTGAAGAAGACACTCCGGTTGAACTGATTCGTGCGCTTCGGCCCAATGTTCTGGTTAAGGGCGGCGACTACACCGTTGAAACCGTTGTCGGCCATGAAGACGTTATCGCTGCCGGAGGGCGCGTCGAGATCGTCCCTACTGTCGAAGGTTTCTCTACGACGAACATCGTCAAAAAACTTACCGCGAACAACGCGCAAAGCGAGGAGAACTAAACCGTGATTATCGTGACCGGCGGAGCAGGCTTTATCGGCAGCAATCTTGTCCACCAACTGAATCAGGCTGGCGAACGCGACATTCTGGTCGTCGACAATCTCGCCCCTGCGCCTAATCTGAGTGGGCCTAAGTTCCTCAATCTTGCAGGGGCTGAGTACGCGGACTACATGGACAAGAAGGAGTTCCGCGCCGCGCTGAAGGCAGGAGACTTTGAGGGGGCAAAGATTCGCGCCATTTTGCATCAGGGCGCGTGCTCCAATACGCTCGAAGACGATGGGCGCTACATGATGGACAACAACTTCACCTACTCCAAGGAGTTGTTGCACTTCGCGTTAGACAGGAAGATTCCTCTTGTCTACGCCTCTACGGCGGCCGTCTATGGGGCGAGCACGGAGTTCAGAGAAGTTCCGGCGAACGAGCGGCCATTAAACGTCTATGGCTACTCGAAGCTGGTCTTCGATAATTACCTGCGCCGCCTGCTGCCAGAGATCAAGAGCACGGTCGTGGGCTTGCGCTACTTCAACGTCTACGGTCCGCGCGAACAGCACAAAGGACGCATGGCCAGCGTCATCCACCACTTCACCCGCCAACTGAAAGATATCGGGACGATCCGCATGTTCGAGGGCTCGGGTGGCTACAGCAATGGAGAGCAGCGGCGCGATTTTGTCTTTGTCAAAGATCTTGCGCGCATCAACATGTTCTTCGGAGGTCTGCTTCCCGATAGCCCTCGCAAGCCCGTGCAAGCGATCGTCAATGCCGGTACAGGGGAAGCGCGCACCTTCAAGGCGGTGGCAGAAGCCTTGATGCAGGTGCATGGTCCAGGGAAGATTGAATACATCCCTTTTCCCGGAGACCTCAAGAACCGATATCAGCACTATACGCAGGCTGATGTCGTCGGTCTCCGCGTTGCTGGATACGCCGCGCCTTTTACCTCGCTCGAAGAAGGTGTGAAGCAAACCTTTATCGAGGAACCAGCGCTCTAATTGTTGTGTTCAGTTAGAGGGCCGTCGCACCGGCAACCTTCGCCGCGCTTATGAAGCGCGATACGATAAGCATTGTTCAGTAAGGAGTAATTCATATGAAGAAATCGAATGGATCAAAGGAAAACCTGAAGAGCAGGCAGGAAGCGCCGCTCGCCACTCCAACCGACGTGAAGGCGGCGGCCACAAAGGACATTACAGCCGCCATGAATGGAATTTTGGCGGATGTCTTCGCGCTTTATCTGAAGACCAAAAACTTTCACTGGCATATGAGCGGACCGCATTTTCGCGACTATCACCTGTTGCTCGATGAGCAGGGTGACCAACTCTTTGCCATGACAGATCCGATTGCCGAACGCGTTCGCAAGATAGGCGGAACAACGCTGAGGTCGACCGGCCAGATCGCCCGGTTGCAGCGAATCTCCGATAACGATGCCAACTATGTCGAGCCGGCGGATATGCTCGCCGAGTTGCGCGAAGACAACCAGGACTTGACCAAGCGCCTGCGCGAGGCCCATGGCACCTGCGACGATCACGGCGATGTCGCCACGGCCAGCCTGATCGAAAACTGGATCGACGAAACCGAACGGCGTACTTGGTTCCTGTTTGAAACAAGCCGCCGTGGAGACTCGACCGGGCACTAAAGCTTATCGGCATGGCCAGGCAGTATCGACCTATAGAACGGTGTGGCTAACGAGTTTCCAAGCAGACACTTACAACCCATCGATAGGTCGATACTGCCTAAACTTTGCTCTTGAGATAGCTTTTTCCCGGAGCTCCTCGCACACTGAAACTGGAATCACCCTCTTGTATGGCTTATCCGGCGGTACCGTTCCATGGAACGGCTTCCACCCGCAGGGTCTGTAGGGTATCTTGGGGTTACACTCCCCATGGGCCAGCAGAGCATCCCGCCGCCATCGCGCCGCCTTCCCCTTTCGTTCGGGGTGGTGCTCCTGCTGTTTTTCTTCGCCTTATTTGGACACGCCCAAATTCCGGCGACTACAGTTCCGCTCATTCTTCCGTCGGCCATTGTTTACGACGCCGCAGGCAATCTCTACATCGCTGAGACGGGCAACCATGTTGTCCGCAAAGTGGATACGGCAGGGAACATCACCACGATTGCGGGCCCCGGAACGCAGGGATTCAGTGGCGATAATGGTCCGGCGAGTGCCGCGCTTCTGGATTCTCCGCAAGGTCTTGCGCTTGCGGCGAGTAATCTCTATATCGCGGATACGCACAACCACCGGATCCGCAGGGTCGACCTTAGCAGCGGCACGATCACTACCATCGCGGGTTCGACCCCTGGCTTCGGCGGCGACAATGGCCCGGCCACGGCGGCGCAACTGAATCTTCCTACTGCGTTGGCGCTCGATGGCAGCAATAACCTCTACATCGCCGATACGCAGAACCATCGCATTCGCAAGCTCAATCTGACCACCGGCCAGATCAGCACCATGGCAGGCAACGGCACGCAGGGCTATAGCGGCGATGGTGGCCCAGCGACAGCAGCCGCCATCGACTCTCCCGCCGGGCTGGCTGTGGATGCAAATCAAAATCTCTATCTGGCCGATACGCACAACCATCGCATCCGAAAAATCTCGGCGGCTACCGGAAGGATCACCACGATTGCAGGTGCGTCCGCAGGCTTCAGCGGCGACAACGGCACGGCCTCTGCGGCGCGCTTCTCGCTTCCGCATGGCCTCAGCATCGATGGGGCGGGGAACCTTTACATTGCCGATACCGCTAACCACCGCATCCGCCGCATCGACGCTACTACTGGTGCCATCACCACCATTGCCGGCGATGGCACGCAAGGCTTCAGCGGCGATGGGGGGCCAGCGACGGCAGCCAGCCTTGACTCTCCCCGCGCTACCAACCTTACGGCGACTGGCGTTGCGACCCTTACCGATACTGCGAATGAGCGCGTCCGCCAGCTCGACACGCAGCCTGCTCCTGATATTCATACCATCGCCGGACTCACGACCACACCGATCAACACGCTTACGCTTACCGCTCCGGCTACCATCGTCTACGGCAGCGGACAGCTCACGGCCACGCTTGCGTCGTCTAGCGCAACCGGCTCGATCACCTTTACGCTGCTCGATCCGAAGACGGCCACGGGCACGACTCTTGAAACCGCGCCGCTCACTGCCAACACGGCTACCTTTGATACGAGTGCTCTTTCGGTGGGGAGCTACAGCGTGCTCGCCTCCTACGTTGGGGATCAGCCCTCATCGCAAAGCCAGCCGCTGACGTTCAGCATCACGCCTCGCCCGCTGGTTGCTACGCCGGACCCTGTCACACTGCTCTACGGCCAGCCTATTCCTGCGTTAACGGGAAGGCTTTCCGGCGATCTGCCCCAGGACGACGCCAATCTTACCGCTACATTTACCGCGCCTGTCGCAGTCTTTGCGCCGGTCGCGACTTACCCCATCACCTCTGCGCTGATGGGAATGGCTGCAAAGAACTACAGCTTCACCGCCGTGCCTGCAAGTGTAACCATCGCCCCTGCTCCCACCATTGCGACGCTCACACCGTCGGCTACCTCGATCATCGCCGGAGCACCGCTGACGCTCACCGCCAGCGCTGCGCCAACTACGGCAGGGACTCCTACCGGCGCTATCACTTTCAAGGACGGAGCGACTGCCATCTTTACGGGAACCAATCCCGCGACCTATACCACCAGCACGCTCGCTCTCGGTGCGCACACGCTTACCACGCTTTATGCCGGAGATCGAAATTTCATCGCCAGTGCTTCCAATTCTTTGCAGATTATCGTGGTCGCCGCACCTCCTAACGCTGCCGACTTTAGCTTCACTCCCAGCGGACCGACCTCGCAGACCATTCCCTCGGGCGGTTCGGCTAACTTCAACTTCACGCTGCAAATTCAGGGCGCTGCGCTTTCGAGCCCGATCACACTGGCTGCGAGCGGCCTTCCTCCGCTGGCGACAGCCTCGTTCAATCCTGCGTACCTGCCTCCTGGAGCGACGCCCTATAGCTTTACGTTGACGATCAACACGCCGCAGACTACGGCGCTTGGCAGAGGACTCAGAAGCCCACTGCTTGGTCTTTTGCTTTTTCCCTTCTTGGGCATCGCGTTGCGCAAGCGAGTTCGCGGCAATTTTCTGAGCTTCGTTGCCTGCGCCGTGATCGTCAGTGGGCTTACATTTTGTTCCGGCTGTGGAGACCGGGTGAACACGGGAAGCGGCTCTGCCAGCCCGCCTAAGGCTTACACGATCACCGTTACTGGAACGGCTACCACTCCTGCCGGAGGCACGATCCAGCATTCCACCACGGTCAACCTGCTCGTAGAGTCCTCCGACTAGCTAGAATAGGAACATGCTGCTTGAAGGCCTTCATCTCCCTCTGACCACGCCCTTTTATCCCGATGGTCGATTGAACCTCCGCAAACTCGAACACAACGTAGCCGCCTACTCCAAGAGTCCGGTCTCGGCCATCGCCGTGCTGAGCCGTCATGGCGAGCCCACAATGCTCTCGGACGAGGAGACGCGGCAGACTCTGCAAATTGCTATCGAAGCCGCTGCTTCTGAGAAGGTCATGCTCGCTGGAATTTCGCGCGACAGCGTTCACGAGACGCTTGCGATTGCTGACCACGCTGCGGCCCTCGCTTATGATGCTGCGCTGGTCGCGCCGCCGTCATTTTTGCAAGCGGTGGCTGCTGCGCGTCAGGCAAAAGAGTTGCTGACTTATTTCCAGGCCGTTGCTGATCGTGCGGCACTGCCCATTGTGCTCGACGCAACTGGCGCGAGCCTGCCGATTGAGATTGTGATCGAGCTTGCAGGTCATCCACGCATTCTCGGGCTGGTCGACGGCAAGCTGACCTCGGAACGCGTTGCGGAACTTAAGCGGGTGACAGCCGCCATCAAGCGCGATGTTACCGTGACCCCGGTCTTTGCGGCGGTAACTGGACGAATGCTGGCTCCGCAGCAAGCCGCGTCGACGCTCTCGACTGGCGGCGGTGCTGCGCTTACGGTGCTTTCGGCTACACCGGGGATCAAGACTCGCATCAAGGGTGTGGGCTTTCAGATTCTGGCGGGGAACACTGTGACCATGCTCGATGCGTTGCTGGCCGGTGCCGTTGGCGCGATGCCTGCGTTTGCGGCGTGTGCGCCGCAGGCTACCTACGAGGTCATCGCCGCATGGAAGGATGGCGACCGCGGGCTCGCCGAAGAGAAGCAGCAGCGTCTGCAGGCGGCGGCAAAATATATCGAAGAAGAGGTAGGGACCGCCGCGATCAAATTCGGCTGCGACCTGAATGGCTACTTCGGTGGACTGCCTCGTCTGCCGCTGTTGCCACCAAGTGGCGAAGATCGCACACAAATTGAGTCGCTGCTGCAAGGTCTGCGCAACTGAACTCTTATACTGGATGAGTTGAATCAAGGAGAAATGCAATGAGGTTGTATCAAATGGCGGACGCCGTCCGGTACGAGATGATGAATGCCGACGAACTGCGTGAGACGTTTCTGCTGGAAGGGCTCTTCCAGCCCGGCGAAATCGAATTTGCGTATGTCGATCTCGATCGCACGGTCATCGGCTCCGCGGTGCCGACCAAGGCCGCGCTCAAGCTCGAAACCGAGCCTGAGCTGCGCGCCGATTATTTTCTGGAGCGTCGCGAGCTTGGCGTGCTCAACGTGGGTGGTGCTGGCTCGGTGACGGTTGACGGTAAGACCTTCGATCTCGACAAGCTAGACTGCCTCTACGTTGGACGCGGCTCGAAGGAGGTTTCGTTCACCAGCAAGGATGCGAAGAATCCCGCGAACTTCTACTTGCTCAGCTATCCTGCGCATGCCGAGTATCCGACGGCGACGGTGAAGTTTGCCGACCTTAAGGGGCTTGAGTTGGGGAGTGTGGAGACATGCAATAAGCGCACAATCTACAAGGCGATCTACAAACAGGGAATCAAGAGCTGCCAGCTTGTCATGGGCTTCACGCTGCTCGCCTCGGGCAGCAACTGGAACACCATGCCCGCGCACACGCACATGCGCCGCAGTGAGGTTTACTTCTACTTCGATGTTGACCCCGCGCACCGCGTATTTCACCTGATGGGACCGCCGGACGCCACCAGCCACCTGGTGATCGCGGACAAGGAAGTGGTGGTCTCGCCGGGCTGGTCGATTCATGCCGGTGTCGGCACGAAGAACTATGGCTTCTGCTGGGGCATGGGCGGAGAGAACCAGGCGTACGACGATATGGATGGCGTAGCCATCGCGGAGCTTAAGTAATGGCAGCAGGGAAGTCGGCAAATAGTCTCGTCCTTCGTTCGAAGGATGAATGCAAGTGGGATCTGGTTAGTCTTGGCGAAGTGATGCTTCGGCTCGATCCCGGCGATGTGCGTGTAGCTACGGCACGTCAGTTCAACGTGTGGGAGGGTGGCGGCGAGTACAACGTAGCTCGTGGCCTGCGCCGCTGCTTCGGTCTGAAGACGACTATTGTCACCGCGCTTGCCGATAATCCTGTAGGCCGCCTGCTCGAAGACCTGATGTTGCAGGGCGGTGTCGATCAGTCGCACGTCGTTTGGACGAAGTATGACGGCGTTGGCCGCACTACGCGCAATGGGTTGAACTTTACCGAGCGCGGCTTCGGTGTTCGCGCTGCTCTTGGCTGCTCTGACCGTGGCAACACCGCAGTCAGCCAGTTGAAGCCCGGTCAGATCGACTGGGATGAGATCTTCGGCAAAGAGGGCGCACGCTGGCTGCATACTGGCGGCATCTTCTGCGCGCTCAGTGAGACGACGCCTGAGGTCGCCAAAGAGGCGATGCTCGCTGCACGCAAGCACGGCACCATCATCAGCTACGACCTTAACTACCGCGACTCTCTGTGGAAGTCGATTGGCGGCAAGGCTCGCGCCACCGAAGTGAACCGCGAACTCGCAAATTACGTCGATGTCATGATTGGCAACGAAGAGGACTTTACTGCTGCACTGGGCTTTGAGATCGAAGGCGCAGGCGACGACCTCGCCGAACTCGACACCGGCAGCTTCCGCCGCATGATCGAGAAGGCAGTGACTACCTTCCCCAATTTCAAGGCAGTGGGGACTACGCTGCGCCATGCAAAGACGGCCACCGTTAACGATTGGGGCGCTGTCTGCTATTACGATGGGGCCTTTCATGAAGCGCGTCCCATGCCCGACCTAGAGATCTTCGACCGTGTCGGCGGCGGCGACTCCTTCGCTTCGGGGTTGATTTACGGCTTCCTCGACGAGAAGGGTGCCGACTGGGCGGTCAACTGCGGCTGCGCTCATGGTGCTCTTGCTATGACTACTCCGGGGGACACCACCATGGCTACCTTCGACGAAGTGCAGCGCGTGATGAAGGGCAGCGGAGCCAGAGTGCAGCGGTAGCTTGCAGAAAATTTATCAGCACAACCTGAGCTTAAGAATCAGGAGAGAGAATTAGAGATGCGTAAAGAAGAAGTATTGCAATCACTCCGCGAGATCGGTCTGGTACCGGTTCTCCGCGCGGAATCTGTAGATAAGGCCCTCGCCCTTGCCGAAGCCATCGCTGCCGGCGGAGTCACTGTGCTTGAGATCACCATGACCGTGCCTGGCGCGATCCAGGTGATGCGCAAACTGGCCGAGCAGCGCCCGGATATTCTTATCGGAGCCGGAACCGTGCTCGATGCTGAGACTGCGCGCATGTGCATCCTCGAAGGCGCAAAGTTTGTCGTCAGCCCTGCGCTCAATTTGCAGACCATTGAGATGTGCCATCGCTACTCCATCGCGGTGCTGCCTGGAGCGCTTACGCCGACTGAGATCGTTACGGCATGGCAGGCCGGAGCCGATGTGGTCAAGGTCTTTCCGGCAAGCGCCATGGGCGGAGCCAAGTACCTCACCGCACTCAAAGGACCTCTGCCTCAGGTGGATCTGATTCCGACTGGCGGCGTCTCTCTCGCCACTGCGGCCGAGTTCCTTAGCGCCGGGGCATTTGCTCTGGGCGTAGGGTCGGACCTTGTGGATGCGAAGGCCATGGCGGCGGGTAAGCCTGAGGTCGTTACCGAGACCGCCCGGAAGTATCTTGTCATCGTCAATGAGCATCGTGCCGGTAAAAAGAACTAATCCGTCTCTTCGCGGAAGCGAAGCCGCAAACTTCGCCTCATCTTTGAGGCAACGACGCAGCTTCGTTATGGCTTTGGCCGAGTGACCCAGAGCAGCGGCTGCCGAATGGGAAAGGTTCGCTGCAACTCTGCAATCTCTGTGTCTGCGGGCAGCATCTTCCAGAGGTCGGCGTACTCTGGCCGTGTATATGCTCGTGCGCAGAAGAGCAGGCTGGGCTGGCGCAGCGGCAGATCGTCAAAGTGGGTAGCGTCCGCCGGGTAGGGCCACGCGCCCTTGTTCCTGATAAACGGAAAGTGGCGCGCAATGGCTGCACGCATCCCCGGGCCATCCTGCAGGTCGTACTCCCACACACTGTCGAAGGGCGTGTAGAGCAACAGGCAGATCGCCGCGAGCATGTCCAGGTTGAAGAGCGAAAGCCGATAAGCATTCGGCGTTGAGAGTTCATGCGGAAATACCCCATCGGCGTTAATCTGGGCGCGAATCGTTACCGACTTATAGCGATGGCGAAGCTCTCCCAGCGGTGTGTCGTCGGTATTCGGCAAGAGCGCTAGACGCAGCCGCATGAACGCGATGGTTTGCAGCAGCCACGAGCTTCCGTGATGGTCCTTCTGGTCGCGCGCAAGCCCGGCGAACTGCGAGTTGTTGAGCCAATCGAAGTAGGTGCCAAACCACCTGGTCACGCCATCTGCATCGTTCTTCGTGAAAGCTTCCGCGTTCGTGAGGAAGGGAATTGCCTGCGCTACCTCCGCTAGATGAACTGTCTCCACAATGCCTTCAAAGCGCCCTGTCTTCGCAGGAAGAACAACGCTTGCATCCATGAGGCTCGGCGTCATGCTCGTAGCCGGATCGACGAACCATGCGCGCAGATGCCGTACGGCGGCCTCCGCATAGCGCTCTTCCTTTGTCAGCAGGTATGCCGCCACCAACGCAGGCACCCAGATGCTCAGGTCGAGCAGCGCATTGCGGTGCGCTGTGAATGCCGCCGGATTCGCTGATTCCTTTCGTTGCAGATAAGAGCCGTCCGTCTTCGCCGGGTCGGGCCAGTAGTCCTCGGCTTCGGAGTAGAAGTCATGGGGCGTTCCGGGGCTGCGCTTGCAGGGCAGCGTCGTCAGCGGAGTTGGCCGCTTGGTGAGATAGCTTTGCGCTGCTTTGAGGATGCGGTCGTGGTCGATTACCGCGACGTCCGGTCGAGCTGTCGATGCCTGTGCGATGAGCGGCCTCGGCAGAAGAATACCTGTAGTGACAGCGCCAGCGGCTTGCGTGCAAAAGATTCTGCGAGTGATCGGCATCGTTCGGCCTTCTTGTGCGGAAGAGTATCACGAAGTACGAAGTAGCGAGGAAAGCGGAGAAATCTCGACGCCTCCTCGCGAAAGCCGCGCTTGAAACGATAGGATTGTATGGGGAGATCATGTCGATTCGATTCGCTGGTTCAACTGCCGTCTGTCTGTTCTGTTCTGTTTCTTTAGCCTTCGCGACTCCGCGCAACGTGCAGGTATGCGTGCAGGACCAGCGTGGCGATGCGTTGTCCGGTGCCACGGTCCATGTCCAGAATCAGCCGCAGATATATTCCAGCAAGGTGGATGGATGCGCATCGGTGCCAGCAGATGTGGGGGCGCAGGTTCAGGTGGCTCACAGTGGTTTTGCTCCTGCGTTACAGACTGTAGGCGATCAGGACCCATTGGTGATCGTGCTGCGGGTTGCTGCTGCTTCAGAGAGTATCGAGGTGACGGCTGCGCGTATGCCCCTGGCGCTCGATGCCAGCGCCAGCAGCGTCCGCACTATGACCGGAGAGCAGCTTCAGGAGGCTCCCGGATTTACACTCGACGACGCGCTTCGTCAGGTTGCAGGCTTTCAGCTCTTTCGCAGGACCAGCTCGTGGGTCTCCAATCCAACGACGCAGGGAACATCATTGAGTGGGCTTGGCTCCACTGCTGTCAGCCGCACGCTTGTGCTGAGCGATCAGGTTCCACTGAACGACGCTTTTGGTGGATGGATTCATTGGAACGAGATTCCGGAGCTGGCTGTGCGTGATGTCGAACTAATGCGTGGCGGTGCTTCGGACCTCTACGGTTCGAGCGCTATTGGCGGCGTCATCGACGTGGTACCGGTGGTGCCGCAACATTTTGGCTATGCTGCGGATGTTTCGGGTGCAAGCGAAGAAACCTCGAGCGTCAACGGGCTGCTCACCGTGGGAGAGCACGGCTGGAGCGGACTTGCCGCAACGTCGCTCTTTCGCACCGATGGATACATTCTTACCGCTCCCGCAGTGCGCGGGTCTATCGATACAGCCTCGAACGTTCACTCGCAGAGCGGGCGGGTCGAGCTGCGACGTGCTCTCGGCAGCGATGGCAGCATATTTCTGCTCGGGAATCTGCTTAACGAAGCTCGCGGTAATGGAACACCGGCGCAGACCAACGCGACGCGCCTGTGGAGATACGCTGGCGGCGCAAACTGGTCTCCTGCGGATGCCGGACGGTTTTTTCTTCGTCTCTATGGTTCCGATCAGAACTATCGGCAGAGCTTTTCGTCGATTGCCGTCGACCGCGCTTCGGAGAAACTGACGAGCCTGCAGGGCGTTCCTTCGCAGCAGATTGGCGGCGCGGTGCAGTGGGCGCGCGGTTATGCGGGGAAGGTGACGCTGGTCGCGGGCGGCGACCTGATTGATACGCGTGCGACGGACAACGAGACTTCGGTTAAGAGCGGCGTCAATCAGCCAACGGTGAGCACCAGCGCGCGGCAGCGCGGCGACGGCATCTATGGAGAGGTGTTGTGGCAACCATCGACATGGTCGATTGCGTTCTCGTCGCGGCTCGATCGCTTTGGTAATTTAGACGCGAAGCAGACTACGGCAGGCTCGTCCGCGTCCACGCCGCTCCCTACCGTTCAGGAGACGGTCTTCGATCCGCGGCTCGGCATCGTCAAGAAGGTTGCTGGTGGCTTGTCGCTGACGGCCTCGGGCTTTCGCGCCTTTCGTGGACCGTCGCTGAACGAGTTGTACCGCAAATTTCAGGTAGGCCAGCAGATCACGCTGGCGAATGGAAATCTGCGGTCGGAGCGGGCTACGGGTTTTGAGGCCGGTGCGCTGGTGGATCTCTCGCGTTGGGGCTCGGTACGCGGCAGCTACTTCTGGACGCAGGTGAATCGTCCGGTGGCGTCGGTCGCCATCAGCTCCACTCCGACGAGTCAGCTACTGCAGCGTCAGAATTTGGGTCAGTTGGAGAGCCGTGGCCTCACTGCGGAGTATGAGTTGAAGCCGCTGCCGTTTCTCATGCTGACTGGTGGATATCAGTATGCAGTCTCGACGGTGACGAAGTTTCAGGCCGACCCTACGCTTGTAGGCAAGTGGACGGCGGAGGTGCCGCGAAACAGCGCAACGCTGCAGGCTCGATTTCACAAAGACAGGGTTGGCATTCTGAGTGTCGATCTTAGAACCAGCGGACAGTCGTTTGATGATTCTGCAAATCAATTTCGACTCGCTGGTTACGCTCAGGTGGATCTTTATGCTGAACATGCGTTTGGACGGCGGTGGCAGGTTTATAGCTCGGCGCAGAATCTCTTCAATACTGAGGTTCAGGCGGGACGAACTCCACTGCTGACCTTGGGCGCTCCGCGCATTGTCTCCGTCGGTGTTCGACTTCGCTAAGCTCCAAAGCTAAATACCCCATGTCCGAAGTTCCGGACATGGGGCACTCGATTAGTTTGAGGGAATCTGCTTTTTATTTATGCAAGTGCATGGGCCAGCCGAGGTATTTGGTGGTGGCTTCCTGGATGGGGGATGCGACGGTGGCGAAGTTGGCGGCCACGTGGTGTTCGAAGCCGTTCTCGCAGATGTAGCGGAGCAGTTGCTGCATGTTGGGGATCTCGACCACGCCTGCGCCGCCGAAGGTGTTGAGCGGATCATCGGTGAAATTGCCCTCGCCGACGTAGCCCTTGATGGTGCCCTCGAAGTCGTCGGTGGAGAAGCGGGCGAAGCTCATCGCGCCGGCCTTGACCGTACCGTCAAGCGTGCCGTAGGTGTTCTCCTTGCCGACGGTTCCGGCGATGATCTGCTGGAAGTCCATCTTCACGCCTTGATTGAAGAAGTGCTTGGGCAGGTTGGAGCAGTGGAAGCAGACCGCCTTGTCCGGGTTGTCGCCGTAGTTGTTGTTCCAGTCGAGCAGCGCCGAGGGCGTCTCGCTCGCCAGCGTGAGCGCGTACATGCTCAGCGTCCCCATGGTGTCGGTCTCGCAGGCGCTGGGCAACAGGTTCTCGCTCATCATGCTCATCACCGTGCAGGGGACGACGCCGAAGTATTCTTCCATCGAGGTCCAGCACTGCACCGAGCTGACGGTCAGTTCGCTCGCCTTCATCCATCCATCGATCACAGCGCCGAGCTTCGACATCTTCAGCAGCGCGGCCTCGGGAACGTTGTTGGTCGAGATGTACTTTTTGATGGTGGCGAGCTTTTGCTGAACGGCATCGTCGTTATCTTTCGTTCTTTCGATACGTCCGAAGACCTCGCTGAGATCGAGCGTCTCGACGGTGATGCCGCTCTTCTCAAGCAGCTTTTCGGAGTAGCGGACCGTGTTGAAGGCGGTGGGACGTGCGCCGATCGCGCCGATACGCAGGTTCTTCATGCCGTCGACGACGCGGCAGACCGCGGCGAACCACTCGAGATCGGCCTTGAACTCGGGCGAGTCCGGCGCCTCGGTGTGCAGCCGCGTCAGTGAGTAAGGGATGCCGTACTGGCGCAGATTATTCGAGATCGACATCTTGCCGCAGAAGCTGTCGCGGCGAAAGGCGATCGACATCTTGCCGGCGTGGTCGGGCGTGGCCTGGATCAGCACCGGGACCTGCAGATTCGCGAGGCGCAGCGTGTCGGCCAGCCCGCGCTCTTCGCCGAAGTTGGGCAGCGTGATGATGATGCCGTCGATCTCGGCGGCGTGCTTTTTGAACAGCGCGGCGCACTTCTTCGCGTCCTCGTAGGTCTCGACCGCGCCATGCGCCGTGTCTTCGGGCGTCAGCACGATCGGCTTGATCCCCGCTGCCTCCAGCGCCGCAATCACCTCCAGCCGCCCGCTCGTCGCCAAATGGCTCGGGAAAAATCCCCGGTTGCCCACTATCACACCCATCGTCATCTGCTTCGACATCTACGTCTCCAAATTGATTTGAACCCGCGAACGGGGCTTTACTGCATAGAATCGAATTGCACTCAGCGGCTGAAGCCGCGTTGATTCGATCGCGTTGACGGCGGGACTGAAGTCCGACCTTTCAAAACCGAGACTTAACTAGAGGAAGTTTTTAGGACAACTTCCGGTTCGGCCAGAATTTGATCGTATAGATTCCGCCAAACACAGTCATGACCGCGCCCCACCAAAGGGTCGGGTGCAGCGGCTGTAACCATGGCAGCAAGACCTCGTTCGGCGGAGGGTTGTGAAACTCAGAGATTCCGGTGAACACCAGCACCAGGCCGTAGGCCAGCATCAGGATGCCGCAGAAGAACCAGATTGACAGCTCGGCTGTCTCCACATCGCGTTTGTCGTTATCGCGTTTAGCATTCATAATCCAGCTCCTACCACAACATCAGGTTCAGAATAAAGAAGATGGTGATGACCACAATGGCCCAGAAGATCGGCTTCTGCCAGAGCGTCTTCGACCCGTCGTGCGGAATCGGCGTGACTCCGTAGACCAGACCACCAAGCTGCTCGACAGGCACGGGCTTCGTCATCAAGCTTACGATCACCGTGATGCTGACGCAGATGAGCCAGCTCCACAGGCCGCGATAGAGGTTCTCGGCCATCGGCTTTGCATCGGCGCTGAGAGCGATGTAGCGCAGCGCGGCGGGATCGCTATGCGTCCAGATGAACATGCCGATGGATGAGACCGTGCCTGCAAGCAGTCCCCAGAAGCCGCCAGCGTGGGTCGCGCGCTTCCACAACATGCCGAGGATGACGGTGCCGAACAATGGAGCGATGAAAAAGGTAAACAGCGCCTGAACGTAGTCCATGATGCTGTTCGCATTCATGACGAGATAGGCGGTGGCGACGCTGACCAACATGCCGACCACGGTCGACCAGCGGCCCATGGCGACGTAATGCTTATCGCTGGCCTTCTTGTTGATAAAGGCACCGTAGATGTCGTAGGTCCACACGGTAGAGAACGCGCTGACGTTACCCGCCATGCCGCTCATAAAGCCCGCAATCAGCGCTGTAATGCCGAGGCCCATCAGGCCCGGACCGCAGTAGCGGATCAGCATCAGTGGGAGGACGTCGTCGTAGCTGTGCTGTCCGGTCACCTTGGCGATGCTTGCGGGGACGAGGTGCATGACGCTGCCGTCGGGGTTCTTCAGTACGGCGAGTGCCAGCAGGCCGGGAACGATGACGATGAAGGGAACCGCCATCTTGAAGGCTGCGCCGATGACTGGTGCCATCTTGGCTGCACGCAGATTGTTTGCGCTCAGCACACGCTGGACGACGAGGAAGTCGGTCGTCCAATAACCGAAGCTGATGACGAAGCCCAGGCCAAAGACGATGCCGGTCCAGTGCACGCCCATGGGATTGTCTTTGAAGTGGCCTAGCGTGCTCCACAGATGGGTGTAGTCGCTGCGTCCGACGTTTACGGCGATCTGCGCCTTCAGGTTGGTCCATCCGCCTGCTTCGACGAGCCCAAGGATGGGAATCATCGCCGCGCCCGCCCAGATCAGGACGAACTGCAGGACCTCATTGATGATGGCCGACCGCAGGCCGCCCAGCATGACATAGAGCGCCACGGTTGCCGCGCCGACCCAGATGCTGAAGCTGATGTTCCAGCCGAGAACGGTCTGCATGACGACGGCCATGGCGTACATGTTCACGCCGCTCATCAGGATGGTCATGATGCCGAAGGAGACGGCGGACAGGCCGCGAGCGGGTTCGCCGAAGCGCAGTTGCAGGTATCCCGGCACCGAGTGCGTCTTCGAGATGTAGTAGAACGGCATCATCACGATGCCGAGGAAGAGCATCGCCGGAATCGCGCCGATCCAGTACCAGTGGGTTGCCAGAATGCCATACTGGTAGGCCGCGCCCGCCCATCCCATCAGCTCCAGCGATCCCAGGTTGGCCGATACGAAGCTCAGGCCTGCGATCCATGCCGTCATCTCGCGCCCGGCCAGGAAGAAGTCTTCGCTGGTGTTCGCCTTGCCTTTGGCATAGAAGCCGATGAATACGACCAGCGCGAAGTACAACGCCAGAATCAGAATGTCTACCGGGGCAAGTTTGGTCATTTGCCCCTTCATCATCAGCAGAGCAGCAAAAGCCTGCATCAGTCGAACCCCAGGCGAACGGTCCATACCTAATAGGCAGGGAGGCGTTCACACCCTCTCAATCAAAGCTGTTTGTATCTGGCGGAGTGTTGCGGAGCGAATTCACGGAAGGTGTCCAAACCCCCTCCAGAAAGCGTATTCCGATAATTTCCGTTCGTTGCCACTATACAGGATTCGATTCTCAATCAGCCAGCAAATAATTCAGGACGGATTGTGTTGTTTTCTGCAAGTAAATCGTTTTAGCTGTCGTCGGTCGCCTTGCCGTGAGCACTGTCTGATCAACCTGCCGCCGTATCTTCCTGCAACTCAAAGACGCAAGAGGGAATCTATTGAGGGGAGAGCGGCACTCGCTGCTCATGGAGATAGAAATATGCAGATTCGCAAAACAGGCACTCTTTTTCTTGCAGGCATCCTGACGCTTGGTATGTCATCGACCTTTGCTTTCTCACAGGATGGAGCCAAGCGGGACATGAAGGATGCCGGTCACGAGACGAAGAATGCAGCCAAGGACACCGGCCATGGCATCTCTACCGGAACGCAGAAGGCTTACCACAAGACGTCGGAGGGAACCCATACCGCGTACGACAAGACCAAGCACGGAACGAAGAAGGTTTACCACAAGTCTGCCAAGGGAACAAAGCATGTCGTTCACAAGGTAGAAGACAAGTAGATCAATACCGTGCCGTCGCAGTTTCTTGCGATAGTGGACGGCAAATTATTCTGCGAGAGCTGCCGTGTGCGCCGAACCCCAAAGCGCCTCGGCAGCGAGGCAGACCAATGCTATCCAGTACAGGTCTGCGCCCAGTAGATGCAGAATCTGTATCCAGGTGGGGGCCAGCAGTAAAACGTCGGCGATGCCGAGGAGGAATTGCAGGCCCAGCAAAGCCGCGACGATCCAACTGAGCCGCGAGCGTAACTTCATCACCAGCCAGATCACACAGCAGAACCCTACAACCGCCGCGGCTGGGTGGGCCCAGCGCATTCTTACCAACAGCGGGGAGTTGGCGGCGAAGTCCGACGCGAAACCTGCAAGCAGACTCGGAGAAGGGAACAGCGTGTCTGCCAGCGCTGCCACTGCTCCCGTGGCTCCGGTGAGGATGGTGGCGAGGATCGCCACCCAGGCAAGCACGGTAAGGCGATTGTCAGAGCGAACGAAGGGAGCGGTGAGCGTTCGACGGTCGCCAAGCCACCATGCTGTAAGCGCAAGCGATCCCAGAAATAGCAAAGTGTTGGTGAAGTGGATGGACTGCATAATGACGCGCGCGGTGGAGATGTTGTTCTGGACGTATCCGCCCAGCACCAACACTGCGCCCAGAAGCGCTTCCGTCAACAGCAATATGGCAGAGGCTACGGCTGCTCGACGTGCGCGGTGCCCGCGCTTGACGGCGTAGAAGGTCCAGATCACCAGGCCGATCACCAGAACCGTGCTGACTCCGGACATGGAGCGATGGGCAAACTCGATGACGGTTGCGAGGCGCGGATGGTGCGGGAAGAAATCGCCGTTGCAGAGCGGCCAGTTGTCTCCGCATCCGGCACCCGAGCCGGTGGCACGCACGACGGCTCCCCAAAGAATGACGAGCACGTTATAAGCAACGACTGCCCATGCATACCCTATCAACGCCTTTGGGATCCGGTTCACTGCCATTGCCGCCATAGTTTTTATTCTACGCAGCGGCAATCGAGTGGCCGATATTCGTCAACCGCTGGCCAGTTCTTTGGCTCGTTGCGTGGCCCGCTTTACGGCTTTGATCAGGGTCACTCGCAATCCGCCTTCTTCGAGTTCGAGAATTCCGTCGACCGTGCAGCCTGCCGGAGTGGTCACGGCATCTTTGAGGAGCGCCGGATGATATCCCGTCTCGAGCACCATTCTTGCCGAGCCGAGCGTCGTCTGCGCCGCCAGCAGCGTTGCGATATCGCGAGGCAGGCCGACATTGACGCCCGCCTCCGCTAGTGCCTCGATGATGATGTACAAAAATGCCGGGCCCGAGCCGGAGAGGCCGGTGACGGCGTCCATGTGCTTTTCGTCGACGACTACGGTGCGTCCGACGGTCTGAAAGATGCGCTGCGCGATGGCCATCTGTTCTTCGGAGGCGAAGCGTCCGCCGCAGAGTGCGGTGATTCCCGCAGCCAGCATCGCGGGAGTGTTAGGCATGGCGCGGATGACGCCGAGATCATGACCGGCAGCTTCTTCGATGCTCAGCGTTTTCACTGAAGCTGCGAATGAGAGCACCAGCTTGTCTGGGGAGAGCGCCGACTTGATCTGTTCGATCACACCCGGCACCTGAATGGGCTTTACGCCCAGCAGGATTACGTCCGCCTGTTGCGCTGCGGCCAGATTGTCCGTGGTGACCTCCACGCCAAACTGAGCGGAGAGTGCCTGCGCTCGATCCGGATGCTGCACCGTGGCGAAGATCTGATCTGGCGAGACCAGATTGTTTTTGAGAAAGGCCTGCAACAAAATGCCGCCCATTTTGCCAGTACCAAGAATCGCTACGCGCAGCCCAGGCATCACCGGGGCTGGCGCCACAACTTCATACGTTTCGTCGCTCATATAGAAAGGCTACCAGAGTGCTTTTTAAGACGTTACTTTTTCTGCGCGGCGATCCAGTCATTGACGCGTTGGTCGAGTACATCCATCGGCAGCGCGCCCGAATCGAGCACCTCGTCATGGAAGGCCTTGATGTCGAACTTCGGCCCGAGAGCAGTCTTCGCGCGGTCGCGCAGCTCCAGAATCTTCAACTGGCCCATCTTATATCCGAGCGCCTGTCCGGGCCACGCAATGTAGCGGTCGACTTCGGCCTGAATGTTGGTGTCGTCCATGGCCGTGTGCTCGTGGAAGTAGTCGATCATCTGCTGCCGCGTCCAGTGCTGCGAATGGACACCGGTATCGACGACAAGGCGTATCGCACGCCAGATGTCGGCTTCGAGACGGCCATAGTCGCTGTACGGGTCCTGATAGAAGCCGATCTCTTTGCCCAGCCGCTCGCTGTAAAGCGCCCAGCCTTCGGTGTAGGCGGTGTAGTAAGCCTGCTTGCGGAACTCAGGCAGGCCGGTCAGCTCCTGCCCGATGGAGATCTGCAGGTGATGGCCGGGGATGCCTTCGTGATAGGCGACGGCCTCGACTCCGGCCAGCGACCGCTCGGCGAAGTTGTAGGTGTTCACATCGACCTTGCCGGGACGCTTTCCATCGGCGCTGCCCTGATCGTAGAAGGCCTCTGCCTGATCCTTGGCGATGTACGAGGGCATCTCCACGACCTCCAGCTTCGCCTTGGGCAGCGTGCCGAAGAGCTCAGGCAGCTTCGGCTGCATCTGCGCGATGTATCCGCGATAGGCTTCCAGCAATTGCTCTTTGGAGGTCGGATGCTCTTTCGGATTCGTCTTCAGTGCCTCGTTGAAGCTCTTCAGATCGGCGAAGCCCAGCTTGTGCACAATCGCCAGCATCTCGGCTTCGTCCCGCTTTACCTCGTCGAGCCCGATTTGATGAATCTCCGTTGCGGTCTTGTTCAGCGTTGTGCTCTGGCGGATGCGAAACGCATAGTAGGCATCGCCATCAGGGAGCGCCCATGCGCCAGGGTCCTTGCGTCCCTTGGGAACGTAATCCACCTTCATGAACTTTGCGAAGCGCTGGTATGAGGGCAGCACATCGGTGGCGATGGCATTCAGCAACTCGCTGGTGATGCGCTTTTGATCCGCCGCGCTGACGGTCTTGGGAAACTTCTTGAGCGGCAGGGCAAAGGGGCTGTCCTCTGGCTTCTGGTCTGCCAGTGTCTGTACCTGGACCAGCACCTTTTCGAGCAGATATTCAGGCGGCATCCGTCCATCGTCGATGCCCATCTGCATGTTCGTCGTGATCTGCGAGAACGCCGTTGGCACCTTCTGTAGACGCGCGATGTAATCGTCGTAGTCCTTCACCGTATCGAAGGGAAGATCGTTCGGCATCTGCGCGAGATCGGTGTGGAAGCCGCTGAACTGGTTGACCGGCATCTCCCACTCTTTGAACTTGGCTGCCTCCTGATCGTCGATCAGCGAGCGCATCATCAGGTCAGCCGATAACTTCTCCTGATCGGGCAGGCTGGTCGTGTCGATCATTCCCAGCTTTTCGATATACCCGCGTCCGCGCGCGAGGGAAGCATTCACGGCTTGCACCGAGTAGTCCGTGAGCTGGTCGTTGTATCGCTTGTCGCCGAGGTAGGAGGCGTACTCGGGCGAGTGCTTCAGCTTGTCCTGCCATATCTCGTCGAACAGCGCGTTCAGCGCCTTGCTGCGGTCTGCGACGGATGCGTTGGCAGCCATGGCCGTTGGCAGCGAAACAATCTGCGCACGCGACGGAACTGCGTTGATGCAGCACATCAGGGCCAAACCACCGGCCAGCGAAATCTTCTTCATGGACATCCCTCAATCCCTTTTGCAGTTTACGTGAGTAAGGGCAATTGATGGGGCGGATGTGGAGGGAAACGAAAGTATTGAAGAGGGCGAGAACGAGGAGTAATATGCAGTTATGGACACTCATATCGATGCCGAGAAGTTCGATATCCAGAAGTTCGCTGAGAGCCTGGTGGAGGCTGGACGCGAAGGCGTTAGATGGGAACGTAAGAAGCTGGAGTGGATTTTAGAAGAAGAGAAAAAGCAGGATAAAACGAAGAGCGAAGCTGCTTGAGTCGTCCGGTTCTTACGATCATTGCCGGTTCCAATGGGTGCGGCAAGAGCACCCTTACATCCTCCGCGCGCGATAAATTTCAACAGAGCCCCATTCTTGATCCTGATGCAATTGCCAAGTCAATTCAAGAGACCCTCATCTCCAATCACTCCGATATTGAAGCTGGGAAGCGTTTGCTTCGTCTCGCGGAGGAGTTTATCGCTGCGCAACAGAGCTTTACTGTCGAGACCACTCTTTCCGGAAGCACGTACTTGCGGATGGCGACGCGAGCGAAAAAAGCCAACTTCAACATCATGGTCGTCTTTATCGGAACGGTCGATGTAGAGATCAATATCGAGCGGGTGAAAGCGCGAGTAAAGAAGGGCGGACATGATGTGTCCGAGGAAGACCAGCGACGGCGCTATCCACGGACATTAGCGAACATGAAGCGGCTTCTGCCTGATGCCGATCTTGCAGTCATTCTGGATAATTCTACAGAAACCGGTTATGTACTTGTGGCATTTGGCCATAAGGGCTATATGCATTGGAATGAACCGGTGCCAAAGTGGGCGACATCTTTTCAGATGTAATGAGTTCGACTTGCCTGAATCTCCTGTCTTGAGAAAAGCGGACATAAGTCCTTGTGTCCACCTATGACGACGTGAGAACTTTGAGGGCAGAGGGAACATCGATGTCATGGTCGTGGAGCGAGATCAAAGGCAGTCAGATTGAAGGGAAGGTCTTCTACACTTGGAGCACTTCCGGCAAAGCGCGCCACGTGGATTTCACCGTCGATTGCATTGATGAAATGGGAATCACATTTCGGAAGCAAAACGGCAAGATGCAACATGTACCCAGAGTGGCCGCGGAAAATGTTATTGAAAATTGGGATCTATATAAGGAAGGCCAGATTAGCCGCGCAGAATTAGCGGTGAAAAATTTCAGTACGTCTTACCTCTTTGGACTCTTACATGGCCTGGATAGCGGATTTGATTTCTAATCTGCTACTGCCTGTTCTAGCTCAACACTAGCGGTCGCGGGTGGTGACGAAGCCGGGAACCCAGAGCAGGGCGCGCTTGGCTTCGGAGTCGGGCAGGTCGGCGATGCTGAGCCGTGCGGCCTCGGCGTAGGCGCAGGCGGTATCCATAGCGTACTCGATGGAGCCGTGACGCTGAAGGATCTCAAGAATCTGCGGATGCGAGACGTTCTCGAAGCTGCGGTCGGCCAGCACGGTGCGGATGGCTTCGCGATCGGCTCCTGTTCCGCGCTCGAGCGCGTGGATGACGGCTAGAGTAGCTTTGCCTTCGCGCAGGTCGGAGGCTACGGGCTTGCCGAGGACGTCTTCGGCAGCGGTGAGATCGAGAACGTCGTCGACAATCTGGAAGGCGAGGCCAAGGTTGCGCCCGTATTCGCCTAGCTGGGACTCGATCTCATTGCTTGCCTGAGTGACCGCGGCCCCAAGTTGCATGGAGACCTTGAACAGGAAGGCGGTCTTGCGGAAGATCAGGTCGAAGTACTCTTCCTCGTTGATGAGATGGCCCAGCTTTTCGATCTGGAGCAGCTCGCCTTCGACCATCTGCTTGGTGAGCGAGATAAGAAGGTCGAGAACATGGAAGTTGCGCTCTTCAAGCGCGGTCGCGAAGGACTGCATGTAGAGCCAGTCGCCCGCGAGGACGCACTTGGAGTTGCCCCAAGTGGTGTTCGAGGAGGGGCGGCCACGGCGGGTGTCAGCCTCGTCGATGATGTCGTCGTGGACGAGGGTTGCGGTGTGCAGCATCTCCACGACCGCGCCCAGCCGAATGCGGCTGTGGCTGTCGCATCCAAGCGCCTTGGCCGAGAGCAGCAACAGCAGCGGACGGATGCGTTTGCCGCCGCCTGCGATGAGGTACTGGGCGATGTCGGTGATGACGGCGACATCGGACGAGGATTGCCTGGCGAACTCGCGCTCGATGGCAGCGAGGTCGTCACGGAGGAGGTCGAAGACCTCGGCTGCAGTCGCGATGGAGAGCGTGCTCACTCGTATCTAAGAGTATCAGGGTTGGGAGTATCAGAATTTCGTGCTAGTTGGAGCGGAAATTGGTGAACTGGAGGTCCACGCCCAGATCTTTGCCGCGCAGCAGCGCCATGACTTCCTGAAGCACATCGCGGTCTTTGCTGACCACGCGAACGGTATCGCCCTGGATGCTGGCCTGTGCCTTCTTCTTCGAGTCCTTGATGAGGGCCACAACCTGCTTCGCCTTCTCAGAGGGAATGCCCTGAATCAGCTTGATCTTCTGGCGGACGCTGGAGTTCGAGGCCGGCTCGATCTTCTCGTACTCAAGGTTCTTGAGCGAGACACCGCGCTTGACCAGCTTCTGCGAGAGGATCTCGATGACTGCCTTGAGGGTGTACTCGCTTTCCGAAGCCAGTTGAATGGCGTCGGTGCCTTCGAGCTCGATTTTGGACTTGGAGTCCTTGAGGTCGAAGCGGGCATGGACCTCTTTGCTGGCCTGGTCGATCGCGTTTTTGACTTCCTGAAGTTCTACTTTGCTGACTACGTCGAAGCTATTGTCGGATGCCATATTTTTCCTCTTGCTTCTGGTTTCTTATTTTCTATTCTGCCGCTTTTTATTATGTCAGGCCGTCGTGGGGAAAAGACGCTTGAAGTTTTCGGTCGTAATTGCTGCAAGCTCTTGTGATGAGATGCCGCGAAGGGCGGCGAGGGTTTCGGCGGTATGGACGACGAGTGCGGGCTCGTTGCGCTGGCCTCGATGAGGAATGGGAGCGAGGAAGGGAGCGTCGGTCTCGACCAGAATGCGGTCGGAGGGAGCGGCGACTGCGGCATCGCGGATGGATTGAGCCTTGGGATAGGTGAGGTTGCCTGCGAAGGAGAGATAGAAGCCTGCATCGAGCGAGCGCTGGGCCTGCTCGACGGTGCCGGAGAAGCAGTGCATGATGCCGCCGAGTCCGTGATGAGTCCAATGGGAGGCGATGAGAGCGAGAAGGTCCTCCCAGGCATCGGCTTCGCCGTACTTCTCTTTGGCTTGCGGAGTGGCGAGCTCGCTGGTGCGGCAGTGAATGAGTATGGGCTTCTTTGCGGCGGCAGCTATCTCCATCTGGGCGATGAAGGCTTGTTTTTGGATAGGCGGCTCGGGGTTTTCGACGTGGTAGTAGTCGAGGCCGATCTCGCCGAGGGCGACGCACTTTGGATCAGCCGCCAATCGGGCTAATTTGGTGAGGGCTTCGCTGTCTGCTTTGGCGGCTTCCTGGGGATGGATGCCGACGCTGGCGTAGATGCGAGGCTCACCGGTGCTGGCGTGGGCGATTTCGAGCGCCTGCTGCATGGTGTCGGGGCCTTCGCCGATGCCGATGGCGAGGATGCTGTGGACGCCTGCGGCGTAGGCCCGGCGAAGGACCTCTTCTCTGTCGTCGGTGTAGAAGTCGAGATGGGCGTGGGAATCGATCAGAGTCATGGGCAGTTCTCAGAGTAATGCAATGGTCTGGAGAGAGATGCCATACGGCGATCGATCTTTAGCTAAGTATAGTATTTGCAATCTTATAGAGAAAGATGGCGGGCTCAGGATGAGATCGATTGCGGATTGGTGTCGTAGCATGGCGGCATGAAAAATATCGGCAGGCAGAGGTTGTGGACTGTTCTTTTGGGTGCTCTCGTTTTAGGTGGAGGGATGGCCTTGGCACAGAGTACGACTGCGGTGTCTCCAAAGGCGAGTGCGGAGCTGGCGCAGGCGAAGGTGTTTCCTTTTGACGAGATGCCGGTCAGAAAGATGGCCAATGGTGGGGAGAGCCGGAGTATCGTGCAGGGTTCGCTGGCGACGGGAGAGAGCGTTGCGCTGCACGAGTCGATGCTTCCGGTGGGCAGCGTACCGAACCCGGCGCACAGGATCGAGCACTCCGAGTTCATCGTGGTGAGGGAGGGAACGCTGGAGTTCGACCATGACGGCAACGCCGAAAAAGTGGGGCCGGGTGGCGTGATTTATGTGGCTTTTGGGACCCTTCATCAGGTGAAAAACGTGGGAGATGTCCCGGCGAAGTACGTCGTCGTCGCGATTGGCGGCGATACGGCAAAGTAACGGGAAGTGAGGCAGGAGGGAGGTTTTGGGCGCAAGGCTCCATGCACCAAAGTTGTAGAAAGTTTCGGCGGCAATTCTGCTTTCTGCTGGTAGTTTCTAGTGAGTCAACATGCTCTCTTATCTCCTCCCCAGGAGCGAACCCACGATGCGCCGCAGCCTTCTTGCCCTCTTATCGATCGCACTTCTTAGCTTTGGCATCTCCGCCCACGCCAGCACAATCATTCCCGGCGTCTATAACCTCGACGACGCCTTTGTCAGCGGCTTTGCCGTTACCGGGACGGTCACCTTGAACAGCACTGGCAATGTCACGCTGGCCAATCTGACGTTCAATGACCCGAGTTTCAGCAATCCGGGCCTGCCGACCTTTAATCAGGTATCGGTAACGAACACCTACAACGGGCTGGGGCAGAACTACATCACTTCTACCAACAACAGCGGCCAAATCGCGCTTTACTTCAATACGACGGCCAATGCCAATGGCAACCTCGGCCTCTGCCTGGGCAGTGCACAGTGCGGGACTGCGAACGGAACGGTCGATCCCTCGTCGCTTCAGCTCTATGGGTTCTATAACAGCGCGATTGGAAGCAATCCGGGGCTTGCGAACACAAACTTCAGCAGTGGATATCTGACACAGGCCGACGCCACACCGACCGCGCTGACGCCGGAGCCCTCGTCGCTGTTTCTGCTGGGCACGGGCATTATCGGGCTGGCTGGGATATCGCGCCTGATGAAGCCGTCGGCCCGTTTTGGCGGCTCTGATAAAGCGCCGGATACCTTGGCGAAGGATGAAACCAGCGCGTAAGATGGCGGCATGAAAAATTTGAGCCGCCGTGATCTTTGTGTTGCCCTGTCCGCCTTTGCAGCGATGGGGAGTGTGTCGTCCGACGCTCAGGTATTGCCGCCGCCGGGAACGAAGGTGTTGTCCGAGTCCGAGGCATTTCCGTACGATCAGCTCCCGGTGAGCCACTCGAAGAACGGTGGCGAGAGCAGGCATGTGACGCAGGGCGTGCTGCCGACCGGCGAGTACGTCGAGATGCATGAGACGACCCTGCCGCCGGGACAGATGCCGCATCCGCCGCACAAACACAGGCACTCGGAGTTCATGCTGATTCGGGTGGGCACGGTGGAGTTCGACAACGATGGCAACAAAGAGACGGTCGGACCCGGTGGGGTGATCTTTGCCGCCTCGGACAAGACGCACGGGCTGAAGAATGTCGGTAATGTTGCGGCACAGTATTTCGTGATTGCGATTGGGCAGGAGTCCCCGATGCAGCGGGTTTGAGTTGTGCTGAGGCGCAGAAGGCTTAGCCCCGGTTTTGCACCGATGGCATCGATTTAGAAAAAGGCAAAATACAGGGGTCTCTCCGCTGCGTCACGGACGATGAAGCTGTCCGTGACTTCAGTCGAGATGACGTGCGTTTGGGTGAGGATTGGAAAAACTGCGATGGCGTTATTTGAGTCGAGAGCCTAAGGCGATGTCTTCGCCGAAGGTGGCGAGAACGGGCTTGCCGTCTTCGCCGTGCGAGGCGGCGAGCAGCATACCGTGGGATTCAAGGCCGCGCATCTTGCGGGGGGCGAGGTTGGCGATGACGACGATGTTGCGGCCGATCAGCTCCTCGGGCGTGTACCACTGCGCGATGCCGGAGAGTATCTGGCGCTTTTCGTAGCCGAGGTCTACTTCGAGGCGGAGCAGCTTGTCGGCCTTGGGGATGCGCTCGGCGACGATGATTTTGGCGACGCGGAGATCGATCTTGACGAAGTCGTCGATGGCGATCTGGGGGGTGTCGGGGATGCTGGAGGCGGCAGCCGCGTTGGCGAAGACACCGGAGGCGGCGGCTTCGGTGTGGGAGGTCGTGACGCGCTCGGTGGTGACAGCGTGGCTGCCGCCGACTTTGGCTCCGGGATTGTGCTCCTCGAGCGCCGAGGTGCGGGGGGCTGCGGCGGGGTGGGTCGATTCGGCGATTGGATTCATCGATGGAGTTGCGGACTCAGAGGAGATGGGCGACTCGCGGAACTCGGTGTGGGTGTGAGCAGGGTTGTCGACCTCGAGATTGACGTGAGGGAGGCCGGCGGGTTCGGCTGGCTTGGGTGCGGCGTTGCTTAGTTCCATATCGGTCATTGTCTCGATGAGTTCCTTGGGTGCTCGGGGGAAGATGGGGGAGAGTGGGCCTAGTTTTGTGCCGGGTTTGAGGCCTCCCCATTGGAGATTTTTTAGTTCGCCGTTGCGTGCGGCTTCTTCGATGGAGCCGAGGCCTAGTTGGGTCCAGACTTTGGATGTGGCGTAAGGGAGGATGGGGTAGAGGAGCGCGGTGATGAAGCGGATGGATTCGGCTGCGGTGTAGAGGACGGCAGCGAGTTGTTGCTTCTGTTCCGGAATGGCGGCGAGCTTCCAAGGTGCGTTCGATGTAATGTAGTTGTCGGCGCTGGCGATGGCTTGCCATGCATTTTGCAGATCAGTTGCAAACTCAGAGCCTGCTGCCGAGGGTTCGTTAGGGACGATGTATGTCCTTTGCGTGCCTACTGCCCCCCCGAGGGCAGAGGAGGTGATGTCGATTGTGACTTCGGTTGGATCAGGGACGATGCCATCAAAGTATTTACCGATCATTGCTAACGTGCGGCTGACGAGGTTGCCGTAGCCGTTGGCGAGGTCGCTGTTGTAGCGCTGGACTAAGGCGTCGAAGCTGAAGCTGCCGTCCTGGCCGAAGGGAATTTCGCGGAGGAGGAAGTAGCGGATGACGTCGGCGGCGAAGAGGTCTTGTTCGGCTTTGGGGACGTCCGGTTTTAGGGTGCCGAAGGCGTCGAGGATGGTTTCGGTGCGGACGATGTTGCCGCGGGACTTCGACATCTTCGATTCTTCAAAGAGGAGCCAGCCGTGGGCGGTGATGGCTTTGGGCAGCGGCAGGCCAGCGGCCAGCAGGAAGGCAGGCCAGTAGACGCAGTGGAAGCGGATGATCTCTTTGCCTACGAGATGGAGATCGGCGGGCCAGTATTTTTTGAAGTTTTCCTGATCGGCGTGGTCGTCGGAGCCGTAGCCGATGGCGGTCATGTAGTTGGCGAGGGCATCGAGCCAGACGTAGATGACGTGCTTCTCGTCGCCGGGGACGGGGATGCCCCACTTGAAGCTGCTGCGGGAGATGCTTAGGTCTTTGAGTGCCCCGGGGACGTAGGGGGTGCCTTTGGCGGAGTGGGCGATGGTGGGTGTGGGGGAGTTTTGGAGTGGTCCATCCCAGGTCTGAGAGTCCAGACCTGGGGCACCCGGTTTTGTGGATTGTTCTGTAGCTTGATTGACGTTGCCGCGGAGGAAGCTGAGGACTTCGTTCTTGCGGACCTCGGGCTGGATGTTGAGCTCGCCGCTTTCGATCAGGTCGATGAGGGGGCGCTGGTATTCGGAGAGGCGGAAGAAGTAGTTCTCTTCAGTGACGGTCTCGGTGGGCTTGCCGTCGGGGCCGATGGTGCCGGGAGGGCCGTCGATGAACATCTCTTCGCCGACGCTGTACTGGCCGGTGTAGGTGCTGAGGTAGATCTTGTCGCGGTCGCGGAGGAGTTGGAAGAGCTTCTGGACGCCGCGTTTGTGGCGGGGTTCGGTGGTGCGGATGTAATCGTCGTTGGTGATGCCCATGCGCTTCCAGAGCGACTCGAACTGGGCGGAGACCTGGTCGGCGAACTGCTGCGGGGGGATGCCGGCGGCGGTGGCGGAGCGCTCGATCTTCTGGCCGTGCTCGTCGGTGCCGGTGAGGAAGAAGGTGTCGTCGCCGAGCAGGCGATGGCGGCGGGCGATGACGTCGGCAGCGATGGTGGTGTAGGCGTGGCCGATGTGCGGGCGCGCGTTGACGTAGTAAATGGGCGTGGTGAGGTAGAACTTTTTCTGAGCTTCAGACATGATGGGGGCCATGGTCAGTCTAGCAGGGTAAGGGGAGTGAATTTCGGTGGCGATCCCTCCCAGGTCTGAGAATCCAGACCTGGGGCACCAGCTTTAAACTGAGGGAAAATTTGTCATCCCACCCTTCGCAAAGGGCGCGAAGGACGGGGCACCCGTGCGTTTTGGGTGAGGATGCCGCGTGCTTCTATTAGTTGGCTGCTTCGTGCGCTTCTTCGGCGGCATCCGGAGCCGGGTGGATAAGCTCGGAGGCCTGCGCTTTGCTGGCGAGGTTGAGGTGCTGCTCCATGGTCTGACGCGCCTTGGCCGGGTTGTGGGAGCGGATGGCGCGGTAGATCTCGCGGTGCATCTCGGCCGACTCCTTGAGGTCCTGCGCGTGCTGGACGGTCTTGCTGCGACCCTCGTAGAGATTGGCGGTGATGGTCTCCATGAGTGCGCCGAGAATGGGGTTGCCGGCGGCGCGGGCGATGGTGCGGTGGAAGCGCACGTCGTGGATGAGGTACTCCTGAGGATCGGTGAGCGCGGCGTACATCTCGGCAACCTCTTCGGCCAGCTCGGCGATGTGCTCGTCGGTGGCGCGCTCGGCGGCGAGGGCGGCTACGTTCGATTCGAGGACGATGCGGGCCTCGAACATCTGCCACGGGAGGAAGCCGTGGAGTGCTCCGAGAACGGAGAGCGAGCTGGAGTCGAGCGCGGGGGGGCCGGAGGAGACGAAGGTTCCGGCACCGTGGCGGCTTTTGAGCACGCCCATGGCAGAGAGAAAGCCGATCCCGGCGCGGAGGCTGGAGCGGCTGATCTTGAGCTGGCGAGCGAGGTCGCGTTCGGGCGGAAGACGGTCTCCGGGGTGTACCTCGCCTTTGGCGATGAGGGAGCGGACATGCTCGACGACCTGCATGGTCAGTTGGCTGTGGCCGGTGACTTCTTCGTGGACCTCTTTTTTCACGCCGGAAAAAACTCCTCGCTGCTAAATGGGAGAAGAGTAACACGGGGGTAATCCCAGAGGCGACCCGAAGTTGGAACGGTCCACCCGGCTGCGAGGCCGGGTGGGGAGATTAGGCAGTGCGTGTCGCTCCGAGGCGTGGAATGAGTACCTGGAAGATGGCCAGCGCGATGACGTAGGCAAAACCTGCCAGCGTGAAGATGACCAGTGGGTGCAGGGAGAAGAGATGCGAGACGATCCAGGTAAAGACTGCTCCGCCTGCAGCTCCGGCTGCTCCACCGAGACCGACTACGGTGCTGACGCTGGTCGAGGGGAACATATCGGTTGGAGTTGAAAAGATGTTGGCCGACCAGCCCTGATGGGCGGCGGTAGCGAGGCAGAAGAGGGCGATGGCAGGCCACGGGTTATGCGGAAACAGGACGTGCATGTGCGGAACCAGCATGATGGGCAGAACGCAGATGGCGCAGACGAGCATAGCGAATTTGCGTCCAAAGTTGACGGTGTGTCCACGCTTCATGAGGAAGCCGGAGAGCCAGCCTCCGCCAACCGAGCCGACGGTGGCGGCGGTATAGATGACGATCAACGGATATTTGGCCTGGTTCAGGTCGAGCCCGTAGTTGTCGTGGAGAAACATAGGGAGATAGAAGAGATAGAACCACCAGATGGGGTCGGTGAGTCCCTTGCCGATGAAGAAGGCCCAGAAGCCGCGGTGGCGGAGCAGGACGGAATAGATGGGCTGGCCTTCAGTCACCGGAGCGAGGTCGGCCTGTGTCTGGGTCGAGCCGCGGCGCAGCTTGTTATAGGGAAAGATGATCCAGATGACGCACCAGATCAGGCCCATGGAGCCGGTGGTGATGAAGGCGGCATGCCATCCCCATTTGGAAGTGACGGCGGCGATCAGGATGGGCGCGACAAAGAACGCCGCATTGGAGCCGGAGTTGAAGAGGCCGGTGGCGAGCGCCCGCTCTTCTGAGGGGAACCACTCGGTGGTGGCTTTGATGGCCGCGGGGAAGTTGCCCGATTCGCCGAGTCCGAGGAGGATGCGGGCGATGCAAAAACCGACGACGGTGGTCACGATGGAGTGACTGATCGAAGCGCAGCCCCAGATGAGGATGGCTAGAGCGTAGCCGGTCTTGGTGCCGAGCTTGTCGATCATGCGACCGGCGAAGAGGAAGCCGACGCCATATGCGACCATGAAGCACTCAACAATATGGGCGTAGTTGAGGTGGTAGATAGTTTGAAACTCAGGCGCGAGGCCGGGGACCCAGCCCATGAACGGAAGATGGAGCAGAGGCTCGACGAGCGCGAGAGCCGAGCGGTCCATGTAATTGATGGTCGTTGCCAGGAAGAGCAGGAAGCAGACAAACCAGCGTGTGTTGGACTGAGGCGGTGCGGACGTGGTGAAGCCCGAGTCGGACAGGCTGGCAGATTTCATGGACATTCAGGGATGCTCCGGCGACAATGTTGGTCTGACCACTTTCGTCGCAGCCAGTCGGCTCGCAGAAATCTGGCTCAGAGGTGTCGAGGTTGAGGATAGCTGCTGTTGGGCTACGTCTGTCAAGGCAAAGAAGGTTTCATTTTCGGTAATCGTTTTAGAGAACAGTGAAGTCTGGCATGGATGTTTTGCGGAGGCTAGGATGGGGCAGTGGCGGCGCAACAGTGTTTTTGTTGTAATTGCGGCTTTAATCTGCGGGACGGCATGGGCGCGAGGCCTGAAGACGATTACGGTCGGACCATCGGGCGCGGACTTCACCTCGATTCAGGCGGCGGTGAATGCGGCTCCGGAGACGGGTGCGGTGATTCGGATCGAGCCGGGAATCTATCGTGAGGTAGTGCATGTCGATAAGCCGAAGATCCAGTTTCGCGGAGTGACGAAGGACGCTGCGAAGGTGGTTCTGGTTTACGGGAACAGCGCTGCGTCTACTTGCGGGACTTCGTGCTCGGCGACTTTGTTTGTTACCGGCGACGACTTCTTCGCGGGCATGATGACGATTGCGAACGACTACAGCAAGACGAGTGATGTGCCGTCGCAGGCAGTGGCGCTCTCGGTGCGCGGCGATCGCGCGGTGTTTCGCCATGTGCGGCTGCTGGGAGCGCAGGACACGCTGTATGCGGCGAGCGAGAAGTGCATGGATGGGCGCTCGCCGTGTGCGGTGAAGCGGCAGTATTTCTCCAATTGCTACATCGAGGGGCATGTGGACTTTATCTTTGGCGATGCCAAGGCGGTCTTCGACCACTGCGAGATTCACAGCATTCCCCATGTGGCAGGTGGGTATCTGACCGCACAGAGCCGGAGTAAGCCGGAGCAGGATTCGGGCTATGTGTTCGACCACTGCACGCTGACGGCTGATCCGAGGGTGAAGAATATTTATCTGGGGAGGCCTTGGCGCGACTATTCGACCGTGATTTACATGAACACGAAGATGGGGGCGCATATCGCTCCGGAGGGGTGGTCGGATTGGAAGAGCGCTCCAGTGCCACGGCTGCCGATGACGACCTATGCGGAATTCAATTCGAGCGGGCCGGGGGCGAATCCTGTGGAGCGGGAGAAGTGGTCGAAGCATCTGACGAAGGCGGAGGCGAGGAAATATGAGGCGAAGGTGTTTCTGACTGGAGCGGATGCTTGGGATCCGACGAAGGTAAAGTAACTGTTGGGCGATGATAGATAGATCGTTCAGAGGATTGATAGTGAATCTTATTTTTAAGCTTGCCGCCGTGCTTCTTTGTTTTTCTTCGCTTGCTGTGGCGCAGGAGCCGCTTGGTTTTCTTCACAAGGGAGACACGCTGATCTTTCAGGGCGACTCCATCACCGATGGCGGCAGGCAACGCACCGGAAGCGACTACAACCACATCATGGGGCAGGATTACGCCTATCTTCTGGCTGCGGAGATTGGCTCGGAGTATCCGGAGCGCAGTCTCGTCTTCGTCAATCGCGGCATTAGCGGGGAGCGCGTGATCGATCTGGCCGCGCGATGGCAGACAGATACGATTGCGCTGAAGCCGAACCTGCTGAGCATTCTGGTGGGTATCAACGATACGTTGGCGACCGGAGCGAAGGCTGAGACGGTGGAGCAGTACGAGGCGGTCTACGATAAGCTGCTGGCCGACACCATTGCGGCGTTGCCGGGGACGAAGATCGTTTTGGGTGAACCGTTTTTATTGCCGGTAGGGAAGCATAAGGATGATTATGCGGCGGAGATGGTCGAAGTGAAGAAGCGGCAGGCGGTGGCTCTTCGTTTAGCCGCGAAATATCACCTGCCTATTGTTCGCTATCAGGAGGCTCTCGATGCGGCCTGTGCGAAGGCACCGGCGGACTACTGGAGTTGGGATGGGGTTCATCCGACCTATGCAGGGCATGGATTGATGGCGCAAGAGTGGCTTAAGACGGTGGACGCCTTTTGGGGTGGAGACGCTGTCGGGAAGTGAGTTGGAGGGGTCCGGATTTTGTGGTGGGAAAGTTTCCCTTCCCATCCTTCGCGATGAGGCTGCGAAGGATGGGGCAGCCGATGAACTGGGGTTAGGAAAAAAGTAACGGTAATTAGGTGTTGAGGACGACGACGGTGGCGATGGGGTCCAGCGCCTTTTCGGGCAGATGGATGTCGAGGCCGTCGCCGGTGTGGGTGAGTTTGAGGTGCTTCTTGTCGGCCAGAAGGTAGGCGCTCTTTACCTTGCGGGGTAGCTTGTCGAGGTGGAAGGTATTGTTTGCTGGCCAGTTGAAGATGGAGATGTAAATTTTGTTCGGGGTCGTGGTGGAGCGCCAGTCCCACGCGGCGACGAACTTGGGCTTGCCCTCGTCGTCCTTTTCGGTGGTGCTGAATGATCCGGCCTCGGAGCCGAAGAGAGTGGGTTGGGTTCCGTAGATGGCGTCGCCATTGACGGCGATCCATTTGCCGACCTCCTGCAGGCGCTCGACCTCGGGTTGGGGGACGACGCCGTGGGAGTCGGGGCCGATATTGAGCAGGTAGTTGCCGCCCTTGCTGGCGATGTCGATGAGGTTGCGGAGCAGGGTCTCGGTGGACTTGAAGTTGGTGTCGTAGGACTTGTAGCCCCAGGTGTCGTTCATGGTCATGCAGGACTCCCAGTCTTCGCCGGGATAGCCGGTGGCGGGGATGTACTGCTCGGGGGTCTCCGTGTCGCCCTTGTAGCCGCCGCCGAGACGGTTGTTCCAGATGAGGTTGGGATGCTGGTTGAGCAGATCGACGATCTCTCCGGCGAGTTCGGGAGTCATGTCCTTAGTGGGGGTGTCGAACCAGATGACGACGGGGAAGTCACCGTAGTTGGTGAGCAGCTCCTTCATCTGTGGGATGGCCTTGGTGTGGAGGTAGGTGGCGAAGTCGCCGTTCTGGGCGGGGTCCCAGTGGAAGGTGGGGGGCTGATGATCGCCGGTCTTGTAGGCGGCTCCGCCGGGTGCGGTCCAGTCCTGATCCTGCGAGTAGTAGAAGCCGAGTTTGACGCCCTGCTTCTTGCACTCTTCGGCCAGCTCGCGAAGGGGATCGCGTTTGAAGGGAGTGGCGGCGACGATGTTGAAGTCGTTGGCCTTGGAGTCGAACATGGCGAAGCCGTCGTGGTGCTTGGCCGTGATGACGATGTACTTCTGTCCGGCAGATTTGGCGAGGGCGACGATATCGTGCGCGTTGAAGCCGGTGGGGTTGAACTTAGGCGCGAGGGCCTTGTAGTCGGCGACAGGGATGGAGGCGGTGTTCATGATCCACTCGCCGACGCTGGGGATCTGCTTGCCGTCCCAGGTGCCTGCGGGGATGGAGTAGAGGCCCCAGTGAATGAACATGCCGAAGCGGGCAGCACGCCACCAGGCCATGCGCTCGTTGCGCTGGGCGCGGGTCTCGGTGTCCTGAACGGCTTTGACCGGATGCGCGGGGTTGGTGGCGATGTGTTCGCCTTCGATCTGAGCAAGTGCGGCGGGGGCGATCAGAAGGGTGGAGAGCCCGGCAGTAAAGGTGCGGCGGTTCAGGTTCATAGTAGGTTCCTCGCAGTGAAATGATGACGGGAGAATTGTATGTGAAAAAGTAGTGGCGTAAGTGAAAAAGTCAAAGGCCGAGAATTTTCGTTTTCACGGAGGCTGAACTCCGGACCGGCAAACCAGGCAAAGCGTAACACCGATCCGCACCGATGACTCCAATTTAAAAGCGCATCAGATGGAGGTTGGCCGGGCGGTATCATCGCTGATGTGAACGGATTGGGCGATCTCGAAGCGATGGTGGAGCGGCTGCGCGCTGGCGAGGTGCGGTCGCTGGCGCGGGCGGTATCGCTGGTCGAGGATGGGTCGGCCGTGGGGAGGGAGCTGGTCAGAGCTTGCCGTGGATATGCGGGGGATGCTCTGCGGGTGGGGATTACCGGGCCTCCGGGCGCGGGAAAGAGCACGCTGGTCGACCAAATGGCGAAGTGGCTCAGGCAGGAGGGGCAGACCGTGGGCGTGGTGGCGGTGGACCCGTCGAGTCCTTATACGGGAGGCGCGCTGCTGGGTGACCGAATACGGATGCAGGAGCTGAGTGGAGACGCGGGAGTGTATATCCGCAGCATGGCTTCGCGAGGGGCGAAGGGTGGGTTGGCCGCAGCGGTCGAGGATGTGTGCGTGGCGATGGCTGCGGCGGGGCGGCAGGTGATTCTGATTGAGACCATGGGAGTGGGGCAGGATGAGGTCGAGGTAGCGGAGCTGGCGGATGTGACCGTTCTGGTGCTGGTTCCGGGGATGGGTGACGAGGTGCAGAGTTTGAAGGCCGGAGTGATGGAGGTCGCGGACGTCTTTGTGGTGAACAAGAGCGATCGTGACGGCGCAGAGCGGGTGGAGGCGGAGATTCTGGCGATGCAGGGGTTGGCGGTGGATGCGCACGAACCGGTGGTGCGGACGGTGGCGACGACTGGCGCTGGAGTCGATGAGTTGATGGCTTCGGTGCGGCGATGCGCTGCGGAGAAGAACGGAAAGAAACAGCGGATGGAATTGAGGATGGAGGGGCTTCGGCTGGATCATCTTGGCGTGGCCGTAAAGAGTATGGACGTGGCGCGAAGTTTTTACGAGGCGCTGGGACTGACGGTGAGCCGCGAGGAGACGGTAGAGCATGAGAAGGTAAGGACGGCGATGTTGCCGCTCGGGCAGAGCCGGATTGAATTGCTGGAGGCTACGGAAGAGGACTCGGTGATTGGGCGGTTTGTCGCGAAGCGGGGCGAGGGGCTGCACCATGTCGCGATCAGGGTAGATGGCGTGGATGCGATGTTCGATCGATTGCGTTTGCAGGGCGTGCGGCTGGCCAGCGATGAGGTGCGCGTGGGCGCGGGGGGCCATCGATATTTTTTTGTGCATCCGGCGAGTACCGGTGGAGTTCTGGTGGAGATTGTTGGCGATGCGATGGGGGAAGGCGAGTAATGCGTTTTTTGTTGATTGATACATGTGGGAGTGAGGGTAGCGTTGCGTTGGCGGATACTTCGCTGGCCGATGCGGTGGTTGCGGTGGAGGTGTTGCCGGGGCGGACGGCTTCGGAGCGGCTGGTGCCTGCGGTGCGGCGCGTGATGGAGGCCTCTGGCTGGCGGCTGGGCGATTTGACGGCAGTCGTGGCCGTCCATGGGCCGGGTTCGTTTACTGGGGTGCGCGTTGGGTTGAGCGCGGCGAAGGGTTTGAGCGAGGCCGGAGGTGTGCCGTTGATTGCCGTTTCGCAACTGGCGTTGCTGGCTGCCTCTGCTGATGGCGAGGTGGTTTATGCGGTGCTGGATGCTGGCCGGGGAGAGTTTTATTTAGGGAAGTACGCGGGCCACGAGTGCCTGCGCGAGGCTCTGCTGACAGGGGAGGAAGTGTTGGCCGCTGCGGCTGGGGGGACGGTGGTTGTCTGCGAGGCCAAAGTCGCCGAGGCGTTGGCGGATTTGCAGCCGCGAGTGGTCGCGGAGCCACGGGCGCAGGATGTGCTGCCGTTCGCTCTGGAGCGGGCCGCGGCGGGGAGATTTGACGACGCTGCGTTGCTCGATGCGAACTATCTGCGGCGAACGGATGCGGAGATCTTTGCCAAGCCGAAGAGCGCGGTGCGATGAGCGGGTTTTGTGTTCGGGCTGGGGTGGTGGGCGATCTTGCTGCCGTGATGGCGCTGGAACGGGCTACGGCGGAGGCTCCGCATTGGGGTGAGGAGGAGTATGCTGCGGCGATTGGCGGTACCGGCGATTATGTGCGGCGGCGCTTGTTTGTAGCTGCAGCGGATGGGGCGGTGATTGGATTTGCGGTGGGCAAGGTCGCAGGGGATTTAGCGGAGTTGGAGAGTGTCGCGGTGGATCTGCGGCTGCGGCGTGGGGGCGTGGGGAGGGAACTCTGCGGGGCTGTAATTGCGTGGTGTCGGGAAGAGTGCGCGGGGGCGCTGGAGTTGGAGGTTAGGGCGGCGAGTGGAGGGGCAATTGGACTGTATCGAGGACTGGGGTTTACCCCGGTGGGTCAGCGTCCACGGTATTACAGTGAGCCTGTGGACGATGCGGTGCTGATGCGACTGGACTTATTAGAAAGTGCATAAGTTGCTTTGCATGTCCGCGAGAGGCTGTGGTAGCGTTTAGGCCAATCGGTGAGCCGTCGTCTGATGCTGGAGGTATTGATTCATGCAGACCGCCAAGTTTACGGAGCTACCTGAGTCCACGTCGATTCCATCCATTTACAGGCTTGAGCAGGAACATAGTTTGTATGCGCGCAGGCTGGAGACGCTGCGTGCAAAGCTGTTTCTGACCGAAGCCGAGAAGGTGGAAGAGGTACGGCTGAAGAAGTTAAAGCTAAGCTTGAAGGATGAGATGGAGCGGCTGAGGCGTCCCGGCGTCCGCGTCTCTGAACACTGAGCGATTTGCCGGCATCGTGTGCGGTCAGAAGCAGGCGCTGAGTGAAGGTGTGCGTGGCCTTATATAATTGAGTCACTTATGGTTCGAGATGGATTCTTCTATGCGTTAGGCCTCGGCGTCGTGGCAGCAGTGCTCTGGTATTTGAAGATGCCGCTTGTGTTGGTGGCGGTTCCGGTGCTGCTGGCGGTCTTTTTTCTGTGGTTTTTCCGCGACCCCAACCGAACGATTCCACAGGAGCCGGGACAGATTGTCTCGCCTGGAGACGGCCTTGTAACCGCCGCGGAATGGATCGAGACGACGGCCGGTAGCAAGTTGCGGCTCAGCATCTTTCTGAATGTCTTCGACGTGCATGTGAACCGCGCGCCGGTGGCTGGGACGGTTACGGTGGTGGAGTATCGCGAGGGCGAGTTTTTGAATGCGATGAAGCCTGAGTCCGTGCTGCATAACGAACAGACACTCATCGTGATCGATGCTGGTGCCTATGCGGTGAGCTTCAAGCAAATTGCGGGACTGCTGGCGAGGCGCATCGTGTGCAACGTGAAGGTGGGCGATCGCGTGGAGCGCGGACAGCGAGTTGGCCTGATCAAGTTTGGATCGCGGGTGGATGTTCTGTTGCCCGCAGAGGCTGAGTTGAGAGTGAAGACGGGCGTGCGGGTGCGCGGCGGTTCTTCGGTGCTGGCTGTGATTCCGCAAACTAACCTGACAGCAACGGTGGCGTGATGGCAGACGAGGCGTCCGAGGGGACGCGGATCGAGGCGAGCGGCAGGAGGCATCAGCCTAGCCGTGGTATGTATGTGCTGCCGTCGCTGTTCACGGCGGGCAATATCGGTGCTGGTTTCTATGCGATTACGCAGAGCGTGCAGGGGACCGTGGGGGACCCTGTGCACTTCGACCATGCTGCGCTGGCCATTGGGTTCGCCATCCTGTTCGATGGGCTCGATGGACGCATTGCGCGGATGACGAACACGACCAGCGACTTTGGCAAGGAGCTCGATTCGCTGGCCGATGTGGTTACGTTCGGTGTGGCTCCTAGCCTGCTGGCGTATATCTGGGGATTTCGGATGCTGCCGGTGATGTCGCATCCGGGCCTGCGCGAGCAGCTTCTTCACCTTGGGGTCTTCGTCTGCTTTGTGTTTTTGATTTGTGGTGCGTGCAGGTTGGCGCGATTCAATATCAGCATCAACCCGCAGCCTCGCAATCCCGGGCGGCCGGGGCAAAAATACTTTGTAGGCATGCCGATTCCGGCGGGTGCGGGAGTGATCTGCTCGGTGATTCATTGCTTCAACGGATCTCCGATCAATCGACCGTCAATGGCCTTTCTGTGGCTCGGGCTGATTGCGTTCACGGGTTTTCTGATGGTAAGCAGTTGGCGCTTCTGGAGCGGCAAGGAGATCAGCCTCGGGAACCGGCATCCCTTCCAGATGGTGGCTGTGGTGGGAGTGCTGATCGCGCTGCTGTGGCTTTACTCGGAGTCCATGCTGATTATTCTCGCGCTGGGCTACCTGGTGTCGGGTGTGGTGGCGCGACTGGCCTATTCCTGGAGCAGGGAACGGCGGCACCACTCGGTTGATGCATCGTAGAGAATGTGTGGCTGCGGCTCTCGAAAAATAGTTAGTGAAAGAAGATTGCAGAGCAGATATGGCGAATGGAATTTATCGGATAGGCATTGTCGGGGCGTCGTCGCTGGTGGGAAAAGAGTTGAGCGATGAACTGGGTGAGTCTGTGCTGGGGGCATCGGATTTTGTGTTGCTCGATGAAGAGGAAGCTGCTGGGCAGATAACCGCGACTGGCGACGAGGCTTCGTTTATTCAGCGGCTGGAGCCTTCTTCGTTCGACCACATGGACTTCGTCTTCTTTGCGGGCAGCGCCGAGGTGACAAAGAAATATTGGCAGGACGCGCGACGAGCCGGTGCCAGCATCGTCGACCTGACGTATGCGCTGGAGGGAGAGAAAGATGTTCTGGCGCGGGCCCCGTGGGTAGCGGAGGCCTTGGCGGCAAAGACTCCGTTGAGCGGAACGGAGTTGGACCTTAATACTCCTGCGGTGGTCGCGGGACATCCTGCGGCGGTGATGCTGGCGCTGGTGGCGGCGCGGTTGCAGGCAAAGGTGCCACTGAAGAGTGTTGCAGCGACCGTGCTGGAGCCTGCGTCGGAGAATGGACGGCTGGCGATGGATGAACTGCATCAGCAGACGGTGAACCTGCTGTCGTTTCAGACGCTGCCACGGGAACAGTATGACGCGCAGGTGGCCTTCAATCTGCTGCCTTCGCTGGGTGAGGCTGCGAAGGTGAAACTGACCGTGGCGGAGAAGCGCATTCGCGATCAGTACGCAGAATTTTCAGCAGGAGCGCTGCCGCCGCTGGCCTTGCAGCTTGTGCAGACGCCGGTCTTCCATAGCTATACCATGTCGGTGCTGGTGGAGGTTGCGCAGTCTGTGACGACAGAACAGATAGAAGCTGCGTTGGTGGGCGAGCACGTCGATGTCGTGAGTGGGGAATCTGATCCGCCGAGCAATTTGAGCGCAGCCGGACAGGAAGACATTATGGTCCATGTCAGCGAAGATGTTGGCAGCGAGGGCGTGTCGCGATTCTGGCTTTGGATGGCGGCGGATAATTTAAAGCTCGCGGCCTTGAATGCAATTGCCTGTGCCGGGGAACTGCGCCGGTTGCGTCCGCTGGGCAAGGTGCAGTAAGCGCGAGCTCAAGCTAAGGCTTAACACCGATCTGCACCGATGACACCGATTTTTCTCTGTTGGTTCGCGCCACACTCGGATGGATTTAGTGACTTGCTTTAGCCTTCTTTTTTGAGTGGGAGATAAGGTCGCTCATTTGCACGTAGACGCCGTTGGTCCAGCCGAAGCCTACCGCGTTGCTCGTGTAGCCTGCGGCGACGTTTACGTTGGCAGAGCCGCTGACCACGTTGTACTTTTCACGGATGGTGCCGTCGTGCAGAAAGTTTTGCAGGACGGTCTGCGAAAGTTCACTCGCTGCGCGTGAGGCATCGCTGGTGAAGCCGTACTGTGCGAGGCCTTTGACTGCGAGCCAGTTCGTTGGCGCCCAGCCGAAGGGGAGATCCCATTGGACGCCGGACTCGTTGTCGCTCATGGCGAGGCCGCCGGTGTGCTCGAAGAGTGAGAGATGATGGTCCATCGTCGCGGCTTGCCGGGGGGTGGCGAGTCCGGCCCAGAGCGGATAGAAGGCCGTGATGTAGTTGTAAGTAGAGCGTTGATGGGTCGAGAAGTCGTAGTCGTAGAACATGCCTGCTGTGGGATTCCAGAGATATTTATTGATAGCATCGCGTCGAGTTGCGGCGCGGCGTTCCCATGCGGCAGCCTCTGCGGTGCGGCCCAGCAAGGTGGCGAAGTGGGCCATATCGCGTTCGTATTTATAGAGGAGACTATTGAGGCAGACAGGCGCGTAATCGTCGGTCGAGCCGCTGAATGCACCGAAGCGGAAGCTGGTGTCGAAGCCGGACTCACGCATGGCGCGGTCGCCGCTGTAAAAGGCGCTGGTGAGGCGATGGCCTTTGTAATAGGCGCGAGCGCAGACTTTGGACGCGGTGATGTCGCAGCTGGTCTTTGCAAGGGCTATGGCTTGGGATGCGGTCGGGTGTTCGGGAGCATCGATGAGGTATTCGGTGTGAAGGTCAGGATGCGCGAGCAGCCAGCGGATGACGTTGGGGTAGTAGTCGCTGTCGTCGGCCATCTCGGGTACGGGACCTTCGCCGATATCTTTGTAACGGGCGAGGCCGGTGTCGCCTGCGCGATGGATGGGTGATGTCCACAGCGAATAATCACGCTGCGCATAACCGTAGGCTTTGGCGAGCCATTCCTTTGAGAGAGGCTTGCCGTCGGGATGCTCGTAGACCTCGCGGATCATGGACGTGAGAAATGGCGGCTGCGAGCGGGTGAAAAAGTAGGTGCGGTTGGCGTTGAGGATAGCGCCGTAGTTTTCGATCTCGTAGAAGAAATTTTCGACCATGCCGCGAGCGAGGTCGGAGCGATTGTCATGCACGAGGCCGAGGATAATGAAGTAGCTGTCCCAACCGTACATCTCGTTGAAGCGTCCGCCAGGGACGACGTAGCGATTGGGGAGATAGAGAAGGCCCTCTTTCGGGATCTCGCTGACCTTGATATCACCCATGTGATTGATCTTGCGCGGCAGCCTGCGTACCTCGATGTTGCAGAGCTTCTGCGCGGCGGTTACGGGCGCCGGCGTTGCGAGGCCCGCGGGAAGGTAGAGCACCGGAGCTGTCGTTATTTTAGGATCGACCAGCGATTTGCAGTCAGACATGGAACGAGAGAGGCTGTCCCAACTGTTATGAATGTAGCTCAGTATTTTGGCGTTCGAAGCTGCATCGGAGCCAGATGGCTGAGGATTTGCGCTGCCGGCAAGAAGTGTCGTCGTGAAAAGCAGGATGCCGATGCGAAGTAGATGTTTCATAGATGACCCTGACTCTTGTTCGATGACTAAAAATAAGGAAGGCGATGACCCTTTCTTATTTTTTGTTCGACGCGAGAATGATTGAATGCCGCTGCCATAATGTTGCGGCTTCATGCCTACGGAAACGCTAACACTTTATGGATTAAATCGCCGCAAGGAATAAATTTTTCTGCGATGGCATCGCTCGTGTTGAGAGGGTAGTGTTAAGTTGCAGATTTAATGACAGGCACGAAAGAGCGGACGTCGGGGGATTAGAGCGGCATGGCAAATTTGGAGATGCGGATTGGCATCGATCTTGGCGGAACCAAGATTGAAGCGCTGGCGATTGAAAAGGATGGAAGGGAGTTGGTCAGGCATCGGGTCGACACTCCCCAGGGCAACTATGATGCGACGGTTGCATCCATGGCTGCGCTCGTCCAGCGTATCGAAGGAGAGATGGGTCGAACAGCGACGGTGGGCGCGGGGATTCCCGGCTGTGTTTCGAGTGTAACCGGAGTGGTGAAGAACGCGAATTCGACATGGCTGAATGGGAAGCCGCTCGACCGCGATCTGTGTGCGGCGCTGGAGCGCGAGGTGCGCGTGGCCAATGATGCAAACTGTCTTGCTATTTCGGAGGCGACCGATGGCGCGGCGGCGGGGAAGCGACTGGTCTTTGGGGTGATTTTGGGAACGGGGTGCGGCGGCGGCATCGCGATCAACGGCCGCGTTCACGATGGCCCGAACGGAATCGCCGGTGAATGGGGGCATAATCCTCTGCCTTGGATGCTCCCAGAGGAACTGCCCGGGCCGTCATGCTACTGCGGGAAGCGAGGATGCCTGGAGACGTGGATCTCGGGGACCGGTGTGGCGCAGGACCACAAGAGGGTGACCGGAAGGGAACTGACGACGCGGGAGATTGTGGCGGCTTCGGAGGCCGGTGATTCGGATGCGGTCGCTACGGTGAATCGCTTTGAGGACCGATTGGCGCGGGGATTGGCCCATGTCATCAATCTTCTGGATCCGGATGTGCTTGTCTTTGGTGGAGGGTTGTCGAAGGTGCAGCAGCTTTATCGGAATCTGCCGAAGATACTGCCTCGGTATGTGTTTGGCCGAGAGGTTGCGACGCCAATCGTGCAGGCTAAATTTGGAGACTCCAGCGGAGTTCGTGGAGCAGCGTGGCTGTGGCCGAATCAGTGACAGACCATTTGCAAGGACACAAGAGTGCGATTATGGTGACGTAGACCGTTCGGGGTCGATAAAGGATTGTGTGAATGCGAATTGGGGGTTGGGCTGCTGTCGTTGCGTTTACTCTGTTCGGCGTGACGCTTTGGCAGGTGCAGACAAGACATGCCAATGTGGTTGTCGCCGCAAGTCGAGGAGCTGAAGGTACAGCGCGAGATTGGCCTGTCTACAACGGCGGGGTAAATGGAGACCACTATTCGCCCTTGACGCAGATCAACCGCTCGAACGTGCATCGATTGAAAGTCGCCTGGACATTCGATACACACGAAGAGGGTGGGCTGCAGACGAATCCTCTGGTGATCGGCCGGACGCTCTATGCATACACCCCATCGCAGAAAGTGATTGCGTTCGATGGCGCAACGGGCAAGGTGATCTGGACCTTTTCTACGGGGACGCCCGGAGGTCAGCCCACTCGCGGACTCAGTTATTGGACCGATGGCAAGGAGAGCATCCTGTTCGCAGGCGCTCTCACCAATCTCTATGCGCTTGATCCGGCGACAGGGAAGCCCATTTTGGCCTTTGGAGATCAGGGCAAGATCGATCTTCGCCGGGGCCTGACCGATGGCGACTACTCAGGCATATATCTCGCTCCTACTACTCCGGGTTTGATCTTCAAGGACATGATCATCGTCGGCTTTCGTGCGCCGGAGGAGGAGCCTGCACTGCATGGCGACATTCGTGCGTTCGATGTCCATACCGGCGCACTTCGCTGGAGTTTCCACACCATTCCTCATCCGGGCGAATACGGTTACGAGACGTGGCCGAAGGAAGCATGGAAGGTTACCGGCGCAGCGAATAATTGGGCGGGCATGTCGCTCGATGAGACGCGCGGCATTGTGTATGCGCCTACCGGCTCCGCTGTAACTGACTTTTACGGCTACGACCGCGCTGGCGACGATCTGTTCGCGGATACGCTGTTAGCGCTCGATGCCAATACTGGCAAGCGTATATGGCACTTTCAGGATGTGCATCACGATATATGGGACCGCGACTTTCCTTCGCCGCCAGCGCTTGTCACCGTTCATCGAGAGGGCAAGGCGATTGATGCCGTAGCGCAGACCACGAAGCAGGGCTTTATCTTTCTCTTCGACCGGACGAACGGCAAGCCGCTGTTTCCCATCGAGGAGCGCCCTTTTCCTGCGTCGAATGTTCCCGGCGAAACGACCTCTCCGACACAGCCGATCCCGCAATTTCCCCTGCCGTATGCTCGTCAGTTGCTCACCGCCGATATGCTGACGACGCGTACACCGGAAGCCCATGCCTGGGCAGTCGAACAGTTCAAGACCTTTCGCAGTGAAGGTCAATTTATTCCTTTCAGCGTGGACAAGCAGACCGTGGTTTTTCCGGGCTTCGATGGCGGAGCCGAGTGGGGTGGTCCAGCCGTAGACCCTCGCAGCGGTGTCATTTATATCAACGCCAACGACGTTGCCTGGACAGGAGGGTTGACGGCGAGCAAAACGAGCGGCGGTACGGGTGCTGCTTTGTATCAAAGTCAATGTTCGATGTGCCATGGTGCAGAACGAAAGGGATCGCCACCGGCGTTTCCGTCTTTGATTCATGTCGACAAACACCTGTCTGACGCTTCGATTACGTCGTTGATTCACGACGGTAAGGCAAGGATGCCTTCTTTTCCGGGCATAACGGGAGAAAAATTAGAGGCGATCCTCGCGTTTCTCAAGACTGATCCCGATGCCATGAATACAGAGCAGAGCAATAAAGCTCAAAAAATGTCTGCCGAGAGCAGCGCTCGGACAACCGATTCGGGGTTGACATCAAAGAGCGAGATGGGAAGCTCCGAAGCTACCACTGCCCGGTATCAGTTTACGGGGTATCGTAAATTTCTTGATCCCGATGGCTATCCGGCGATCGTGCCTCCGTGGGGAACGCTCAACGCTATCGATCTGAACACAGGCAAGTATCTCTGGAAGATTCCGCTGGGCGAGTATCCCGAGCTTGCGGCAAAGGGAATGAAGGGAACCGGCAGCGAGAATTACGGTGGCCCGATTGTCACGGCAGGCGGCATCGTGATTGTCAGCGCGACGATCTACGACAGGAAGATCAGGACATTCGACAGCCGAACGGGGAAGCTTCTCTGGGAAGCGGAGCTTCCATACGCCGGCAACGCGACGCCCGCGACCTACATGATCGATGGCAAGCAGTATGTGGTGATTGCGGCAAGCGGTGCGCGCAATCCCAAAGGGCCGCAGGGCGCTGCCTATGTCGCGTTTGCGTTGCCGTAGCAAGCTCAAAACTTCAAGTGGTTGTCCTCACTCGTTCGCTCGTGAAATAGTGGGATGCCTTAGTAAGTGCGGCGCTGACGGAAGAATGAGGGACGGATGAAATTGCAGCTTAGGGTGCGTCTGAGCACCATGATGTTTCTCGAATACTTTATCTGGGGCGCATGGTATGTGACCCTGGGCACCTGGCTAGCGGGCCCTTTGCACTTTACGGGGCAGCAGATCGGGCTGGCAGCGGGAACTACTGCGGTCGGCGCCATCCTTGCTCCGTTCTTTGTGGGCGTCGTGGCCGATCGATTTTTCGCAACGCAGAAGGTGCTCGGCCTTCTTCATCTTGCGGGTGCGGCTCTGCTGTTCGTTGCATCGATTCAGACTTCGTTTACTGCTTTCTACGTTCTGATCCTGCTGTACTGCCTGGCTTTTATGCCGACGCTTTCGCTGGCAAACTCGCTGGCCTTCCGGCAGATGGATGACCCAAAAGAAGAGTTTGGCGCAATCCGTGTCCTGGGCAGCGGCGGATGGATCGTTGCGGGCCTGCTGATCGGCACGCTGCGACTGGAATCCACTTCGACGCCGATGCGTCTGGCTGCACTGGTATCGCTGCTGATGGGAATTTATAGCTTTACTCTGCCTGCGACGCCGCCGCTTGCGCGAGCGGAAAAATTCACGCTGGACAGCGTCTTTCCTCGCGAGGCGATAAAGCTGCTTGGCGAGCGGTCGATGTTGATCTTTGTCATTGCCTCTTTTCTGATCTGTATTCCGCTGCAGTTTTACTATGCCTTTACCAATCTCTTTCTTAATCAGACTGGAGTCAGCAATGCTGCCGGTAAGATGACCGGCGGCCAGATGTCGGAGCTGGTTTGCATGCTCCTGATACCGTGGTTCTTTCGCCGATTAGGCGTGAAATATATGCTGATCGCCGGCATGTTGGCCTGGGTTGCCCGATATCTTTTGTTTGCGTATGGCAACGTCAATGCACACATGTGGATGTTGTGGGGCGGCATCCTGCTGCATGGCATCTGCTACGACTTCTTCTTTGTCACCGGTCAGATCTACATCGACCGCAAAGCTCCGCTGAATCTTCGCGCGGCTGCGCAAGGCATCATTATCTTCATCACTTACGGCCTGGGTATGTTTGTGGGCTCATGGCTCTCTGGTGCCGTGGTCAGTCACTATGCACTCGCCGCCCCCGTTGGCACGGCCACCTATGACTGGAAGTCGATCTGGCTGTTCTCGGCTGGCGCATCGGCCATCGTTCTTCTTCTGTTTCTATTTACGTTTTCCGATAAGGGTGAAGATTCAAAGTCGCTTCCATCGGAGAACGCCGATCCCGTACAAGTCCCAACCTAGAGCCACGCAATATCTATATATTGCCGTTAGCCATTGCATTTTCCACCATAAGGAGCGAAAGAGATGAAGGGGAGCACACGAAGGGAATTTTTACGGAACACCGGCAGCCTTGGCGCGGCAGCTCTGATAGCCACAGCATTTGGGTCTTCCACGAAAGCCTGGGCTGACCCAATGGGATTGCCCGTGGGCATTCAGCTCTATACTGTTCGCGGCGTGATCGAGGCGGACACTTCCGGAACATTGAAGCAGTTGCACGATATAGGCTATCGCGAGGTCGAGACGGCAGGGTTCGGCAAATATTCCGTCAAGGAGTTTGGCCAGTTTATTAAAGATGCAGGATTGTCATGTCCGAGTGCTCATCTGCAGCTGAACGGTCCTGAATACGGCCAGGTCTTTGACGATGCCCATGCGTTGGGTGTGACCTATGCCACCAGTTCCACCTTGTCCGCGTGGCCCAGCAGGCCGGGAGCTTCTCATGGATGGCCAAAGTTAGGGCTTGATGACTTTAAGCGTCTGGCTGCGAAGATGAATGATGTTGGCACAAAGGCAAAAGCTGCCGGTCTTCAGTATGCGTATCACAATCACGATCTTGAATTTCAGAAGATGCCGGATGGAAGTTATGGCTACGATGTGCTGCTCAACGAGACCGACCATGCCCTAGTGAAGTTTGAGATCGACTGTGGCTGGATGGTCGTGGGAGGAGCCAGCCCGGTGGAGTATATGAAGAAGCATCCCGGTCGATTCCGCATGATTCATGTGAAGGATTTCAAGGCCATGCCTCAGGGCGGCAAGCGTCCCGAGGGCAGCGAATTGGGGGCCGGATTCATCGACTACAAACCGATCTTTGCAGAGGGCAGACTGGCTGGCATCCAACATGCTTTCGCGGAGCAGGAAGGGCCCTATACGAAGCCGGAGATGGAATCTGCAAAGATCGACTACGCGTATCTCCATTCCATGAGTTAGCCAGTCACAACTTTCCAGAGGAGGGAGAACGGACACATTCTCCCTCCTCCGATGGATTTATTTATATCGTTGCGGCGACGGCGTTCGTTTCTTTAAAAAGGCGGCAAATCTGCTTCAGTGCGCTGGTAGGAAAGACGAATCAATTGGTGTATATCACCTTTGTGACTGCGGACGGAAGATTTCTATCAGCAACAAACAGGCTCCGATGACGATGCAGCTATCGGCTACGTTGAAGTCGGGCCAGTGGTAGTGGACGATGTGGACTTCGAGAAAATCGACGACGTGGGAGAAGCGAACGCGGTCGTAGAGGTTGCCGACAGCTCCGCCGAGGATGAGTGCGAGGGCAATCCCCGTGAGCGAAAGATCGCGGCCTACGCGCCAGAGCATGCCCAGGACGATGATCACGGCGATGATGGAGAACGCGATGAGGCTGTCGCGGACGAGGATGGGCGAGGCCGAGTCGAAGAGCGAAAACGCCGCGCCGGTGTTGAGAACGTGCGTCAGGCGAAAGACTCCGGGGATGACGGTGATGGCATAGCCGGGATTGATGTGGTGGACGATCCAGAGCTTGCTGCAGCGGTCTGCAACGACGACAAGCGCGGCGAGTAGAAGAAGAGGGATGCGGCTGTCCCGTCTGTTGTGTGAAGTGAGGGACATTTAGGCTTGCTGCTCCGTTGTTTGTTGGACTGTGTAGGGTGCGAAGCCGATAGCTTCGAGAGCTTCGGCGCAACGAAGGCAGACGGTGGGATATTTTTGTTCGTTGCCTACGTCGGTGGTGTAGTTCCAGCAGCGCTCGCACTTGATGCCGTCGGCTGCTGAAACCGTCGTTTCGATAATGTTGATCTCGTTAGATCTGAGATCCACTTGAGAGACGTTGAAGAGCTCCTTCAGCGATTTTTCATAGCGTTTGAGTAGAGCATAGATACTCTCTTCGGAATGATGCGCAGCTTCGGTATTGATGGGCGTTGAGTCGGCCAATAGTTGCACCTTAGCGTCAAGTCCCTTACCAACGAGCTTCGCCTGTCTAGCGGATTCCAGTGCAAAAAGAACCTTATCCCTGACAGCCAACAGCTGTGACCAGTCAGCAATGATCGGTGCGGTGTTGCCGGGAACGATGTCGGCGATATTGGGGAAGAGAGCGATGTGGACGCTGGCCTCGCGGCCTTCGACCTTGGGCAGAAGTTGCCAGACCTCGTCGGCGGTAAAGCTGAGGATGGGGGCGATGAGGCGGGTGAGGGCTTCGGCGATGCGCCACAAGGCGGTCTGTGCGCTGCGGCGAGCAGGATGATTGGGCGCGAAGGTGTAGAGGCGATCTTTCAGCACATCTAAATACAGTGCCGAAAGATCGGTGTTCACGTACTCGTTGAGGGCGTGGTAGGCGCGGTGGAATTCGAAGTCGTCGTAGGCGGCGCGGATCTTGGTGTCCAGCTCTGCCGTGCGGGCGAGGATGTATTGGTCTAAAGGCTCCATCGCAGAGAACGCGATGGTGTTTGTCGCCGGGTCGAAGTCGTGCAGGTTGCCGAGCAGAAAGCGCAGCGTGTTGCGCAGCTTGCGATAGTTGTCGCTGACGCGCTGCATCAGGTTTTCGCTCGCGGCTACGTCTTCGCGGAAGTCGACGGAGGCGACCCAGAGGCGGATGATCTCGCCGCCGAGGCGCTTGGCGATGTCGACGGGATCGACGCCGTTGCCGAGGCTCTTCGAGAAGGCGCGGCCTTGTTCGTCGAGCGTCCAGCCGGAGGTGGCGACCATTTTGTAGGGGGCGATTCCGTTAACAGCTACCGACGTGAGTAACGATGAGTGGAACCAGCCGCGGTGCTGATCTCCGCCTTCGGTGTAGAGATCGGCGGGGTAGCTGAGTTCGGGTTCGTGTTCAAGGACGGCGTGCCAGCTTGCGCCGGACTCGAACCAGACGTCGAGGATGTCCATCTCCTTGCGGAACTCTTCGTTGCCGCAGGAGCATTTCGTTCCCTTGGGAAGCAGCGCGGCGACATTGTGGGTGTACCAGGCGTCTGCGCCTTCTTTGTGGAAGAGCTGGACGATGCTCTTGTTGATGGCTTTGTCGTTCAGCGGCGTGTGGCACTTTTCGCAGAGAAAGACGGCGATGGGAACGCCCCAGATGCGCTGGCGGGAGATACACCAGTCGGGCCGGGTGGCGATCATGTTGGAGATGCGGTCTTCACCCCACGTCGGGTCCCAGACGACTTTCTTGATCTCGTCGAGGGCGCGCTGGCGGAAGGTCGTGGCTCCAGCACCCAGTTCTGTGGCAGATCCTGGCATGGGGGTTTCCATGCCGATGAACCACTGCTCGGTGGCGCGGACGATGACGGGATTATGGCAGCGCCAGCAGTGTGGGTAAGAGTGCTCGAAGCTGGTGGCGCTGAGCAGTGCGCCTTTTTCGCGCAGCAGCTCAATGATGACGGGGTTGGACTTGAAGACGGTGAGGCCGTCGTAGGGTTCGCCGGGATGGCCGCCGTGCAGATCGGTGTGTCGCTGTTTTCCGGCGTTGTCTACATATTGGACTTCGGGCAGGTCGTAGCGCTTGCCGGTGTAGAAGTCGTCGACGCCGTGGGCTGGCGCGGTGTGGACGGCTCCCGTGCCTTGCTCGGCCGTGACGTAGCCGGCGGTGACGCCGAGGACCTGGCGGTCAAGGAACGGGTGCTGGAAGGTGACGCGATCGAGCTTCGCTCCCTTGAAGCGGGCAATCTTAGAGGCTTCGGTGAGGTTGCAGGCAGTTTTGACTGCAACAGCGAGAGCTTCGAGAACTACATAGACGTTGCCGTCGGTGTTTTCGAGGGCCACGTAGTCGAGTTCGGGGTTGAAGGCTACGGCGAGCGAGGCTGGGAGCGTCCATGGTGTGGTCGTCCAGATGATGGTGGAGACTTTTTTGCCTGCCAGTTTGGCATCGATGGCGGCGGGATCGCTGGTGAGCGCGTAGCGGACGTAGACGCTGGGCGAGGTGTGCTGCTCATACTCGACCTCGGCTTCGGCGAGGGCGGTGCGGTCGTGGATGCACCAGTAGACCGGCTTGAGGCCCTTGTAGACGAAGCCCTTCTCGAAGAAGTCGTAGAAGGTCTCGGCGATGCTGGCCTCGTAGGGGAAGGACATCGTGAGGTAAGGTTTGTCCCAGCGGCCGAAGACGCCGATGCGCTCGAACTGGCTGCGCTGCAGGTCGACGTATTTCTGTGCGTACTCGCGGCAGGCCTTGCGGACGGCGAGTGGGTCCATTTCCAGCTTTTTGCGACCAAGCTGCTCGTCTACCTTGATTTCGATGGGGAGGCCGTGGCAGTCCCAGCCGGGAACGTAGGGAGAGTCGAATCCGGCCATGGTCTTGGTCTTGACCACGAAGTCCTTGATGCACTTATTCAGTGCGTGGCCGAGATGGATGGCTCCGTTGGCGTAGGGAGGACCGTCGTGGAGGATGTATTTAGGGGCACCGGCGCGGGCGGCGCGAATCTGGGCGTAGAGGTCCTGCTGCTGCCACTCGGCGAGGCGGAGGGGCTCGTTGACGGGCAGATTGGCCTTCATGGCGAAGCTGGTCTGCGGAAGGTTCAGGGTAGACTTCAGCGGCTTGACGGTCTGGTCGGCTGTGGACTTTGAATCAGTTACTTCCGGCATTCGTTCCTCTTGATCGCGATTGGACAGATTTGCGGTTTGCGCCAAACTCTTATTGTATCCGGCTTGCATCCGGGGATGCGGGGTGACAGATGAGGTGCGGGCGAGACATTCGGGAGGGGAAGTGCGTCCAATGGAACGAGCGAAGTCAGGTTAATGTTTGTAGAATGCTTGTGGAGCCAAGTGCCTTGCTGTTTGGAGCGGAAAAGAAACCGGCGGAAGACCGGGAACGTAGACAGAGAGAGTGATGCGCGCTAATTCCGAAAAACGCCGGTGGAACGGTTTTCATTCGATTCCGCAGGCTGAGGCGAGACAATTTGGCTGATATACCTATGATTCCGCATGAAAACGAACCAGAGCACGAAGCCCCTGAGCTGCGCCCGGCAGATGCTCCTCATTTAAATGAGGAGACCGAGGGGTCGATGTGGACTTCGCTGTTTGAGAACCTTCGCGACGCCTTCAGCCCCAGGAAGGAAGTGCCGCTCCAGCTTGATTCGAAGCCGGTGGAGAGCGACCTGATTATTCAGGAAGAAGGAACCCTCGCCTCTTTGTGGAGCAGCGTGCGCGACGTGTTCTTCCCGGTGAAGCTGCCACCGCTGCAACTTGAGTCGCAGCCGATTGCCGTGGTCGACCGGATGAAGGTGAAGCGCGACCCGACCTCGACGGCGATTGCGGTGGTGCTGCACGGCCTGGTGATCCTGCTGATCGCCTTTTTGCTGGCGAAGAACATCAAGTTTGCCGCTCCCGCCAAGCAAGTCGTTGTGACCGACGTTACGATGCCTCCGATGGCGCCCGTGAAGACGCAGGCCATGGGCGGCGGTGGCGGCCAGCATGACACGACCCCGGTGACCAAGGGAACACCGCCCAAGTTCGCGGATACCCAGATTGTTCCGCCGAAGGCGCCTCCGCTGGAGCCGCCTAAAATCAATATTCAGCCGACCATTGAAGTGCAGAAGGACGTACACATGGCCAGCAGCATTCCGCAGATCGGCGTCGCCAACTCGCCGCTGGTGGGCATGTCGATGGGCAACGGCCACGGAACCGGACTGGGTTCGGGTGACGGCTCCGGGCTTGGGCCGGGCTCGGGCGGCAATACCGGTGGCGGCCCGCGACGGATTGGCGGCGGCGTCTCGGCTCCGGTGGTGATCTATTCGGTTGAGCCGGAGTTCTCCGAAGAGGCCCGCAAGGCTAAAGTTGCCGGAAATGTTCTGGTTGGTCTCTGGATCGACGAGAAGGGCATGCCGAGTCATGTCCATGTCGTTCGCGGAATCGGAATGGGCCTTGATGAGAAGGCCATCGAGGCCGTGAAGCAATGGCGGTTCAAGCCTGCGATGGAGAACGGGAAACCGGTGCTGGTGGAACTAAATATCGAGGTAAACTTCCAGATCTTCTAGCTGGCTGCGGACGATTAAAACGCTGGGTCTAAACCTGCCATCTGGTCAGTCTTTGTGATTGCGGGGACAGGCAGCCTGACAACGGAGACATACAGGAGGCGCTCTCCACTGCTCCGGTTCAGAAGCCGTGTGTCCTGTTTTCTTAGAAGGGTTGCCATAGCTATTCCGTTTTCGGGATATCAAAAATGTGAATATACAAAATGATGGAAAGAGGAGGACAACTTTTTTGCTGAAGAGGCGTCTTATTGAGTGTAGTCAGCAGTTGCCGGACTTTCAGTTCCCTCGGTCCCGGCGTCCCTTATCCGCAAGGCAAATACCTACCGTAAACGTAAGGCCCCCACAGTATCGGGGGCCTTCACTCCTTTTGGGGATGCGTTTGTTTTTCTTTAAGAGAGACCGAGTCTGCGATCGATGGACAGGGCTCCTGCACCGTAGAAGCAGAGCATAAGGGCGATGGCGGCGAGGTCGCTGATGTAGTTGTAGCCGCTGAAGCCCTGGTGGATTCCTACGGTGAAGAGCGCTACCAGCATGTTGATGGCGATGAGGCCCGAGGCCAGCCGGGTGAAAAGGCCGAGGACGACGACGATGCCGCCGACAAATTCCGTGAAGGCCGAGATGTAGCCGAGCCAGTAGGGAAATCCGAGGGTGACGATGTAGTGGACGAAGTGATGCAGCGCGGCGTGGCTCGATACCTTCTGGTAGCCGTGCCCGATCATGGAGAGGCCGAGGGCGAGGCGCAGGAAGAGGGCTCCCCATGGTTGAAGGTTGTTCAGAAATCGGATCATAAGGTTTCTTCTTTAAAATTAGCGCGGAGGAGTGAGGGTTTGAGGGTTATTTAATGCGCGGGTGCCGGTGTAGGTATCAGTTGCGCGCCGGGAGCGTATTGGTCGAGGAAGCGGGTGAGGGCCTGGGTATAGAGGGCTTCGGTGGGGGTGGTGAACTCGGCGGTGATTTTGGGGGCGGCGGCGGTGCGGTAGGCGGCGGGGGCCTGGCCGGAGGATTGGCTGAGGAGGAGCTTTGGGGTGTGCAGGGTTTTGAGCGGTGCGGTCAACGGGAAGTCTTCGTGAAAAAGCAGGCCGATGGGGAGAAGTCCGGAGCGGGGATCGCGGCGAGCGGTGTCCAGCAGATCGGTGTGGGGGGAGTCGAGGATGAGGGCTGGGCTGGCGGAGTGAATGGCTGCGAGGTTGGCTGCGAGCGAGGCTCCGGCTCCGGTGCCGTAGGGGATGATCTGGTTTGCGGGGACATCCCTTGAAGCGGTGAGGTAGAGCCAGGCGGAGTCGGCGTCGTGGGCCATCTTCTGCTGGGTGGGATGGGTGTTGGCGCTTTGACCATAGCCGCGGTAGTCGAAGGCGAAGACGTTGATGCCGAGGCGGTGAAGGGCGGTCAGCGTGGGCATGGAGTTCGCCAGCGAGCCATCGCCGGGAGGGAGGAAGAGCAGGGTGGTGTTCGCGTAGCGGGCTTCGGCTGCGGCGGGGATCCACCAGCCGGTGAGCTGGGGGACAGCGGATTCATCTGGGCCGAAGTGGATGAGCTGGTAGGGCGCGCCGTCGATGGAGGAGGGAGCGGCGGCGGTTCGGGCGGGATGGAGGACAAGCTGCCACTGGCCTTGATAGAAGAGCAGGCAGAGGGCGAGGTAGCCGCAGATGATCGCTGCGCCGACGGTGGCGGCGACGGCTTTGACGAGCCACATGGGATCGACCGATTCTGGCTGGGGCGCGGGCTGTGGGCGGTGTTTAGGCGTTTTTGTGGCGGGACGAGGCATGAAGGGTTCTGTATGAACTTTAGCATTCGGCGGTGGCTTCGATTTTTGCCGGAGATGGGGAGGCGTTGCCTGCCGAACGAAAGGCAAATACAGGGGTCTCTCCACTCCGCTGCGCTTCGGTCGAGATGACGTTACTTCTTTGCTCTACGATGGAAGTGGAGGGTTTTGGACGTGGCGCAGTGGGTACGGTTGTGCGGATTGGGTGAGGCTCCGGCGGTAGGGAAGGTCAGCGAAGCCGAGGTTGAAGGCGTAGAGATCTGTCTGGCGAATGTGAATGGAACGCTATCGGCATTGGACAATATCTGTCCGCACCGGCAAGGGCCGCTGGGCCAGGGGTGGCTTGAGGGGGAAGCCGTGGTTTGCCCGTGGCACTCGTGGACGTTCAGCCTGCAGACAGGGCTCTCGGAGTATCCGGTGCATGAACGGGTGGATGTGTTTGCGGTGCGGGTGGAGGGCGAAGACGTGATGGTTGATCTTGAGCAACGACGCAATTCGGTGGACCTTCCACCGCAGCGGTAAAGACGACGAAGCCGACCGGCTGAAATTCTTGTCCAGGACAGCCCGTTAGGCTATTCTTCGCACGCGCGATGTAAACGCTTTCCCTCGCGCCCAAACTCCATTGCGTTCAATGAAAGAGGCTTCGCGAAATGAAGATGCTCCTCGCCACTCTCCTGCTTACTGCCAGCCTTAACGCAGCTACTCCGACGCCTCAGATTGTTCAGCAAAACGGGAAGTACTCGCTGCAGGTCGATGGCAAGCCTTTCATCGTTCTCGGAGCCCAGGTCATCAACTCCAGCGGATGGCCTGAGCAATTCGATGCCGTGCTGCCCGGAGCCGCGGCACTCGGCATCAACACCATCGAAGTTCCCGCGTATTGGGAAGATGTCGAACCCAAAGAGGGCGAATTTCGCTTCGATACTTTCGATCACATCATCCAGTCCGCTCGCGCCCACAACTTCCATCTCGTCATGCTGTGGTTTGGCACATGGAAGAACGGCACTATGGATTATGCTCCAGGCTGGGTCAAATCCGACGCTGCCCGTTTTCCACATATGTTGGATCAGGGCCATCAGCCTGTGCGCGTGCTTACTCCGTTGAGCGACACCAATCTCAAAGCCGACAGCACAGCGTTTGCCGCTCTGATGAAGCATTTGAAAGAGGTCGATGGCGACCAACACACCGTCATCATGGTGCAGGTTGAGAATGAGTCCGGCTCTCTCTTCACCGACCGCGATTACTCTGCTGAAGCGGATACAAAGTTTAATAGCCCGGTTCCCGCGAAGGTCATTCAGGCGCTCCATAAAAAAGAGGGTACGTGGCCTGAAGTCTTCGGCCCGGAAGCCAACGAAACCTTTGCCGCTTATTATGTCTCCCGCTATGTCAACGCTGTTGCTGAAGCTGGCAAGAAAGAGTATCCGCTCCCTTTCTATGCCAACGTCTGGCTTCGGGAGCAGAAGAACTTTATGCGTCCGGGCGAGGCCTATCCAAGCGGTGGCGGCACTCTGAACATGCTTGATCTGTGGAAGGCGATGACGCCGTCGCTCGATGCCGTTGCTCCAGATAATTACGTTCTGGACTACGTGAACTATCGCGCCGTGCTCGATGGCTACCACCGCAAGGACAATCCGCTCATCGTGCCTGAAACCGGTGGGCCGCGCTTCGCCTCCAACATCTTTTACGCGCTTGGCGACTACGATTCGCTCGGCTACGCTCCCTTCGGGCTGGACAAGGTTCTGGACGGAGGCAAGGTCAAGGATATCGCGCAGCCCTTCGCCGATGACTGCCGCCTGCTCGCTCCTGCGCTGCCTCTCATCGCTTCACTTCAGGGCACTGGCAAGCTTCACTCCGCTGTCGAGGAGCAGTACCTTACCGATCGCCTCATCCATTCCTCTCGCTTCGATGTCCTAATTCAGTTCGGCAATCCGCACCCCGAGTATGGTGGAACCTTCGGCACGCAGACCCCGAAGATGAGCGGTCGCGCTCTGGTCGCCGAGCTTGCTCCTGACGAGTTCATCATCATGGGCTTCGACGCTCGCGCCGACTTTCTGCCAGTCCTTGGAAGTAAAGCGCAGAACGCACAGTTTCTCAGCGTTGAAGAAGGTACCTTCGTCGACGGCCAGTGGAAGACGATCCGTCATCTCAATGGAGACGAGACGTTCTTCGGATTCCGCCTTCCTGCTGAAGGCGGAATCTTCCGAGTAAAGCTCACCTCGTATTAGAAGGTGGCGCTGGCGGCTGCCTCCTTCGAGATTTCGACAGAGCCTTTGAGGTCAAGCGATTCGGAGGAGTCGCCGACGAGGACGCCGAACTTGCCGGGAGCGATGTGCCAGCTCTTCGCGTCGGTGTCGTAGAAGGCGAAGGAGCGGCCATCGAGCGCGATGGATACGTGTTTGGTCTCGCCGGGTTGCAACGTGATTTTGTCGAAGCCCTTTAGCTCTTTGATGGGGCGCTCGACCTTGGCGTGGCCGTCGGAGACGTAGACCTGCGCGACCTCTGCGCCTGCGCGCTCGCCGGTGTTGGTGACGTCGAAGGAGACGGTGACGTTGGGAGAAGACGTCGCGTTGTCAGGCGTGACGGAGAGGTTGGCGAATTTGAAGGTGGTGTACGAGAGGCCGTAGCCGAAGGGGAAGAGCGGCTTGACGTGATTGTGCTCGTAACCGCGATAGCCGACGAAGATGCCTTCCTTGTAAACGATGCGGTTTGAGTTGGGTTCGGTGTAGTAATTGTTGTAGGTGGGGTTGTCCTGCGCGCGGCGTTCAAAGGTCGCAGGAAGGTGGCCGGAAGGATCGACTGTGCCGAAGAGGACTTCGGCCAATGCGGTTCCGCCCTCCTGACCTGCATACCAGCTTTCGATGTAGCCGGGAATTTCGTTGACCCAGGCTTCGCTGTCGACGTTGCCGCCGGAGGTGACATCGACGATGGTCTTCTTGTTGGCGGCAGCCATGTCGCGGATGAGCGCGTCCTGTCCGTAAGGGAGATCGAAGGTGCGGTCGCCGCCCTCGGACTCGCTATCGGCATCGAAGCCTGCGGCGATGAGGACGACATCGGCTTTGGCTGCGAGTTCTTTGGCTTTGGCGTCGACGATCTTGTTCTCTTCAACGATGGCGAAGCGGATGCGTCCGCCGACGGGCGAGTGGAGCCCCTCTTCGACGACGACTTTGTGCGGCCCGGCAGCGAGGTCGAGCGTGACGTGTGGCTGGAAGGCGCGGACGATCTTCCAGTCGTCGAAGAGGAGCTTGCCGTCGAGGTAGACGCGGTTGCTGTTACCTTCGCCTGCGCCTTGCAGCGCGACGATGTATTTTCCGGCGTGGTCGGCGACGTAGTATCCGCTCCAACGCTGGCTGGAATCGTGGCTGGCGCCCCCGGCGAAGATGGTAGCCATGGCCTCGGGATTGGCGGCCAGCAGGCTCTGCCAGCTAACGCCTTCGCTGTTGATGTGCCTGGCTATCGTGGTGGAAGCGGGTGTGCCGGAGAGATCGCTGTTGTGGAAGGTCTCAAGCGTCAGCCCCGGCTTACCGTTGTGTGCTTCGGTGACGAAGTTGGTGGTGCGGGCAAGTTCGGCAAGCGTGGGCAGGCCGCGGTCGTAGTAGACGGTGACGCCCGAACCGGCGAGCGCGGTGATGCCTTCGAGCGCGCTGACAGTGTGGAAGGGCTGGACGCCTGCGCTGCCGCCGCCGACGGGAACACCGGGGTAGGCGTCCGGTCCGACGACGAGGATGGACTTGATTTGTGTTTTATCCAGTGGGAGGAGTTTGCCTTCGTTCTTCAGCAGAACCAGACCTCCGCGTGCGGCATCGAGTGCGGTCGCATTGTTCTTTGCGTCGTAGACGGGGACCGAGGTATCGGTCTGTGGACGGTCGAGCCAGCCGAAGCGCTCGGCGGTCATGAGGAGGTGGCGGATCTTTTCGTCGATGATGGCTTCAGAGACCTTGCCGCTCTTGACCGCGTCGGTAAGATTTTTGGGGTTCATGAACTTGCCTGTGGGCATCTCGATATCAAGGCCGCCGTTGGCTGCGCCGATGGCGTCGTAGGTCGCGTCCCAATCGGACATCATCACGCCCTGGAAGCCCCACTCCTTGCGCGCGATCTCGGTGTTGAAGTATCCGTTCTGCGTCATGTGAATGCCGTTGGTGAAGTTGTAGGAGTCCATGATGGCGCCGACGCGGGCTTTTTTTACGGCTGCTTCAAATGTTGGGAGATAGATCTCGCGGATGGCGCGCTCGCCGATGATGGAGTCGGAGTCGTGGCGCAGGAACTCGGAGTTATTGCCCATGTAGTGCTTGATGGTGGCGCTGACGCCCTGGCTCTGCATGCCGGTGACGTAGCCGACGGCGATGTTCGCGGCGAGAAAGGGGTCTTCGCCGAAGTACTCGAAGTTGCGGCCGTTGCGCGGCGAGCGATAGATGCAGACGCCCGGGCCGAGCATATAGTTGACGCCGCGTGCGCGGGCATCACGCCCGATGCCTTCGCCGACACGTGCGGCGAGATCGCGGTCCCACGAGGCGGCGAGGTTAATGCCTGCGGCGTAGGTGGTGGAGGGGAAGCCGGCATTGCTGCGGGTACCGTAAGGGCCGTCGGACATCTCGAAGGCAGGCAGGCCGAGGCTGGGCATGGCGCGAACAGCGAAGCCGGTGCCGCCGATGTATTCGAGCTTCTGCTGGAGGGTCATCTTGCCGATGATGGCGTCAACGCGGCTGCGCATCGCATCGGTGTCCGGCTGCGGCGCTTGTGCCCAAATGGAGGCAGTGCATAACAAGGCGGTGGACAGCAGGGCGGCGGTAATGGACCTTCTTCGCGGGCGCATCTTTTGCTGCATGGTGAAGTGCTCCTTTTCGTTCTTTAGCGCTGAAGACAGGCGATTGATTTCGCAGGTTGGTAAGCGGCGATACTTTGTCCGCTTCGCATCATAGCGATTAATCGATTGAATCGCACTCATTTATGTATTTGAGCGCGTTGTCAGCGGGCGAGTAGCTGCATTCGCAGGGGGCCGTCTGGACGTAGCGTGATCTTGGCCTGCACTCCGGGGGGAGCGGTGCCCTCATATCTCAAGCGGCAACGCTGCGCGATGGTGGCGATGGCGAGTACGCCTTCCATCCATGCGAAGCCTTCGCCGACGCATTGCCGTCCGCCGCCGCCGAAGGGAAAGTAGGCGAAGCGTGGGCGGTCCGCCTTGTTGGCTGGCGTGTGGCGGTCAGGGTCGAAGCGAAGAGGGTCGGGAAAGTACTCGGCGCTGCGATGCATGACGTATTGGCTGAAGAAGAAGTGGGCTCCCGGAGGGATGCGATAAGGGCCTAGCGTGACTGGCTTCGTTGACATGCGGCCCATTGCCCACGCAGGCGGATAGAGGCGCATGGATTCGGCGAAGACCTGCTCAGTGTAGCGAAGGTTGGGATAGTCGGCGAGGGTGGGGAGGCGTGCCTCTGTGCCAGTGCCGAGGACGCCATCGAGTTCGGCGTGGAGCTTGGCCTCGGCTTCGGGATTTTGGCTGAGCAGATACCACGTCCATGTGAGGGCGTTGGCCACGGTCTCGTAACCAGCGAGAAAGATGGTGAGGACTTCGTCGCGGATCTGCTCGTCCGACATGCCTTGCTGGCTTTCCGTGGTGGATGCCTGATCGTCGCGCGACGCGATGAGCATGGAGAGTAGATCTCCCTTGTCGATGCCGGTGGCGCGATGCTCGCGAATGAGGCGATTGACGACGGCGTTGAGGCGATTGCGCGAGCGGCGGAACTTGATGATGCCGGGGATGGGGAGGTGCAAAAAGGATTCGAGTCGGGGAAAGACGACGAGGAAGTTATAGAGGTCCATGATGGTGTTGACCTCTTCGTTGATGCGGCGAATATCGTCGGTGACCTCGGTGTTGAAGAGAGTGCGGGCGATGATCTCGAGCGAGAGCGACATCATCGATGCGGAGATATCGATACTCTCTCCGGGCTGCCAACGGTCGCGATGAGCGGCGGCGCTGGCGACGATCTGGTCGGCGTAGGCGGCGATGCGCTGGCGATGAAAGGCTGGAGCGACGATGCGGCGCTGGCGCAGGTGTATGGGATCGTCGGAGGTGATGAGCCCTTCGCCGAGAAGCACCTTCATGCGGCGCACGGTGCGTTCTTTGACGAACGCGGGTGCCTGGTTGATGAGGATCTCGCGAATGTATTCGGGATCGTTGAGGAAGACGATGGGCGTGCCCATGAAGCGATAGTGGGCAATGGGGCCGTAGGTGCGATGCAGATGCTCAAAGAGCAGAATGGGCGAGCCCAGTTTGACCCACGGCTTGTTGGCGTAGAAGGGCAGCGAGTGTTTGAGGCCGGGCGGCAGGTTCCACTTGGAGTTCGCCCGTGTGGTCATAGTGTTGGTGTGCCTAGCCGGGTAGTGACGATCTCGACGATGCGATTGTGGATCTCGTCGATGGGCGCTTCGTCGCGAATGGGAAGGACGCGGCGCGGTTCGCGGTCGGCGATCTCTTCGTACTTCTCGTAGATGCGGCCGTAGAACTCGTCGGACTCGCGCTCGAAGCGATTTTCGTCGGTGCCTTGCTGGCGGGTGTGGCGCTGGTTGCGGCGGCGGGCACGGCGCAGCGAGCCTTCGAGCGAGGGCAGAAGGAGCAGGGTGAGGTCGGGTTGCAGGTTGCCGCAGGCTGCGGCGTGCATGGCGAGGATGCGCTCGCTGCCGAGCTGGCGGCCTCCGCCCTGGTAGGCCTCGGACGAGTCGGTGTAGCGGTCGCAGAGGACGATACTGCCAGAGGCGAGGGCGGGCTCGATGATCTCGGCGATGGCCTGGGCGCGGTCGGCGAACATGAGCGCCATCTCGGTGGCGGGAGCGATGGGGCCGAGCGAGGCTTCGGAACGGGAGTCGAGCAGGATGCCGCGGATGCGGTCGCCGAGTGCGGTGCCTCCGGGCTGGCGCAGGGTGACGATGTTGCGGCCTGCCGCCGTGAGCGAGGCCGCAAGCAGGCGAAGCTGGGTGGTCTTGCCGGAGCCGTCGAGGCCTTCGAAGGTGATGAAATATCCGCGCGCCATGGAGACAGGTTATCTCAACGCGCAGGGATGGCATCCAAGGACATAGAGGCAGCGTGTATCGCGCTGCTATGACTGCAAGGCCCCTGCCTGAAGAAATGGGGCGGATGGGGATTTTATGGTGATTATATTTTTGTTCGTGCTGGCGCTGGCGATCGTCCTCTTCATGTTCTTTGGCGGAAGGAATCGAAGGCGGAAGAACCAGAGCGAGGAGCCGATAGTCAACGTCACCAATGAGCCGCATGTAGGCCGGGCGCCGGGCGAGGACTAATTTGCGCTTATCGGCTGGTGGCTATGAGCTGGGAGGTGCCTGCATGGTGGTTTTGGGGCTGGTCTGCCAGTGGACGCCATCAGGAGCTATTGTGATTTGTACCGGGCCGTCAGCTTTTTCATCGAGGTAGGGGCCTTCCGACTTGTGATCGTGGTGGGACGAGTCGGTGTAGGTAAGCTGCATCTTGCCGGTGCCGAGCACCTTGAAGCGATAGTGAAAATCTGCGCCGGGAGCGAGCATCTGCGTACCGAAGCTGGCGCTCGGGTAGTCCACTTCGAGCAGAAGCAGGGGCTGGCTCGTGTGGTTGGTGACGGTCGCCTGTACGTGGGCGGAGTGACAGCCGGTGACGGCAAGCAGGCAGGCGAGAAACGCAAGGATGCGGAACGGACGCATGGGGTAAGGGTAACAGTTCGGGCGTTTGCCGATTTGTCCAAGTTGCCGCTATAGGTTCGCGCGCTGATAGGATTTCTCCTGAATCAAACTGCTCTGGTCTGTGATCTGATTTTTCTGGAGACGATAGCCAGCGGCAGAAGCAAAGGCAAATACAGGGGTCTCTCCACTCCGCTGCGCTCCGGTCGAGATGACGTTTCTGAAGAATTTAGAGGGCTTCGAATGCTTGTAAGGCACATTCTCTTCTCATCTGCGCTCGGCTTGCTTTTAGCGGGCGGTCTTATCGCTGTCGCGAAGCGTCCCGTTGTGAAGCAGAAGGTCATCATCGACACCGATATCGGCGATGACATCGACGATGCGTTTGCCGTGGCGCTGGCGTTTCGCAGTCCTGAGCTTCAGGTGCTTCAGATCGATGCAGGATACGGCGACACGCATCTGCGTGCGAGGCTGCTGGAGCATTTTCTGCGTGATGCCGGTCTGCCGCAGGTTCCGGTGGCGCAGGGTGTGACGACACACACTAGCAATGTCTTCACGCAGCGCGCCTATGCGGAGCAGCAGCCTGAGCCTTCGCATCCGTACCCCGATGCCGTCAGCACGTCGCTCGATCTCATCCGCAGATCTCCCGGCGAGATTACGCTGATCGCCATTGCTCCGTTGAGCAACATTGGAGCGATGATCGACCGCGATCCCGGGACCTTTCGCAAATTGAAGCGCGTTGTGTTGATGGGCGGATCAATTCGTCAGGGTTATGGCGATGACAAAGTGCCGGAGCCGGAGTGGAACATCAAGATGGACATCGGCGCGGCGCAGAAGTTGTTCGCATCGGGTGTGCCAATCTTTGTGATGCCGTTGGATGCGACGATCCTGAAGCTCGATGCGGCAAAGCGCCAATCCGTCTTCAGCCATGGATCACGGCTGACCGATCAGCTTGCGATTCTGTACCAGCAGTGGGGAAGTGAGACGCCTACGCTCTTCGATGCGATGGCGGTTGCTTATGCGGTCGATCCGGCGCTGTGTCCTACGACCCCGATGCATATTCGTGTTGACGACAAAGGCATGACGGTGCCGGAGCAGGGTGCGCCAAATACCAATGTTTGTCTGCACTCCAGCTCCGATGAGTTCTTTCGGTTTTATCTGCCCCGTGTGCTCGCTTCGACGAATCATTAGGCGAAGGCTGCGGGGGAGCGGTCCAGGATGCGTGCGGTTAGGACGACTCCGCTGCGGTCGTCGTGCAGGGTAATGGGGAAGGCCAGGACGCTCCAGGTAATGTTCTGCTCGTCTGGCTTTGGGGTGTTGAGCAGACCGCGATGGGTGCGGTCGATGTAGGTCTCGCGGGTGTGGGAGACGGTCTGGACGATCTCCCGCCAGTCGCGCATCAAGGTGGGCATCTCGATGGCGGGACTGCGGCCGGGGAACCAGTCGCGGGGCTGGCCGAAATATCCGGCGGCAGATTCGTTGCAGTAGAGCCAGATGCTGCGGCTGTCGAAGATCTGCACCAGAACATCGGAGCCGATGGCCATCGCGATGCGGGAGTAGAAGAAGTCGCGCGCGTCGACGACGACGGGAGCGCCGCGACGTTTGGCTTCGAGCGAGCTGAGGGCGGAGAGGATGTCCTCGATGGAGCTGTGGCCCTTAAGCAGATGCATGTCCTCGGCTCCTCCGAAAAAATGTTCGAGGGTGGCCGAGAGGATGATGATGGGGACGTAGGGGCGGCTGCGTCGGAGCAGGGTAGCGGCTTCGGTGCCAAACTGGCCTGCTCCGAGATGGTAGTCGAGCACGGCGATGTCGATGCTGTTGAAGAGTTCGATTGCCTCGTCGATGGTGGAAGCGGGAACGCAATCGTAGCCGTGCTGGCGAAGGATGGTGGCGCGGAGGAACAGGTTGTCGGGTTCGTCGTCGAGCAGCAGGACGCGAACGTGAGGAGGACTTAACGACACTGAGCTGTCGCCGGTGCGCGTCTCAGGTGGATTGACCATCAGCTAGTTATTTTGATGCTCCAGCATCGCCGGAAGTCACTCTCTCAGCGGTTATTTTGGTGACTTGAGGCTGCGCAGAAGTTCAGGCAGCCGATTGATGAGGGCCACCGAGCGGAGCCACTGGCGGTTATCGATGGCAGGGTAGCCGCTGACGATCTTGCCGGGAGCGACGTCGCTGGGGATTCCCGATTGCGCGGTGGCGATGGCCCCGTCGCCTACCGTGCAGTGTCCGGCGACGCCGACCTGTCCGGCGAGGATGACGCCGCGGCCGATAGTGGTCGATCCGGCTAACCCCACCTGGGCACACAGTAGAGTGTCGTTGCCGACGGTCGAGCCGTGGCCCACCTGCACCAGGTTGTCGATCTTGGCCCCGGCGTGGATGCGGGTCTCGCCGATGCTGGCGCGGTCGATGCAGGCGTTGGCCTGGACTTCAACATCGTCTTCAAGAACTGCTGGGCCTGACTGCTGGATCTTGTACCAGCTTTTACCGTGAGGTACGCCTGCCTGTTTGGCGAAGCCGAAGCCGTCGGCGCCAATGATGGCTCCATTTTGCAGAATGACGTTGTCGCCGAGATGGCAGTGCTCGCGGACGACGGCATGGGCGTGGGCGAAGAGGTGGTTACCGGCGCGGACGTGGGGGTAGAGGACGACGTGGGGCAGAAGGGTGGCGTTGTCGCCGATGACGACATGGTCTCCGACGACGACGTAGGCTCCGATGTGGGCGTTGGCTCCGATCTTTGCCGTGGAGGCGACGACAGCCGTGGGATGGATGCCGGGAGCGTAGACGGGTGGATGATAGAAGAGCTCGATAGCGTGGGCGAAGGCGAGGTACGGGTTGTCGATGCGGAGGGTGGCGGTGGAGATCTCAGAGAAGGATGGCTCGACGAGGACGGCTGTGGCTTGGGTGGTGCGGGCCAGCGAGGCGTACTTGGGATTGGCAATGAAGGAGAGGTGGCCCGGAGCGGCGGTATCGATGGCGGCGACTCCGGTAATCTCTGCGGCACCATCGCCGTGCAGGGTGGCTCCGAGACGTTGGGCTAGGTCGGCGAGCTTCATGGTTCGGATTGTAGCGCGGGGAGGAGTTTCTAGTTAGGCCGGGTGTTAGGTGGGAGGGGCGCGTTGAAGAGCTCGCTTTGCAGGGAGTTGGCGGCAGACGCCGGGAGCGGCTTCTTGCGTGAGGGGGTGGTGATGACGGCGAGGAGCTGGAGATCGGTGATGGCGGTTCGCGGGACGTAGACGCGCTGGGTGTTGGAACGGATGTCGGGCGGGATGAGCTGAAGTCCGGCATCGCCAATGAGGTCGTCGAGCAGGGAGGCGTCGATGGGGGCAAGCCCCTCCAGCGTGTCCTCTGTACGGAAGGTGAGGCGCAGCCAGAGGCCCTCGGTGCGGGGGCGGGCGAGAAAGGTGCGGCGGCTAAGGCGTTCAGGGTTAGCGGTGTCGCTCAGGTTGAAGTCGCGGACGTAGCAGATGTACTTGATGTCGCTGAGGGGGATGGGGATGACGTGGCCGCTGAGGTCGAGCAGGTCCACCGTTCCGGTGCGCACGAAGGCGGTCAGCGGCAGGTAGCCGGGGACGGTTTCTCCGGTGATGCGGCGCACGATGACCTTCTTGCGGGACGAAGACATAGTCTGGCGGATTGTCGCATGAATGGAAACATCGCAACGAAAAAGGTGCACAAAGGGTAGCCAATCTGTCATCTATGTGGTAAAGTGACGTTTTGTGCTTAGCTTCACAGATCTTTCTAAGCGGTTGATTCGTCGCACTTTAGGGCGAGCGGCGCGTCCCGGTTAAGACCCGGCATGGAGTGTACGCAGCAGATATGGCCGACTACATCTACCTGCTCGAAAACCGCCTCTCGCAAGCCCAGCAGGCGTCGCTACGGACGGTGCGCGAAGCTGCGCGTAACAAAGGGCTTACCGTATTTCTGGTAGGCGGAGCGGTACGTGACCTTACCAGCGGGTCGCCGGTGCGTGACCTGGATGTAGTGGTTCAGGGAAATGCTCTCAAGCTAAAGAAAGATATAGAGAAAGCTGGCGGAAAAATCTCCGGCGAGCATGAGGAAGGGCACACCTTCTACGCGCGATTTTCCGATGGCGTAAGGATAGAGATCGGCAGCACGCTTTCGGTCACCTATCCGAAGCCGGGCAAGCCGGTGTACAAATCGGCGACGATTCTCGAGGACCTACGGAGGCGCGACTTTACCGCCAACGCGATGGCGATCTCTCTGAATGACGGCTCATACGGTCTTCTGATGGACCCGCTGAACGGCGTGGCTGACATCGAAAACCGTGAGTTTCGGTTGGTGAGCAACTACGGATTTATTGAAGAGCCGGTACGGATGATCCGCGCGGTCCGTCTGGGAGCCCGGCTGGGCTGGCACATGGACGAGAAGACCCAGGAACGCTACGAGACCGGCAAGAAGGAAGGCTACGTCTCGGCGCTCGACGCCTTTCATCGCGGCTACGAGACGGAGGAGATCTTCCACGAGGAAGACCCGCTGCGCGTGCTGAAGCGGCTGGAGGCTGAGGGATGGATGAAGCATCTCGCCCCGGCGTTGAGCGCGGCGAAGGCGAATGTGCCGGAGCTGGAGCGGCTGCGGGCGACGCACACGCAGTTGCAGTTGCAGGGCATTCATCCTGAGGGCTCGGTGGCCAACTTCTCGCTGCTGACGGCGAAGATGGCTCCCAAGGAAGTATCGGCGCTGAAGAAGACCTTCCCTCGGCAGGGATTTGTTGGCGAGATTGAGGCGCTGGAGAGCGAGGCCAAGGAGTTTGCCGCGCTGTTTTCGGGCAAGGGAGCGGCGCTGCCTTCGCAGGCATGGAAGCTGCTCTACTCGTCCAAACCCGAGGCGATCCTGTGGACGGCGCATACTGCCAAGGCTGCTACGGTGCAGGCGAAGTTCAAGAGCTTCTATACCGAATGGCCGCAAGCGAAGCAGAAGCTGCCCCATACGCTGATGCAGGAGATGAGGATCGTTCCGGGAGTTCCTCGATACGAGGAGCTGCTGGACAAGCTGTTCTTTGAGCTGATGGATGAGAAGCTGGGCACGGTGGAAGAGCTGAAGGCCTATCTTGAGCCTTATTCGCCCCCTGCGCCACCGCCGCCAGTACATCTACGCCGGGCGCGAGTGGCGAAGAAAGAGGCCAAGCCCGCTAAGAGCCGGAAGAAGGCTGTTGTCGCCGAGGAAGGCGCGGAGGGTGCGGTAAACGTGGAGACTCCGGTGGCGGCTGCGGCCAAGCCGGTGAAGGCCGCTGCTGCGAAGGCTGCCGCTCCGGTCAAGGCTGTTCCCGCTAAGGTGGCTGCGAAGGTAGTGGCTAAGAAAGTTGCTGCGCCAGCGAAGAAGACAGCGGCCCCGGCAAAGAAGGCTGCTCCGGTGAAGGTAGCGGTGAAGAAGGCTGTTGCGAAGGCTCCTGTAAAGAAAGCAGTGGCGAAGAAAGCTGCTGCTCCGGTGAAGAAGACTGTTGCTAAAAAGCCAGCGCCAAAGGCAGCGCCGAAGGCAGCGCCGAAGAAGGCTCCTGCTAAGGCTGTGGTGAAGAAGGCTCCGGTAAAGGCAGTTGCAAAGACAGCCTCTAAAGGAAAACCGGTCAAGGCGGCTGCGAAGAAAGCTGTTCCAGCTAAAAAGAAGCGCTAGCAAAGTTTAGTTGAAGAGAGAGGCGGCACCGGAGGACCGGTGCCGTCTCTCTTTTTTGCTGCGCTTTATGGCGTTGGGGGAGTATCTGGCATCAGAGTTGTCTGGAGGTTTTGCAATGGTGGTTGCCGTTTTGCTGGGGTCGGTGCGTTCGGAGCGGATGGGCATTCGCGTGGCGAAGTGGGCGATCGCCGAACTGGAAAAGCGTGGGCATGAGGCGGTGCTGGTGGATGCCGCGGAGCTGAAACTGCCGCTGCTGGACAAGATGTGGAAGGAGATCAAGAAAGATCCTCCTGCAAAGTATGCGAAGCTGCACGAAAAGCTCGCCCCACTGGCGAAGCTGTACGCGCGGACGGATGGGTTTTGCATTATCGGCGCGGAGTATAACCACAGTATTTCGCCGGGGTTGTCGAACCTGATCGACTACTTTCTGGAGGAGTATTTCTTTCGGCCTTCGGCGATTGTCTGCTATTCGGCGACTGCCTTTGGCGGGGTGAGGGCGGCGATGCAATTACGCGCGATGCTGGCAGAGACGGGAATGCCCTCGATTCCGTCGATACAGCCCATTCCCAAGGTTGGCGATGCTTTGAGCAAGGACGGAGTCGCATTGACGCAGGAACTCGCGGAGAGGAGTGGGAAGTTTTTCGATGAGTTCGAGTGGTACATGCGAGCGATGAAGGCGGAACGAGCGAAGGGTTTGCCTTATTGATCTGCTCGGACGAAAGACGAATACAGGGGTCTCTCCACTCCGCTGCGCTCCGGTCGAGATGACGTTGATTTTGGGTGGCGTGGAAATAATCCGTGGTCTATTAGTTTTGCCGCTTGAGGAGAACGAGCGTGGCGATGAAGAGTCCGCAACCTGCGCCTGCCATAAGGATGATGGCGTGGCGGTAGGCGCGCTGGGTGGCTGGCGGTGTGGCGGCGGTGTTGTCGCGGCATTGCGTGCAGCCCTGCGCGAAGGCTGGAACGGTGCTTAGCAACGCGAAGAGCAGAAGCGCACCGAGGGCTGTGCGCTTCATTGGAAGAAGACCAGCAGGGTGAAGAGGAAGAGCCAGAAGATTCCCATCGAGTGCCAGTACCAGGCAGCGCAATCGACCATGATCTGGCGGGTTTCGAGCGAGCGCGAGACGTAGAGTCCGACCAGTGCGGCGGCAAGGCCGAAGATCCCGAGGATGAGGTGGATTCCGTGGACGCCGGTAATCAGGTAAAAGAAGTGGCTGCTGGGGTTGGAGAGGAAGAAGACGTGCTGGGTCGCAAGTTGGGTCCAGGCGATCCACTGGCCGATGAGAAAGACGATGCCCAGAACGACGGTGGCGGCGACCCAGGGAATGGCGGCGCGAGTGATGGGCTTGCCCAGGCCGAGCCACTCGTCCATGACGTCGACCTCGTGGAACATGCGACGGCGGGCGGTCTCCATGGTGATGGAGCTAAGGATAAGGACGGCGGTGTTGAGCCAGAGGATGGGCGGAATGAGCGTCGGCGACCACTCGTTGACGTAGTTGTTGTAGGCGTCGAAGTGGCCGGTGGACTGGCTGACGAAGAAAGTGCTGACGATGGCGACGAAGAACATCAGGTCGCTGGCGAGGGCGAAGAAGATGCCCATGCGGTAGCGCACGAGGCGCTCGCGCGGGCCGCGGCGGCCGTTGGGACGGTCGTTCCAGTTGTCGTTATCGCCACCGCCGCCGGTGCGTTTGTCGGTTGGTGGCCTGCGACCGGAACCGTGGTCGTGGTCTTCTAGCTGACGCCTCGGCTTGGGTTCGGTTTTAGTCGGCGTGATGGTTGTTGGCATGGCGGCCTTTCATCGCACGCTATCAGAACAGCTTACTCCGGTTTGATGTTCGGGATGGCTTCGGTGCTCCATTGCGGAAGGATTAATTCTTCACCAGCGGTAGCCAGATATTCGCAGGGTTGCCGATAGACGACGATCCGTTCTTCAGACGCTTCGGCGGGGGCGTTGGGATGCAGGGCAGGGTGCCATTCGAGCGTGGTCGCCTGCCAGGGATTTGGCGGAGCAGGCTTGCCGTAGCGGAGGCTGTGAATCAGGTTGGCAAAGAAGAGGAGCTGGGCCGTGGCCAGGAAGATCGCCGACCAGGTGATGAAGCGGTTGAGCGGCAGGGTTCCGGCGAGGAGGTGTCCGGCGGCGTTGGGCACGCCGATGAGCTGGGCGTAGTGGCGTGGCTCGCCCATCAGCCCAGTGAGGTGCATGGGAAGGAAGGTGGCGTAGGCTCCGAGGATGGTTGTCCAGAAGTGGAGGCGGCCGAGGGATTCGGACATGAGGCGGCCAGTCATCAGGGGGAACCAGTAGTAGGTGGCGGCGAAGAGGCCGAAGATTCCTGCCATAGCCATGATGAGGTGAAAGTGGGCGACGACGAAGAAGGTGTTGTGCAGGTACTCGTCGAGGATAGGTTGGGCGAGGACGGGGCCGGTAAGGCCGCCGGTGATGAAGAGCGAGACAAAGCCGAGGGAGAAGAGCATCGCCGTGGTGTAGTGCGGGCGGCTGCGCCAGACGGTGACCAGCCAGCTTAGGACTTTGGCAGAGGCAGGAATGGCGATGGCCATGGTGGAGACGGCGAAGGCGGAGGCGGCATAGGGGTTCAGTCCGGCGACAAACATGTGGTGTCCCCAGAGCAGGATGCCGAGAAAGCCGATGAGCAGCGTGGTGACGATCATCATGCGATAGGCGAAGACGCGGCGGCGACTGAAGTTGGCCAGCAACATTGACGTCAGGCCAAGGCCGGGCAGGATGGCGATGTAGACCTCGGGATGTCCGAAGAACCAGAAGAGATGCAGCCACAGCAATGGAGAACCGTTGCCGGGATGGCTGGCGGCGTGGATGACTCCATTGATGAGATCGCCAGTGGGCACGAAGAAGCTGGTTCCGGCGTGGCGGTCGCAAAACAGCAGCAGCAGTGCCGCCAGTAGTACAGAGAAGGCGATGATGCTGAGCAGGGCGGCGGTGAACCAGCCCCAGACGGTGAGTGGGATGCGGTCCCACGTCATGCCTTCGCAGCGCAGCTTGATGATGGTGACGAGGGTGTTGATGGCGCTTATGGTTCCGGCGACGGCAAAGACGGCGATGCTCGCCAGCCACAGATCCATGCCTGCGCCCTGGCCCGGTCCTGCGCTGGCGATGGCGCTGAATGGGGGATAGGCCGTCCAGCCGGAGATGGCGCTGCCACCGGGAACGAAGGTGGAACTGAGCAGGATGACAAGCGCGGCGGCGGTCAGCCAGAAACTTACAGCGTTAGCCACCGGAAACGCCATGCGGCGAGCGCCGATTTGTGACGGAAGGATGAGGTTTCCAAAGCCCGACTGCGGTGCGGTGGTGAGCACGAAGAAGAGCATGATGGTGCCGTGAATCGTGACCAGTGCGAGATAGTCTTCGGGCAGGATGGGGCCGTGGAAGGGAACGATGCGATCCGGCCATACCAGATGGATGCGCATCAGCAGCGAGAGCAGCGTGCCGATGGTGACGGAGACCAGCGCGAGCACAAGATACTGGACGCCGATGACGCGGTGATCGGTGCTGAAGAGGTAGTGGCGCGGCGCTGAATTTTTCGATGAACTCATGGCTGCACCGACTTCTGTTTTGCGGCGAGCCACGCTGCGAATTCTTCGGGTGGCAGTACGCGCAGGTTGGCGTTCATGCGGTAGTGTCCCATGCCGCAGACCTGCGTGCAGAGGATGGCATAAGTCCCCGGAACCTTTGGCGTGAAGTGGACGTGGATGGTCATGCCCGGAACGGCGTTCTGCTTGAGCCGCATCTCGGGGACGGAGAAGCCGTGGATGACGTCCAGCGAGTTGATGCGGAGATCGACCTGCCGGTTTGTGGGCAGCACAAGCTCCGAGGTGACGATGTCGTCCGCGCCGTGGCCGTCGGCGGGGTCGATGCCGAGCGGATTGCCTGCTCCTGCGTCGACGAGCTGCGGCCTGGTGATGCCGAAGGTGTAGTCCGTGCCGGGATAGCGGAAGTACCACGCGAACTGTTCGCCCACCACCTGCACTTGTAATGCGGCGGGATCGGCACCGGTATAGCGGGTGGCAGCCCAGAGGCGTTCTGCGCGGATGGTCAGGAAGGCGAAGAGGATGGTCAGCGCCGCGAGTGGAAGATATTCGACGCGCCAGCTTGTGGCCTCGGCACGGCGGCGAGCGACGAGGCCGACAAGGAGGATGAGATGTGCCAGCGCCGCGAGACCAAGGATGATCCAGAGATTGAGCAGCAGATGGTGATCGACGGCCGGGCCATGCGCACTGGCGTCGAACGGAAGTCCCCACGTCGCCAGCGAAAGCGCGAATGAGCCGGGCTGGATACAGAAGGGAATCACCACCCTTGAAGGATATCGCGTTCAGCTTTTGCGAATCTGCAAGGGCGAGGATGGGAGTGTTAAGCTGAAGTTCAATGAACCTGAAGATTGCAGCGATTCGTTCGGGCACAGACCCGGTGGGCAAGTTGCCGAATGCAGCATTTCATCGCTGGCTGGAGACGCCGCTGCACTGCCCGAAGTGCGATGTGACCTACAACATGGTCGTCGATTGGGATCAGGCCAACGACCGCTGGTTTCCTGAAAGCTCTCGTCCGCTGATCACGCTTCTGCGAAAGGCTGTATTCATGGGACACAGCACGGACCATCGCGTGACGCACTTCGAGACGGAAGGCGTCATCGTGAGGAGCTTTGTAGCGACAGAGACGAAGTAGCCGTTCTCACCAAAGAGTGAACTGAGGCGTCTTAACCTTCGTACAGGTTGAGAGCGCCCGTAGGCCCGTTCACAAGGCGCGATAGACTCGATACGCCGCAGCAAGTTGCGCAAGGAGACTTATGCAGAATCGCATCCTCGGCACCACCATGCCCGTCCTTGAATTTTCCCTCGGTCCCAACGATGCCATCATCTCCGAGGCCGGAGAGCTCTCGTGGATGTCCGCCTCCGTCCAGATGACGACCCACACCCAGCACGCCGGCGGTGGCGGAATATTCGGAGCTATCCGTCGCGTCGCCGGCGGCGGCTCGCTCTTCATGACCGAATACCGCGCCATTGGAGCCACCGGCGAGATCGCCTTCGCCACCCGCGTCCCTGGTCACATCCTCCCCGTCGAGGTCGCCGCCGGGCACGAGTACATGGTCCACCGCCACGGCTTCCTCTGCGCCACGCCCGAGATCGAACTCGGCGTCGGCTTCCAGCAATCGCTCGGCGCAGGCGTCTTCGGCGGCGATGGCTTCCTGCTGCAAAAGGTAAGCGGGCAGGGAACGGCATGGCTCGAACTCTCAGGCGAAGTTGTCCTCAAGGAGCTCGCTGCTGGAGAAACTCTGCGCGTCCATCCCGGTCACGTCGGGGCGTTTCAGTCGTCAGTCGGCTTCCAGATCCAGCGCGTTCCCGGAATCAAGAACATGATCTTCGGTGGCGATGGCATCTTTCTCGCTGCGCTCACCGGTCCCGGCAAAGTCTGGCTGCAAACGCTGCCTATCTCCAAACTCGCTCATCAACTGATGGAATACATGCCTGCGCAGCGCAACGAGCAGGCGGCGGAAGGTGGAGTCGTCGGCGGCATTGTCGGCTCCATTCTCGGTGGATTGGGCAACCGCTAAACCGTTGGCGAGGATGCCTGTTTGTTGCTGCGAAGCATCCAGGCATCCACCGACCACCCGTTATACCGCAGCAAAAACAGCAGCACCGAATAGACCAGCGCATAGATGAGTTGGGACCCTACGGTTGACCATTCCTGCAACAGTCCCGACCCAAAGGTAAGCACCATGATGAGCAGGCTGGCTGCCACCAGCGCCGCGCGTGTTCGCAGCCCGATCAGCAGCAGCAGCCCTAGCAACGCCTCAATCGCAGGCAACACCATGCCGAATGACCACACGCTCCACACCGGCAGTGGAGCGTGCGCGAATTGTCCCACCATGTGAGCTGCAAACGTTCCAGGGCCCGCTAACATGCGGCTTACTCCATGCATCAGCAGGTTCAGCCCCACTACAATTCGCAGCAAGGCATACGCCAATCGCTGATCGTCATTCTCGAACACGGTTGCCATCATTCCTCCATCGCGCAAAACCATCGATCCTTAAAGATACGATAAAGATACGATGCCACCTTTTCTCGAACTGACACACGTTAACGTAGCGCGCGGCGACAACATGGTGCTCCACGACATCAACCTCAGCGTCAACACCGGGGAGCATATCGCGATCCTTGGCCCCAACGGTTGCGGCAAATCCACCCTCATCAAAACCATCACCTGCGAGTGCTACCCCATCGTCCAGCCAGAAACCAGCGTCAACATCTTCGGCCGCAGCCGTTGGGACCTGACCGAGCTGAAGAAGCGTCTTGGCGTCGTCTCCGCCGAGCTTCCCGGCAAGGCTACGCTGCATACCACCGGCCGTGACGCCGTCCTCACCGGCTTCTTTTCGAGCAGCACGCTCTGGCCCAACCTCACCGTCACTGCCGCCATGCGCGAGCGCGCTGACGAAGTCCTCGAACAGATCGATGCCGTCAACCTCGTCAATAAACCCGTGGGCGAGATGTCCGCCGGACAGCAGCGCCGTATCATGATTGGCCGCGCTCTCGTCGGCTCATCCCAGATGCTTCTGTTGGACGAGCCATCCAATGCGCTCGACATCAGCGCCCAGCGCGAACTTCGCAATCTTCTCCGCAAGCTGGCACAGCAGGGAACCGGCATTCTCCTGATCACCCACTACATCGCCGACATTATCCCCGAGATCGACCGCATCCTCCTGCTCCGTGATGGCCGCATCATCGGCGACGGCCCGAAATCCGAACTCCTCACCGCGCCCACGCTCAGCGACCTCTTCCAAACCGAGGTCCAGCTCACTGAAAAGGACGGCTTCCACCACGCCTGGTAAAACAGCGCGCTTCATTTGTTATGCTTACCCCCACTAAACCTTGCGACGGAGGCGTCGGTTGAACCGATACAGAAGAAACGAGCTAACTCATTCCATCGCTGCTCTCATTCTCGTCCTCGCAGTTGGCGTTGCGTACGCTCAGGGCACCGTCGAACGGTTTAATTTCACTGGCATGGTGGGACAAAGCCGCATCGGCATGACGCTGCTGGCCAACGCGGCTGGCACCGTCACCGGTGGCCACTACTTCTACGCAAGCGATCTCAAGGACCTTCCTCTTCAGGCAGGCACGCAAGGCACAGGAATCATTCTCTTTAATTCCGAAGGCGGTCAGTTTGCCCTTCGTTTCAAAGGCAACGGCAGCGAGGCAGGCAAGTCGCTCAACTTCCACAATAGCGTCGGCATGGAAGGCCGATGGATGAAGAACGACAGCTCGTACCCAGTCAAGCTGCAGATGCAGCAAAGCTCTCAGGGCCTCACCAACGCCCGGTGGTATGGGGACGTCACCAGCGAGAGCGATGCAGCCTTCGAGTCTCGCGTGCAAAACTTCTACAAAGCCGTCCTCGCTGGGGACCGCGTGTCCGCTGCCCGTTATGTCGATTTCCCCCTGCGCATCAACCGCAATGGCAAAAGCCGCATGGTCAATACCGCGGCCCTGCTCTCCTCACAGTGGAATCAGATCTTCACCCCGGCCTGCGTCGACGCGTTTAGGGATGCCATGCCGCATGACATGTTCGTCCGCAATGGACAGGTCATGCTCGGCGACGGCATAGCCTGGTTCGGTCCCAAAGGCGCGCAGGCCATTAACGTCCCCTGATCGGCCAATCAGTCAGTGAGAAAAGCTTTGGATAGGTTCTCAGTAAATAATTCGCAAAAATTGTGCCATAACGCTGTTTACAGCGCCACAACCCCCGCCGCTTTATAGATCTGCTGTATGCACTGCATGTCCCGCAGCCCTTCTTCGCCCGGAGTCTTCGGCGTTTTGTTTTGCAGAATGCACTCGGTAAAGTGGTCCGACTGGCGCGTGAACTGCTTCGGATCGGGCTCTGTGTTCGGCTCGTCCAGCACTGTCGCGGGAGAACCTTTCTCCCCGCTGCGATAATTCGCTTGCAACCGCAATCCGTCGTAGCCGAACGACCCCACCTCCAGCCAGCCCTTCGATCCATACACGCGATAGTAGCTCCTCATGCTGGCGCCATAGGTTGTGCAGCAGCTCGCCAGGATTCCCGAAGGAAACTTCGTCGTCCAGGTCGTATTCTCTTCCACCGTATCGAAACGCCCATCATGGTCGATGGTCGAGATGGACGCGGTAAAGCTCTCCGGCTCCTCGCCGGTCAAATAGCGTGTTGCGTTCAGAGAATAGATGCCGACATCCATCATCGGTCCGCCGCCACTCAGCGCTTTGTTCAACCTCCACTCGCCGAGATTCTCGTAGAAGCCGTTGGCGCTCTCAATCACCTGTACCTTGCCCAATGCTCCCTGCCGAATCAGCGCAATCGCGCGCAGATTGGTTGGCTCATAGTGCAACCGGTAGGCGATCATCAACTTCACATTCGCCGCCTTGCAGGCCGCAATCATGTCCTGCGCATCGCTGACGCTGGTGCACATCGGCTTCTCGCAGATGACATGCTTGCCCGCCTTCGCCGACCGAATCGTGTACTCGGCGTGCATACTGTTCGGCAGCGCGACATACACCGCATCGATGCTCTTGTTGTCCCGCATCCGGTCCATATCTTCGTAGCTGTAGATCGAGCTTTTGGGAATGCCCAGCCGATCCGCAAACTTCTCTGCCTTGTCCCGGTGCCCGCTCACCAGCCCGGTAATCTTCGAGGTCGAAGAACCCTGCACACCGCCGATGAAGTGGTCCGCGATTCGTCCCAAACCAATGACGCAATACCCAATCTGCCGCTCGCCACCCTGCGCCTCCGCGTTTACTGAAGGCAAAACCTGCGCTGCCAATCCCATCGCACCCAGCTTTGAAAACTCCCGCCGTGAAAGCCTCATCGACATTCTCCCAAACGCAAACTTGCTGCTAAACAGATTTAGAGAATCGTACACTGCTTTCTTTCAATGTGGGATGAAGCTAAACAGCAAAAGCCCCGGATTGCTCCGGGGCTCTTGTTCGCTCTCGAATAGCAGCAGTTTTTAGTACATGCCGTCCATACCGCCGCCGTGTCCGCCGCCCGCAGGAGCTTCCTTCTTCTCAGGAATGTCGGCGATGATGGCTTCGGTGGTGAGCAGCAGGCCCGAGATGGAGGCCGCGTTCTGCAGAGCAGTGCGCGTCACCTTGGTCGGGTCGATGACACCGGCAGCAACCAGGTCCTCGTAGACACCGGTTCCGGCGTTGTAGCCGAAGTTGACGTCCTTCGATTCGTGGATCTTGCCGATAACAACCGCGCCCTCTTCGCCAGCGTTCGAGACGATGGTGCGAAGCGGCTCTTCGATCGCGCGGCGAATGATGTTCGCACCGATCTTCTCATCGCCCTCAAGGGTCTTGATGAGCGCATCGACAGCCGAGGTGCAGCGAATCAGGGCAACACCGCCGCCCGGGACGATACCTTCCTCAACAGCCGCACGGGTTGCGTGCATCGCATCTTCGACGCGTGCCTTCTTCTCCTTCATCTCGGTTTCGGTAGCTGCACCGACCTTGATGACAGCAACGCCGCCAACCAGCTTGGCGAGACGCTCTTGGAGCTTCTCACGGTCATAGTCGGAGGTGGTCTTCTCGACCTGAGCGCGAATCTCCTTCACGCGGCCTTCGAGCTTGGACCCATCTCCGCCGCCATCGACGATGGTGGTGTTGTCCTTGTCGATGGTGACGCGCTTGGCGGTGCCGAGATCTTCGATCTTGACGCCCTCCAGCTTGATGCCGAGGTCCTCGGTCACTGCCTTGCCGCCGGTGAGGACAGCAATGTCCTCAAGCATCGCCTTGCGGCGATCGCCAAAGCCAGGAGCCTTGACGGCAGCAACGTTCAGCGTGCCACGCAGCTTGTTGACCACGAGAGTCGCGAGTGCCTCACCGTCAACATCTTCGGCGATGATGACGAGCGGCTTCGCGGTGCGCGCAATCTGCTCGAGCAGGGGAAGCAGGTCCTTCATCGAAGAGATCTTCTTCTCATAGATGAGGATGTAGGGGTTCTCGAGCGAAACTTCCATCCGCTCCGCATCGGTGACGAAGTACGGGCTCAGGTAGCCGCGATCGAACTGCATGCCCTCAACCGTCTCGAGCTGCGTCTCCATCGTGCGCGACTCCTCGACCGTGATGACGCCATCCTTGCCGACAGTCTTCATCGCCGCAGCAATGATCTCGCCGATCTGGTGGTCCGAGTTGGCCGAGATGGTGCCGACCTGGGCAATCATGTCTCCGGTCACAGGCTTGGAGAATTTGGCCAGGGCGCCGCCGACGACCACGCCATTCTCATCGCGCTTGCCGATGATGGCCTCTACAGCCTTGTCGATGCCGCGTTTCAGTGCAGCCGGATTCGCACCAGCCGCAACTGTCTTGACGCCCTCGCGGAAGATGGCCTGGGCCAGAACCGTAGCGGTTGTGGTGCCGTCGCCTGCGATGTCCGAGGTCTTCGAAGCAACTTCCTTGACGAGCTGTGCGCCGACGTTCTCAATCGGATTCGAGAGCTCAATCTCCTTGGCAACGGTAACGCCGTCCTTGGTGATCGTCGGCGAGCCGAACTTCTTCTCGATGACGACATTGCGGCCCTTGGGACCGAGGGTTACCTTCACCGCGTCGGCTAGAATGTTGACGCCGCGCAGGATAGCCTGACGTGAATCTTCTCCATGCAGAATCTGTTTTGCCATTGTGTTGCTCCTATTTTGGTCAGCGACCAATCAAGTGTTTTAAATAAGGCGCGCGAAGCGCCGATTAGGCGGCAAAGCCGCGGTATACGGCACGAAGTGCTACTTTTTGAGGATGCCGAGGACTTCTTCTTCGCGCATGATCAGAAACTCTTCGCCGTCCAGCTTGATCTCCGTGCCCGAGTACTTGCCGAACAGAATGCTGTCGCCAGCATTCACATCGAGCGGGAATACCTTGCCCTCGTCGTTCGACTTGCCCTTGCCGACGGAGATGACTTCGCCCTGCTGTGGCTTCTCTTTTGCGGAGTCCGGAATGATGATGCCGCCACGGATGCTTTCGCCCTCTTCAATGCGGCGGACCAGGATACGGTCGTGCAACGGTGTAAATGATGACTTCGACATTGCTTACATCTCCTTGTTACGAAATTGGTTGCGAACGTTATTGCGAGCCGGTTGTGATTTCGCAGACGGAGTTCACCGTCCGCAGTGCTATCGCATGAGCCTGCTGGTATCTTCCCCAGCGAACTTCACGAAAATTAGTTGGAATCGGCCGTCGCAAAGAGGAGCAAAACGCTCGTTAGCACTCAAGCCTTCCGATTGCTAACGATAGGCCAGCCGCCCGCCGGTTGTCAACCTGCTTCGATGAAATGTGAGTGAAAGTCACGCAAGCATTGCGGCAACCTCTTTCCCCGCCTCGGGGATTCACATGGGATTCACGGTTCAGCCCTCAACGTCGTAGAATAACGCCATGTCGTCACGTCGCACGGTCTGGTCTTTCTTCGTTCTTGTCGCATGCATTGCGCTCCTCGCCTCCACTCAGGGCTTCGGCCAGTACCGTGGCCGCAAATACAAGGCGCCACCACCGACCTCGCACATCGAGGTCCAGGTGACCAAGGAATATAACGGCAAGCCTATCCCCAACGCGGGCGTGGTTTTTAACCCCTCGAAAGACGGCAAGGATCTGGGAAGTCTTGAGGTCAAGACCGACCCGGACGGCAAGGCCGTCATTGACGTCATTCCTACCGGCAGTACCGTTCGCGTGCAGGTCATCGCCGACGGCTTCGCCACCTATGGGCAGGACTTCGTCATTGACCAGCCGAGCAAGGAGATCGCCGTCTCCATGCTGCGTCCCCAGGCGCAGGTCTCGGCATATCAAGACAATACCGGCAAGGCAGCGGAGCGCAAGCCCGGCGTTCAGGAGCAGGTCCGTCCCACGCAGCCCACTCCACCACCTGCCGCTCCCGCACAGACCGCTCCTGTGCCCCAGCTCTAGACCGTGGCCGCTCCTCTGGCAGATCGGGACAAGCCTCTCTCCGGCAAGACGGTACTCGTCACCGGGGGCGCCAAGCGCATTGGCCGCGCCATCGCGCTCGCCCTTGCTGAAAGCGGAGCGAATGTCGCCATCACCTACCTTGGCTCGCAACTTGAGGCCGAGGCTACGGTCCAGTCGATCGCCGACCACGATGTGGATGCCTTTGCCGTCCGCTGCGATCTACGCGATCCCCAGAGCATCGAGCAAACCGTGATCTCAGTCATCGAAGAGTTCGGGCAGATCGATGTGCTGGTCAACAACGCCGGCCTCTTCGCATCCGAAGCCCTTGAGAAGATCTCGGTCGAGCAGTGGGACGAGATGTTTTCCACCAACACCCGCGCACCCTTCCTGATGGCCAAAGCCGCCCATCCTCATCTGCGCGCTGCGAGGGGTCGCATCATCAACATTGGCTCGCTCGGCGGTCTGCACCCCTGGGCCACCCACGGCCACTACTGTACCTCCAAGGCCGCCCTGCACATGCTCTCGAAGACGATGGCCAAGGCATGGGCTCCAGAGATCAGCGTCAACTGCATCGCCCCCGGCATGATCGTTCAGGGCGAAGTCGACGAGGCCTACGAGCACTTTGCTCGCAAGACCCCGATGCAGCGCAACGGAACCGCCGAAGACGTAGCCGCCGCAGCCCGCTTCTTCGCCACCGCCCCCCACTTCATCACCGGCCAACTCATCGCTGTTGACGGCGGCCTCGGGCTTTAGCAATTGCTATCGCAGTTGGTGCTTGTTTTACGCTTGTCATCTGGCGCGAAGCGAAGGATCTCCGCCTTTGCGGTTGCCTTTGCAGCTAGGTAGAGCCAGGCTTTATAGCAATTCTCCGATAGGCATAGCTCTTTATCGCATCCTTTTTGCCCTATTTTGTTGTCATTATTTTGTTGTCATTCCCGAAGGGAATCTGCGTTTCTTCTGTCCTCGCAGGCCACACCCGCAGGAAACAGTTGCCATTTACCCAAAAGCGGCCAATCCCCAAAAACTCAGCAAAACGACCTGTCAAGCCCCGCCCCATCCAGAAAGTTGGCTCAAGCTACACAAAATAAGCGACTTCGTAGCTAAAAATAAATTTGCCAAAACTGCAAAACAGTTTCTATCAATTCGCTAAACTTAAAACACTGTGAAAAAACAGATGAGACTCAGCCAGAGGAGTGATCCTAACTCCTTTAGAAACAATATTTTGCCCGTAAACTGTCAGAAATGAATATTTTGCGAAGATTGTTCTTCCTAAACCTTTGATTCAAAAGAATTAATCCGCAAAGTACCCCGGGGGGTGGGGTACTGACTATCAGCCAAATCGCTCGGTCAGCCGTTGCCACCAGTTCTTATCTTTGAACTCCGCATACAGGTTGAGCGGTTCGAGCTGGGGCGGCATCGACTTGCCCATAAACGCAGCCAGGGGGTTCGAGTTGCACAGCAGATGGGCATAATCCGGCCCATACTTCTTCGCCACCACCTCAAATGCCTCGCGCATCAGCGGAGGCCGCGAGCTTGTGTTGTGCGCGTCGGTGGCGAGGAAGTGGACCCAATGGTTTGCCAGCAGCTCGTGAGCCATCTTCTGGGCGCGCTTGCCCATGCGGCCCACCACAGAGCCTGCCGTCACCTGAACCAGCAGGCCGCCGCGCAGCCACTCCAAAAGCCGCGACTGGTCCGCCTGCAGCGTCCGATTGCGCTCCGGGTGCGTCAGGATCGGCGTCATGCCGGCAATTTGCATCTGGTAGAAGACCTCGGACAGCCCGGTCGGCAAGCCATAATCGGGAAGTTCGACCAGCAGATAGCCCAGCCCGTTGATGCTGTACCGCGCAGGTTCAGCCTGAGCTTGCTCGATATTGTCGAACGACAGGTGGAAGTCGCATCCACGTCCCAGCTTCAGTGCGATCTTTTCATTGTCCAGTAGTTGTTGCAGCTCTGCGATCTGGGCGGCAACCCCTTCTGGATCATAGTCATATTCCGCATTCGCATGAGGGGAACAGACAATGTGGGTGATGCCGTCCGCAGTCGCCATCCTGGCCATGGCCAGCGAAGCTTCGACGCTAGTTGCCCCATCGTCAAGGCCCCACAGAAGGTGATGGTGAATATCGATCATCGCAGCTAGGTTACCATCGTACCCGATTGGTGGTCACTACTGTGCTGCGGCCAGCGACTGAGCCATCGACTGGAAGAGCAGCAAACCGTCTGCCGATCCCAGCAGCGTCTCGCTGGAGCGGTCAGGATGCGGCATCATGCCGAGGACGTTGCGCCCCTCGCTCAGAACACCGGCGATGTTCTCGAGTGACCCATTAGGATTGGCCGCAGCGGTGATCTCACCTTCTGCCGTGGCATAGCGGAAGGCAATGCGGTCCTGCTGCTTCAACTCCGCCAGCGTCTCCGCGTCGCAGAAGTAGTTGCCTTCCATGTGGCCGATGGGCATCTGTAGCACCTGGCCCTTGGAGAGTCCATGAGTAAAGGGAGAATCTGCGGTCTCGGTGCGCAGCCAGGTCTGTTTGCAGATGTAGTTTTGGCTGGCATTGCGCATCAGCGCTCCGGGCAGCAGACCGGCCTCGCACAGGATCTGGAAGCCGTTGCAGATGCCCATCACCAGCCCTCCGTTGCGCGCAAAGCGGCTGACCGCCTGCATCACCGGCGCAAAGCGGGCAATCGCACCGGTTCGCAGATAGTCGCCATAGGCAAAACCGCCGGGAACAAGAATGGCATCGCAGCCCTGAAGGTCTTCAGAGGCGTGCCAGAGATAGGTGACCGGTTGTTGAGCAATGGCATCGACCACATGATGCGTGTCGTGATCGCAGTTGGAGCCGGGAAAGACCAGAACGCCGAACTTCATATGTTAAAGATAGCAGGCTGATTGCCAGTAAAGATAGCATCGCCGTTTGTTGTCGTTGGTAGATTAGACCGGAGCATAGATGGCAAAGCCCCGCGGCGGTGCAGGGAACTCGGCGTTGCCGTCGCCATCGGTAGTGCGCTCGTTGGGATGGGCCGTATCGTGTCCATCCCAGGCGATTGGCGCGAACTTCTGGTTCTTCCACTGCGTCTTCACCGACGTTCCCGACCACTGATTACCGAGGTTGTTGAGCACATAGATCAGGCCCGGCAGCTCACCGCTGTCGTCCTTCCAGCCGACACGCTGCATGATGTAAAGGTCAGGATCGGCGTGAAGGATCTGAGTGTCGCCACCGGCATACTTCAGGTGCGCCTGTATCAACGCATCGATGCCATTGGGCGTTCCAGGACGCGCCAATTCGTTGTTGTAGTAGTCGTACCAGAAGATGCAGGGATAGCCTTCGTGAACCATGATGAAGGAATAAGCCATCATCTTGTCGTTGACGATGACGTTGTCGCCCATATCGTGATTGTCGACAAACGTGGCCGCGTGCATGGGCCGCTTCATCACCACGGCACCGTCATCGGTCAGGTTGCGCAGATCGTAATTCGGGGTATCGCAGACGTCCTTCAGCTTGTAGCGCAGGGCGAAGTCGAATGCGGAGATCTGGTTGTCGGTAAGCGCGTTGACCTTGTCGATCCACGCACTGATGTCCTCGGCGCCAGACCAGTACTCACCGACGACATAGGGCATGAACTCGTTGCCGTCCTTGGTGTAGCGATACTTTGAGAGGATTCCGATCATCCACGCGCCGAAGCCTTTGACGAAGTCGAAGCGGAAGCCGTCGAAGCCCAGCTCTTCAATCAGCATGCGCGCATAGTCGAACATTGCGCTATAGACAACGGGATTGCGATGACAAAGATGAGGGAAGCCGGCGTAGTTCTCCTCGTCCGGCATCATGACGCGCTCGTAACGACTGGGATGGAAGCAGTTCCAGTCACGAGGGAAGCGGCCGCTCTTCGGGTTGAACTTCGTCCATCGCTTCTGGCCGTCGAGCGGATTGACTTCCTCCTCGTCGGCACCGGAGTTATGGTTGATCACCATGTCGGCATAGAGGCCGATGTTATGCTCATGCGCCTTGGCGATCAGAGCTTCAAGTTCGGCACGGTTGCCGAAGAGGGTTTTGACGCCGCCCTTCTGGTCGAAGTCGCCGAGGTCGAAGTAGTCGTAAGGGTCGTAGCCCATCGAGAGGTTGCTGGAGGCTTTGGAGACGGGCGGCAGCCATAAAGCGTTGATGCCAGCTTTGCCTAAATCTTCAACTTTTTCGGCGACAAAGTTCCACCACTCGCCTTCTTTCTTCTCTTGTTTCGGGGCATCCCAATAGAAAGCCTGCATCATTACGGCCATGGTGTTACTCCTTCAAATTTGTCGAAAAGGGAAGCCGCAACAGAGGACGCTGCGTTCTTGTCCAGTGCGTCTGCGCTATAGTTCTGTCTCAACAGGTCAGATGCATCCTACGAGGGCGAGGTTGGAATGGAGCAAGGGAACGGCAATCTGGGCACTCACTTGAAGACGGCTGGCGGCGCGCTGGTGAACTGGTGGCGAGCGGCCACGCTCGATGCGCTGATCGTCGGCGTGCTATGGCTGATTGGGCTGGAGTTGATCCATGTTCCCTTTGCGCCGCTGTGGGCGGTCCTGGGCGGCCTGCTGCAGATCATTCCTACCTTCGGCGGAATGATCGCCCTGATTGGGCCGGTGCTGGCTGTCGCCTTCAGCGGGCATGACGAGTGGCGATTAGGACTAGTTCTCGGACTTTACGGCGTGATCGTCATTCTCGAAGGGCTCGTGATTGGCCCTTACATCCTGCACCGGACGACGAAGGTCCCGTGGTGGGCGGCGTTTCTTGGGCCGATTGTGCTTGGCATTGTCATCCCGTTCTGGGGAGTGCTGCTGGCGCCGCCGCTGCTGGCAATCGTCTTTGCCTTTCGCAAGCAGCCTGCGGTGCCTGGTCGTTGACGGTTAACCTTCGAGCTTGTAGCGAGTCTCGGCGAGACGATAAAGAGGACGCCACACCAGACGGTTGATGGTGACGACCATCAGCGCCATGACGATGGTGGCCAGCAGCAGAATATGAAATTGGCCGCTGTCGGTTGCAGCGCTGATGACGGCTCCGAGGCCCACCGTCTGATAGGTGTGGTTGTTGAGGCTGAAGTACTCCGCGATGATGCTGGCGTTCCATGCACCGCCTGACGCAGTCACCATGCCGGTAATCAGATAAGGAAAGATGCCGGGAAGGATGACGGTGCGCCAGCGCTGCACGGTGGTGAAACGGAAAAGGGTCGAGACTTCGCGCAGGTCGGAGGGAATGGCCATCGCCCCTGCGATCACGTTGAACAGCACATACCACTGGGTTCCAAGCATCATCAATAGGACGGAACCAATTCCGAGGCCGCCGCCGATTTTGATGAGCGCAAGCAGAATTACCGGAAAGAGCGCAGGCGCAGGGATGGAGGCTACCACCTGGACGAAGGGCTGCGCGATGCGTGCGAGTTTGGGATTGAAGCCGATGGCGACTCCCGCGGGGATCGTCCATGCAGCGGCAAGTACAAGGGAAATGTTGACCCGGAGGAAGGTTGCCATCGCACCTTTCAGGATTTCGCCGAACTGGCCCTGATGCACTTGCCGCAAGAGACCGACCGCTTGCCACGCTGCATAAAACACCGCAGCCGCTGCGAGAGCTACGAGCAAGACACGCAGCCATGATGCGAGCTTGCCTCGCGGGGAGGTTTCAGAGGAATCGCTGGCAACCTGGCGGGCCAGGCGCTCCTTCCGAGCATTCGCCAGATGGCGGTAGACCCCTTCCGACAACGGAACGACGGTGTGCCTCTTCAGATTGCGAAGTGCGCGGGAGTGCTGGAACAGGTGCAGCAGCGGAGAACTGACACGCGCCGTCGTCTCGACCTGCTCGAACTTGAACTTGTTGCTCCATGCGATGACCGGTCGCCAGATCAGTTGATCGGTGGCCACGATGATCGCGATCATCGTGAGCAGGCCCCAGGCGATGGCCCTGTAATTTCCAGCGCCTGCCGCCGTTTGGAGGTAAGAGCCGAGACCGGGGAGGCGGAAGTCGTGCTTACCCAGTACAAACATCTCGCAGGCCATGAGGAAGAACCATCCGCCGGCTACGGAGACCATCGAGTTCCACACCAGACCGATGGCGGAGTAGGGAAGCTCAAGCTGGATGAAGCGCTGCCAGCGGGAGAATTTGTAAATCTTCGAAGCCTCGCTGAGCTCGCGGGGAATGCTCTTGATGGAGGAATAGAAGCTGAAGGCCATGTTCCATACCTGGCCGGTAAAGATGAGCACGATTGCACCCATCTCGAGGCCGATCTGGCGCGTAGGAAAAAGTGCGACCATGGCGAGCATGACGCCGGGAAGAAAACTGAGCACCGGAATTGATTGCAGGATATCGAGGCCGGCGATCATGAAGGCTTCCAGGCGCTTGCTGTAGGCGGCGACGTAGCCGTAGCCGACTGCGAAGACGAGGCTGAGCAGGTAGGCAAGGCCGATGCGAACGACAGAATAAAAAGCGTACTGAGGCAGGGCGCGAGGGCTCAACGAAATAATGATCTGCGGCTCGGGATGACCGAACCAGTACTTCGCAATCTGCATGACGCCGTAGAAGCAGGCGAGGCCGAGGCCTGCGACGCCCAGGTCGAGCACGAAGGGCCAACTGCGTTTGAGCACCTGCGAGCGCGCGAAGATTTCGCGGCTGCCGCGGTTATTGCTGAAGCTGTCCGGCAGGTTGATCATGCATCGATCTCCGCGGAACTCTCGTGCTCTGTCTCATTGAGCTTCTCGGGGAGGATGAATCTTCTACGGGATACGTCGAAGTCGAAGAGTTCTGCATAACGGCCCCAGTTGATGGCGGTCTCGAGTTGCAGGATGGTCTCGTCCTCGCTGAACTGCTCGTCGAGCATGTCGTGAAAGAACTCTTCGGGAACAGAACGATCGCTCTTGGCTTCGAGTGCGCGCACAATCTGGCGGAGAAGAAGCACGTTCTCTAATGCCGCAGTGCGGAAGAGCTCTTTCTGGCGAAGGATTTCGGAGTTGGCGTACTCGGCACCAGTAGGTGTTATGGCTGCGTCGCCTTCGGTCACGGTGAGAAAGCCCAGTAGCTGTGCGGCATCGACGATGGGTAGCAGGTCGTCGATCTCGAAGGCCAGATCGTCGGCCAGGCGATAGATGTCGTCTTTGCCTTCGTGGTCCAGCACAAGTTCTAGCAGGCCGGCGATGCCTCCGGGACGGGCGTGAGGCAGCATCTGGTAGTGCATCTGGCGCTGGTTACGGCCTGGCTTTTCGCCGAGGCGCGGCAATGCAGGCGGCTTGGTTTCGGGTTGGGTGAGGACTTTGTAGATGTAGTCGACCAACTGCGTGAAGGCCGCTGTCTTGCGGTCGCGGGGGTGAGAGAGCGAGACCTTGAAGTCGGTGCGTACGTGGCCCGGATTGCGGCCCAGAACGATGATGCGATCAGCCAGCAGGACCGCTTCTTCGATGTTATGGGTGACGAGAAAGATGGCCTTGGTGGGGATCGTTTTCTTCTGCCAAAGCTCCAGCAGTTCGCTGCGGAGGTTTTCGGCTGTCAGGACGTCCAGCGCGGAGAAAGGCTCGTCCATGAAAAGGACCTCCGGCTCTACGACCAGAGCGCGAGCAAAGCCAACTCGCTGGCGCATTCCTCCGGAAAGCTCTTTCGGGTAAGCCGCCTGAAAGCCATCGAGACCGACGGTGTCGAGAATTTTGAGGCTGCGCCTGCGTCTTTCGGCTGCTTCCATGCCGCGTGCTTTGAGCGGTGCCTCGACGTTTTCAAGGACAGTGAGCCACGGAAAGAGCGCGAAGCTTTGAAAGACGATGGAGACATTGACGTCAGCGCTGGCAATTGGCTTTTCGTGCCAATAAACGACGCCTGCGGAGGGAGCTGACAGTCCTGTCAACATACGCAACAAGGTCGATTTTCCTGAGCCGGAGGGGCCGAGGAGCGCTACAATTTCGCCTGCCGAGATCGACAGGTCAGTTGGGGAGATGACCTGGATGCGGTTCTCGCTCGGCTGCGGGTAGTATTTCTCGACCTGTTCGGCACGTATGATCACTGGCTGCATATTTTTTTCTAATATTATTGAATCTGATCCTTGAATTCAGGCGGTTCGCCCGTGTCTCAATGCTGCGGTCAGCGTATCATTAGCTTATAGACAAAAAGTAAAAGCAAGCTGGCGCAGTTGCATTTACAACGAAACATTGATTTTTTGATTTGAGGACATACAGCATGGCAGATTCGACATCCACCACTACGCCGAAGCCCAGAGTACTTGTCGTCGATGACGAACAGGTGATTGCCAACACTCTCGCGATCATCCTGAACCAGCAGGGTTTTGAGGCGCGTGCTGTATTCAGTGGCGAGAAGGCGCTTGAATCGCTCGACAGCTTTCAGCCCGACATGCTCATCAGCGATGTCATCATGACCGGCATGACCGGAATCGAAGCCGCGATTATTACGCGCAACAAGCTGCCGAAGTGCAAGATCCTGCTGTTTTCCGGGCAGGCGGCAACGGCGGACTTACTTGAAAAAGCGCGCACCCAGGGCCACGAATTTGAGATCCTGGCCAAGCCGGTCCATCCGACAGACCTTCTGGCGAAGCTCCGCAGCTAGGTCATTTTTCGACTACTTTTTGAATTTGTCAGAGGCTTGAGGCTTCCTTTCAAAGGAAGCCTCAGGGCTGTTTCCGCTCTTTAACTTTGGCGGCGGGAACTCCCGCGTAGACCGTCCATGGGGCGAGGTCTCTGGTCGCAACGGAGCCTAGCCCAAGCACCGCTCCTTCTCCCACATTGACTCCCGGGGCCACGGAGGCACGGGCGCAGATCCACGCATAGGCGCCGAACTCCATGGCGTAAGCCAGCAGGGGAAAGGCGACGTCATCGTAGTCATGGGTTGCGCCGCAGATATAGGCATCCTGCGAAAGGATGGCGTGCGAGCCGAAGGTGATGGGAGCGGGATTATAGATCTCTGCTCCATCGGCGGCTGTCACTTGATTGGCGCAGATCAGGTTCCACGGCGCCCATACCTTCGACTTCGGATAGAAGTGGCAGTTGGGCCCCATGGTCGCGCCAAAGGACCGCAGGAGAAAAGAGCGCCACGAATGGAAGGGTCTGGGAGATGTTTGATAGAGAAGGATGCGGCAGATATTCCAAACGACGCGGCGCATCCGATTGCCAGTGGAAAAGGCCGGCCGGAGATAGGGATCAGCAGCAGTCTCTGCTGAGATATGATCGTTCGCGTTGTAGTGAATCTGTCTGGGCATGGTCTTCTGCGATCTTAAGATCGGTGGGTTGCTTCTTCGAATAGCCGAATGATCGTCCTTGCCGTTTGTTTCATATCGTAACGCTGATTGAAGCTGCGCTGTGCCTGCTCTGCCATCCGCTGCCGATCTTGCGATGACGTTGCAATCCAGCGTTGCAACAGGCGCAGCGTTCCGTCGAGAGTGTCCGGCTCCATAAATCCTGCGCCATCCTTGGCAATTTCTTCAGCGATGTTTACCTTGTCGGAGAGGAGCACGGGCGTGCCGCACGCCATCGCTTCGGCAACAGCAATCCCGAAGTTCTCCTGGTGTGATGGCAGGATGAAGGCCTCGGCGCCATAGAAGGCTCCCCATTTCGCATCGCCTGTAATCATGCCAGGCCAGTGGATACGGTTTGCGATGCCTGCGCTGGCAGCAGTCTGCTGCAAGTCGGTGCTCCATTGCTGTTGATCGGGGCCAGCCATCACCAGATTCAGGTCGGGATCGTCGGCAGCTACTTTGGCAAAGGCATCGACGAGAAGATCGCAGCCTTTTTTACGATGGATGCGCCCCAGAAAAAGGAGATAGCGCTTGTCTTTCACCTGTGGGCACTGATCGAAGAAGGTCTGCTTCAATGCCTGCGGATCGCCTGCGGGTCCCTTTGCGCCATAGGGAACCACGTAGGGATTCCAGCGATGCAGCCAAAAGCTCTCCTCGGCTAGATGCTTCTCTGCCTCCGAAGTGAAGAGAACGCGATTCGCACCTCGCAGGTTCCAGTACTCCGACAAGAGCCAATAGGGCCATTTTTTTGCGTGTTTCAGCGGAAAGGCATGTTTGAAATACGGGTCCAACATGCCGTGAGTGAATACCAGATACGGTGTATTCGTTCCGGAGAGAGCGCGCCTTGCGGCCAACCCGCAGTATTGCCATAGCCCATTCACCACAACGCCGTCGAAGCGATGGCGGTTGGCCTTGATCCACGGAACGAGCCGCTTGGTGTATCCGTAGGTCGAGCTGACGGGGCCGAGCGGATGCACAGGGAAGTTGAGGGTTTTCAGCCAGGGCGATTCCGGGTCGTCGAGCGTTACGACTTCACCGACGTAGCCGATAGACGCATAGCTCATCAGCACCCGAACCGACTGAGAGGGGCCACCGGCGGCAGGATCCAGGGTTCCCATGACGTGAAGAATACGCATCAGCATTCACCGTTCTTGTGGAGCATAGCAGGCGATCCTTTGGTAAAAGGAACGAGTGGGTGCGACATCAGGCGGTGATCCTGCGAGTGGTGTACGCAAGTGCCTGACGCAAACTTTGAATATCCTGCTCGAAGCTCCAATGGTTAATTCGTTCCAATCCTCGTTGTCCCATTTGGGTTGCAGTCTCGGGCGTCGCCAGCACTCTGTGAAGTGCGGACGTGAGAGCGTCGACGTCTCCTACTGGAAAGACACAGCCTTCGACGCCATCCGTAATGAGGTCAGGCTGGCAGCCGCAGTCGTCAGAGAGAATGACGGCACGTCCCGCATTCATGACCTCGTTTACGATGAGACCCCAAGGCTCATGGCGGGAGGGTAAAACGAATACCGTTGCAATATCGAAGAAGCGAGGCAGCTCCGACTGATTTCGGAACCCGCAGAAGCGGATTCCGCCGAACCCGGTTTCGGCCGCTTGTCTTTCGAGTGCTGCTCGTTCTTCTCCGTCGCCAACAATGACAAGGTAAGGATGTGGTTCGATCCCAGGCGCAGGAGAGAGCTTCTTATAGGCCTCGATCAAGTCTTCGCAGCGTTTACGCTTTTGCAGCTTTGAGGCAAAGAGAATAACGGGCCGAGTCGGGTCCAGATTGAGTTCGCTGAGAAGCTCGTTGCGCTGTCCCGGTGCTAGGCGGCTGCGTTGCTGGAAATAATCGTTATCGACGGCGTAGGGCATCATGAACTGAGGAAAATCATTGCCCAGATGATGACGCCAGTAGGCTGCGTTCAAGGTGCCGACCGATAAAACTCCATCGACGAGGTGTTTCAATATCTGGAAGAAGAATGTCTTGAGCGCCAATTTTGCCGGGCTTCGCGGGCGGTCCTTCAACCACATGTCTCCGCGCAGAAGCACGGGAATGCCGAGGGATTTGGCCGCGAGCATTGCGTGAAGCGAGTTGACCGTCGCGTATCCGTGCACCCATAGGACATCAAAGGGGGCCTCGTCCTTATTTCCGCGCAGCCGTTTAAAGATGCCGTAGTTGAGCGGGCGAGCTACGCTTACCGTGGCGTTGTCGCGAAGAACGGGAAGAAATTCGTGATGATAGCCGTCCAGAAGAGGGATGTCCCACTTCACTCCTATTCCACCGAAGCCCTCGTCCTTGTAGCCCCGAACAGAAAAATCGGAGCCATAGAATACGGTCAGCTCGATGTCGGGCTCTTGCGCGATTCGTCGCAGCAAAGGGGCCTGATATTGAATTGGGTGGCTTACCAGGTAAGCAAGTTTCACTTTTTTGGTCATGTTTTTCCGTCGTCGGTTATCGAGGAAGAGACGCTGCGATCGGTCTCCACGGAATCAATACGGCCAAGTACACGAAGTCGTTTTCAATCACTATCGTTCAGCAGCGAGAATCAAGAGAGAGCCAATGCCCACCAGGGTGCCAATTCCTCCGCCCTTGATGGCCGCCTTCATTGCGCTGGTCGGCAGAAGAACGATATCGTCTGCCTGCAATACAGGGTCGGGAGCCTTTCCATCCATAACTTTGCTGATATCGACATTAACTACTCTGCGATTGAGGCCTTCTGTGCGAATAATTCGCAGATCGTGTAACTTCCCCTGGTATCCGGTGCCTCCTCCAAGAGCGGCCACCTGCATGAGCGTAAGCGGTGCATTCTCCTGGATTGGGATCGCGCCTTGAAGCTTGAACGCTCCGAGAAGATAGACGACGCCCACACGAGGGACAATGACGGTATCTCCAGAAAAGACAGGGATATTGGCGCTGGCACTTTTGGCGGGATCGGTGCCGAGATTTACAACGATAGGTTGGGAGAGCCCCGGCCTGTCGATGGTGACAATATGACTTGCGGTTGGAGGCAAACCACCGGCTGCCGCCAGAATATCAAACAGCCGCTTCTGGCCTTCCACAGGAATAATGCTATGTACTTCGCCAGTTACCGTGATTGTATGGCTGGGCGCTTCTGTGAGCTGAATCGTCACTTGAGGATCGCGGTACATGCCCGCGCTCGTCAGCCGTGCGGCAACCAGACTTTCAGCCTGGTGTACCGTGAGCCCTTCGACATGCAACCGGCCGATCAGTGGAAGTTGGACGGTACCGTCCAGACTTACCCGGGCTGAGGGTTCGTAATCCGTCATTCCATAGAGATGGACTGTTAGCAGATCACCTTGCCGCAAGATGATGTCCCGGCCGTCGGGATACAGGATTGCGGCATCGGTGGTTGGAGTCACTTCCGGATTGACCGGTTCCGTGATGCCGACCGCAGGGCCGCTGAACTGGGCCTTCACCACGCAGGGATAAAGGCTCAGAGCGAAGAGCATGGCAGCCAGAATCGACCTGTTTAGGATGACATGGAGCCGCGACGGTTCCTTGCTGTTAAGTTGGCTGGGATGATTCTGTTTTTTCATCATTCAGTCTCCCCTGGCCTGCGGTCTTTACCTGCTGGTGTAGCTTGAGGCTCCCAGCTTCCAGAGTCAGCACTGGAGTAGGAATAGCCTGAATATCCGTAGTAGCCATAGTAGTCAGGAGAGTTCAGATCGACTGCGTTGAGCACGATACCGGTCAAAGGAGCTCCTGACCGTACCAGAAGATCGCGTGCGCGGCGCACCACATGTTTGCTTGATTTTCCATGGCGAACGACCAGGACCACTGCATCCGCATGCCGAGCGAGAATGACACCGTCCGTCACGGAAAGAATGGGCGGCGTATCGATCAGCACATGCGTATAGATATCGCCACAGCGCTGAAGTAGGGAATCCATGGCCTCCGAACTCAGCATCTCGGTTGGGAAAGGAGGCATGGGGCCGGCCGGCAGAACATCCAGATTTGGAACTTCAGGGACATTCTGTGCGGCGCTTTCAAGAGAAGTTGCTCCAGTAAGAACGGTGGTCAGCCCGATCTTGCCGCTCATTCCAAAGCGGTGGTGAACGCTGGGCCGGCGAAGGTCGGCGTCAATGAGAAGAACACGAGCATCCCCTTGCGCAAGGATGCAGGCCAGATTCGTGGAGAGAGTTGTTTTGCCTTCAGAGGGGGTGGCGCTCGTAAGCAGAATGTATTTAGGAGGATGGCCCGCGGTGGACAGAAGAAGTGAGGTTCGCAGTGCTCTGAACGATTCGGCAAACTGCGATTTCGATTGCGACAACACGACTAGGTTCTTCTGCGCTGCTGTTAGCGAAGCGCCCTGTTCCACCGAAGTCCGTCGGGATCGCGGGATAACGGCCAGCGACGGCAGCTCTGTAACACTTTCAACCTCTGCAATCGTACGAAGTCCGGTGTCCAGGCTGTCCATCAGGAAGGCGATGATGATCCCGCCAATCAGGCCAATGATGACGTCTACCAGAACGATCTTCGAGCCTGACCGAAGCGTGGGGTTGGCCGGAAGCAACGCCTGATCGACAATATCAATTTCCATCGATTCAAGTCCGGCCTCGACGCCGGCAGTGCGGAGCTTCTGCAGGAGCCCTTCGTAGAGAGTCCGGTTCGCCTCATATTCTCGCTGGCGCAACGTGTATTCGATGAGGTCGTCTCTCAGCTTATAGGCGTCAGCCTTCTGAGACTCAAGAGCGGCATTGGTCTGGTCTTCGTTGGCGCGAGCTACAACGTAGTTTTCCTTCGCTTGCAGCAACAGGCGATTCTGTTCCTTATTCACCGCGCTCGTGAGTTCAGCGATTTGCGCCTTGATCGATTTGGATTGCGGATGATTGGGGCCAAGGGTCGCTTCCATTTGAGCGTAATTTGCCCTTGCTGCGGCAAGCTGTGTCCTGAGCTGGTTCAACTCCGTAGGAGCGACTCCAGGCCCGGAGTCGATAGAACTTTCCACCGAGTCCGGATCCATACCGTTCAAAACGCGATATCTCGACTCCGCAATAATGCGCGCGAGCTTTGCTACGCCCGCCGCTTTGGAAAGGTCCTCCAGGGAGGTGGCGATCTGATTGTGGCTTGGATCGAATCCCAGGATTCCTAAACGCCGCTGCAGGTCCATCATCTGTTCCTGCGATGTCTCTACCTGCTGCTTCAAGTCGTCCAACTGGCTCGAGAGCCATTGGGAGACTCGCTGGGTCGATGCGAACCTTGTTTCATAACTGCGCTGAATATAGGCCGAGATGACCTTATTCACGATGTCAGCAGCCAGCTTTGCGTTCAAGCTGCTGTAGCTGATATTGATAATCTCTGTCTTTGGGACCAGCGTGATATGCAGGTTCTGTTGCAGCCTGCCTACCGTGGCCTGGCGTACGGAGGGATTATCGAGAACGCTATGTGCGATCGGCCCCTTTGCTTCGAGGAAATCCGGGTTGTTCGCCAAATCCATCTCGCGGGCAACGGTCAACATCAAGGAGTCGCTCTTGAGTATCTGGATTTCGGTCAACATCTTTGAGGCGGTGTCTGTGCCTCCCGTCATTGCCTGTGCGGCATCCAGGCGATATTCGTTAGAGGAGCCTGACCTGACCTGGATCTGTCCATAGGCGTCGTACAGCTTCGGCTGTGTCTTTGCCTTGTAAATTCCATAGACAAAGCCAAGCAGCACAGCCGCGATGACGATCCAGCGCCGCTTTTTAAGCGTGAGGAATGCTTCGGACAATGTGTTGTCTGCGGCGGCCGTGCTAAATCCGGGTGGAGTGTTCCCCGTGACGTCTCCGCCAGGCGAAGGCTGCGTATTTTGGAAAGACATTCCCTGTAGTCTACTAGAGTGTGACTTCCGTAAGGAAGACTGATTACCTGCTTTGTATAAATAGAAGAGCAATTCCTGACGGCGTCAATTCATGCCAAAACTCAGTAAACCAGATATTCTTAGAAATATTGAGGGATCTTTCATCGAATTATGAATAAGAACATTCAAATTGCCGTTGTGGGATCGGGATATGTCGGCCTAGTTGCCGCGGTTTGCTTTGCTGAGATGGGACATACCGTTATTTGTGTCGATAACGACGATCGCAAAGTTGCGGCCCTGCAAGGCGGGGATACCCTTATCCATGAGAACTATCTCCCGGAACTCCTTGAGCGCTACCGTAATACCAAAATTCGGTTTATGTCCGATCTCGGCGAGGCAACCCGCGAGTGTGAGGCCATCTTTATCGCGGTAGGAACCCCTCAGAGCGAGACTGGCGATGCGGACCTCTCCTATGTCGAGGCGGTTGCCTGCGAGATTGCCCGTTCCATCACGGGCTATAAGGTGATTGTCGAGAAGAGCACCGTTCCCGTCTATACCAACGAATGGGTGCGGCGTGCGATTGAGCGCAATGGGGTTGACCGCAATCTGTTCGATGTCGTCTCAAACCCTGAGTTTCTTCGCGAAGGGACTGCCGTCGCCGATTTTCTTCATCCTGACCGCATCGTCGTAGGAGCTGACAGCAACAAAGCAGCGGCGTTGCTGAAGGAGATATATGCTCCGCTGACGAGCGGGGAATACTATAAGCGGTCGGACGCCATTGAAGGCCCCTGCAGCCCCGCGGAGCCTCCTCCGCTGCTGCTTACCTCAACCAAGAGCGCTGAGATTATCAAGCATGCCTCGAATGCCTTTCTTGCATTGAAGATCTCCTTTATCAATGCTGTTTCAAATTTATGCGAGGCTACCGATGCCAATGTGGAACAGGTCGCCCTCGGGATGGGGCTGGATAGCCGTATTGGCCCCAAGTTCCTTCGTCCCGGCATCGGTTATGGAGGCTCCTGTTTTCCAAAAGATGTGGCGGCCTTCCGTTCTGTGGCAGCGCAGATGGGCATCGATTTCAATCTCCTGAGCGAGGTTGAAAAGATTAACGTTCAACAAAAGAAGCGTTTTCTCGCAAAGGTCCGGTCGGCTTTGTGGACGCTGCGCACCAAGCGAATTGGCGTACTTGGCCTGGCCTTCAAAGGGGAGACGGATGACATCCGTGAATCGCCGGCGATCGAGCTGGTTGAGATGTTGCTCGCGGAGGGCTGCTCGGTCACGGCCTTCGATCCTGCCGCGATGAAGCGCACCCAGGAGGTGCTTCCTGCCACCTCGCATCTTCATTACGCGAACAGCGCCTATGAGGCGGCCCAGGATAGCGATGCCTTGTTGATCTTGACGGATTGGCCGGAGTTTGCTGCTCTGGACCTCGATCGCTTGAACAAGGTCATGCGCTATCCCATCATCATCGATGGCCGCAATCTCTATGACCCCAATGTCGTGACGCAGCATGGATTCACTTATCTCAGCATTGGACGGCCAGCTTCGTACCCTGTAAGAGAAGCTGTTCTTTCGATGGAGTAACAATCCGCTCTTTGATAAGCGACTGGCCTCAGGTCTGCCGAGAGGTTGCTGCCAGGTAAAGAAAGGTAACAAAAGATTAATGCCGCAAAGAATTCTTGTCACCGGAGCCGCCGGGTTTCTGGGCTCACATCTCTGTGATGCCTTGCTGGCCGAGGGGAATGATGTCATTGGCGTAGACAATCTCTGCACAGGGACTACAAGCAACCTCAGCCAACTTGCAGGGGAACCGAATTTCAGTTTTGTAGAGCAGGATATTTGCAAACCGTTCGACCTCGGCAAAGTAGATTTCGTCTTCAACTTTGCCTCGCCCGCCAGTCCTGTCGATTACCACCGCCTGGGCATTGAAACTCTTTCTGTAGGTTCAGCAGGCACCGTCAATACACTGGACCTCGCGAAGAAGTACGGCGCTGGATATCTTCATGCCTCCACTTCCGAGTGTTATGGCGATCCCCAGGTACATCCCCAGGTTGAGACGTATTGGGGTAATGTCAATCCTATCGGGCCACGATCTGTCTACGACGAGGCAAAGCGTTTCTCCGAGTCTGTCGTGATGGCTTATCACCGCTATTATGGCGTTGACACGCGCCTTGTTCGCATCTTCAACACCTATGGCCCACGCCTTCAGGTCAACGATGGGCGCGTGATCTCGAATTTTATGTCACAGGCGCTTCGCGGCGAACCGCTGACCATCTATGGAGATGGTTCGCAGACGCGCAGTTTCTGTTATGTCTCCGACCTTATTGATGGAATTATTCTCCTTGCTGGTTCGCAGGAGCATTTGCCCGTCAATCTTGGAAATCCTGATGAGTGGACCATTCTAGAGTGCGCGCGGGAGGTGTTGGCAGTTACCGGCGCGAAGACAGAGATTGTGTCGAAGCCTCTACCGCAGGACGATCCAACCCGTCGCTGCCCTGATATCACGAAAGCGAGGACGCTTCTCGGTTGGGAACCTAAGATAAGCCTTCGTCAAGGCTTACAGCATTCTTTGCAGTACTTCAAAGAATCTGTTGCGTGAGTGTCGCTCGGCGACTGACATAAACGTAAGAGGGCCCCAGCCAATTGGCTGGGCCCTCTTACTCTCCAACTACTTATTAATATTGCGGGTAGGTGTGTAACTTCGGGAACCAGGTAAACTGCACCGCAGCGGTAGTGTCCTTCTGAAGGCCCGACTTATAAATAGGAGCCTTCCATCCCTCATACTGCACCCATCCATTGAGTTCCAGGTCTGGCCCAAATCTTTTCACCACGCTGGCTTTGAACTGGTTCTGCGTCGTCCCGCCTGGAATGAAGTCCTTTGGCGTCTTCTTATTGAGATATTCCAATTGGATCGATTCATTGCCGGATAGGTGATAAGTCAGCCACGCCTGTCCGCCTTTTGCTTCGCGGCCGATCCAGTCGCCCATGATAAATCCCTTGTTGGTATATCCCTGTAGTTGAATTGTTTCAAAATAATTGAATTCGCCGTTAGAACTTCTCGCTACTCCGGGGTCGGTCGTAACCCCCTCGAGTCTCAAATCAAGTTTGTGAAACTTGGGAAACTGGGAGATGTAGAGGCCGGTACGATAAGCGGCACGCCGCGGAGCGCTGATGGGAGTTACGTCGTCATGCGCAATCGAATCGATATAGAGAGTGGCATATTTTCTAACAAACGGCAGACGATAGGAAAAATTAAAGTCGCTGAAGCGAGCTCCTGGATCGTCCCGTGAGAACTTCTCCGCTGCACTCGTATCGCTGGTATCGAAGAAGCCCTTGAGAAAAGTGTGCAAGGTGACAGGAGCATGACCCTCTCCGCCGAAGATGATTGTTCTTTGGAAGCCGAACTCAAAGTTGACCGTTGGACGGAACGAAAACATCTCGGAGTGGACCCAGGGACTATTGGGAGAGGTATGCCCTTTGAGGCTGCCGATGAAGAAGTCATATCGAACCGGTCCCAGCAGTTTCGACAGCAGGAAGATATTCAGCGGTTCGACTCTGTTCACGCGAAAGGAATAGATGTTCTCCGCGTTGTTGGACCATGCCATCGCGCCGCCGGCAGCCGGCCCAAGCCATGCATCTGTCTTGCCTCCCGAAATTTCATGGCCAAGCAGGTGCAAGGAAAGAGACGCCTCTACCAGGCGAAAGGGATTTTGCGCAGAGATAGGCCCCGCGGGAATTGTGTCCTGAGGCTCATTGGGCGGACCATAAGGGATGGTGTCAATGGCTGATAGCTGGCTCGCGAGTGCATAGGAATATCCCGTTGCCGATGGAGAATGTTGATATTCGCCACGCACGTAGAGTGAGAACGGCCCCCACTCATTCACCGTTGAAAGGCCGGTGAGGTTGTTAAAGCCGGATTGGTAGGGGCGTCCGTAGTCGTTCGCTATCGTCTGGCCCAGGTGATAGCTGTCACGTAGAGGTGTCCCGCCGATTCCCATGAAACGTGTGTAGGTGGACTCCAATCCATAAACCGCTCCACGAGCCGTGTATCCTGAAGGAACTTCCGCATCGAACTCGGTCAAGAGCTTCACCAGAATGTCCTGCGCTTCTTCGTTATCGCTGTGGATGATGTCGTATTTCGATTCCTGAAGCATGTGCAGCGCACTGCGGCGCGTCCAGGGACGCATTCCCAGAAACATCGTGTCGAGAAATCCCATGGAGTAGAGCCGGGTCATGGCAGGATAGACCCAACTGTCTACCGGGATATAGGTCGATCCGTAACGGTCTGGCAACTTGTCTTCATCGAGTGGCCCATAAGGAACATAAGCGGTGAAGGGATTTTCCGGCGAAGCCGTTGCAGGTGGCACAGCGGGCTGGCCCGTTTTCTGAGGCGGGGCTGCTGCGGGAGCCGTAGTCTGACTTTGTGGCGCATAAGCCGGCAACGCCGCTGGCGCTGACTGCGATGGGGATGTCGACGTCTGTGCAAATATAGCTGAACCTGCACAAACGACGACAATCGCAATAGGAAGATAGACTCTTTTCCGCACTTGCACCTCAAATGTTCTATTTAGATCGCTACACCAGTGTACCGTCTCGATCACTGGAATGAGGGATGCAGGCAGTTGAGGGAAACATGAAAACGTTAATGTTTTGCCGCTGCCAACTTTTTGCGGAAGGCATCACCGGCATGATTCGCCCACTCTTCACTGCAGACTTTCCGTCCTGTCAAAAATCTTTTCATGTGAAGAATAGGATCATTAACATCGTCGTTTCGTTGCTTTGCCCTTCGAGAAGAAATGCATTCGATCAGGACGGGCCCATCCCCTCCGCGAGAACGGCCAATAGCCTCCTGCGCCACACGATACAGAGCCACAGCATCGTTTGCGTCGACGGGGATTCCAGGAATTCCGAATGACCTCGCCTTTGCGCAGATATTCGTAGCCTCGCCTTTGCCCTCCGCTTCGGGGAGAAGCACAACGATGATTGGCAGATTTAGCTGTGCCGCCAGAGCAAGGATTTGTTTCCAGGAACGTTTTGGCAACTCAGCATGATAAGCGTAAGCCATCACGATATTGTTTTGCTTCTGAGTCTTAAGGGTGAGTGCCGCACCCAGCGCCATATGCAGGTGGTCTTCTGCATTCTCAATCGATGGCAGTTGACGCGTAACGATAGCTGTCTCGGTCGATATCGTGTTTTCAGCTTGGGAGCCAGAGATCACCGCAGCGATATGACGGAGAAGGGGAGTGAGTGTAGCGCCGAAGAGAAGATCCATCGTCGCGCACATTCGAACATCACTGACGAGGTCTCCCTGCTTAAGTTCGATGGCCGTGGCCATCCGGCACGCTTCTTCCCCAAACGCAGTGGCCAGTCGCTGCCGCTTTGTCTTTCGCTGTGCTTTGGCGATATGCTCGTTCAGCGATCTGGCCTGAGCCATCAGGGTGTAGATCTGTCGCAGCTTTTTATTGGGAACTAATGGATTTTCGTGCGGTGCCGTTTCGCTCAAGCCGGGTCTCCCATTGATGCAGCGCTTCTGCAAAAACGAGGGCCCCGTGAGGAACCCTCGATCTAAAAATAGACTGCTAACTACCGCAAGCTAAGCCCGGGCAGGATCGCCAGCCTCGACATCGAGGCCGAGTTCGGCGAGTGCCTTTTGCGCCTGCTTCGGCTTGAACTTGCCCTCGCGAGAAAGCTTCGAGAGAGTCGCCCCAACAATGGACTCTGCGTTGACTTCAAAGTGGCTGCGCAGATGCTCGCGATTGTCGCTGCGGCCAAAGCCATCGGTTCCCAGCGATACAAGTCTGTTTGCCAGCCATGGTGATAGCTGGTCGGGCACGACCTTCATATAATCGCTGGCCGCGATAATTGGCCCTTGTGTTCCCGCCATGGCCGTCTGCAGATAGCTCTGGCGCTCCTTCTCGGCGGGATGGAGGCGGTTCCAGCGCTCCACTGCCAGCGCATCGCGCCGCAACTCGTTGTAGCTGGTAACGCTCCATACGTCGGTCTGTACACCGTACTTCGTCGCTAGAATCTCCTGAGCGCGAAGCACTTCGTTAAGGATGGTTCCACTGCCGAAGAGCTGTGCGACTGCTTCACCTTCGATTGCCGGCTTCAGTTTGTACAGGCCACGCAGAATACCTTCGGCAGCACCTTTCGGCATCGCGGGCATGGCGTAATCTTCGTTGTACATGGTGATGTAGTAGAAGACGTCTTCGCCCTTCTCGTACATCCGGCGAATGCCATCCTGTACCACCACGACAAGCTCATAGACGAATGCCGGATCATAGGTAATGCAGGTCGGGACCGTGCTTGCCAGCACGATGCTGTGGCCATCCTGGTGCTGCAGCCCTTCGCCGAGCATCGTCGTGCGTCCAGCAGTGCCACCCATCAGGAAGCCCTTGCCGCGCGAGTCGGCGAATGCCCACACCATGTCGCCGATGCGCTGAAATCCAAACATCGAGTAGTACATGTAAAAGGGAATGGTCGGAATCTTGTAGTTTGCGTAGGCCGTGCCTGCTGCGGTGAACGACGCCATCGAACCAGCTTCAGTAATGCCTTCTTCGAGAATCTGCCCGTCCTGCGCTTCGCGGTAGTAGAGCAGCATGTCGGCATCGTGCGGACTATATTTCTGGCCTTCGGGTGCGTAGATGCCTACCTGACGGATCGCCGATTCCATGCCAAAGGTGCGGCCTTCGTCGGGCAGGATCGGCACGATAAGCTTACCGATCTTCGGATCCTTCAACAGGTGACGAAGGATGCTGACAAAGCCCATCGTTGTCGAAACAGCGCGCTTATTCGAGCCTGCGGTCCACTCGGCAAAATAATCCAATTCCGGAGCGACGAAATCCGACTTCGGCACTTCGCGTTTCGGGAGATATCCACCCAACTCCCGACGCCGCTCTTGCAAGTACACGATTTCAGGAGAATCCTGCGCGGGACGATAGGGCGTTCCATGGACTGCTGCCTCTTCTGGAATGGGAATATCGAACCGCTTTACAAAGGCGGCCAGTTCGGAGTCCACCATCTTCTTTTCGTTGTGCGTGGCGTTGCGCGCCTGCGACGAGCCCATGCCGAAGCCCTTTACGGTCTTGGCCAGAATGACGGTTGGGCCGCCCTTGTGCTCCATCGCCCGCTTGTATGCGTTGTAAATCTTCGCCGGATCGTGACCGCCGCGATGCAGCCGCTCGAGCTGCTCATCGGTCAGATCGCGTACCAGTTCGAGCAGCTCCGGATACTTGCCGAAGAAATTTTCGCGCAAATAAGCGCCGTCCTTTGCCTTGAAGGTCTGGAAGTCTCCGTCCACGCACTCTTCCATCCGCTTGAGCAACAGGCCAGTGTGATCGCGCTCAAAGAGTGCGTCCCAATCGGAACCCCAGATGACCTTGATGACGTTCCATCCTGCTCCGCGGAAGTGGCCTTCGAGCTCGTCGATAATGCGCTTGTTACCGCGCACAGGGCCATCGAGACGCTGCAAATTGCAGTTCACCACAAAGATGAGATTGTCCAGATTTTCGCGAGCAGCAACAGCGATTGCGCCCAGCGTATCGACCTCGTCGGTCTCGCCGTCGCCGACAAAAGCCCAGACCTTGCGCTCGGTTGCCTGGATAAGCCCGCGATGCTCAAGATAGCGCATGAAGCGTGCCTGATAGATGGCATTGAGGGGGCCGATGCCCATGGACACCGTGGGGAAGTTCCAGAAGTTTGGCATCAGCCACGGGTGCGGATAGGAACTCAGACCGGGAGTGTCGCGCAGCTCGTGACGGAAGTTTTTGAGATGCGAGTCGTCGAGCCTGCCTTCGAGATAAGCGCGAGCATAGACGCCCGGAGAGGCATGTCCCTGGAAGTAGATGAAGTCTCCCGGCTGGTCTCCATACTTGGCGTGAAAGAAATGATTGAAGCCGACCTCAAGCAGGGTCGCGAGTGAAGAATACGTCGAGATGTGACCGCCAATACCGGCGTCTTTTTTATTCTGGCCATGCACCATTGCCATCGCATTCCAGCGAAGCAGCGCTTCGACGCGGCGCTCCAGCGCCCGGTCGCCGGGATAGGGAACCTCATCGTGCTTTGGAATGGTATTCAGATATCGCGTCGTCAACTCACTCGACGTCGGCACCCCGGCCTGCTGCGCTCTCTGCCGAAGGGTTTCGAGAAGTTCTGCGCCCTGTTCCCAGTCATTCGCAATGACCTCGTCAAACGCCTCAATCCACTCGGACACTTCTTCGGAAAAATCAATCTGGGCCGGAGTTTCAAGTTTCATCGTCATAAGCAGTCCTTATATCCGTAGTTGCCGGGGTTGTAGGTCAGCGCTCCAAGTGCACTGGTTCTAGGATAGTCGTCTTAGGGCACAAACGTCACTAGCGTCCCCTTTTTCAAGGGAAATCTGCCAGTGGGTATCTGATAATCGACCGGGGAGAAGTCGATTTCAGAAACAAGTTCTAGGTGGAGTAATCGGCATTAATCCGCACATATTCCGCCGTAAGGTCACAGGTAATGAATCTGCATTCGGCATTGCCTTGTCCCAGATCGAGTGTGATGGTGTATTCGCGTTCCTGCATCGTCGCATGGGCCGCAGCTTCATCGAAGAGCGGCGCCCGCATCCCGAGCTCAAAGACGGGTTGTGTGCCGATCCTGATGTTGACCCTCTCCGGATCGAACGCCACGCCGCTATATCCGGCGGCTGCCAGCAGGCGGCCCCAGTTCGGGTCTGCACTTGACCATGCCGTCTTGCAAAGAGGGGAGTGAGCGATGGCCTTGGCAACCTGCTTTGCTTCCGACGGCGTGCGAGCCCCAGTAATGTGTAGTGTCACTACATGGCCCACGCCCTCGCCGTCGTCAACAATCTGGTGGGCCAGCGAGCCGCACACCAGATTGAGTGCGTTGGCAAAAGGCTCGCCCGTCCGTTCGTTGAGCTTGACTCCGCTGGCTCCGCTGGCCAGCAACAATACGGTGTCGTTGGTCGAGGTATCCCCGTCGATGGAGATGCAATTAAAGCTCTGCTCTACGGCTGGCTGCAAAAGCCTGCTGAGTTCCTCCGTCTCGGCTGCCAGATCGGTGAAGAGATAGACCAGCATCGTGGCGTGCGGAGGGCCGACCGGTGCTCCAAGCTGGGGATGAATCATACCTGCGCCCTTTGCAGCGCCGAAGATATTAATCTTGGCTCCGTCGATGTCGACGACGGCGCGAGCGGTCTTCATGCGCGTGTCGGTCGTCATGATGGCCTGGGCAAAAAGCTCTGCGTGATCTGAAGTGCTGCCCAGCACGGTCTGTATGGCAGGCAGGGCGGCGATTACTTTTTCTGCGGGGAAGGGAACACCGATGATGCCGGTCGAGGAGGGAAAGACCTCGTCGAAGATGCAGTGAAATGTCTCTGCCGCAGCGACACAGGTTTGCACGCAGGCTTCGATTCCGGCCTGCCCGGTGGCGCAGTTGGCGTTGCCGGCGTTGACCAGCACGGCGGCAACTCTTCCGCCGGTGGATTGGAGATGACGTCGGCCTACGGTCACAGGTGCCGCAACAACCTGATTTTTCGTGTACATCACCGCTGCATTGGCGGTTTTGGGGGCGATGGCGACAGCTACGTCCAGCTTTCCGCTGGCCTTGATGCCAGCTTTGATCGCACCCCATTCGAAGCCAAGGGGAAGGGACTGGGCGTTCGTATCTTGCTCAATGTTCATGACCTGATCCTGCTCGATGCTCATAGAGTTACTTTATCAAGGGAAAGCATCTTCATCAGGCGTTTCAGATATTCTGAAACCATTGCATGGCATTGTGCGGAATTGCTTAGAAAGAGGCTGTTGATGCTGCTTGAAGAATTGCGGAAATCGGTGCTTGAGGCCAATCTGGAGCTGGTTCGGCGGGGGCTTGTCCTCTACACGTTTGGCAATGCCAGCGGTGTGGATCGCAAGCAGGGATTGGTGGTGATTAAGCCCTCCGGCGTCGATTACGACGAACTGAGGCCGGAGCATATGGTGGTGACCGACCTGCACGGGAAGATCGTCGAGGGCACGCTGCGGCCTTCCTCTGATCTGGATACGCATACGCTGCTCTATCGCGAATTCGCCGAGATTGGGGCCGTAGTGCATACCCACTCGGAGTATGCCACCAGCTTTGCTCAGGCAGGGATGGCGATCCCAGCACTGGGGACGACCCATGCCGACTACTTCTATGGACCGGTTCCGGTGACCGAAGAGCTTACCGACGAGGCCATCGGCGGACGGTACGTGCATGAGACGGGTTTGGCCATCGTCAACCGCTTCAAAGGAATCGATCCGCTGGCTGTGCCTGCCTGCCTCGTGGCCGGACATGCTCCCTTTGTCTGGGGCAGGACTCCGCATGACGCGGCGCACAATGCGGTGGTGCTGGAGGCTGTGGCGCGGATGGCTTACCGGACACTGACCTTGCAGGCTGATTGCAAAGGAGTCTCGCAGGCTCTGCTGGATCGCCACTACTTCAGGAAGCACGGTGCTTCGGCGACCTATGGACAGTCCCGCTGATTCGGAACACAACAAGCAGCAAATGGTCCCATCTTCAGCGTAATGTTGAAGATGGGGCCATTTGCTGCTTTGAAGGTTTATAGCTTCAGAAGCTGACGGGAAGAGTGCGAGCTTCCGCTGAGCTTTCGCGGGCCATTTCGAGAAGCCTAATGACGCGATAGGCGTCTTCGGGCTGGACCGCCAGCGGAGCCTTGCCATTGATGGCATCGCGCACGTTGGCGTAATAGTTGCGGTAGTCGCCGGTCTCGGTCTTGACGGGGGTGCGGGTCAACGTGCTGGGATCGGCTGGGTTGGGAGCGACGGTCAGGACCCCCCACTCCGATTCCGGCTCATTGAGCCATGCTTTTGCATCGCCCATGCGCGGCACCTTTGCTCCTCCGAGAAGGGCCGGCTCCTGCGGATCGAGGCCGTACTTCTTGAAGCTGCCATGGGTGCCGTGGAGCAGAAAGCGGGGGGCATTCTCGCAGGCCAGCAGGGTGGCTCGGCAGTGGGCGAGCAGCCTTGGATAGTGCAGGGTGATGTCGAAGGCGTCTTCAATCTCAGTGGCGTCGCGGTCTTTGCGGACGCTGGCGGTGATGGCCTGAGGTGAGCCGAAGAGGGCCAATGTCTGATCGACGAGGTGCGGCCCAAGATCGAAGAGCATACCGTTGGCTGCGCTTCCAGCCTCCTTCCATGTGGCCTCGCGGGGCAGCGGACGGAAGCGGTCGAAGTGGGACTCGAAGGTGACAAGTCTGCCCACGGCCTTCTGGTCGACGAGCTTGCGGATGGTGAGGAAGTCTCCGTCCCAGCGGCGGTTATGATACGGGGCAAGTACAAGATTGCGAGCTTTGGCAAGGTCGATCAGCTCGCGGGCCTCGGTACTGGTGGCAGCGAACGGCTTGTCGATAACGACGTGCTTGCCTGCTTCAAGAGCTTGTTTGGCCAGCGCGAAGTGGGTTTCGTTCGGCGTGCCGACGACGATGAGCTGGATGGCCGGGTCGGCGAGGGCCTCTTCGACGGAGCGGAGGATGCGGGTTTCGGGATAGGCCTTGGCTGCTTCATCCCCGCGGCGCTGCACAATGGCCTCGAGCCTGAGGCCGGGGACGGCGTGGACGAAAGGGGCGTGGAAGACGCGTCCGGCGAGGCCGAAACCGATGACTGCAACTCCTATATCTGACATTGCTGCTCTCCTTGGTTGGTTGTGCACCAGTGTTTCATAGTGGATGGGCTAGGCCAAAGGCGGGCCACGTTTGGGTGGGTGTCGGCGATTGATAGGATGGGTGTGTGTCTTGTTGGCGCGCGACCGATGTTAGGGATGCCAATGATGGCGCGGAATTCTGAGGCTCACGACGGCTTACTTTTTGAGATCTTCAACCAGGACAAAACGACCGGTACAGTCGAGCGGGGTATCGCGCTGGAGCGCTCTCTCGGGCTGGTGTTTTACGCATCAGGGGATTGTCTTTGCCGTTGCGGGTGCGGTGTGGGTGCTGGCGCTCTACTGGAAGGCGCTGAGCGCTCCGTTTCTCTATGACGACGTAGACCAGATCGTCAACAACCCGATACTGGCCTCGCTGCGGTTGGCGGTTCACCGGTTCTGGCTGGCCCCGATCTCGTTCAACAGCGAGATTGGCGGAGCTGGAGGCGGGACCTATCGGCCGCTTTACTGGATGAGCCTTGTGCTCGACCGCCGGATATGGGGGCTGAATGCGAGCGGGTTTCATCTCACGAACCTCGTCCTGCACTGGCTGAATGGAGTGCTCGCATTTCTACTGTTGCGGCGTCTGCGGGTTGCCCCATGGACCGCCGCGGTGTCCGCGCTGCTTTGGCTGGGCCTTCCGATCAATACCGAGGCCGTGGCATGGGTGAGCGCACGGGGCTACTTGTTGTGCACCTTCTTCCTGCTGCTGGCGCTGCTGGCGGCGGACGGCTTTCTGCGCGAGGGCAAGTCACGGCTTTTGCTGGCGGCATATTTTGTCGCTTCGCTGGCGGCGCTGCTGAGCCATGAGGAAGGCGTGTTTGTCCTTCCATTGGCGCTGCTGGCGGCGTATGCGACGGAACGGTTGTCGCGCAGGCTGGCGGGTGGGCTGGTTGCTGCCTCGATTCTGGCTGGGCTGGTCTATATCGCTTTGAGAGAGGCGGTTAAAACGGGTTCGGAGCATACGGGGGCCGCACTGTGGGCGGTAGGGTTGGCCTTCTGGCGCTATGTGCAGTGGATGGTCCTGCCCGTGCATATGAGCGTGGAGCGGTCGACCTCAATGCCTGCCAATGCGGCTTCTCCGGGGACGATTGCGGGCTGGCTGGGGCTGATTGCGCTGATTGCCGTGATCGTATTGCTGAGGAAACGGCTGCCGGTAGTTGCTGCAGGGCTGGCCTGGATGGTGATTGCGCTGCTGCCATTTTGCGGCTTCGTCGCGATCTATCAGGGCATGGCGGAGCGGTTCGAGTATCTGGCTTCTGCGGGGTTGGCGCTGACGGCTGCTGGGTTGGTGTTGAGGCTCAGCGGTCGTTGGCGGCGAGTTGCCGTTAGCTTTCTTGTCTTGTGGGTAATGTGGGGAGCGTGGCGGGTGTGGGCGCGGGTGCAGGACTGGCAGAACCCGGCGGCGCTCTATGCAAGCTCGCTGCAGGCTACGCCGAAGAGTTCGGTGCTGCTCTATAACCTGGGGCTGGAGTTCAGGAGAAGCGGCGATGTTTTGACCGCGGCGAAGTTATATGGACAGGCAGTGAAGCTGCAGCCTCGCTACGGACGGGCGTTGGCCGGGCTGGGCGATGTCTATCTGCAGCTAGGCGAGACTCCGGATGCGGTGCAGTACTTTGAACGGGCGCTGGCGCTGAATCCTGCGGACATGGAGACGGTGATCGACCTGGGCGAGGCGTTACAGCGGATGGGTGACAAGCAGGGAGCCGAGGTGCAGCTACGCAAGGCGATCGCGTTCGATCCAACGCAGAGCGAGGCTTATACCGATCTGGGCGTGCTGCTGGGGAGCATGGGGCGGGTGGACGAGGCGATTCAGGCGTTTCAGGCAGCGATCAAGAACAAGCCTGCGGACGCGACCCCTTATTTTGACTTGGCGGTGCTGTTTCAGCAGCGCGGTCAGGATGAGGTCGCGCTGCCGTTTTACAGGAAGGTGCTGGAGCTGAAGCCGGGCGATCCGGACACGATCCGGAATGTCAGCAAGCTGCATCTGGGACGCTAGTTGGCGATGTCGCGCAACGCCGGATAGATCTTGCGGTATTGGCGATAGGCTTCGTTCATAGCATCTGCGTTCTGCGGAGCGATGGTTTGAGCGACGCGAATCGTAGCGGCGCAGGCTGCCTCGACGCTGGGCCATGCATTGACCCCGGTTCCGGCGAGGAGAGCCGCTCCGAAGGCTCCGCCTTCTTCAGCTTCAAGGAGTTCGACGGGTTGGCCGTAGACGTCTGCCTGAATCTGCCGCCAGAGGGGGCCACGGGCTCCGCCGCCGCCAAGGCGGATGCTGTCGACGGGGATGTGCAGCTCCTTGAAGAGAGTAAAGGTGTCGCGCAGGCTCATGGCCACGCCTTCGAGCACGGCGCGGACGAAGTGCGCCTGGGTGTGGCTGGCGGTGATGCCGACAAAGGCGGCGCGGGCGTTGGGGTCGAGGTGCGGTGTACGTTCGCCGAAGAGGTAGGGCGCCCACAGCAGGCCGTCGCTGGCGGCTGGGACTTCGGCAGCGAGTGCGCTGAGAGCGTCGTAACTGCTGGAGGTGGCGAAGGTGTCACGGAAGTAGCGCAGGCTGAGACCGGCGCCGTTGGTCACTCCCATGACATGCCAGCGGTTGGGAGCGGCGTGGCAGAAGGTGTGCAGGCGGCCGAGGGGGTCCTTAGTGGGAGCATCGGTGGCGGCGAAGACGACTCCGCTGGTGCCGATGGTGGCGGAGACGGAGCCGGGCGCGAGGATGCCCATGCCGACGGCTCCGGCACCCTGATCGCCTGCCCCGGCCGCTACGGGCGTGCCAGCGGCCAGGCCGGTAGCACCGGCTCCGGCGTCAGAGATGCGCGCGCAGATCTCGGGTCCTTCATAGAGGCGAGGCAGCCACTGCATGGGGATTCCGGCGGCTTCGGCCACTTCGGTGGACCAGCGGCGGTGGGCTACATCGAGCAGAAGGGTGCCGCTGGCCTCCTGCATGTCCATGGCGAACTCGCCGGTGAGGCGATAACGGACGTAATCCTTGGGGCAGAGCACATGGGCGATGCGGGCAAAGATCTCGGGCTGGTGGTCGCGAACCCAGAGCAGCTTGGTGAGGGTAAAGTTGGGCAGGGCGGGGTTGGCGGTGAGCTCGATCAGGCGCTCGAAGCCGATCTTCTCTGTCAGCCAGTCGCATTGGGGCTGGGTGCGCTGGTCACACCAGATGAGCGCCGGACGCAGGACAACGCCCGCGGCGTCGAGCATGACGCAGCCATGCATCTGGCCGGTGAGACCGACGGCCTCGATTGCGGAACCGGCTAGTTCGCTCTGCGCGATGGCTCCGGCGATGGCCTCGCGGGCAGCGCGCCACCAGTCGTCGGGGTCCTGCTCGGCCCAGCCAATGTGCTCGGAGTGGATAGGGGCGTGTTCGGCGCTGCATGAAGCGATGACTTTGCCGCCGCGGTTGATGAGGATTGCCCTGGTGCCGCCGGTTCCGACGTCTACTCCGAGAAACATGTCTGGTTTCCTTTTAGGTTAGTAAATGCTTTTAGTAGCAGTGTAGCTGGTGCCGTCGGAGAGGTGGAGCGGGTAGAAAAATTCTGCCCGAATTTTCCCCCACGATACTTTTTTGAACATTCCGGACGACTTAGCGCATCTGAATATACGAAGAAAGACACAATCAAGTCGATGGCACAGGTTTAAGCATTTCTGTGTCATCAAAACCGTAGGATTACTTACAAGGATGCAGGTAACATTCAAAGGTATGAGCCAAAGCATGAGAGCGCGTTACTCCCGGAACGTGGTTGCGACGCTGGGCGTTGGACTGCTGTGCCTGTCGGGCACGGTACTTCCCGCCGGGGCACAGCAGGATACGAGCCAGACCACGGCCAGCGGACCGAGCACAGGGCAGACCAGCTCCCCGATCGCGTCGGCGCAGCAACAGCTTTATACTGCGTCGGGCGAAAATGGCGCGCAGCCTACGCAGGATTCATTCAAAGGCAGCGTCGTGGAAGGGAAGTCGACCGGCACGCTGATCGACCTGTCGCTCGACGAGGCCATTCAGCGCGGCCTTCGCAATAACCTCGGGATCATCCTGCAATCATCGACGCAGAAGAATGCAGGCGGGCAGCGGCTGGAGGAGTTGCAGACATTGCTGCCTACGGTAACTGCTTCCGGCAGCGTTGAGGTGCAGCAGATCAATCTCGCGGCTGAGGGCTTGAAGTTTCCCGGCCTCAACCCGATCATCGGGCCGTTTCAGGTAGTGGACTTCCGGGCATTCCTGACACAGAATCTGGTAAACGTTTCTGCCTTGCAGAATTACATTGCCGCAAAACATAACTTTGAAGGCGCAAAGCTGACCGCCGAGGACGCCCGCAATCTGGTGGTGCTGACGGTAGGCAACGCCTATCTCTTGTGTGTGGCGGATGCCGCGCGCATTGAGGCAGTGAATGCAGAGATGGCCACCTCAAAGGTTTCGCTCGATCAGGCGACGGACGCGCATGATGCCGGAACCAGTCCGAAGCTCGATGTATTGCGGGCGCAGGTGGACTATCAGAATGAAGAGCAGCGGCTGATTTCGGCGAAAAACGATCTGGCAAAGGACAAGCTGGCGCTGGCTCGAACGATCGGCCTACCGCTCGATCAGGAGTTTCGGCTTACGGATCAGGTTCCCTTTGCTGCGCTCGATCATGTGAATCCCGACACCGCTTTTGCGCAGGCGCTGGCAGCCCGTAAAGACCTTGCGGCCTCGGCGGAGCAGTTGAAGGCAGCGCGTGCGGAGAAGACTTCGGCGTGGGCGAGCCAGCTTCCGGTGGCAAGCTTCTCGGGAGACTATGGCGACCTGGGAACCACACCGGGGCACTCGCATGGGACGTATTCGGCAACGGGCAAAGTAAGCGCCCCGATTCTGCAGATCGCCAAGACGCGCGGCCAGGAGCAGGTCGCCGACGCTCAGTACGAGCAGGCGAAGGCCAAGCTGGCCGATCAGGCGCAACAGGTGAATGCGGACGTACGCGACAGCCTGCTCGATATTCAGGCGGCCGAGAAGCTGGTGGAGGCGACGCACTCGAATGTCGAACTTGCCAACGAGGCGTTGAGCGATGCCCAGCAGCGGTTTCATGCCGGAGTTTCGGACAACCTTGCGGTTTCGCAGGCGCAGTCCCAGACAGAACTGGCGAATGACCAGTACATCAGCGCGCTCTACCAGCACAATGTCGCCAAGCTTTCGCTGGCCCGGGCGCTGGGCGTAGCGCAGACGAATTACAAAGATTATCTCGGAGGAAAGTAGCTTGCCAGACCAAGAGAACCAAAATCGCGACGATCAAACCGCGGAGATCAGTGGAACGGTTCACCTTAAATCGCATGACGATGCGAACAAGGGCAGCCGAAATGGCGACGAAGAGGCTCCACAGCCTGAGAAGTCGTCGCGACGGAAGTTCATCGTCATCGCAGTGCTGATCTTTCTTGTGGTGGGAGCAGCCCTGTTCTACTGGCACTCCAGCTTTTCTGAAGATACGGACGACGCACAAATTGATGGCAACCTGTACCAGGTTAGCTCGCGTGTGACCGGGCAGGTCATCAAGGTCTACGTGGACGACAACCAGAAGGTGCAGCAGGGCCAGTTGCTTGCGGAGATCGATCCCAAGGACTACCAGGTTGCACTGGAACAGGCCCAGGCCAACCTAGCCAGCGCCCAGGCCGCCGCCATTCAGGCGAATGTCAACGTCCCAATTATTAGCACGAATGTCAGCACAAACCTGAGCACGACCAGCTCTGACGTGCAGGGCGCACAGGCTGCCGTGGCGCAGGCGCAGAAGCAGGCCCAGGCGGCGGAGGCCCGTGTAGACCAAGCGAAGGCCAACGCATTGAAGGCGAAGCTGGACGTGGAGCGCTACACGCCGCTGGTCGAGAAGGACGTCATCTCGAAGCAGCAATTTGATGCTGCGGTAGCGCAGGCTGCCGGTACCTCGGCCGCTGTCATCGAGGCTCAGTCTCAGGTGATTGGACAGCAGGAGGCGGTACGTGAGGCGCAGCAGAAGCTGGCGCAGTCGCGCTTTTCGGCGAATGAGTCAGTAAAGAATGGTCCGCAGCAGGTGAAGGTGCAGGAGGCGAAGGCCAATGCGGCCCTTGCCGAGGTGCAACAGTCGCAGGCCAAGGTCGACCAGGCCCGGCTTAACCTCAGCTACACCCACATTACGGCTCCCACAACGGGCATCGTCAATAAGAAGAACGTACAGGTGGGCGCCAACCTTTCGATTGGGCAGGACCTGCTGACGATTATTCCCCTGACCGATCTGTGGGTCACCGCGAACTTCAAAGAGACGCAGATTCAGCACATGCATCCGGGGCAGGATGTCACCATCGAAGTAGATGCCCTGGGTGGACGCAAGTTCCATGGCAAGCTGACTCAGATTGGCGGAGCCACCGGATCGCGCCTGTCTCTGTTCCCGCCCGAGAACGCCACAGGCAACTATGTGAAGGTGGTGCAACGAATTCCGGTACGCATCGACTTCAATGACCTTCAGAAGGAGAATGGGGATTACGCGCTTCGGCCAGGGTTCTCTGTCACTCCTTATGTCTCGGTCAAATAGAGGAAGCAGCAGGTCTTAAACGGGCCGGAGCGACCCTTTCAACAATTCTGAAATACAGCCTCACCATTAATCGGTGGGGCTGTGTATCTTTAACCGCGAGGGCCTCGCATCCAAACTCTTGCCTGGCTCATCTACCAAACATACCCTTATGCCGATAGCGATTGTATTTTTCGTCCATTATGCCTACTTGATCCTGTTCTTCTGGGTTCTGGCGGAGCAGCTCGGCATACCCATTCCCAGCATTCCTGTGCTGCTAACGGCAGGGACGCTCAGCGCTACCCACAAGATCCACCACTCCTACGCTCTCGCGGTGGTGCTGGTGGCCTGCATCCTGGCTGATACGCTCTGGTTTGCGCTGGGGCGGCGCTATGGCAAGAACGTTCTACAGCTTCTTTGCCGATTGTCGTTTGAGGCTTCGACCTGCGTCAGCAAAACCGAGGGATATTTTTCAAAGCGTGGTCCGGTCACGCTACTGATCTCGAAGTTCGTTCCCGGACTGAGCACGGTCGCTGCGCCGATTGCAGGGCAGACCGGAATGCCGTACAGCCGATTCTTTCTCTGGGATTTTGCCGGATCCATCTTGTGGGCCGAGACCTTCCTGCTTGCCGGGCGTTTCTTTGGTGACCTGGCAAAGCGCAGCGCGCGGTTCTTCCAGCTTTTGGGCCACTTCGCGTTCATCATCTTTATCGTGATGGTGTTCGGCTTCTTTGCCTACCGTCTCTTCAAGCAGCGCAGGTTTCTGCGGCAGGTCCGCAGCATGAGGCTTGAGCCTGCCGAGTTGAAGGCCATGATTGACAGTGCGCAGGAGCAGGGCAACATCCCGCCGTTCATCGTCGATCTGCGCCATCCGTTGGACTACCTGCCCGATCCCCGGGTGCTGCCGGGCGCGCTGCGGATTGGACCGAATGAGATCAGGCAGCACAGCGAGATCATTCCACGCGACCGCGATGTGATCCTCTACTGCACCTGCCCCAGTGAGGAGACAAGCGCCAAGCTGGCGATGCAGCTTCACAAGATGGGCATCTACAGGGTGCGTCCGCTGCGGGGCGGCTTCGACGGATGGAAGGAGGCGGGATACCCTCTCGTGGACTACATCGAAGACACCCCGCACGCTCAGCCGTTGCTGACGCAGATCACACCGTCAACTCCCCATGCGGAAGCTCACTGATATCGTCGTCTGTACTTCAGTAGGGCTGCCATTAAGCCGGTAAGGCTGGTAGCGCGCTGTACGGATGGCATCGATGGCGGCACGCTGCAACATCGGTGGCCCGCTGATGACGTGCAGGCTTTCAATCGTTCCAGTGCGAGAGATGGTGGCTTCCACGACCACCGTTCCTTCTACGTGCGCTGCTCTGGCTATCTCGGGATAGATAGGACGAATGGGCGAGAGGAGCATTCCGGCAGAAACGCCGGACGAGATGCGCACCGGGCTCTTTGAAGTGTGCGCTGAAACGACTGCGACGTGTGGCGTATAGATCGCGTCCCCGATTGCCATACTTATTGGTCTCCCATCTGCCATTCCACTTCCTGATGAAATTGCGTCGACAGGAGGAGCATCGTTATCCGGTAGCGGAACTAGTCTGCGTTGCATTGGCTGCGCGGTGAGAGGCTGCGCTGCTGCGGAAGTCGTCATGCCGGATGCTGCGGATGTCGCTTGAACAGGCCGAATGGGGATGGGAGGGCGAGGAGGCGGTGGCATAACGATGTGCGGCGTTACAGCTTTAAATGCCAGTCCCTCTGGATGCAATAGAGGCAACGCGATGATAAGTGCAGCGAGTGAAAATTGAAGTGTCAGGGATGCCACAGCAGTCCAACGCTCTGGCGAAGAAGTATGACGAACCTGCGATATGACCAAACTATCCTCGAACATAAAAGCACCTCTCCAACATCAGCGGATCAGGTGCGCATCTGCGAGGAATGCGTACTTATTACGTTAGACACCTGCGCACGGAAAATGTTCCGGGCTCGATGCGTTCAAACTTCTTGCGCAGAACCCGTTACCATAGAACTGCGACCGTGGTGTGCCGCGGCAGGAGAGGGAATTGGCTTACAACGATCTTCGCGACTGGATAAAGCAACTCGAAAAGGCCGGAGAACTGAAGCGCATCACCGCGGAGGTCGATCCGATTCTTGAGATGGCCGAGATTGCGGACCGCGCCGCCAAGCTGGGACGAGGTACAGCGAAGGCTGGTGGGCCAGCTCTACTATTTGAGAACGTCAAGGGCTATCCCAAGGCACGTGTGCTGATGAATCAATTCGGCAGCGAGCGGCGAATGAAGCTGGCGCTTGAGACCGACTCGCTCGATGACATTGCCGACCGCATTCGCGAGTTACTGCATCCTGTCTCGCCGACGAGCTTCATGGACAAGCTCAAGATGTTGCCGAAGCTGGCAGAGGTCGGCGGATTCTTCCCGAAGCTCATCGCTGCAAAGGACGCCCCCTGCAAAGAAGTGATCCATCGCGGCGACGAGGTCAATCTTCTCGATCTGCCTATTCTGAAGACATGGCCGCAGGATGGTGGCCGCTTCATCACGCTGCCCTGCGTGATAACGCGCGATCCGAAGTCGGGCAAGCGCAACGTCGGCATGTATCGGATGCAGGTGTACGACGGCAAGACGACAGGGATGCATTGGCAGCGGCAGAAGGTTGCTGCCGAGCACATGCGCGACCGGCTGCGCGCGACGACCCCTGATCTTGCAAGCGGTGTCGATCTGATGGCATTGACGGCTGGTGGAACGACCTCGGCTGCTTCGCTCGATACATTGAATGCGACGACACTGACGAAGATTCGCAACGATCGCATGGAGGTCGCTGTGGCGATTGGCACCGACCCTGCGACAACTTTCTCTGCGATTGTTCCAGCGCCGCCAGAGGTCGAGGAGTATCTGATCGCAGGTTTTCTGCGCCAGAAGCCGGTTGAGTTGGTGAAGGCGGAGACGGTTGACCTTGAAGTACCCGCTCATGCGGAGTACATCCTCGAAGGGTACGTGCAGCTCGGTGAGCTGCGCACCGAAGGCCCGTTTGGCGATCACACCGGCTTCTACACCATGCAGGATGACTATCCAGTTTTCCATGTGACTGCGATCACGCATCGCAAGCAGCCTGTCTATGCAGCCACCATCGTCGGCAAGCCGCCCATGGAAGATGCGTGGATGGGCAAGGCGGTGGAACGGATCTTTCTGCCGCTGATGCAGATGACGCTGCCCGAAATTGTGGATGTCAACCTTCCGCCCGAAGGTGTCTTCCACAATTTAATGATCATCTCGATAAGAAAATCTTATGCAGGTCATGCGCGCAAGGTAATGAACGGCATCTGGGCGATGGGACAGGCGATGTTTACGAAATGCATCATCATTGTCGACGAGGATTGTGATGTGCAGGACTTATCAGAGGTCGTTCTTCGCACGACAAATAACATCGATCCGGAAAGGGACATTCAATTCACGCTCGGGCCCGTAGACTCTCTCGACCATGCAAGTCGGCTGCCAAATTATGGGAGCAAGATGGGCATTGACGCTACACGAAAGTGGCCCGCAGAAGGATTTACGCGAGAGTGGCCCGCAATGCTTACGATGGAGCCAGAAGTAAAGGCTCGTGTCGATGCACTGTGGAAAAAACTGGGAATTGAGTAGCAACTTTCTGATTAGTTTGCACTTTTTATCTATTTGCACTTACAACTATTATTTTGATGGCTCGCTCATCGACGTCAAAAGAGGCGTGTTTTTTTGTTCAAAACCGAACATGCTAATTGTTGCTGGGCAACGTGTTACCCCTACCTCGCTTCTAAGTTCTTAGCGGGTTCTCCCGGAATCTCTGTTTGGAGGCATCATCTTGAAACGACATCAATTGATTGGCTTATTTATTTCTGTGTTCGGCTTGTCTCTAGCTGCCCACGCCCAGGCCGTTCCTATGGCCACGCGTCTGGGATCGATCCAGGTCGGTGCAGGCTTCAGCTTCGCCATACCTGACTATGGTCAGACTTACATTAAAGGCTATACGATCTATGGCGATGCCGACCTATGGCGTCGTGTTGGCCTTGAAGCCGATGTGCATCAGATCAACGTTCTTACGCCGACGGATATTGGCGAGGACACTTATCTCATCGGCCCGAGATTTACTCTTCTACGTCGGGACCGTGTTCGCGCTTATGCGAAGGTGCTCGGCGGAATAGGCCGGTTTGAATATCAGTCTGGTGTTCATCCTCATCCCTTCACTGATACCTTCGGTGTCCTCTCTGTTGGAGGCGGTATTGAGTTTCGTGCTTCTCAGCACATCAATATTCGCGCCATCGATATTGAAGCGCAGAAGTGGCCTGGCTATGGAACACCCGGCTTTGCGGCACATGGATTGACTCCATTCGTCACAACGTTTGGCGCGGCATACGCCTTCTAACTACTCCTCAAGCAGACAACAGTTCTCTTTTGAAGAGAAAATAATGAGGCTCCTCGATACTGAGGAGCCTCATTATTTTAATGATTGCATTCTGAATTGAATAAGCTTTGAAGCGCCTGCATTGCTAATGCGGAGCGACGTATGACGGATCACGCAGGTCAGACCTGCAAGACGTCTCCATCGCGAGCGACCATCTCGTACAGCACAGGGTTGACGAAAAATCCGAGGAAGAGTCGAGAGACCAAACCTGCGACGATCACGATGGCAAAAGGCTTCTGCGTGTCGGAGCCGATGCCGGTGGAAAGCGCCGCAGGCAACAGGCCCAGGCACGCAACCAGGGCAGTCATCATGATAGGGCGAAGCCGCAGCAGCGATGCTTCGCGCGTTGCTGTACGAATGTCCTTGTTCTCAAGCCGCAGCTTGTTGATATACGAGACCAGAATTACCGCCGTCTCAACTGATACGCCCATCAACGCGAGCAATCCCAGTGCCGATGAAACGCTGAACGGCGTGTGTGTCAGCTTCAGGGCGATGAGCGCGCCGACAGGCTCGGTCAGCAATACCCCAAGAGCGATGGTCAAAGGGAATTTGAAGTTGCCGTAAAGCGCGAACAGAATCATGAAAATGATAAGCAGCGCAAGCGGGCCGATGAATTCCATCTGATGCTTCGCTTGCAGAAATTCTCCATACTCTCCACCCCATGCGAGCCGGTACCCGGGGGGCAGCGTCTTTGTAATGTCCTCGATCGATTTTTGACCGGCGCGGACAGCGCTCTCGAGATCGCGACCGTCGATGCTGTACTGCACGCCGATGTAACGCGCGTTGTCTTCGCGGTAGATGAACGATGCGCCGCCTGCCTCGTGAATGTTCGCCAATTCGCTCAACGGAATTTGCTGTCCGGAAGGCGTGCCGACAAGCAGATTGCCGATCTGATTCGCATCTTCGCGGAACTCAGGTTTCATGCGGACGACAAGATCGAACAGCTTCTCTCCCTGAATGACCTGGGTGGCGGCCTGGCCGCCTACGGCCGCTTGAACGATCGCCTCTACATCAGCTACGTTGATGCCGTAACGAGCGATCTTGTCACGATCGACATCGATCAGCAGGCTGGGTTGGCCAAGCTCGCGAACAACAGTCAACTCCGAGAAGCCAGGCACCTTAGAGAGTCGCCGCTTGATCTCAAGCGCCTTGCTCTGGAGAGTATTGAGATCGGGCCCGTAGATTTTTACCGCCAACGCACTCTTGAGGCCAGTGAGCGCTTCGTCGACCGCATCCTCAGCAGGCTGCGTGTAGTTGAAGATGACGCCGGGGAATGCCTGGAGTTGCTTTTGAATGTCCTCGGTCAGCTCCGTCTTGTTGTGTATCGAACCGGTCTTCCAGGAGGCGTCATTGTAAGGCTTGAGGCCCACATAGAACTCATCGTTGAAGAAACCTGTAGGATCGGTTCCGTCGTCGGGCCGGCCAAGCTCGGAGCCAACATCGGTCACCATGGGATACTTCATCAGGATGTTGCGAACCTGCGGAGAAAACTTACTTGCAGTGTCGAACGAGACCGTATAAGGCATAGTTGCACGCACCCATAGCGCGCCTTCGTCGAGATGCGGCATGAACTCTCCGCCGATAAATGGAATGAGCAGGAGCGTGGCGCCGAAGATCAGCGTGGCTCCAATCATAGTGGCCTTCGGATGGTCGAGGCACCATTCGAGCTGGCCCGCATAGATGTTGCGCATCCACTCAAATGGCTTGTTCTCGCGCTCGCGCACACCTTTTTTGAACCAGTAGGCGCACATGACGGGAACGAAGGTGAGAGTAAGAATCAGTGCACCGACGAGTGCAATTGAGACCGTGTCAGCCATGGGCTTGAATAATTTTCCCGAGGGCCCGGTGAGCGCGTAGATGGGGAGATAGCCCGCAATGATGACAGCGACGGAATAAAAGATGGGACGATCTACATCCTTTGCTGCTGCCAGGATGACCTCCTGCAGGTCATAGCTCTGGCCTTCGCGCATACCTAGTTCACGGAAGACATTTTCGACCATCACCAGCGTTCCATCGATGAGAATTCCGAAATCAATTGCTCCAATGGAGAGTAGATTTGCAGCGATGCCTTGCGCATGCAGGAAGGTAAAAGAAAAGAGCAGCGCCAGTGGAATCGTGAGGGCTACGATCACCGCGGCCCGAATGCTGACCAGAAAGGCCATCAACACAAGCAGCACAAGGCCCATTCCCATCAGCATATTGTGTTCGACCGTGTCGATGGTCAACTGAACGAGATCGCTGCGGTCGTAGTAGGCATGCACTTTTACATCGGGCGGCAGGACGCCCTCGTTAAGTTGCCGGGTCTTCGCTTCGACAGCCTTCAGGACGTTCTGCGTCTGTTCGCCGCGCCGCATCATGATGACGCCTTCGACGGCATCGTCTGTTTTATTAAATCCAAACTCGCCCAGCCGAGGAGCATTTCCTATGACTACTTCGCCAATGTCGCGAATGCGCACCGGCACGCCATTTTGCGTTCCAACGATGACGTTGCCGATATCCGATGTGTCATGCATGAGGCCAAGGCCGCGGACATAATAGATCTGGCCGCCCTGCGAATAAAAGCCGCCTCCAGCATTCGAATTATTGACGGAGAGTTGCTGGATCACGGTCGGCACCGTGAGGTGGTAGGCATACAGCTTTGCCGGATCGAGAAGCACTTGGTACTGCATGACCGTGCCGCCGAAGCCGGAGTCGTCTGCAACGCCTGGAACCTGTTTATATTCCCGTTCGATCACCCAGTCTTCAAAGGTCTTCAGCTCTTGTGGGGTACGATCGGGACTCTCTAGCACATAGCGATAGACGAGCCCGGAGGGACTCGCCAGCGGAGCGAGTGTCGGCGTTACGCCAGTGGGGTAAGTCACCTCGCTCAGACGTTCGAAGACCTGCTGCCGCGCAAAATAATTGTCGGTACCTTCATCAAACGTCAGAATGACATCCGAGAGCCCGTACAACGAGATCGAGCGCATCACGGACATCTTGGGTACGCCGTTCATCTCCACTTCGGTCGGTACGGTGACGAGGCGCTCGATCTCTTCCGCCGCATGGCCGGGCCACTGGGTGATGATTTCCACCATCGGTGGAGCCAGATCGGGATAGGCGTCCACAGGCATGTGGTGAAACGAGAGCACTCCGCCGATGACGATGAAGAGCACGAACAGCAGAATCAGCAACCGCTGCCGCAACGCGAATTGGACGACATGATGAATCATTCGAAGCCGCCTTCTCAGTGTTGCAGCGAATTAGCAAACTGAAGAAAGAGGCTGCCATCGCCGACAACCCTTTCTCCAACGGAAATGCCCTTCAGTATCTGTGTCTGGCCATTCTGGCTTTCGCCCAGCTCCACATCGTGCCGGCCAAATTGATTTTCGCCGTTGGCCACGTAGACGAATGGCTGGTTCTCGTCATCGTGCAGAACTGACGAGTTGGGCACCGCGATAACGTTCGGCAACAAACCCGCAGTCACCGTGACGGTGCAGTACATATCCCTCTTCAACTTCTCGCCGGGATTGTCCACCACGATGCGCGCTTGCAGCGTTCTTGTGCCGGGATCAAGCGCGGGAGAGACATAGGAGATGCGTCCATGGAAGCTGCCGGGATAGGCGTCCGTCTGTACGACAACGCCATCGCCGCTGCGGATGGAGGCAAGGTCCGCCTGGTAGACATTCGCGAGCACCCACACCGTACTCAGGTCCGAGATGGTGAAGGCCTGCGTTTGACCAGCCTGCACTACCTGTCCCGGTGAGACTAGACGCTCGACGACTTCGCCGCTGATCGGTGCGAGCACTGGAATCTGCGCCGACGAAGGCGCCTTAGCCAGATCGGCAGGATTTTTTATTCCGAGGATCTTCATCCCCTGGTCGGCTGAGTTCAAATCTGCCTGCGCCTGGTTGCGGTCCGATTCAGCCTGTTCCAGATCGCGTTCCGCGATAGCGTGGTGCTGATACAGGTCTTGCGCCCGGGCATAGCTTTTGTTCGCCAGACGGTATGAATCCGCTGCCTTCAAATAAGAGCCCAGCAACTGGGAGTAATCGGGGCTGCTGACAGCGAGCATCGCTTGGCCTTCTTTGACATGCTGGCCCGGCACTACCAGAATTCGACTGACAGGGCCGCCGACCTGGGTGATGACCGGCGTAGTTTTAAAGGCGTTGTATGCGACAGTGCCGGTGAGCCGCAGCGTGCGGGTCAATGTAGTCGGCTCAATGGTGACCACCTGCACATGAGACATCTGGTCTTGCGGAATAGTGAAGAGCTCCGGCGTCGCGGACTTCGAGGCCTTCGCTGAAAAAGAAGTCATCTGGCTTGCATGTTCGCGGTCGCCCGAGCTACATGCCGTGAGCATCATTGCGAGGGCGAGCGCCGTCGCACCTGAAATCCTGTAGCTGAGGCGCTTGATGGGTGCGGTCGTCATGGTAGGCTCCTGGTTCCAACCGCCTCGCGAAGCTGTTCGAGCGCGAGCAGATAAGATGCGAGCGCCTGGCGGTAGCCGAGTTGGGTGGTGCGGTAGCTGCGCTCCGCATCGAGAAAGTCGAGCAGGCTCGCCGCGCCGCGCTTGTAGGCATATTCGCTGATGTCGCGCGACTGCTGTGCCTCGTCGAGATAACCCGAACGATAGAGGCCGACGATCTCGTCATTGGTGTGCAGGTTCTCGAATGCATCCCGCACGTCGGTTAGCACTTGCCCATTCGCGAATTTTTCCTGTTCCTCGGCCTGAGCGATGGCGAAGCCGGTGCGCGCAATCTCACCCTGGTTGCGATCGAAGATCGGCAGTTCCATTTGTCCAAACAGAGAAATATTGTTGGTGTAACCCAGATGCGTATAGCTGACTTGTCCGGTGACGTCTCGCTTGCCGATTGCTTTTTGCAGATCGTGCTGGCTGTTCGCAGCGACGACTCCCAATCGCGCCGCCTGTAAATCCGGCCTGTTCTGCAATGCGTTTGCCTGAAAATCTTCGACGTTGCCTTTGACCGGCTGGTAGTCGAATGAACTGGCCACGTCGAAGTCGGGAACGATGGATTCATATCCCAGCAACTGTCGCAGGTCCGAAAGCCCCTGCACCCTGGCGAGCTTCGCCGTGGACACGTCAGTCTGAAACTGAAGCATCTGCAGCTTGATCTTTAGCAGGTCGTCCTGGCTGATGTCGCCGGCTTTGTAGCGCACCTCGCCGATATCCACTGTGTTCTGGAAACTCTTCAGGTCCTGCGTTGCCAGAGCAAGCGTCGATTCGGCGAGTTCCACATTGATGAACTGAGAGGCGACACTGAAGGTAAGGCTGCGTGCATTGTCAGCCACCTGCGACCGCGTCACGGCTGTCTGATCTTTGGCAGCTTCAAGCCGGTGCTGTCGTTTTCTCCCCCGCTCGAATAGATAGCTGACGCCAAGATCGAACTGCGCTGTGTTGTCCAGATAATCCGCCGTGAATTGATCTGGCTGAAAGATCGGCAGAAATTGCGAATCGCCCATCAGCACCGGGTTGGGGCGCAGATTAGCGGTTGTCTCTGCCGCCTGGTTCTGCTCGATCTGGGTACGCGCGGCCAGCAGCGTGTGGTTATGTTGAAGCGCCATCTGAATCGCGTCGTCGACTGTGATGATGACCGCACCCGGCTTCTGGGCAAGCGTGTTCGCTTGTGGGGCTGGCTGGCTTTGCGCGGCTGCCGCTCCGAAGAGAAATGCGGGGACGAGAATAGTTGAAAAACACAGACGATATGGATGCATGAACGGTCAGCCTTCTTCAGCAAGGCGATACACTGATTGGCGTGCTGGAGCAGCACGGAAGACATGTGAAGGCTATGCAGGTGGGGCGCGTGCAGGAATGTTTCGCGGGGAGGAATCGACCATGAAGCGAATGTTCAGAGGTTCCAGCCCAATGCCCGTGGAAGGCAGGACGGATACATGAATCGCTGGTACGGAAGGCTCCACGACCAGATGGCTGAGGTGGCATATCGGACAGTTGTCGGGAGCCGTGTTGACATGATGGTGCCAGACCATACCGAGCGTTGTGCACATCAATAGAGCGAGGAGCGCTATTGGGACAACCATTCGCCAGATTCTCTTTTGCTCAGACATGGTTGAAATACTCTGATGGCCCTGCATATCTATGGGGTAAGTGTAGTCCAGAAATCGCTTATCTGGATATTGGCCGTCAATTTTTAAATACCTGTGGAAGGGTGCCGGGACTGAATGACAGCGAAGCACCCCAGCGGGTTTGGATGATGTCGTTGCGGCTAACCCTGCTATGTTTTGCTCTGTTTGCAGACATGAGGCGACTCGATTTCCCAAGTTCTCAGCCTGCGGGTACGAGACGATACTTCGTAAAAATGTTGGCCCGAAGTCCCATTTATTTCTGATAAGACTTGTTAGAAATAGCTACTCTCTGTGACTACCTTGGTATGAGAGGAGTTCAGAACATCTTGACCGGAGACGAAAGCCAGGATGCCCGTTATCAGGAAGCAGCGGAAAAATACGGCGCCTCACTTGAGCGGCTCGCAAGGGCCTATGAGGCCGATCCGGATAGACGCCGTGACCTTATCCAGGACATTCATCTTCAATTGTGGCGTAGTTTTCTGCGCTACGATTCACGCTGCTCCATGAGGACTTGGGTCTATCGCGTGGCACACAACGTAGCCGCTTCCTATGTCATGCGTGAGCGAAGGGTGTTCTCAAATCTGGTGAGTCTGGAGCAACTCGAAATGGCTTCGGACAACGCCACGGGGCAGGTGGCTGCAGACCATCGAATTAACCTGGACCGCCTGTCCGCGCTCATTCAACAACTCAAGCCCATCGACCGCCAGGTCATCATCTCTTATTTGGAAGATATGGACGCAGCATCGATAGGAGAGATCACTGGCTTGTCGCCAGCAGCGGTTGCCATGAGGATTCATCGCACCAAGAACGTTCTGGCAAAACGGTTTCGAGAAGGAGGAAACAACCATGCCGGATAATTCTCCGAACGATAACCCCAAACAGATTTGGCAAACACAACCTACAGAGGCTCTGAAAATGACGTTAGAGACGATTCAGCAGAAGGCAAATGAATCAAGATCAAAGACGCGCCGCGAACTTTTTGGGAGCATCGCCATGACGTTGATCGTAGTGGCGATCTCGGCTTTCGGCATTCTGCGAGGATCCGGTATTGGCACCCGCCTCGTATTCGTTCTTGCAACTACCTGGGCTTTTGCCGGACAGTTTCTCTTGCATCGCGGAATGTGGTCAGCGAGCCCGCCACCCGATCCGACTCTAAGCACTGGACTGGAGTTCTATCGGCACGAGATCGACAAGCGGCAACGTCTCGTGCGCAGAGTCCTGCAGTGGTCTTTCGGGCCGGTGATTCTGTCTATTGGCGCCCTGATTGTGGTGCTGGGCAAAATTGCGAAGGGAAGTAGCCTTCCGATCAGTGCGGTCATGCCATTCATCGCACTGATCGGAATCTGGATCATCGCATTCTTCGTGCGAAGGCTGCGAGAGCAGAGAAAGCTCTTGCTGGAAATTAATGAAATGAATGATATCGGGAAAGTGGGGACTCATTAACTATCAGGTCGAGTCCTATTATTTCGAGGGCAGCGCAGCCAGCGCCAATTGCAACCTCGCTCAGCGAGCGAGGTTGCAATCTGGCTTAGGTGAACTGCACCTTCAGCGCCGCCGCATAGTCAACCGGCGGTTTGTATCTCTCAGGCAGCGTCACGTTCAAACCCGCCGCGGTCTGCTTCCACTTCACCTTCTCGTCGGTCCCCAGCAGTTGAACATTCGTTATCTTGCCCGGCTTCGTCGCCGCGGAGCTCCCCAGCGACTCCACCACAAACTCCGCCGTTGGCCAGCCCAGCACAATCGTATACACAACCGTATTGGCCTTGTTCCGCGTAAACCGGATGTCCTTTTCCCCCAGCTTGGTGACGCTCTTACCCTGAAAAGATCCAGCCGTCACAGCATTCGGCCCCTCGCCATATACCTTCCATGGCCGGGTCTCGTAGATCGCTTCGCTGTATGTTCCCATCCACGACGTGATCCCATCCAGAACCGCGATCTCCTTGCTGTCGATCGTCCCGTCCGGCCTGCCCGGAATGTCCAGAATGAAGATTCCGTTCTTGCTCACCGCATCCACCATCCAGTGGATCGCATCTCTCGGCGGCAGATACCCGCCATATTCGCCGGGCTTGTCGTACAGCTTGCGGTCGTAGTGCCAGTCCCCAATGCATGTCTCCGACTGCCACACATACGGCATGATCTTGCTTGTGATCCCGCGCTCGTAGTCCGCTACCACTGCCTTTGCCAGATTGTCGGGCACGCCCTTCACATTGAGGATGCCCTCCACCTTCCCGCCATGCGTCTGCAGACTGCGGTTGTAGTAGTACGCGGCAATATTCATCCCGCCCCACCCTAGCGGAAACAGCGTGTTATCGAAGTACAAAAGGTCCGGGTCATGCTGATCGATCAGGTCGCGTGTCCGGTCATAAAAGTTCTTCACATACGAGATGTCCGGCAGCGCATTCAGCGGGTGCTTCGGGCCATAGAGCAGTTGCGGATCGAGACCCTCCCACCATGTATTTTTCCCGTCGGCCGCCGTCAATCGACCATCGTACGGAGCCCCTGCCATCGGGCCGGCCTTGTTCGCGCCATGCGAGGTCTGAAACCACCACCAGTTCCGCGCCTGATGTACGGTCACTCCAAATTTCATCCCCTGAGCGCGCGCCGCAGCCGCCCATCCGCCAACAACGTCACGGTGCGGCCCAATCGCGCCCGAGTTCCAAGGATGGTGCTTCGAGTTCCACGCGTCGAACCCGTCATGATGGTTCGCCAGCGTGATAAACAGCTTCGCGCCCGCCTTCTTGTATCGCGCAATCAACTCTTCCGGCTGCCAGTTCAGCAGTGTCCACTGCGCGCACAGGTCTTTGTACCCGAACTTGGACGGATCGCCATAATGTGCGAGTTGGTTTTTGTAGTCGTCCGATCCTTCGATATACATGCTGCGCCCGTACCAATCCCCATACTCCGGCACGCACTGCGGGCTCCAGTGCGCCCAGATGCCGAACTTCGCGTCCTGATACCACTCCGGTGTCTCATACTGCTGTAGCGAATCCCAGTCTGGCTTGTAAGGTCCCTCGCCAGCTAGTCCCGCAATCGGCCCGGTCATCGGCACCCCGTCCAAAGACCCGCCAGGAACCGGCAGCTTCGGCGGATTGCCCCACTCTGCGGGCCGCCAGGTGGCCTCATCCAGCTTGTTCTTGACGAACTGCCCATCCTTCAGCTCGAAGAACTCTCGCTGGGCCGCCGGTGTCGCACAGAATGTCGCATAGTCTTCGGTCAAGGTGTCGAAGCTCTTGAACGACGGCGTCTCAGCAACCTTCGCTGCCTCCTCGGTCGAGACCTCCGGAGCCTCCTGCTTTGCCTGCCCCGCTTCTGCCGTCGTAGGTACCGCCGTCGCCGCTGCTGCTCCCGCGATCATCTTGCAAAAATCTCTGCGTTCCATCGGTTGCTCCTGGGAAAAGGCATGGTTGAAAGTCGGGGAATTATTTCAGTTCTAATCCATCGAAGCAAGGGAGTAGCAAGCAACGCCCTGCAAATTATATTCAGCTCTTGCGTAGAACGCTGCGCTCAGATGCGGAGGTCGTCTGCTCGCCAGTGTTCGATGGCCTGCTTGATGGCCTTAGGTTCGAGGTTCTGGGTCAGGGTGCGCCGCGCCAGGGCAGGGAGCTCAGCGTCCGAAGCAAAGCGCAGGGCAATAAGCTGTGCCGTCGTGAATTCGCCGATGTGCGCCCGCTCGTCAAGCGGCAGAAGCGTGGCCAGCCGCAGACGCTCTTCGAGGCGGATGATGCGGTCCTGCGCCTTGACCGCCTGCATTCTGCCCAGCAGTGCCATCAGCAGGAAGGCGATGGACATGACGATCCACCAGTGGAAAAGATATTTGTGCGCGGGGTAGCGGTGGACCGTGTCGTAGATGGAGAAGATAAGGTTAAACACAAGGATGGGCATCAGCACGAAGTGAAAGGGCGGAAAGCGGCGCTTGTGGTTCTTATAGCTCTGAGGCTTGGACATAAGAAGTCCTTTCGACGAGGAGAGTGAGTTCGATGCAAGGTCCGCAGCAGCCCAAGGGACGGATCAGAATAGCATCCGACTGTGCCGGTGAGATTGGCGTGGGTCGATGAGTGGGGAGCTGAGCACGGGGCTTGCAACCCATCGAGCCGCAATATTCACCTGTGGAAAACCTCTCAGCTCAAATCGCATAAACCTCGCCAAATGATTCCTCCACGACCGCAAGCTCAACTCAGCCCAGCAGACTCTTGTTATCCTGACCTAAACCATGTCAAACAAACCGATCGTTCTTACCATCCTCGACGGCTGGGGCTACCGCGCCGAGACCAACGGCAACGCCATCGCCCTTGCGCGCAAGCCCGTCTACGACAAGCTGCTGGCCGAATTTCCCAACACCCTTATCCGCGCCAGCGAGCACTTCGTCGGCCTTCCCGACGGCCAGATGGGCAACTCCGAGGTCGGCCATCTTAACCTCGGCGCAGGCCGCATCGTCCGCATGGACATGACCCGCATCGACACCGCCATCGCCGACGAGAGCCTCTTTCGCGATCCCGTTCTTACGCATGCATTTGATCTCGCCGCATCACGCCAAGCTGGCCTCCACTTCTTCGGCCTGCTCTCCGACGGCGGTGTCCACTCGCACCAGCGCCACCTCTACGCATTGCTGCGCATGGCCGCGAAACACGGCCTCACCCGCGTCTTCGTCCACGCCTTCATGGATGGCCGCGACACCATGCCCAACAGCGGTGTCGGCCATCTGGAGTCGTTGCAGCAGCAGTTCCGTGAGATCGGTGTTGGCCAACTAGCCTCTGTCTCCGGCCGCTACTACGCGATGGACCGCGACCTCCGTTGGGAGAAGGAGCTGCAAGCCTTCGACGCTATGGTCACCGGCACAGCGCAGGGCGGCAGCTATCACGATGCCGTCGCACGCGTGCGCGAGCTTTACAACAACGACATCACCGACGAGTTCATCCCGCCATTCACCGTGACGAATGTGAGTGGCGACGCCGTCGGCCTCATCCGCGATAACGACGTCTGTGTCAACTTCAACTACCGCGCCGACCGCGCTCGCCAGGTCACTCGCCTCCTCGCACGCAACAGCGATGTCCCCGGCGGCCTCACAACGAACGACGCCAACGATCTGCCCAAAGCCGCTGAACTCGAAGCAGAAATTCCACGCTCCCGTGCGCCCAAGAACATCCACTACGTCTGCATGACGCAGTACGACAAAAACTTCAAGCTGCCCATCGTCATCCAGCCCGAGTCGATGGACAACCTTCTCGCCAACCTTATGGCGCAGGCCAACCTCCGCAACCTCCGCGTCGCCGAGACAGAGAAGTACGCGCACGTCACCTACTTCTTCAACGGCGGAATCGAAAAGCCATTCCCCGGCGAAGACCGCGCACTCATCCCATCGCAGAAGGTCGCGACCTACGATCTCGCGCCCGAGATGTCGGCATCAGGCATCGCCGACGCTGTGGTCAAAGCCGTCAACGACACTGCCTTCGACGTCATCATCGTCAACTTCGCCAACGCCGACATGGTTGGCCACTCCGGCAAGCTCGAACCCACCATTCGCGCCGTCGAGACGGTCGACACGCAACTAGGCCGCATCTATCAAGCCATCAAACAGCGCGGCGGATCGCTCCTCGTCACCGCCGATCACGGCAACGCCGAGATGCTTATCGACCCCGCAAGCGGCGGCCCGCACACCGCGCACACGACGAATCCAGTACCGTTCATCCTCGTCAACGACGAATTGAACACCAGCCATCACCGCATCCTTCGCCCCGGCGGAAGCCTGCGCGACATCTCGCCGACGATCCTGACCTTGCTGGGTCTTGAAAAGCCGAAAGAGATGACCGGCACAAATCTAGGCAGCTAGAAAATTCCCACGGTTCCTACGAGAAGAGAAGGCACGTCATCTCGACCGAAGCAGCGCACAGTTTCATCGTGCGCTGCGCAGTGGAGAGACCCCCTGTATTAGCAGTTGCAGTTGCCTGTTTTAAATCGGTGTCATCGGTGCAAATCGGTGTTAAGCCGCTTCAGAACTCCCGCCGACCTTCCATGGCCCGCGTCATCGTAACCTCGTCGGCATACTCAATATCGCTCCCCGCCGGAACGCCGGTTGCAATTCGAGTCACCCTCACCTCAGGCCGCGTCCGGTGTATCTCTCCGGCAAGATAACCTGCGGTCGCTTCACCCTCGGTCGTAGGCGAGGTAGCAAGAATTACCTCATCGACCTCAGGCAGTCGAACCAGCAGATTCGCAATCCGCAACTGCTCCGGCCCAACGCCGCCAATCGGCGATAGCGTGCCATGCAGGATGTGATAAACCCCGCTGTAGCTCCGCGTCTTTTCAATGGTCGCGATATTAGTCGGCTCTTCCAACACGCAGATCAATCGCTGATCTCTTAACGTACTTGTGCAATAGACGCAAGGGTCAACGTCGGTAATATTGTTGCAGATCGAGCAAAGCCGAAGATGCTCTTTCAACTCGCGAATCGCCGCCGACAGCTTGTCCGCGTCCTCAGCCGGAGAGCGCAGCACATGAAACGCCAGTCGCTGCGCGCTCTTTGTGCCGATTCCCGGCAGCTTGCGCAGCTCCTCAATCAGCCGCGTCATAGGCTCTGCAAACTGCGCCACTTAGGTTAACCCCGGAAGATTCAATCCGCCCATCATTCCGGCAACGCTGGCCTTGATTGCCTCGTCGGCGCGTCGTCCCGCCTCGTTCACCGCAGCCATAATCAGGTCTTCCAGCAGCTCAAGATCGCTGCCCGCGCTGCCGATGGCGGATTGTTCGATTTTGATCCGCAGTACTTCTTTCTTCCCATTCATCCGAACGGTGACAACACCGCCGCCGCTCGAGGCTTCGACCACAGTCTCAGAGAGCTTCCGCTCCATCTGCTCCTGCATCTGCTTCGCCTGGCCCATCATCTCTTTCATCTTGCCCAGATCGGAAAAATCCATTAATCCCCCTCGCGCAGATCGATCACATTGCGAATCTCCGCATCGAACAGCTTCTGCGCCTGTTGCACAATTGGATGCTCCATCGCCTTGGCCTGCGCGCTGCCGGACTTCGCCGCGCGCGGCTTCTTGGCTGTGGCAGCCTTTGCAGCTCCCGGCAAAAGCACCAGCTTCAACGCACCAGAGCCAGCCTCACGCAGCGCGGCACGAACAATCTTCTCTGCCTCGGCATTGACCACCATCGGCAGCATCGTCTTCGACAGCTCCGTCTGCACTCGTAGCTCGCTGCCTTCGATGCTCCACTCGGCATCGGCCAGCGCATCCGCCGCCGAACCCTGACTCTTCGCATTCGCCAGCGCCTCGGTAGCAACCCGCTGCAACTCCGCAGACTCCTGCGGCGAACTCACATCAAGAGTTGCAGCCGAAGTCGCAATATCAACAGACGGTGCTTCAACCTTGGGCGGTTCAGGCACAGCTTCGACGACTGGTTTAGGCGCAACTTCTTTCACCACAGATACGACTTCATTTACAGGAGGAGCAGCGACCTCAAGCGGCTTGACCGCAGCAGGTGCAGGCTCTACTAGCTTAGGTGCAGCAAGCACAGGAGCAGGAGTTGCCACAGCAGGCCTCTCCGCATCGCCGCCCTCAAACCGTTTGCGGCTCTTGTCCACTTCAAATGGAGAGAACGCAGGCTTCACAATCACTGGCGCAGCAGCAGGCGCACTCATCACACGATTCGCCACCGGACTCGGAGCCGCGACCCTCGCCTGTGCCGACGTACTCTGCGTTCGTGGCTGCCCGGCATTTCCTGTAACAGGGAACTGGCTCAACACCTCTTCCACCGGCAGAAGACGTCTCAGATGCACAAGCTTTAGCAGCCCAAGCTCGAAGTGAAACCGCTGCTCCTGTCGATAACCCAGCTCATCAAACGTTCGCAGCATTACCTGTAGAAACCGCGTCAATTCCTCTTCACCAAACAGCGCAGCCGAACGCCCCGCACGCCGCTGCTCGTCTGCGGAGATCTGCAACAGCTCGCCCGAAATTCCATTGGCATCGGCGCCATCCGATCCAATCCCGGCGATCTTCGCAATCACGCAGTTGCGCAGATAACGCACAAATTGCCGCGCCAGTTGGGCCGGGCTGTTTCCGGCATCGAGCAACTGGTTTGCAACTGTAATGACCTCGGCGCTGCGGTTCCCATCCACAGCCTCAAGAATCTTTTCAAACACCGCATTCGGAACCGTCCCCATCAGCTCGCGAATCTGCGAAGCGTCGAGCACTGGTCTTCCGTCCTGCACCGGAGCACTGGCAATCGCCTGGTCCATGATGCTTAACGCATCGCGCATCGATCCATCGCCAGCCTCGGCCAACAACGAAAGAGCAGCCTCATCGGCGTCCACACCCTCGCGCTCCGCAATGCCGCGCAGTTCGCCGAGAATGTCCACCAGCTTCACCGCATGAAAACTGAAGTGCTGGCACCGCGACCGCACTGTCTGCGGAATGTCCTCCGGCTGGGTCGTGGCCATCATAAAAATCATGTGGTCGGGCGGCTCTTCCAGCGTCTTTAGCAGCGCATTGAACGCCGCGTCCGTAATCTGGTGAGCTTCGTCGAGGATGTAAATTTTGTACTTGTCTCGCGCAGGACGATATCGTGCCGCATCACGCAGCTCGCGAATCTCGTCGATGCCGCGGTTCGTCGCAGCGTCAATCTCGATCACGTCGACAGCGTTGCCGTTGCGAATCTCGGTGCAGCTCTCGCACACCTCGCAAGGCTCCGCCGTTGGGCGCAACTCGCTGCCAATTGCATTGCGGCAGTTCAGCGCCATCGCCAGAATGCGCGCGATCGTGGTCTTGCCGATGCCGCGATGTCCGCTGAAGATGTAGCCATGGGCGATCCGCCCCTGGGTCAGCGCGTTCATCAGCGTGACGGTCACATGGTCCTGTCCCGCAACATCCGCGAAACGCTGTGGCCGGTATTTCCTTGCAAGAACCTGATATGCCATAAATGATGAGTGCGCTCTCGTCGCCGCAGGTTTGATCGTCCCGATCGCCGCTGGTTTTATTGTATCGTCCGCAGCCGAGTCAGTTCCGCTTCCCCGCCCGTGTCGATCTCTGCGCCACCCGAGCACGCCGCTTCACCTCGGCATCGCTGAACATCGTCCCTCGGCACTTCGCCGCGCCGCAGTAGCAATCCGCCTCCGCGTCGTCGCTATCGTAGAGATTGTACTCATACGTCAGCTCCTCTCCAGCGGCAATATTGCGAATGGCGACAACGTAAACCCGCCCCTCATGGTCCTCGGTCTCGCAGTTCGGATCGCACGAGTGGTTAATGAACATCGCCGTACCAAAGCCGTCGATCACCATGCCGTCATCCCCGCAGCTGAACAGGTAGGTAATAAAGCGATCCTGGTACCGGTCGTCGGCAACTTCCTTCGTAAACCGCGGTCCCTCGTACTCGCACACGCGAGTCCCTTTTTTGAAACTCCGCGTCGTATAGCAGCCCGCCGCATGAATCGACGAAGAACGAATAATGAGACCTTTAGACATGAGTTAGAAGATTTCCATCAAAATAAAATAAGCGGCACAACCACCCGATGCTGACTATAACAAACCCTCCCGCCATATCGTCAAAGCATCAGGAGAAGTAATCTATAAAGCGTTAGGAGAAATAAACGATCAACTGATGTCCGCGCGCACTTCAATCCGACTTTTGCTGGCCGCCACGGCACTCTCCACTGCCGCGTGCCTGGCCCAAGCCGCCTCTGCGCCCTGTCCGGCGAACCAGCCCGCCGCCACGCCTTGCGCGCCTGCACCCTCTTCCCAGCAACAGCCCTCGTCTCCCGCGCCAGCCCCGCAGTTCCCATTTCCCGGCGAAACGAGTACTCCTGCCACTCCCGCGACCAACGCCCCCAATCCCGCAGCCTCTGCCGCGCACCCGTTCCCCACAGAGGCTGCTCCCGACATGCCGGGCGAAGCCCCCAGCAGTTCCAGTCCGGATAGGAGCTCAGGCTCTAGTTCCAGTAGCAGTTCAAGCGGCGACGATACGGCGGATACGCCGGACACGCCCACTCCGACGCCCACTCGTCGCAGGCTGCCAAAGGTCAAAGATCTCCAAACCCCTGACGAGCGCGTAGACGAAGACATCACCGTCGCCAAGTTCTACCTCAACCGCGGCAGCTATATGGCGGCTTATCTGCGGAGCAAAGACGCGGTTAAAACCGAGCCTAATTATGCCGAGACCCATTTCTCGCTCGCCCAGGCTGCAGAGAAGATGAAGAAGACGGACGAGGCGAAGGCTGAATACAACGCGTACCTCAAGCTCTCCCCCGGCGGCGATAACGCGAAGACAGCTCAAAAGGCGCTCGAAGCACTCAAATAGCTATAGGGATCAGACAACCCCGCGCCGTCTTGAAATCACAGGTCTCCTCACCCCAGAAGTACGTCATCTCGACCGAAGCGAAGCGCAGTAGAGAGACCCCTGTATTTGTTTTTCGTCTGCCCCACAAGCACTAAATCAACGAACCTGCAGCACCACCACGGTCTCATCGTCGAAGTGCTCGATGCCGGACTGAAAGTCCGAAACAGCCTTCAGGATTGCCTCAACCGTCGATGCCGCCGTCGGCTCAACCTGCGACTCCAGCACCTGCCGCAGACGGTCGGTGCCGAACATCTCCCCGTCAGCGTTCTCGGCGTCGGGAATACCGTCAGAGAAGAAGACGATCATGTCGCCCGGCTGCGTTGACAGCGTGAACTCCTCGTAAGAGACGTTGGGAAAGAGTCCCAGGGGAAAGCCCTCGGCCTTGATCGTCTTCACCGTCACGCCTTCCGACGTGCGCGAGACGAACACCGGCTGCACCGATCCCGCGTTGGCGATCTGCAGCGTCTGGTTCGAGTCGTCCCACACTGCCATCAGCATGGTCACGTACTGCGAGGCCAGCTTGCGCTCCTGCAACTGATCGTTCAGCGCTGCCAGCATTGCGGCAGGCGAAAGCTGCTGCGGAGCCAGCGAGCGCAGAATTCCGCTTACCAGCGCAGCATACAGTGCCGCCGGAGCGGCCTTACCGCTGACATCTCCTACGGCGAGAGCGATTCGTGCGGGCATCCCCGGCGAGCCGTAGTCGAGAAAGTCGTAGACATCGCCGCCAATAGATCGCGCCGCCAAAAACTGCACCGCAATCTCGGCCCGCTCCAGCTTCGGCGGGCGCGAAGGCATCAGCCTCAGTTGCACCTTCCTCGCCATCTCCAGGTCGCGTTCCATGCGCTGTTCTTCCTCGTGGATGCGCTGGTAGAGCCGTGCATTGGCAATTGAAATAGCCACCTGCGCCCCTAGCGTCGAGAGCGTTCGCTGATGGTCTTCGTTGTAGTAATTGACCCGCGTATGTTCGAGGTCCAGCACGCCGATGACCTGCCCCTTGTTCAGCAGCGGCACCGCCAACTCCGAGCGCGTCTCGGGATTCTCGGCGACATAGCGCGCATCTTTCCGCGTGTCGGGGGAGAGTAGCGGTTCCCTCTGCTGCGCGGCGATCCCGATGATCCCTTGTCCCAGCGCAATCGTGCGTTCGCGGGTGATCCGTTCCCCGTAACGCGAGGAGAAGCGATGCTCAAACTGTTGCGTGCGCTCGTTCCACAGCAGGATGCTGAACATCTGGAAGTCGATGACGCGCTTGAGCAGTTGGCCGATGCGCTCCAACAGGTCATCGAGGTCGAGGATGCTCGTAATCTCGCGCGAAATTTCATTGAGCACCGTCAACGTCTGCGCCTGTCGCGAGACCCGCGTATAAAGCCGCGCATTCTCAATCGCGATCGACATGCGCGAGGCCACCAGTTCCAGCAGCCGCTGATGCTCCGTCGTAAAGTACCCCAGCGTCTCCGACTCGATATCGAGCACGCCGATGACCTTGTTCTTCACCAGCAGCGGCACCGCCAGCTCCGACTTCACATTCGGGTTCGCGCTGATGTAGTGCTCGTCTTTGGATACGTCGTCCACCAGCAGCGACTTGCGTTGCAGAGCCGCCTGTCCGATGATTCCGCGCCCAATCTTGATGCGCAGGCGCTCCACCTCGGGAGCATGTCCGGTCTGAAAGCGCATCCACAGTTCGTTGGTGCGGTCATTGACCAGCAGGATCGCAAAGATCCGATAGTCGATGACAGCGCGGACCAGGTCGGCCACCCGGTGCATCAGCGTATTCAGGTCAAGCGTGGAGTTCAGCGCATCCGCGATATTGTGGAGAAAATCCACCTGCAGAGGCTCCACCCGAATATTCGTAGGCCGTGCAACGGGAGCGCCCTCCTCCGCCGTGGGACGGTAGTCTCCTTCGAACTGGTGCTGCGGGGTCTCAACCGGCGCTGGCGCAGCGGGGGGAGTGGTTCGGCGCGGCTTGTCAGCGGTAGGCATGGGAAGAGGCGATGATACTACGGTGAGTCAGGGGAAGTGGAGTTTCAACTTTGGTGCAGGACGCAGCGCCGAACCTGTTTCTAATCGGTGTCATCGGTGTAAATCAGTGTTAAGCCTTCCTGATTGCCAGGTTAAGCGACCCCACCGGCAAGTTCAGCGATGATCTTCACGCTGGCACTGGCCCCAATCCGCGAGGCTCCCGCCTTCAGCATCGCGGTCGCATCGGCCAGCGACCGGATGCCTCCAGAAGCCTTTACGCCAGCCCGTCGTCCGGCCTGCCCGCGCAGCAAAGCAATGTCGTCTACCGTCGCTCCCCCGGTCGAAAACCCTGTGCTGGTCTTCAAAAAATCCGCTCCCGCGCTCAACGCCAGATCGGCGGCGCGCAGCTTCTCTTCAAAGCTCAAAAGGCAGGTCTCAAGGATCACCTTCACAATCGCTCCAGCCGCATGGGCCAGTTCGACCACGCCACGAATATCCTGCTTTACCGCCTCATAGTCGGCGGTCTGCCCGGACTTCAACAATCCGATATTGAGCACCATATCCACGTCATGCGCGCCCTGCTTAATGACGCGGGTGGTCTCATCGCGCTTCGAGCTCGACAGCGTCGCTCCCAACGGAAATCCAACCACAACGCCGACCGGAATTCCGGTGCCGCTCAGCGCGGCTGCCGCCAGCGAGACCCAGGTCGGGTTGACCATGGCGCAGGCAAAGCGATATTCGGCGGCCTCATGGCAAAGCTGCAGCACCTGGCTGCGCGTGGCGTCCGGCTTCAGGAGCGTATGGTCCAGCACTGCCGCAAGATTCTGCGAAGAAGAAAGGGTATGGGCGGCAAACGCTGCCGCGTCGAAGTGCTCAGGCCCACTGGGGAGGGGTTCAGCGATAGACAAGGTGCTCAATCATGCTCCTTCGGCAAAGGGGGAAGTCTCCCTGCCGCGTAATTTCTATCATACCGGGATAAAAACTGGCCGGAGATCGCCTGTGGAAGCCGTATGCCGTATCACCGCGACATCTCATTGACGCTCATAAGGATAGAGTGTCACCAACGCAGACAAGCAGCAATGTGTCCTTCAGCACCTCGAGACCATCCAATACCCATGGCAAAGGCCTTACAGCTCTCTATATTGGACCAATCACCCGTCCCCGCTGGAAGCACCCCGGCACAGGCTCTTCAAAACTCCGTCGAACTGGCCCGCAAGGTCGATCAGCTCGGCTACCATCGCTTCTGGATGTCCGAGCATCACGCCATGGACACCCTCGCCTGCACGGCGCCGGAGATTCTGCTCGCCCGCATCGGCGCGGAGACAAAGCAGATTCGTCTCGGCTCCGGCGGCATCATGCTGCCGCACTACACTCCGCTGAAGGTGGCCGAAGTCTTCCGCACTCTCCACGCCCTCTATCCCGGCCGCATCGACCTCGGCATTGGCCGCGCTCCCGGCGGCGGCCCCATGGAAGCCCTCGCCCTCAAGCGCGACCGCAGCACCAAGATGCTCGATGACTTTCCCGATCAGGTCAGCGAGTTGCTCGCCTTCCTCGCGCAGGACTTTCCCCAGCAACACCCGTTTGCTCGTATCCGCGTCTCACCGCAGATGCCCGGCGGTCCCGACGTCTGGATGCTTGGCTCCAGCTTGTGGAGCGCCTCCGCCGCAGCCGAGTTCGGCCTGCCCTACGCCTTCGCCCACTTCTTCAGCGGCGAGTCCTCCCGCGCCGCCATCGAGACCTATCAGCACCGCTTCACCCCCAGCCGCTACCGCTCCGAACCAGAAGCAATGGTAGCCGTCGGAGCCATCTGCGCCCCTACGCAGGAGGAGGCCGACTACCTGGCCACCAGCGTCCGCCTGCTGCAATGGCGCATCCGCCAGGGTGATCGCAGCCCCATCGCCTCTCCCGAAGACGCCCAGCGCGAGTTGAAGCTCCTTGGAAATCCCACAACCGAGTCCGGAGAATGGCCGCGCTACTTCGCAGGCACTCCAGCAAAGGTGAAGGCCAACCTCGAACACATGGCGGACGCCCTCGGCATCGCAGAGATCGTGGTGAATACGATCGTCTGGGACCACCCCACCCGCTTGCGAAGCTACGAGTTGCTGGCAGCGGAATTCGGCCTTATAGCTACTTCTTCTCAGGCGTAGATTCCTTTGTTTGTCATTCCTCTCGGGTGCGGCTTTTTCTTGTTTGTCATTCCCGAAGGGAATCTGCGTTTTACTCGATCCAAGTGCCGTTTCCCCCACAAATACACGTCATCTCGACCGGAGCGCAGCGCAGTGGAGAGACCCCTGTATTTCGCTTTGCCCTGGAGTGTAATTTCGGATAAAGCCGTTGATTCATCGAGGATGAGCGAAAGGAACGAACTTCGCGCTGAAGGCGCGGTCTATACCAGCATGGGGCGCAGCCCCATGAAACCTAAAAGGCAGGAAATTCAAGGGCTGAAAGCCCGACCTATGCGCCTTCCAGACAAGCCACAAATTAATGCCCAACAGCCTCTTCCGGAAAAAGCCGAATATCTTCCACATTCCTGTAGTGCTCGGCATAGTCCATGCCATAACCCACTACAAACTGATTTGGAATCTTAAACCCCACGTAATCGGCCTCAATCGGCACCAGCCGCCGCTCCGGCTTATCCAAACAAGTCGCAATCTTCAGCGAAGCCGGCTTATGCTGCAGCATCATGCCGCGCAGATAGCTCAGCGTAAGTCCTGTATCAAGAATGTCTTCGACCAAAATTACATGTTTTCCTTCAATAGGATTGTCGATGTCCTTGATAAGGCGGACGACTCCGCTTGAAATCTTGGCAGGCCCGTAGCTTGAGACCGCGACAAAATCGAAGGTGTTGTTCACCTTAATAGCTCGTGCAAGATCGGAAAGAAAGATGGCCGCGCCCTTGAGGACGCCGATCAGGACGATGGAGGTGTCGGCATAGTCAGCAGAGATCTGCTCGCCGATCTGGTGAACGCGATCGGCGATCTGAGATTTCGAAAAGAGGACTTCCATTCCGGAGGCATGGGGAAAAGCAGGAAAACTGTTGGCCATAATCGTCAGGTTAGCGCGAATAGGGCATTAGGGAAAGGGTCGATATACTTGAACCAGCGAGGCGTATGTATCCCTATATTGATATTGGCCCAGTGCATCTGGGCACGTTTGGATTGTTGTTGTGGCTAGCCGCGGTTGTAGCGACAGTAGTGCTGCACAAAAACTTTGTGCGAAATAAAGTCGATGCCGACGCCTTGACGGTCGTGGCCTTCGTCGTGATCGCAGGCATCCTCGGCGCTAAAGCCTGGCACGAGTTGGAGAACGTCTCCGAGCTTCGCGCGGCGATGGCACAGATCGTGGCTCCCGGCTGGGGCCATCCGCTCGATATTCTGGTCGATTTTCTGCACTGGTTTCAGGCTGGTTTTGCATGGTTCGGCGGCCTCACCGCTGGAATCGCCATGCTGATGTGGCAGGGCTGGGAGGCCAAACCGAGCGGCGCGAAGAAGTGGTTCGCTTCGGTGCGGATGCTCGATCTGGCGACGCCAGCGGCAGCCATTGGCTACGGTGTAGGCCGCATCGGCTGCCTCACCTCGGGCGATGGCGACTACGGAATCAATACCACGCTGCCGTGGGGAGTTCACATGGCGAAGAATGCGCTGGTGCCTCCTACTCCGCCGAATGCGCTGGTGCAGCCGACTCCGATCTACGAGCTTTTATTCGGCTTGGCGTTGGCGTGGCTGCTATGGAAACTGGGCAGCAAGCTCCGTCCTATCGGCTGGCTGACCGGGCTGTATCTCATTCTGAGCGGACTGGGTCGCTTTTTGGTCGAGTTCGTCCGCATCAATCCCAAGCTGTATTGGGGCATGAGCAACGCCCAGATGGCGGCGATCGGATCGATGGTTGTGGGTGGGGTGGTGATGCTGATTGCTCGGCGCAGCGCACTGAGGACGACGCCGGTCGTCGAAGTAAGTTCGTAGAGATTAAAGACAGGCGCGGGTGCTGGCATCTGCATGTAACCACTAAAATAGCAGTGGAGCGGTTACATTTTTATTTCTGTAACCTCTCCACTGCTATTTTAACGGTTACGGACTGCTGTCGCCCATTGTCATGTGGTTTTAGCCGCTAAGGGATGGGCTCACTCAGCGGCTGACCTTTTCTACCCTCGTGCCATCTCTTCGCGCACTGGCTCCTGCGGCGTGGCGAAGAAGAAGTTCGAGATAAGCCCGCCAATGATAGCCCCAAGGATCGGCGCTACCCAGAACAGCCAAAGCTGGCTGGTCGCCCATCCGCCGACAAACAAAGCGGGCCCCGTGCTGCGAGCAGGGTTGACCGAAGTATTGGTGATGGGGATGCTAATCAGGTGGATCAACGTCAGGCACAGGCCAATCGCGATGGGCGCGAAGCCTTTGGGTGCGCGTTCGTCGGTCGAGCCGAGGATGACCAGAAGGAAGAATGCCGTGAGCACGACCTCTGCAATAAAGCAGGCAGCCAGCGAATAGTGATCGGGCGAGTGGGCGCCGTATCCGTTCGAGGCAAATCCGCCGGCGAGGCTAAAGCCCTCTTTGCCGCTGGCGATCAGGTAAAGCACTCCGGAAGCGGCGATTCCGCCCGCCACCTGGGCGATGATATACGGCAGCAGATCGCGGGCAGCGAAGCGCTTGCCGACGTACAGGCCAATGGATACGGCGGGATTCAGATGGCAGCCTGAGATATGGCCGATGGCGAAGGCCATGGTCAGCAGGGTAAGGCCAAAGGCCAGCGCGACTCCGACAAAGCCGATGCCGAGCTGGGGATAGGCTGCAGCGATGACTGCGCTGCCGCAGCCTCCAAAGACCAGCCAGAAGGTACCGAAGAACTCTGCTGCTGCACGTTTCGAGAGTGGCATATTTCTACACCTCAGTTTTGATTTGAGTGACGGGGCCCAATGTCTAAACGCTTGAGTCGAGACACTTTGAAGTTCGCGAAATCGTAGCACGGCCAGGTTGGGGGTTGAGAAAAATTATGTTGATCTGCCAAGCGATGCCCCCGGCGTCCGGTTTGGCAGGAACGGGGAAGGCCATAAGCGCTTGTCCACTGCGCCGTGCGATAAACTGCGCGGCTTCGGTCGAGATGACGTAGTTTTTGAGTTTCGATGAAACTTTTAGAGTTTGTTAGACAGGTTCTGAGAGCGAACTACCGCACGGTTGAAGCTGATCGTACGAATGACAGAGCAGCCTGGGGCGATAGGTTCTTCGGTTTACGGCAAGGACATGCAAGAAATGATGGACGGTTAGGGATTTTTATTGCAATCTTTGTTTGAGTAATATATATACCTACCAGTAGGTATTTTATAAAGAGGTGACTTTGTGAGAACTCTGACCGGCGCTACCTTGCTGTTTTCTGTTCATGTTCTTTTGTTTGCTGTTTATCCGGTGAAAGCCGCCTCAACCCAACCTGGCCCAAAGGCCGATGACCCACAGTCTCAGGCAGTCGAATGGACCTCAGGTGGTGTCCAGCATATCTATGGTTTTCCTGACGCCAAGCCCAAGGACAAGGGAAGTTTGACCTTGTCGGCGGCCGGGCTCAGTTTTACGGGAAAAGCCAGCAGAGCCATGATTCCGAGGAACTCGGTCGTCTCGGTGAGTGCAGGCGACGAGAGGGTGGAACTATGGGGTAAAAAGGGGCAGATTCTGAGAGCAGTCATCCCAGACGGCGGCGGAGTTGCCGCGGCGATGGTGATGCACCATCGGGTCGATCTGTTGACGGTAGAGTTTACCGATGACCGGGGCGGACATCATGGAGCCGTCTTCTTTTTGCCAGCAAATGAAGCGGCCCGCGCGCTGGAGAGTTTTGCCAAGACGCCGATTGTTGCCCAAGAACCTCAAAACAACCTGTGCCAGGGTAGTTCTGTGCGCCCACATAGTGTGCTTCTCCTGACGCCGATCTGGAACCAGGTGGAAGTGCCTGCCGCGTATCGCACGCTCGTCTACGAACGCCTTCTTCACCAGCTTCAACAGGTAAAAGAAATCAACCATGTGTTTCGTGACGGAGAGAACAATGCCCAACTGGGATGCCCACAGGAGACGATGCAACTCTCGATCAGCGGGTTTCAGCGGGGAAGCGAAGTCAAGCGAGCCATTTTGGGGCCAGTCGGTTTCTTCGTGAGCACGACCCAGATGAAGTTCGAGGTCACCGTAACCGATCCTTTAGGCAGAGTTAAGATGCAGGAGCAGATTAAAGCGACCGTGCGTGGAGAGACAGAGAGCACTAATGTCGCTACCACTGTCGCCAAAAAGCTTGCCAAAAAATACTCTAAAGCGCTGAACAATAGTGCTGACAGCACTCTTTTAAAGTCGGCGACGAGCAATGCCTGCTGCGGAGGCATCCTTGAAAGCGCGTCATGAAAGACAGGGCCATTCCGTGATGGACAGTTTGTTGATGCAGTCTTGAACCGGCATCTCTGAAAGGGCTTTGTGAATCGATCCTCGCGTGGAAGTGGGCCATCGACGCGAGGATTGATTTCGCATGACGCCATTACCGGAACGGGAAGATGGATGTCGACCATGAGAGATGATGACTTTGAGAACGAGCGTTCTGAGATCGAATTGAGACATCGTCTCAAGAGGCTTCAGGAGATCACCTGTGACCTGCTCTCTCGCAATGAAGAGTTGCGGGCGAGGGTCCGCGAATTGGAGCGATTGCAGACACAGGCCCGAACATAAGATTTTAGTGCCGATACCTTTTGCCCGGAGATTTAGGATAGGAACCAAAGATGACGGATAAGAAAATTAATAAACACGAGCTCAGGACCAAAGAGACGCGAGAGCTGTTGCTGCAGTCCGCGGAGACGATCTTTGTGCGGGACGGATATGAGGGGGCGGAGCTGGGCGAAATTGCGTCGCTTGCCGGTCGTACAAAAGGGGCGATCTACGCTCATTTCAAGAGCAAGGAAGACATCTTTCTTGCGCTGATCGAACAGCGTACAAAGGGCTACAGAACGCAGATGGCGGAGATGCTTGCGAGATCGACAGGTACCGAAGAAAATCTTGAAGCTTTTCGGCAGTTTTACCTGAGGCTGACCGAAGACCCGGCATGGGCGCTGCTTTTTCTGGAGTTCAAACTCTTTGCAATTCGTCATCCGGAATCCAAAGAGAAACTTCAGAGATATTTTGACGAGGTGATACCGGGAAGCCGGGAGAAAGAGCTTATCGGACTTCTCGGGTCACCGGGGGAGGGACCTGATAGCCTGAATCGCTCGGTGGCGATTCAGGCGCTGCATCCCTTGTTGACCGCTCTTGCGGTTGAAACGAGGCTGATGCCCAATCTTCTGACCGACCATACTTTGAAGATGGTGGCGAATCGGATCTTCGACGCGCTCATGCTGCCACCTTCTCGCTGCGACAAAGACAAGATGGTATAGAAAGAGAAGCGGCAACAGCGAGTCCGCTGTTGCCGCTTCTCTTTTTCAGAACAGATTGAGGCTCCTCGATCGACATATCCCAAGCTGTCGCGGAGAACGCAACGATGCAGGATATGGATGGGATATAGCCCTGGCTTGGTTAGCCGTTATTGTCGTCCTTTTTTTCAAAGTGATCAGCGATGGCTCCGGCACCTTCAAAGCCGGCAACGGCTGCCGCGCCTTCGGTCAGGATCGATGCATTCGGATCCAACTTCTTGGCCCCTTCGACTGCGACCACAGCTCCCGCGATTTTTTCTGCATCTTCCAAAAAGCCCATGACTGAATCTCCTTGCTGCAACAGCGAATGAATTCTACCGGGATGGGTAGTGCGATTGAGAATATCACCTGGAGTTGCGCTGGCTGAATTCGAGTTTTCAGGCGGCCAACAAATACGACGAAGAGAAACAGGCTCTAGGATGGGGGAAAGAAGAGTTCTTTGGGGAGGGATGTTATGGCAGCGAATGTCGCACTTGTACCGCCGTTTACACATGAGATTGCGATCCAGAAGGTCCGGCTGGCAGAAGATGGATGGAATTCGCGGGACCCGCAGCGGGTTTCGCTGGCCTACAGCGTGGACAGCCGATGGCGGAACCGGTCGGAGTTCGTTACCGGCCGGGAGCAGATCGTCGAGTTTCTGGCGCGCAAGTGGGGCAAGGAGCTGGAGTATCGGCTGATCAAGGAACTTTGGGCGTTTGATGTTGACCGGATTGCGGTGCGGTTTGCGTATGAGTCGCACGATGTGGAGGGTGACTGGTTTCGTTCTTATGGGAATGAGAACTGGGAGTTCGATGAGAAGGGGTTGATGAAGGTTCGTCATGCGAGCATCAACGATGTGCCGATTTTGGAGTCGGAGCGGCTGTTTCACTGGCCGATTGGACGGCGTCCGGATGGACATCCGGGGTTGAGCGAGTTGGGGCTTTAGAAATTGTTTCTGGTGGATCGGAATAAGAGCCTGCAAAGGCAAAATACGGCCGCCTCTCCGCTACGGTGGCAAAAGCGCTGCCTTCGGTCGAGAGGGGCAGCGAGGGGGTCATTTGGATTGGGATGATTCTACCGGCCTAAAAGGTTTGTGTTTCAGGGCGGAAATGGGGTTGGTATACTTGGCCAGTTGAAAATCAGGCAAAGATTTGGCAGGTGCCGGGAACGAAGCGGCAGATGGGTGCGTATTACTGCCCATGTCCGGTTTGCCGAATCAAGGCTTTAGCTTTCTTTAAGAATCGAGTGGAACCGGCGGCGCGTCTTAAGTGAATTGGAAAAGTTGGAAGTAGAGGGTAGCCCTGTGGATTTTTGCCGGGTTGCTGAGGGTTGAAGGACTCCGGAGCAGTTGCCTGTGCAAAAGGGCAGCGCCGGGGGAAGAGCTGGCGAACGAGCCAGGGAAGAGTTGGAGAGCCATCGTGAGATTAAGGGACATGCAGGCGGCAGCGAGTATTGGACTGTTGCTGATGAGCGTGAATACGCAACTAGGACTGGCGCAACAGACGAATCCTACCGCACCGGCGACGCCACAGACGGTGGTGAACGACACGACCGGGAGGCCCGGATTGCCGCAGGCTCCGCAGCCGAAGCTGACCGAGCCGCTCTTTCTGCGGGGCACGAGCCATGACTACTCGCAGCCGAAGAGCCACTTCTGGAACCCGCTTGCACCTTATACGGCGACCAATGTGCCTGAGACTCGGCTGGAGAATACGTCGAACCTGGACGCGCTGATGCGGGACGGCAAGATCTATCTAAGCCTGTCGGACGCAGTGACGCTGGCGCTGGAGAACAACTACGATATCGCGATTGCGCGGCTTAATCTCGACATAGCAGATACGGATATTCTGCGGGCGAAGGCTGGCTCGTCGTTGCTTGGTGCTCCGGCAGGCATCGTGACGAACACGATCGGCGGTTCGGGTACGACGGTGACGTCGGGCGGCGGGCCGGGTGGAACCTCGGCTGCGGCTGGCGGGGCCGGCGCGGGCGCTTCGGGCCTGGTGTTGACCACGAACGGCGGAGGCCCGGCTCCTGAACTGCGCGACCCGGTGTTGACTGGACAACTGGAGTATGAGGACCTGAAGCAGCAGCAGAGCAATACGCTGTTCAGCGGTGGCCTTCCCCAGTTGACGACGGACACGGGGACTTACAACTTCGCATACCAGCAGGGTTTTGTTACAGGAACTTTGTTAAACGTGACCTTCGATAATACCCGGGTCACGACGGATAATCCGTTTTCAAGCTATAGCCCGCAATTGAATTCCAGCTTCCGCGCAACCGCGACCCAACATCTGTTGCAGGGGTTTGGCTGGGGGATCAATGGGCGCTTTGTCATACAGGCGAAGAACAACCGCAGGATTACTGACTCGGCCTTCCGGCAGCAGCTTTTGTATACGGTCAACCAAGTGGAGAACATCTACTGGGGGCTGGTGAGCGCGTATGAAGATGAGCAGGCGAAGGAACGGGCGTTGGCGCAGAGCACGCAACTGACCTCGGACAACCGGAAGCAGTTGGAGATCGGAACGTTGGCACCGCTGGACGTGGTGAACTCCGATGCCGCTGTGGCAACCGATAAGCAGGCGCTGGTCGCTTCGCAGTCGAACCTGGAGTATCAGCAGTTGATTATGAAGCAGGCGATTGCGCGGAACTTGAACGACCCGCAGCTTTCGAGCGCACCGGTCATTCCAACGGACCGTGTGAGCCTTGACCGTCTGCCTGAGGAAGATATGTCCGTGGAAGACCTGGTGAAACAGGCTTTCACCGATAATCCTCAGATCGAACAGGCCGTGCTGAATATGAAGAACAACGAAATCACCATTAAGGCAGAGAAGAACGGCTTGCTGCCGACCGTGGATGCGTATGCGTTCTACGGTGGAAGCGGACTTGGCGGTGCTCAGAATCCGACGCAGATTTGCAACTTCAGCGATCCCACCGCACCGTGCCCGCCGATGGCGCCGATCAGTTATAGAAATACGTTTGGCAGCATGTTCGACAGTTCGAGCCCGGACAAGGGCGTTGGCGTGAACATCACGATTACGCTGCGCAACCGGACGGCGCAAGCCGATCAGGCACGGTCGCAGATGGAGTATCGGCAGTCGCAGATGCGTTTGCAACAGCTTTATACGCAGGTCCGGATCAACGTCATCAACGGACAATATGCATTGACCAATGACCGGGCGCAGGTGAAGGCGGCGCAGGCAGGGCAGGACTATGCGCTGCAGAGCCTCGATGCCGAGCAGAAGAAGTACAAGCTGGGCGCTTCGACCTCGGCCAACGTGCTACAGCAGGAGCGGAACCTTGCGGTTGCGGTAAACACGCTGATCTCGGACACAGCGGTCTATGCGAAGGACAGGGCGGCGTTGTCGCAGCTTCTCTCGAACACGCTGGACAAGTACGGCATCAGCATTACGGACGTGGCGAAGGGCGATGTGGCGCAGGCTCCGGTGATTCCGGGGTTGACGGCCCCCAAGCCCCCGGCTACGGCGAAGCCGATTGTAGAGAATCCCGCTCCGCCTGCTCAGTAAGAGGTGGAGTGGAGAGGGTCCGGATTTCCGGACCCTCTTTTTTGTTAAGCTCAATCAAACGAAGTTGGGGCAGGCTGGCCATCTTCGAAATAAGAATCGACTGACGGTCGATGAGAGCATCGAATCAGATATGACGATGTTGCAGAACGCGAGACGATCGGGACAGAAGTTTCTGAACCCTGTGCTGACCAGTGTGGGAGAGTGGAGCACGATCCTGAAGGTGCTCCCGCTCTATATAAGAAACAAAGAAGAGAAGGTGCCTCGGCAGCCTCTTGGACCGTTCAAGACGGAGGTGGAGACGTATCGGCTGCCTCCGGCGAGTGGACTGCGGGTGACGTGGATGGGGCACTCGTCCGTGCTGGTTGAGATTGACGGAACCAATGTGTTGATCGATCCAGTTTGGGATGAGAGGGCGTCTCCGGTGCAATGGGCCGGACCGAAGCGATTTTTCGCGGCGCCGTTGTTGTTGGAGCAGCTCCCCCGCATCGATGTAGCCCTGGTGTCGCATGATCACTACGACCATCTGGGAGAGACGACGATTCGCAAGCTGTCGCGAATGGATTCGATGAAGCAGGCGCGCTGGGTGACCTCGCTGGGCGTTGGCGGGATCTTGCAGCGGTTCGGTGTGGAGAGAGAGCGGATATCGGAGTTGGACTGGACCGAAAGTGTAACGGTTGCCGACGGAGCGCTTGAGATTACGGCGGTGCCTGCTCGCCACTTCTCTGGCAGGAAGATGGGCAACCGGTTCGAGACGTTGTGGTCCGCGTTTGTGCTGAAGAGTGCGGCGCACAAGGTTTACTTTGGTGCGGACTCGGGGTGGTGGGACGGCTTTGCCGAGATCGGAGCGACCTATGGGCCATTCGATCTGACGATGCTGGAGATTGGGGCCTTCCACGAGCTGTGGGCAGAGATTCACCTGGGGCCGGACGGTGCAGCCCGCGCTTTTGCAGCGATGGGCGGCAAAGGGTTGATGATGCCGATCCACTGGGGGCTGTTCGACCTGGCGCTGCATGGATGGAGACAGCCGACAGAGAGATTGCTGGAGCTCGCCGCGCAGCAGGAGATCCTGCTATGGATGCCGGAACCGGGGCGTCCGACAGAGGTGGTGCAGGGGACTGAGGTGCGCTCGGACTGGTGGCGTTGATCGGAGTTCGCCATGGTTGAGGTCGCAAAAAAGAGGCTGCCTTTTGCAAGGCAGCCTTTGTGATGGAGGCTCCTCTTTAGGACGCGGGAAAGAGTTTGCGCCGCGTTGCGCCTGCCAGGCCCAGGATTCCTGTGCCCAGAAGAATAAAGGTGGAGGGTTCCGGCGTTGCTGCCGTAGCCACTGAAAAGGTTACGGGAACGGTTTGGGTGAAGTTGTCCTCGTCATCGAGATAGGCGAAGTAGCCGCTGCCGTCGTTGAAGATATTCACATCGTAGTGGTCGGGGCCGTTGATCTCGGTGAAGCTGAAGCCGTGGGAATCGAGGGTTGGCGTTGCTGAAGGGAAGAGCAGGTTGTCATTTCCGTTGAAGCCACCGGGTGCGGTCAAACCGGTGACGCCGGTGCCAGTGATGTCGGTGATCAGGTATTCGCCGCCGCCCTGAGGGGATGCGGTTAAAACTCCTGATCCGCTGAATGGGCCGGAGGAACCGGTGGCGGAGAAGTTGAAGGTGTCAGCATGGGCCGAGGCAGATATCACCAAGACACCCAAGAGGGCTAAGGAAGATAAAAGCGGGGAATAGCGCATACGCAGGCCTCGCGAAGTGGAGTTATGACTTAATGGAGCTATTTGCTGAGATGCTTTCTGCGATATGCAAAATGGGATCAATTTTGAGAAGGAATTTGCCACCTGGCAACGGGATGGCGAGCGAGTTTAGGAAATAAATTCGCATATTGAGGAGCGGTTTATAGAGAGACCTTCGTGGTGCTCTAGACTTTAGGTATGAGCGAGAAGAAGAATTCTTTGGAGCGGGCGGCTTCGGCCTATCTGCGGTCAGCGATGCATCAACCGGTGGATTGGCAGGAGTGGGGTGAGGCAGCGTTCGCAAAGGCGCAGGCTGAGGACAAGCCGATTCTGCTGGATATTGGCGCGGTGTGGTGCCACTGGTGTCATGTGATGGATCGCGAGTCGTATGAGAATGCGGAGACCGCGAAGGTCATCAATGAACATTTCATTCCGGTGAAGGTGGACCGCGATGAGCGGCCCGATGTGGATGCGCGCTATCAGGCGGCAGTGTCGTCGATCAGTGGACAGGGCGGGTGGCCGTTGACCGCGTTTCTTACGCCTGATGGCAAGCCTTACTTTGGAGGGACTTATTTTCCGCCTCAGGACCAGCATGGCCGGCCGGGTTTTCAGCGGGTGCTGCTGACGATGGCGGAGGCGTTTGAGAAGCAGCGCGATCAGGTGAATGAGTCAGCGGCGAGCGTGATTGCGGCGATTGAGCATAACGAATCGTTCATGGGACGGGCAGGGAATCCGGGGCCAGAGCTGGTGCAGAAGCTGGTGGAATCGGCGGTGAAGCAGTTCGATCCGCGGTCGGGTGGTTTTGGATCGCAGCCGAAGTTTCCTCATTCGGGGGCGATCGATCTGCTGCTGGATACGGCTTCGCGAGGCGGGGGAAATGAGGCTGCAAAGACGGCGGCGATGGTGACGTTGCAGAAGATGGCGCAGGGGGGAATCTATGACCATCTTGCGGGCGGATTTCATCGCTACTCGGTCGATGAGGGATGGGTGGTGCCGCACTTCGAGAAGATGGCCTATGACAACAGCGAATTGTTGAAGAACTATGTTCATGCGTACCAGACATTTGTCGAGCCGGAGTCTGCGCGGGTGGCGCGGGAGATGATCCTGTGGATCGATGAGTGGCTGAGCGACCGCGAGCAGGGCGGATTTTATGCTTCGCAGGATGCCGACTTTTCGCTTGAGGATGACGGCGATTACTTTACGTGGACTCGCAATGAAGCGGATGCGGTTCTCACTGCAGAGGAGTTGGCTGTTGCGGGCGCGTATTACGACATCGGCGAGATTGGTGACATGCATCACGATCCGCTGAAGAACGTGCTGCATGTTCGGGTGACGCTGGAGGATGTGGCGCGAGCGAATAATGTGACGGTGGAGGTGGCGCGGGAGCGGTTGGCTTCGGCGAAGAAGAAGCTATATGCGGCGCGGCTGGAACGGCCCACTCCTTATGTAGACAAGACAGTTTATGTGGCGTGGAACGGGATGATGATCTCTGCTTATCTTGAGGCGGGGCGTGTGCTCGATCTGCCGGAGGTGAAAGCATTCGCGCTGAAGTCGCTGGACCGTGTGCTGCGCGAGGCGTGGGATGCAGGCAAGGGCATGGCGCATGTGGTGGCGTATGGCGAGAGTGGCGGTAGTGCTGCGCGTGTGGCCGGGGTGCTCGATGACTATGTATTTGTGGGGCACGCTGCTCTCGATGCGTGGGAGGCTACTGGGGAGTTGCGCTATTACACGGCTGCCGAAGAGATTACGGCGAGCGCGGTGGCGCGGTTCCATGACAAGACGGGGCTGGCGTTCTTCGATACCGAAGCTCCGGCGGAGGGAGAGGTCCGGCTGGGCGCTCTGGTAACGCGGCGTAAGCCATTGCAGGATTCTCCGACGCCTGCTGCGAACCCTGTGGCGGCGGCTTTGCTGTTGCGGCTGGCGGCGCTGAATGACCGCGAGGAGTATGCGGTGATGGCGCTGGAGACGCTGGAGACATTTGCTGGCGTGGTGGAGCACTTCGGGCTCTATGCCGCGAGCTACGGTCTGGCTTTGCAGCGGCTGTTGCTGGGGACGGTGCAGGTCTGCGTGATCGGCGACGACGATGAGGCGCGGCGGCTGGAAGCGGTGGCGCTGGCCCGGTATGCGGTGAACAAGAGCGTGGTTCGGCTGCGCAGGGAGCAGTTGAGCGCTCTGCCTCCAGCGCTGGCTGAGACGCTACCGCATCTGCCTGGAATCAATGATGGAAGTGTTGCGGTGATCTGCACGGGGAGAGGTTGCCTGCCTCCGGTGCGCACGGTGGATGAGTTGATCGCGGCGATGAATCATGCGTTATAGGGGGCGTAATTGGATACTGGTGGTGATGAGCAGCGTGCTTGGCGCGGAGAAGACGACCGTGCTTGGCGCGGAGAAGACGACCGTGCTGGGCACGCTGGAGCTGAGAACAGCGAATAGCTCAGGGAGCTACGGCGACTACGGTTTTTCCGTATCTCAGGGCAGATGGAAGGGATGGGTTGTATGCCTGTTCGGCCTCTTGCAAGGGCACGACCGTCTTCACAAAGGTCTGTAGCTTTCCGGCATCGAGAAGGCTGGCGATCTCGTCCAGCCGTTTGCCGTCGGGGTGAACGAGAAAAAAAGCGTCCTTGATTTTTTGTGGAGCGTCGTCCGGGATGCTGGATACGGCTGTTACGACGCGTCCGCCAGCACGAAGGACGCTCCAGGAGCGGGCAAGCATCTCGCCGCCTACGGTATCGACGACGAGGTCGATATCGCGGAGTTCCTGATCGAACCGGGTGGCGCGATAGTCGAATACCTGATCGGCACCGAGGCCTTCGACAAATGGAACGGTGTCTTGAGATGCCGTTGCGATGACGTAGGCGCCGAGCGACTTTGCGAACTGCACGGCAAAGAAGCCGACGCCGCCTGCTCCGCCGTGAATCAGCACGCGCTGCTGCGGCTGGAGATGGCCTTGCGTGGTGAGCGCCTGCCATGCAGTGAGGGCTCCGATGGGTACGGTGGCTGCTTGCTCGTACGATAGTGATTTTGGCCGCAGAGCGATGGATGTGGCTGGGGCGACGGTGAATTCGGCGAGCGCGCCCTCCTGATACCAGTCGTTCATGCCGTAGATGGCTTGTCCTTTGGAGAATGAGCTAACGCCTTCGCCGCACGCTGCGATGTCGCCTGAGAACTCATGCGTGGGGATGGCGTTGGTTCGTGGTGATCCATCGGCTTTGTGCGTCGTCGGTTGCCAGAGCAGCTCTGCCGTGATGACTCCGGCTGCGCGCACGCGAAGGAGCACTTCTCCGGGACCCGGCGTTGGCACGGGATGTTCGGAGGCTTGCAGCATCAGACCGCTTGCGGTAACGACGGTTTGCATTACCTTCATCATTTCCTCCGGTCTGTACCCTCTAGCTGCCGATGAGGGGCTGCTGCGCGGGTGGTGCGGTGGGGTTGGGTGCGCGCAGGATCAGCATGTTGGCGGGATCGTTGCCCAGCGGGATGCCTTCCTTCTCAAAGGCGATGATGATGCGGCGGCGCAACTCGCGGAGGATAGGATCGCGCTGGTTGGCGCGAACGCGGATCTGGACGGGATAGGTGACGGCTCGGCCTTCGATCTTGTCGACGCCGAGGATATTGGGATCGGCGATGGCGATATCTCGGAACGCGGAGTCGTTGCGGACGCTGGTGGCGACGGCGCGGAGGACGGCGATGACTTTATCGGGATTGGCGCTGGCATCGACGCTGACGTTGAGCGTGGCAAGGGAGTAGTCGCGGGAGAGGTTCGATACTGTGGCGATCTGGCTATTGGGGACAATATAGAGGGTGCCGTCGCTGTCGCGGACGCGGGTGAGGCGCAGGGTAAGGTCTTCGACAGTGCCCTGAAGTCCGGCGATTTTTACGACTTCGCCTACGTTGTACTGATCTTCCACGAGGATGAAGATGCCATTGAGCATGTCCTTGAAGATGGACTGCGCACCGAGGCCGATGCCGACACCGAGGACGGCGGCAGAGCCGAGCAAGGGCATGAGATTGATGTCGAAGACCGACAGCACATGCAGAAGGACGATGAAACCAATCAGGCTATAAGAAGTAGCCCTGACGATGGCCGCCACGGTACGAAGCTGGGCGGCGCGCTGGGCGTTGCCTATCTGCCTGTCGGCGCGAAGACGCATCCGGTTGACGAAGAACAGGACAATTCGTTGCAGGATGAATGCTAGAACAAGGATGAAGACAAGACGGGGCAAATCTTTGCTGACAAAATTGATGACATCGTCGTGCCAGTCTTGCGCGAGGACTTTGGAGATGCGTTCGTCTTGCAGTGGCAGTGCCTGGAGGAGCATGATTGTGGCGTCTCGCTTTCGTGACTGACTGTTATCGATCAGAATTACTGGAGCTTCTATAACAGAATGCTTGAGCTGTAGATAGGATGCAATTTGCCCAGAAATAATAGGATGCAATTCCACAGGGGATCGTGAGATGAGGGGGCGGTATGAAACTTCTTCGTACGGCGGCGATTGGCATTGTTTTTTTGATAGGGGCTTCGGGAATTCTTTGCAAGGGACAAATGACTCCGCAGGTTCCGTCAGATCAGCAGGCATCCCCAGCACGTCAGGGCCCGGAGATGCCTCCCATGGGGCCGTCTGTGTCGCCGCAGATGCAGGAACAACAGGCCCGGTCGCGCAACAGCGATCGCCAGAAGAAGCTGGTAGAGGATACGGACAAGCTGCTGGCCCTGGCAACACAACTTAAGCAGGATGTGGACAAGACGAATAAGGATGTTCTTTCATTGGACGTGATTAAAAAAGCCGATGAGATTGAGAAGCTCGCCCATAGCGTGAAAGAGCGGATGAAGGAATAAGGATTGTTCAAGCTGTCAGTGCAGATTATGGGTGTGGAGATAAAGAACAGACAACGTCAAGGACAACGGCGAAATACAGAGGTCTCTCCACTTCGCTTAGCTTCGGTCGAGATGACGTTCGTTATTTAGGATTAGCAGCTTTAAGGAACTGCCAGGGCGGCTGCGGCGTTGATCTGGGGGACGGGCAGCGAGGCGGAGGAAGTTGCGGTGGCGCGCAGGGTGGCGATGATGGCGGCGGCGGTCCAGTTCGGATGTGCGGCACGCAGCAGCGCAGCCGCACCGGCGGCGAGAGGTGCGGAGGCGCTGGTGCCGATGGCCTGCACGTAAGGCGTATGGCCAAAGCTGAAACAGCCGAAGCTGTGGGAGCTGTCTGTCGGCGGCCCGTCGAGGGTGGAGGGTTTGCCGGAGCTGCAGGCTCCGCGTACCCACCCACTGACGGCGAGGTCGCCGCCTTCGGGGTAGCTGCCTCCGGGGGCGGCGAGGGCGTTGAATGGAGCTCCGTAATTGTTGTAGTAGGCGAGTGCGATGGGGCCGGGCGTGCAGGTGGCTCCGGCGGCAGTATTCTGAGCGCAGTTGGGGTTGGTGGAGGCTTCGATGGCGAGCACACCGCTGGACTGTGCCGGAAGCTCGGCGTAGCGCGGGTTGGAGAGATCGAGGCCGTCGTTGCCTGCCGAGGCTACGACAACGATGCCTGTCTGGGCGGCGTCGCTGGTGACCTGATCGAAGGCTGCCTTTAGCCCGGCCCCTTCTCCGGTGGTGAGATCGACGGTGGCTCCAATGGAAAGGGAGATGGTGTCGGCATGATTGTCGATGGCGTCTTCGATGCCTTGCAAGACCCAACTTAATAAACCACTGGCCTGACCGCTCGTGCATTGGTCGGAGATAGAAGCGCTACTTCCTGCGCTGGTGTCGGGCATGCGCTGGAGAACCTTGATGTTGAGCAGGGTCGCTGCGGGGGCGACGCCGATGACCTCTCCGGTGCCGGGACCGAGGGCTCCGGCGGCAAGCGAGGCGGTCCAGGTGCCGTGGCCGTCCTGGTCTTGAGGTGTGCCGTCGTCACAGGGGCTGGGGTAGTCCGCCTGATCGATTTCACTGAGGTTTAGATCGAGATTGGGGGCGATGTCGGGGTGGTCTTCGTCAACGCCACTGTCGAGGATGGCGATGCGGACGCCCTTGCCCATGGTGGTGTCCCAGGGGCCGTGAGCAGGGCCTCCGGGAACGTTGTTGCCATAGCCGCCTACCTGCTGGACGGCCCAGCCCTGGGGGGATGAGGTGTAGAAGGAATCGTAAGTTTCAGGTTGGGTGGTTGAACCAATAATGACACTGAAGGTGGCTGGGACCGCCTGTTTGAGGGTAAGCCGGTCGGCGGTCACGATGCGATCGTGCAGGACGTACTGGACATCGGGTTGTGCGGCCAGACGGCGCATCGTTTCGGCATCGCTTTGCGCTGCGGCGAGGCTGCTGTGGGCGCGGACAGGAGTGGTCGCGGCGAGGGATTGGGCGGCGGCGATGCCCAGACGCTCGTTGCGATGAAGCAGGCGAGCCCCGGCGGTACGGGTGCTTGTTTCTGCATCGATCGGGATGGCATGGTTGCGATAGACGACGATATAGCGGTTGGGAACGATGGGAGCGGTTGCGGCTTGTGCGTGAAGTTGAGGCGAGAGGAGGAGCAGAAGAATGGCCATTGACAGCGCAATGCCGGATGGGCGCGGAGACGCTGTCCTGGTGATGCCGTCGTGGGTGAGAGGGGTATTGCTGAGACCGGACAACGATGCACCTCGCAGTTGCGTTGATGTCTGCATCGGCACGTCGCGGAAGAAAGACTAGCGTTTGATTGGAGCGTACTGTTACTTTGGTTTACCGCGCGGAGGAAGAGGCTTTGGGAATGCTCACTGCGTGGTGCATTGACCCTGTTGGATTGCACATGCTCTAATGGCCGCCTTTGTGAAGCTGGTTGCAGATTGAAGTTCTAAGGAGACCTTTGCATGGACGTAGTAAGCCTTCTGGGTGTGGTCGTTCAGGTGCAAGTTCCAGCCTCATCCGCTGGCATTTCGGGCGATGGCGGGGCTGTTTGCCTCTGGATGGCGATAGCCGTCGGTGTGCTGGCGCTGCTTGCAGCCTGGATGCTGGCACGGCATGTACTTAGCTGCGATTCGGGAACTCCGGAGATGCAGTCGATCTCGAACGCGATTCGTGAAGGCGCCGAGGCGTTTCTAAAACGCCAGTACAGGACCATCGGAGCAATCGCGGTCGTTCTGGCGATCCTGCTGTTTGCGGGATATCACATGTCTGCGCGAACGGCTCCGTTTGCGATGAAGACGGTGATCAGTTTTCTGGTGGGTGCGGTGTGCTCGGGGCTGGCTGGCTATACAGGGATGTATGTTTCGATTCGCGCAAATATTCGGACGGCCTCGGCAGCGCGTGGGAGTTTGAACAAGGCGCTGCAGATCGCGTTGCGTGGCGGCGCGGTGACTGGGTTGGTGGTGGTAGCGCTTTCGCTGATCGGCGTAGGGGCGCTGTTTCTTCTGTTCGGCGGGTTGTCGCATCCGCAGACGGTTCCGTATCAACTGGTTGGATTTGGATTCGGGGCTTCGTTGGTGGCGTTGTTCGCGCAGTTGGGTGGCGGAATTTATACCAAGGCTGCGGATGTCGGCGCGGACCTTGTAGGCAAGGTAGAGGCTGGGATTCCGGAAGATGATCCGCGCAACCCCGCGGTCATCGCGGACCTTGTGGGCGATAACGTGGGCGACTGCGCTGGCCGCGGCGCGGACATCTTTGAATCGACCGCAGCGGAGAATGTGGGCGCAATGATTCTGGGTGCGGCGCTCTATCCGGTGTTTGGTGTGAAGGGAATCCTGTTTCCGCTGATTGTCCTTGCGATTAATTTGATTGCGAGTATCGCTGGGGTCTTCGTCGTGAGTGCGAACGAGACGGAAGATCCGATGCGGGCGCTGAATCGCGGCTTCTATCTGACCTCGGTCGTAGCTCTGGCTGGATTTGCCATCGCGGTGTATACGATGCTCGATGGACCGATGGTGAAGCCGCTGTGGCTGCTGGGCTGCGGCGTGGTTGGGTTGATCACATCCTTCCTGTTTGTGTGGATTACGGAGTACTACACGGAGTCGCGCTACAGACCGGTACAGTCGATTGCCGCCGCTTCGCTGACCGGACCTGCGACGAACATCATCAGCGGGCTGGCCGTGGGCATGGAGACGCCTGCGCTTCCGGTGATTGTGATCTCGGCGGCGCTGCTGTTGAGCTACTACTTCGGCGTGCAGGGCCTGGGTGACGTCGCAGGCATTACCGATTACGCAAAGGGAATCTATGGGACGGCGCTCGCGACCATGGGAATGTTGAGCTGTGCGGCCTACATTCTGGCGATGGATACGTTTGGGCCAATCACGGATAATGCTGGCGGGATTATCGAGATGTCGAACCAGCCGGAGTCGATTCGCGAGCGGACGGACAAGCTGGACTCGGCGGGAAACACGACCAAGGCGCTGACTAAGGGCTATGCGATTGGCTCGGCTTCGCTGGCGGCGTTTCTGCTGTTCTCGGCTTATCTAGAGGAGATCAAGGTCATCGTGACGGACAAGGTCCATCTTGCAGGCGGGTATATGCCGCCGGGGTGGAGCTTCACGAACATCAATCTTGCACAGGTGCCCGTGTTCGTCGGCGCGCTGCTGGGAGCGATGCTGACGTATCTCTTTAGCTCGATGGCAATCAAGGCAGTCGGACGCACGGCGCAGATGGTCGTGAAGGATGTTCGCGATCAGTTCAAGGAGAATCCGGGGATCATGGCCGGAACTTCGAAGCCGGACTATGGGCGATGCGTCCACATCGTGACCGGGGCGGCTCTGAAAGAGATGGTGATGCCGGGGCTGCTGGTGGTTTGCATGCCGGTTGCGGTGGGATTGATCTTCCGGCACTTCAGTGCGAGCTATCAGGCGACGTCCGAGATCTATGCTCCGGGAACGATTCTGCCGGTGCCTGCGATTGGGGGGATTCCGGTGAACCTTGCTGGAGCGGAGTCGGTTGCCGGGCTGCTGATGGTGGGAACGATTGCCGGAATTCTGCTGGCGATGCTGATGAACAACGGCGGCGGAGCCTGGGACAACGCGAAGAAGTTCATCGAGACCGGGCAATATGGCGGCAAGAAGTCGGAGGCGCACAAGGCTTCGATTGTTGGAGATACGGTTGGCGATCCCTTCAAGGACACGGCGGGACCAAGCCTGCATGTGCTGATCAAGCTGCTGGCTACGATTACGCTGGTGCTTGCGCCGCTCTTTGTTTGAATTCTGTTACATTGCTTGACACCGGGGCCGCCTTGATGAGAGGCGGCCCCGATGTGTGGGATGGAATAAAGCAGGCTCAAAACAGTACAATCACTGCTTGACAGAGGCAATCTACGATGGCTCGGAACATGGTGTCCAATTCGGTTGAAAAAAAGGTGGCGGAAGGGGAACTGACGCCTGAGCAGTTGATACAGTTCTATCGACTGATGTACCTGTCGCGGCGGACGGACGATCGTGAAATTGTCCTGAAACGGCAGCAGAAGACGTTCTTCCAAATCTCGTGTGCGGGCCATGAGGCTTTGCTGGTGGCTGCTGGGATGGCGATGAAGCCGGGGTACGACTGGTTCTTTCCGTACTACCGCGACCGTGCGATCTGCCTGGCTTTGGGCAATACGGTGGAAGAGCAGTTGTTGCAGGCGGTCGGTTCCGGCGACGACACGGCCAGCGGTGGACGCCAGATGCCTTCGCATTGGACGAGCCGAAAGCTCAACGTGGTGACGCCGTCATCGGCGACCGCGACGCAGTGCCTCCATGCCATCGGCTGTGCCGAGGCGGGACGATATTTTTCGCATCACCCTGAAGCCGCGGCCAAGCACGAGGGCGACTACCGCGAGTTCAAGGATGTGACGTTCCATGGCGACGAGGTGGTGTATGTCTCGATCGGCGAAGGCTCGACGAGCCAGGGCGAGTTTTGGGAGTCGCTGAACACGGCGAGCAACGGCAAGCTGCCCGTCGTGTACGTGGTCGAGGACAACGGCTATGCGATCTCGACGCCGGTGGAGGCGAATACTCCCGGCGGAAATATCTCGCGGCTGATCGCGAATTTTCCCAACTTCCACTTTGCCGAGATTGACGGCACCGATCCCATTGCCAGCTATAAGGCGATGGTGGAGGCGGTGGCCTATTGCCGCGCCGGACATGGCCCGGCGTTGGTGCATGGGCATGTCGTGCGGCCTTACTCGCACTCGATGAGCGAGGATGAGCGCGACTATCGCGCGCGCGCGGAGATCGATGCGGATGCGCTGCGCGACCCGATCTCGAAGATGCAGGTGTGGCTTCTGCGCGAGGGAATTCTCGATGCTGAGGGGATCAACCGATTGGAGCGGGAGGTCGATGAAGAGGTGCTGCGGGCGGCAGACCGCGCAATAGCTGGCGCGCCTCCGGTCACCACGCGAGAGGCGATTCTGCGTCATGTTTATTCGGAGGATTTGAAGCCTACGGATGTGCGCTTTGCGTCAAAGCCTCCTGTGGCGGCCGACTCCAAAGAGCAGGTCGAGCGGACGATGGCCGACCTGATCAACACCTGCCTGAAAGACGAGATGCGGCGCGACGAAAGGATCGTGGTCTTCGGCGAAGACGTCGCCGATGCGACACGCGATCAGGCCATGCGTGCGGGCGAGATCAAGGGCAAGGGCGGCGTCTTCAAGCTGACGTCCGGCCTACAGAGAGAGTTTGGCAACGATCGTTGCTGGAACTCGCCGCTGGCGGAGGCGAACATCGTTGGCCGCGCCATCGGCATGGCGGTGCGCGGATTGAAGCCCGTGGTCGAGATTCAGTTCTTCGACTACATCTGGCCCGCGATGCACCAGATGCGCAATGAGCTGTCGGTGATACGGTGGCGGTCGAATGGCGGATTCAATTGCCCGATGGTGATCCGGGTTCCGATTGGCGGCTATATTACAGGGGCGATCTATCACTCGCAGTCCGGCGAGAGCATCTTTACGCATACGCCGGGAGTGCGCGTGGTGATGCCGTCGAATGCTCTCGATGCGCTGGGGCTGCTGCGAACGGCGATCCGATGCGACGATCCCGTGCTGTTTCTGGAGCACAAGCGGCTGTACCGCGAGACCTATGGGCGCGCCGCTTATCCTGGGCCGGACTACTGTATCCCGTTCGGCAAAGCGAATATTGTGCGTCCGGGCAAAGACCTCACCGTTGTTACCTATGGTGCCGTGGTGCCGCGTGCGTTGCAGGCAGCGCAGAAGCTGCATCGCGAAAAGGGCGTGGATGTCGAGTTAATTGATCTGCGCAGCCTCTCTCCTTATGATTGGGAGACGATTGCGGAGAGCGTGCGTAAGACGAATCGCGTGATCGTCGCGCATGAGGACATGATGAGCTGGGGATATGGTGCCGAGATCGCCGCGCGGATCGGAGATGAGTTGTTCCACGATCTTGATGCTCCGGTGAGACGTGTGGCTGCGATGGATACGTTTGTGGCCTATCAGCCAATTCTCGAGGATGTGATTCTGCCGCAGCCGGATGATCTGTACCGGGCGATGGAAGAGCTGGCCGCTTTCTAAGACTTGCTGCTCTGTTGAGGGAAGACAAATACAGGGGTCTCTCCACTTCGCTGCGCTTCGGTCGAGATGACGTGCGGTTGTGGTAAGAAATCAAGGGCAATCGCAAAAAAAATGCCGAGCAAAAAAATGGGGTCCGCATTGTGCGGACCCCCAAAGCGTTTGGGATAGGTTATGCGGGTTGGAAAGTGGCGGCGGGATGCATCTCCGACGTTTTGGGGGAGCGCATCAGCCGCGAGTCTGCGGGAGACTGAAGCCGGAAGCGGTCGACCTGTTGCTCGAGTGCGACAGCGGTGCTGCGCAGCGATTCGATGCCCGCTGCCGTGGTTGCCATCTCGGTAAGGTTCTCGTGGCTGAGCGAGTGGATGGAGTCGAGGCTTGCGCTTGACTGGTCCGCTGCGGCAGCCTGTTGCGAGGCTGCGATGGCGATCTGCGCGATCATGCGGTCGACGCGCTCTGCCATGCCGATGATTTTTTCGAGCGCCTCTCCAGCCTGCGTGGTGGTGACGACGCCTTGCTGCACCGTCTCCGTGCCGCTCTCCATGCTGGCAATCGCGGTGCGGGTGCGGTCTTGAATGCCCTGAATCATGCTGGCAATCTCGCCGGTAGCCTGCGCGGTACTCTCGGCGAGGCGGCGGACCTCTCCGGCGACCACGGCGAAGCCACGACCCTGATCTCCGGCGCGTGCGGCTTCGATGGCTGCGTTGAGGGCAAGCAGGTTGGTCTTGCGGGCAATCTCGTCGATGACGGTGACGATCTGGCTGATGCGCCGGGAATCGTCGCCGAGGAGCGTTACCGTGGATGAGGTATCCCTGACGGCGGTAGCGATGGAGTGCATGTTGCCCAGCACTTCTTTGACGATGGTGCCACCGTCGCGTGCGGTCTCGGCAGCGTTGCGTGCGGTCTCGGCGGCGGATTGTGTATGCCGCGAGACCTCGGCGATCGAGGCGGACATCTCCTGCATTGCGGTTGCAGCCTGTTGTGTCTGCTGGCTCTGCTGGTCGATGCGGCGGTGGATCTGGTCGCTGGCCGTGCGCATGGAAGCCGCGCTGCCAGTAAGCGAGCCGGAGGTATGGACCACGGTGCCGATGATGCTGCTGAGGCTGGTCTGCATCTGCTGCATGGCGGTGGCGAGCGAGCCGATTTGGTCCTGACTCTTCAAGTCGAGCGCGTCACCGGTAAGGTCACCGGCAGCAATGGCGTTGGCGCGTTCGGCGACGAGGTCGACGCCTTTGGTAATGCGGCGTGCAAGGAACGTGGAGATGAGGCCGCCGACGATCGCGCCGAAGATGGTCGCCAGCCAGAGCGTCAGCAGCGTGGAGCGGTTGGCGCGGCGCAGTTGAACAAGCTCTTCGTTGGTCTGCGACATCTGCGACTGGGCCAGGTCGGTCACCGTGGTGAATAACGATCTTTCGAGCGGCAGAATCTGGTTCTGCAGCGTGTCATAAGCCTGCGCGGTGCCCTGCGAGGTCTTGGTCTCGTTGAGCGCTTCGACTTTTTCTTCGAGCGGCTTGAGCCTTGCCAGCCCGGATTCCAGCATGGCGAGGCGCGAGGAGTCGGCACCGAGATCGAAGTGGGTGCTGTCCTGGCTAAGCTTGGCTACGGCTGCTTCGGCCATCTCAAACTGCTGCTTGCGCGCCTCGCGGAAGCTGGCTGAGGTAGCTGGGTCGAGGCCGAAGAGCATGTAGGACTCAAGGCTGCTGATGGTGCGGGTGAGGTGTGAGTCGACATCGCGGCTACCCATGATGATGGGAAGGCGGCTGGTGGTGACGACATCGGAGAGGTGGTTGGCCTCTTCGATACGGACATGCGCCGTATAGGCGCTGAGGAACATGGCGATGATGAGAAAGCCGGTGCTGAGGCCGAGCTTGGATTCAAGTTTCATGATGGTCCTTACCTGTACGGTGGTCGCCGGTGGGGAGTGGCTACTGTAGGTCGCTTTTGAAGTTGACTTCGATCTCGGACTCGGAGGTGTCGGGGCCGGGCTCGAAGCGCCAGCGCTTGACTGCGTCCTCTGCGGCGGCGGCCAACAGGGGATGGCCTGACTCGACCTTGGTCTTCAAAACGGCACCGTCGGGCTGGACGGTGACCATAAGAACGACGGTGCCGCCGACGTGCATGCGGCGCGCGAGTTCGGGGTAACTGGGGGCGACACGGGTAACAACGGCTCGATGGACGTTGCCGGCAAAGGCGGCTCCGGCGCAGAGGAAGAGACTTCCTACGACGAGAAGGGGGCGCGAAGAACGGAATGAGACTGCCAAGTAAAACCTCCGGGGTACAGAGGTTGTATCGGCGGAGATGGCGAGAGCTTTAGCGGGGAGTGAGGACCGGGGTAGAGATAGCGGCGAAGGTGAGGTCTTCGGCGGGGCTGCCGGTGCGCTGCTTCCAGTTGAGGAAGAGCGTGCCGTAGCTGTCGGTGATGCAGGTGGCGGAGTCGATCTTCAGCTCGGCGAGAGTTCGGTCGATCCATTCGGGAGGGCCTTCGAGCTCGACGTAGTTGCCGATAGGGGTCTCGTCGATGACGAGATGGGCGGAGCGTTCGGGGTTGTGGGACCACTCGGTCCGAAACTTTTCGTAGGTAAAGACAGGAGCGTAGCCGAGTTGCTGGAAGATCTCAGAGAGTGCGGGGCCGTCGGCGACGGTGGTTTCGGTCTCGATGCGGATCTTGTAGCGGGTGGTGTCGATGGAGGCACGATCAGGCTGGCGCTTGTGGGTGACGGTACAGAGTTCACCGTACTGGCGGATGCGAAGGAGCTGTTTTTTTGCGCGGAGGTCGCGGGTGGGCGTGTCGTAGAGGGTGTTGTGCTCGAAGGTGCGTGGTGTGTCGAGATGGAAGCCAAGTTGGGGAAGACGGGCCTGAAGTGCGGCGGGATCGGAGATGGGGAATTTGAGTTCGATCTCTGCGCTTTGCATGGGTTGAGTATACGAGCTACTTGGTGCGCGCCGCTTTTTCGAGGCGGTCGCGGATGGCGAGGCCGACTCCGCTGGCTTCGGGTAGCGGACAGAGGATGGTGGTGACGCCGCGGGTGTCGAGGTCGCGCAGGCCAGCGAAGAGACGCTGGGCCAAGGCTTCTCCGTCTTCCCACGAGGCCCAAGGGAAGACTTCTGTGGAAGGCTTTAGTGTCCAGCCTTGCGGGAGCAGAACTCCGATTTTTTCTCCTGCGTGCCGTTCTTCCTGCTGGTGCAACTCCTCTTCGCTGGTTACGAGGATGAGCTTTGCGCGAGGCGCGTAGTGACGGATTCCAACGCCGGGTGAGGGAAGGCTGGCTGGATTTTCCTGCTGGGCAGCGATGGGTTGGAAGATGCGAACGGGGCCGGCGACCTGCTCGATCATCTCGGGTGTGATCGCTCCGGGGCGATAGATCAGCATGGGGCTTTGGTTAGGATCGAGGACGGTGGATTCGACTCCGACTGTTGTTGGGCCGCCGTCGAGGATGGCGTCGATGCGGCCGTCGAGGTCTTCGAGGACGTGATCGGCTGTGGTTGGACTGGTGTGTCCGAAGCGGTTGGCGCTGGGCGCGGCGATGGGAACTCCGGCGGCGCGAATGAGGGCGAGCGCGAGCGGATGCGATGGCATTCGCACGCCGATCAGAGGTCTTCCGGCGGTGATTGCGTCGGGAACTTCTGGGGTTCGCGGCAGGAGCAGTGTTAGCGGGCCCGGCCAAAAGCGTTGGATGAGATTATGTGCTTGAGGTGTTGATATAGCTACCTTTGCTAGCATCTTTTGATCGCTGACGTGGACGATCAGAGGGTCCCAAGAAGGGCGGGCTTTGGCAGCGAAGATTTTTGCTATGGCTGCTTCGTCTAGCGCGTTGGCTCCGAGGCCGTAGACGGTTTCGGTGGGGAAGGCCACTGTGCCGCCTTCGCGAAGGATCTTTGCGGCTTGCTCGACCTCGGAGGGTTGAAGGCGAAGTGTCATCGGGCTGAGAGGGCTAGTTGTCCGGCGAAGGCGTCGAGGGAGAGCGAGCGAAGCAGGTTGCGGCGGAGGCCGCTGTAGACCTGATCGAGGCCGCGGGCCGCGCCTTCGATCCACTGGAAGGAGAGGGTCTGCGAGAGGCGGTCGAGTTCGGGTCGAAGGTCGGTGTTGCGGATGAGCTCGGGCGTTCCGGCTCCGAGCAGGAGAAGGTCTTCGAGCAGAAGCGATAGGGAGCGCAGCAGAGCGGTGGTCTTATGCTGGCCTTCGGCTCCGGCGCGATAGGTCTCGGTCATCTTGAAGAGAGCGGTGTGATCGGGCTCGCTGGCGGCGTTGCGGAGGAGCAGGAGAGCGTCGGCTCGCGCGGCGGTGTAGGCGGCGAGGTCGAAGCCGAGGGCTTTGCCAGCGGCTCCTTGAGCGAGGCGGGCGATGAGAGTGCGCTGTTTGGCGGGAACGTCGGGGCGACGGTCGGCGAGCAGCATCTCGATCTCTTCGACTGGCAGTGCGCCGAGACGAACGGTGGCGCAGCGGGAGCGAATGGTGGGCAACAGTTCGCCGGGGTTTTCGGCCAGAATGATGATGTGGACAGTTTCGGGCGGCTCTTCGAGGACTTTGAGCAGGGAGTTGGCCGCTTCTTTCATGAAGCTGGCGGCGGTGAGGATGAAGATCTTCCTGGGCGCTTCGGAGGGAAGGTAGTGCGAGCGCTGGATAACGGAGCGGACCTGTCCGAGTTTGATGAGGAGCTGCGGCGGGTCGGGAGGGATGATGAGAACGTCGGGATGAGGCTGGACTAGGACGCGGGTATCTTTTTTGTCGGCGTCGCGGAGTTCTTCGCGGGCGGCTACGGCTTTATCGACCTCTTCTTCGAGGTTGGCGGCAGAGGCGATGCGGGTGCAGTTGTGGCAGACTCCGCAGAAGCTGGCGAGGGACTGGCCGTTGGACCAGAGGTCGCGGGGCTGGCGCTCGCACTCGACCGCCATGGCCAGCATGAGGGCGAGGGTGTACTTTCCGGCTCCGCTGGGTCCGGCGAGGATGAGCGAGTGCGGCAGGCGACCGGCGGCCATGGCGGTGCGCAGGTGCTCGATGGCACTGGAGTTGCCGAGGAAGTCGTTGAAGGTGGTGGGGAAGCCTGCGGTCTGCGTCATCTTTGGTGTGGTATCCCCCTCCCCCATACTTAAGTACTAAAGTCTTCAAAAGAAAGAACCTAAGTCCGGACTTTGGTCTGTAGCTAGTCAGTACTTGATTTTAGCTTGGGTTAAATGAAAAGTCCCGGCGATGGGCCGGGCTTGTCTCTTCCTGCTGAGTTAATTATAGCGGGGGTGTCAAGGGTTGGTGGGGAGGGTTATGGCATTTTTCTTACTCGAAGGCGACTTCAAGCCATCATTCGATGAGTGCATTGGCGAGTTTGTGATAGAACTGGCACTCACAAGCATCGTCAACTTTCATTTGAGGTTTGGATCGCGTGCCGGAAACTGAAGAGATAAATGCGCCTTCGTGGCGAGCATTCAAATTTTTGGCACTCCTTTTGGGAACGGCGACCGCGGGTCTGATCGTTGCAATGTGGGTGCCCTCCAGCACGGTGAAGGCGATATCCGGTCAAATCGTTGCGACCGCACATCTTCCAGAGGGCAAGTCAGCCACTTCGGCTACCGATGAAAAAGGGACGCAATATTTTGCCGACGAAATCTCCAAATTGGCGCAGGAAGTTGAGACTCAGAGCGCGACCTTTTCAGCCGAAAAAGATGAACTGGACTATCTGACTCGGATTGTCGTGCTCATGATGACTGCAGTCGGTCTATATACGATCATCCTTGGTGTGGTCTCATGGAAGGCGCTAGATGGTCAGAGGAAAGAATTTGAGCGAGCATCAAAGGGCTCCTTGGCGAACCTCGAACGACTGCGGGATGAGCTTGAATTGGACTTTCCGATGCTTGGTCGCATTCAGAGGAATTTCAAGAGCATCCTTGCAAACCTGCGCACTGAGTGCGAATCATTGGCTCCTCGGGATGCTCCAGATAATAGCTTCAGCTCGCTAGAGCCAGCTAGGATCCAGCGGATTCTGTTTTACGAGGGGGCTGTCACTACGGCGCTGCTGCTGAACACGAAGGGACACGAGAAAGAGTTAGCTGAAATCTATCAGCTGCTTGGAGTCTTTTATGGAAGCAAATTCTATTCGACTACTAATGGCGGTGACGAATTCGAAAAGAGCAAAAACCCAGAACATTTCTATCGGGCACAGTTCTACTTCGATCGCGCATCCGACCTTGATCCTGACAACTACACTCTCCTGATGCGGGCTGGAAATTTTTCGCAGTATTACGACAACAAGACTGTTGCGAGCATCTCGCGGAGTTACTTTGAGAAGGCGAGTGGCGTCGGAACGCAATTCCAGAAACCTCTAGTCTCTATCGCCCTCATCGAGTTGGAAGCGTTTAAGAATCCATTGTCGGCTAGGGATGCTCTGAAAAGGGCCCACTCGCGGAAGCACTACGATGAAGGCAGAGAGTCCCCTCAACTCGGATACCTTGCGTACCTCGAATGCTGCGCATTATGTCTCTCTGCTCAAAGAGAAAATGGGACTGAGCGGCAATCCACTCTAAGGAGCGCAGCTGAAAAGTTGGCAGATGTAGCGAAAACGCCCAGTAAGGACTGGATCGCGATCCGTGGTTATTTTGCTGAGGACAGGAGCAAATATTTTGCAATTCTCGAGAACGAGCCGCAGCTTGCGCAAGGAGTCGCTGAGTCTATCCAAACGCTTGAGTCATTCGTTTTCGATGAAATCAAATCTCCCTGACCTGGAGATATTCATCGATGCCTCAAATATGATGATCGAGCTGCGAGGATGGGGCTGAATCGGTACTTAGAATGCTGATTAGCAATCCTATTTAGGCCATCGGCGCGAACTGCGCAGCTCGTGGGCCTCTCCTATCGGCAACCGGTTGAGGCTGCCCGGTTTTCGGAAACTACAATTCTCGGTTATTGAGAACGGGCCTATGCACTCATCGTACTTGCTTGCAGCGGATCAATGCATGGGAAGTATCGATAAACGCGCTTTCGGAAGCAAATGAAGGCATGCACGTTACTTCTGGGCGCTCTCGTTTATAGGTGGAAGGGAACTGAGGTAGCGTACCAGGGTATCCAGGTCGTCTCCTGCGATTCTTCCTGCGTAGGGAGGCATTGGGTTGGTGTCGATGATCGTGAACAGGGTGAGGCCTGACTTGGAGTAGGTGGCGATTTTTCTTGACATGCCCATGACCTGCACGTTGTTATCGTCCTGGCTCAGGATACGGACTGTAACTGTCTGAGAACCAATGCTAGAAGACAGCGGACACTTAACCACAATACAGTTGGCCAACTCAGCAGGCTCCCGATCGAAGCGAAAACGTCTGGCTAAGTCTGATCCGGATCACTTCGCGTTGGCCGCATTCAACGGCTGCCACAGCTCGATTGCATTGCCTTCCGGATCATGCAAGCGTGCGAAGCGGCCGTATGGATAAGCCATAGGGTCCACCTTCACCGCGATGCCTGCGGCCTCAAGCTGTGCGGCCATCTTATCCAGATCGCCCACGCGAAAGTTGATCATCCACTGCTTGGTGTCGTCGCCAAAGTATTTAGTCTTCTCGGAAAAGGGTGTAAAACTCGTCGGTCCGGCCTGCTGATTCCACACAGGATCGTCTTTGCTCTGCGGAGTTACAAAAATGCCGAGGTGGTCCTGATACCACTGCGCCAGGGCTTTCGGATCATGCGCGCGAAAGAAGAAACCGCCGATACCAGTCACGCTTTCCTTCGCCGGAGCTTTCGTTGTGGCCGTTGGCTCCGCGACCGCAAAAGAACCCGGCAGCAATGCTGATCCGGCGGCGGCGGTGAGCACTCCAAGCACTTCACGGCGTTGCATCTTCATGGTGTCCCCTTATATTTGACCAGATTATACGGTTAGCCCAGCAGAAATACCCTTCTGCCTGTTAGATCCCTTCCGACAAGCCGACTTATGAGTTGTCGACAAAGGGATACCAGTCGAGAGGCAAATTGATACTTCAAGCAAATCCGCTTGTGTACACTGTAACGGCGATGAACGCGAAGAATATAGGATCGCGGATGTCTAATAGCTGCATTCCGATGTTGCTATGCGTGCTAGCGCTCTTCTCTCTTGATTCAACGGCGCATGCGCAGGTGGAGTCGCCTCAACAGGAAGTGTCGTTTTCCAATGATACGTGGCACGTGAGTGCTTCTCCGTATCTGTGGCTTGCGGGATTGAATGGGAATTTGACTCTCCTGGGGCATGATGCGGCGGTACACCAGTCGTTCGGCGACATCTTCAGCAACCTGAAGGTCGGTTTCATGGGATTGGGAGAAGTGCGCCGCGGCCGTGTGGGCGTGCTCACCGATCTTCTATTTGTGCGCGTAGGCGATCAACAGGCAGTCCCGGTGCCGCAGCTTCCGTTCCCCGTGCAGGTGAAGCTGACGACGACTACCTTTACGCTGACGCCGCAGTTTGCCTATCGCGTTTATTCGCAGAAGCACTTTACCGCGGATGTGCTGGGGGGATTCCGCTACTACCATCTCGGCGCGAACTCGAATTTCGATGCTGGACCGCTTGGCCAATTCTCCTATGCAGGTACGAATAATTGGGCCGACGTTACGGCAGGCGCGCGTCTGCTGGCGAGTGTGACGCCGAAGATTGGAGCATTCCTGATTGGCGATGCCGGAGGGGGTGGCTCCAGCCCGACGTGGGAGATTGCTTATGGCGTAGGGTACAAAGTGCGGAAAAACGCGACGGCGCAGATTGGATACAAGCGCCTGTACTTCAACCGCCAGGATGGAAACACCTTTGGCCTGGAAGCTACGCAGCAGGGGCTCGTGCTGGGGACGACGATTCGCCTTCGCTAGGCGCTATTGCAGAAGGTCCTTGTAGATCTTTCCGTTCTTCATAATCACGACGAAACTGGTTTCTGGCGTCTCGATCAACTTGATGTTCGCAACCGGATCTCCCTGAACGAGGAGCAGGTCGGCGAGCGCGCCTTCCTGAACCACGCCTAATTTGCCGGGGTAGGGATTACGCGGACCGGAGAGCGCGAGCAACTCAGCGTTGTCGTGCGTGGCCATTTGGAGGACCTCGGCCGGTGTGTACCAGCGGGTGAGTTTGGTGAGCTGCCGGTTCTGATTGAGGGCGCCGGTGGCGGAGAACAAGGTGTCTGTGCCCCAGGCGGTCTTTATCTTGTATTTTTTTGCCAGGCGGTATGCATTTTCTGTGCCGTTGCTGACCTCGAGCTGTTTGGCGCGCGAGTCGGGGTTGACCTGTTTGTTGGCGTCTTCATCGTCGAGGAAGGGCTGGAGGCTCCACCAGATTCCTTTTTCGGCCATGAGCTTTGCGGTGGCTTCATCGGCGAGCTGACCGTGCTCGATGCATTTGACTCCGGCACCAACGGCCATCTGGATAGCCGCAGGCGTATAGGCATGGACGGCGACGTAGGTGTTCCAGTTATTTGCGGCTTCGACGGCGGCATGGATCTCTTCCGGGGTGTATTGCACCGCGTCCAGGGGGTCATAGAGAGAGGCGACGCCGCCCCCGGCCATGAGCTTGATCTGACTTGCCCCGAGCATGAGCTGCTCCCTGGTGCGCTTGAGCACCTGATCGGGCCCGTCGGCGATCATCGCGACGCCTTCCAGCTCGATATGACTGAGCGGACCGCCGATGGTGGAGGGAACCTCGTAGGGCATGCGGAAGTCGCCGTGTCCGCCGGTCTGGGAGATCATGGCGCCGGAGGGATAGATACGCGGGCCGGGATAGAAGCCTTGGTCGATGGCACGCTTGAGGCCGAAGGAGGGGCCGCCCATGTCGCGGAGGGAGGTGAAGCCGCGCAGGAGGGTGGCCTGCGCCTCTTTGGCAGCGACGAGATTGATATAGCCGATGTCGGCGGTGAGGGCGGCCTGCATGGGCATCGCGGCTAACATGATGTGGGCGTGGGCGTCGATGAGGCCGGGCATCAGGGTGCGTCCGGTCCCATCAATCACCTTTGTCTCTGAATCGGGAGTTATCGGCGTAGTGGAGATCTTTGCGATGGTGTTTCCCTGAACGAGAACATCGGCGGGTCCCCAGATGTTGTCTTTGACACCGTCGAAGATATGGACGTTGTGAAAGAGAACAGAGGGGGGCTGTGGTGTGGGGGCGCCGGTGTTCTGGGCAATCAGGAATGGAGCGAGGAAGAGAGTGACCGTGAGGACTGTGAGCCAGCGAAAGGCTTTCATTGTTTCCCTCCTTGAATCAGTGTGCATCTGGAGCGGGAAGCAGCATGATTTCACCGATGTATCGAACATTGCGGATGATTCCACCAAGTCGAGTTCACTATAAACCAACGAAGACCGAAATCACATCAACAGAAGACGAGAAGCTTTTCGTTATGCATTTGACAAAAACATACATAAGTAGTAATTCTACCTACGCAAGTATGTAGGAGGAGAATTTGTCGGCACCTAAGTTGTCTAAGCTGGAGTATCAGATCATGGAGGTTCTCTGGGAGAAGGGAGAGCCGTCCCTCCGGGAGATTCAGGAGTCCTTCCCGGAAGAGCAGCGCCCCGCCTATACCACGGTTCAGACGATGGTTTACCGGATGGAGGCAAAGGGGATCGTGCACCGGGTGAGGAAGGTCGGCAACTTTCATCTTTTCTCCGCCGCGATTACGCGGGACGCGGCCCAGCGCCGTCTGGTTGACGATCTACTGGCGCTGTTGGGCGGGGGCTCGCAATTGTTGATGTCTCACCTGATCAAAGGCGGCAAGTTGTCTCTTGCGGACGTGAAAGAGGCCGAGAAGATGTTGCGCCAGCTTTCTTCGAAGGAGAAACGGCCATGATGCCCAACGGATTCTGGAACGAGAGTTGGACGGCCGCGATCTTCAATCATTTATGGCAATCCTCGCTGGTCATCCTGGTGGCGTGGCTGCTGACGCTGGTGTTGAGACGCAACCAGGCGCGAACACGCTACTGGGTATGGATGGCAGCGTCGCTGAAGCTTCTGCTTCCATTCTTTCTGCTGACTGCAATGGGTGGTTGGTTTCGGCCCGCCAGCGTATCCACGACAGAGAGCCCTCAAATCCCCAGCGCCATGATCAGGATGGCGCATCCTCTTTTGTGGAGCATGGAGGGAACTGACCCCGTTGCAGGTGCTCTGCCTTTGTCGGCTGCTGTCGCCTCATCTTCGCACCATGTTGGTCCTTCTGAGTTTTTTATTCTCTTGTGGCTGTGCGGATTGCTCTTCCTGCTCTTCCGCTGGTCGCGCGGTTGGTGGTCGATTCGCACGATGCTGCGGGGGGCATCTCGTGTGTCCCTGCCGATGGATGTGCCGGTGCTGTTGACCTCACACAGAATCGAACCTGGAATCGTCGGCATTGTCCGCCCCGTGCTGCTGTTGCCGGAGCAGCTTATAGAGCGGCTTTCGCGTGCGCAACTTCGTAGCATTCTGGCGCATGAGAGCTGCCATGTGCGGCGGCGCGACAATCTAACCGCTGCCATGCACATGGTGGTCGAAGCGATCTTCTGGTTTCATCCGGCGGTTTGGTGGATTGAGCGGCGCCTGATCGAAGAGCGTGAGCGGGCCTGCGATGAAGCCGTCCTACAGCTCGGCAATGAAGCGGAGGTCTATGCGGAGAGCATTCTCAATGTCTGCAAGTTTTATACCGAGTCTCCCCTCGCATGTATGTCCGGCGTTACGGGTTCGGATCTGAAGCAGCGCATTTTTCGAATCATGGCGAAGCAGGTTGCGCTCAAACTGGACTTGAGCCGGAAACTTCTACTCAGCGCCGTTGGGATCATGGCGGTCTCGGTCCCGGTGGTTTTCGGCTTACTGCATATTACGGAGGTCCGCGCGCAAACCGCACCTGCGGACCCAGCCAGTCATATCGCCGCAACATGGCAGGGAATATTGCACGCCAATCGGGACCAGCGCTTCGTGATCAAAATCATTAAGGGAGATGGTGGGGCCCTCCGGGCGACCTTTTACAACATTGATGGGGAGCCTGGGGGCATACCTGCTATTTCCACAACGCTTAATCATTCTTTGCTGAAAGTTGAACTTCCTTTTGCCACCTACCAAGGCACTTTGAGCGCCGACGGCAGCGCTATCACAGGGACGTGGAGGCAACGGCAGAATTCGCAGCCGCTCAATTTTGCGCGCGCCACGAACGAGACCGAGTGGACGATTCCTCAACCTCCTACGCCTTTAGCTCCCATGGCTGCGGACGTGAATCCAGCATTTGAAGTTGCCACCATCAAACCCAGCGGTCCCGATGAACACGGTCCGAGATACGACTTTCAGGGTCACCGTTTTTCAGTCATTCATGCTTCACTGAATGACCTCATCAAGTTCTCATATGGCCTTCAACAAAGTCAGATCGTGAAGGCGGAGGATTGGGTCAATTCAGAGAGCTACGATATCTCCGCTGAGCCGGATGGAGAAGGCGAGCCAAGCATCAAGCAGTGGCAATCGATGGTTAAAAAGTTGATGGCGGATCGGTTTCATCTCAAATTCCATCTCGAGAAACGAGAACAATCCGTGTACGTGGTCACAGTCGTCAAGACCGGTCCCAAACTCACGAGGAGTGAGAGTGATCCTGGCGCGTCTGTGGGGCTGGGATTCGGACCTGGAAACTTTGGCGCGACCAACGCAACGATGGCGGATATTGCCGACGCGCTGGGGCAGGGCGTTCTGAACCGACCGGTTGTGGATCAGACAGGACTTACTGGAAGGTATGATCTCCGGCTGGCGTGGACACCGGATGGGCTGGCGACAGCGACGGAAAATAGTAACGACCTACCGGATTTCTTCACTGCGACTCAGGAGCAGTTGGGATTGAAGCTGGTATCGACCAAAGCTCCTGTCGATGTTCTTCTGATCGACCACGTCGAAAGGTCTTCTCCAAATTAGCCGAGAGGCCTTTCGCGAACTAAAGACGCCGCGTTACTTTTGGGCGCCCTCGTTCGTGGATGGAAGGGAACTGAGGTAGCGTACGAGGGTGTCCAGATCGTCTCCGGCGATTCTTCCACCGTAGGGGGGCATGGGGTTGGTGTCGATGATCGTGAACAGGGTGAGGTCCGACTTGGAGTAGGTGGCGGTTTTTCCTGACGTGTCCATGACCTGCACGGTGTGGTCGTCCTGGCTCAGGATGCGGCCTGTCACTGTTTTGCCATCGGCTGTGCTCAGGCGAACGAGGTCGTTGGCGGGGTCGAGGGTTGGCTTTGGAGTGACGATGGCCGCTCGGATCTGGTCGGGCGTGCGGCGCGCTCCTACGCCGTTCAATGATGGTCCGGTGTAGCCACCTTGTCCTTGTATCTGATGGCATGCGAGACATTCGCTCTGGGTAATCAGGCTCTTGGCTTGCTCGATCTCCGAGGAGCTGAGCGGTGTGGCTGCACCCGAGGTAGACGGTGCAGCAGTAGCTTGGGCGGATTTATCGGTTGCAAAATAGGTGGCGAGGTAGAGGTAGGCGTTGTCTATATCCTGCGGGGTGCCGTCCGTACCGCGAGCGGCCATGTCGTCGACACTTTTTCTCCACTCTACCTTGGTCTTTTTAGCAACGGTGACCATGTCGGCGCGATGACAGGCGGTGCAGTTGTGGATGAACTCTGCTTTGCCTTTGCCGTCGGGAAGGTTCTGGCCTAAGGCTGGATTGGAGAGGCAAAGCCCGCACAATAAGGCACACATCGCCCCGAACACTAATTTGTTTTTCTGGTTCATCTTGTCGTCGCTCTTTGAGGTTTACAGAGGGGAGTGGAACGGGTTCTTTGCTGCTGTGACCCTTGACTCTTCTGGAATGAATGTTCCCGGTCCATCGTCTGCCTGAAACGATGGACCGGAGTATTGCTTTATTTCGACTTCGGCGTCAGGTGGAAGAGGCCGCCCGGCTTGGCGTCCTCGATCATCCAGAGTGAGCCATCAGGAGCTTCCTCGATGTCGCGGACTCTGCGGTCCATGTCCCACCGTTCGACTGCGGTTGCTCCGCCTTTGCCGTCGAAGGTGATGCGGGTGAGGGACTTCGATCCCAGACCGCTGGCGAGGGCCGAGCCGTTCCATCCGGGGAAGGTCGAGCCTTTGTAGAACATGAGGTTGCCGGGAGCGATGACGGGCACCCAGTAGATGACGGGCTTGGCCAGCTCAGGATGCGTGTCGGGGCTGGGGACGGGCACGCCGTTGTAGTTGTGTCCGTAGGAGACGAGCGGCCAGCCATAGTTTTTGCCGGGCTCGATGAGGTTCAGCTCATCGCCGCCGCGTGGGCCATGTTCAAGCTCCCACAGGCGGCCGTCGGGTGCGAAGGCCAGTCCATAGGGGGTACGGATTCCGCTGGCCCAGGTCTCGGATGGAGTGAGGTTAGGACCGGGGAAGGTGTAGGTTCTTATGACCGGGGCGGTCTTGGCGGCTTCGGTATCTGATGGCGGATCGATGACGGGCACACTGGCTGCGCCTGTCTTGCCTGCCATGGGATTGCCGGGGGCGGGTTTGCCGTCGAGCGTCAGGCGCAGGATCTTGCCGATGGGCTGGTTGGGGTCCTGGGCTGGCGTCATGCGCTGGCGATCTCCGGAGGAGAGGAAGAGGTATTTGCCGTCGGAAGAGAAGGCGACCGCTCCGCCAAACTGTCCGCCCTCGCCTCGTTCGCCGTCGTGCCAGATAACCTTTAGGTCGTCGAGGCTTGCCGCGCCGTTGTCGATCTTCAGTTTGGCGCGCGCGAGTGCGAGGCTCGAACCACCGTCGCCCGGCTCTGAATAGGTGAGGTAGACGTTGTGGTCTTTCTTGTAGTGAGGGGAGACATAGACGCCCAGCATTCCGCCCTGACCTCTCCAGGTAACGGCGGGCGTGCCGGTAACGGGGGTCTTTGCTCCCTGCTGGGTGACGAGCTGCAAGCCGCCGGTCTTCTCGGTAATCAGCAATCGCCCGTCGGGCAGGAAGGCGATTCGCCAGGGCAGGCTCAACGTCGTTACCTGAACTATGTTGAATGGCTGGGTAGCCTCGGGCTTCTGTTCGCCTGAATTAACCTGTGCGGATGCGCCGCTCGTGGCCATGGCTAAGACAAGCCCCGCGATTGCTAAATGCTTCATCTCGTTCTCCCTTTATCGATAGAGTGATCCGACATCTAAAACCTTTTTACGCCAATGTTGGTCGCCGCAATATTTCGCTCTCTTTTATTAGAGTACCGCGGTTAGCAGATATAAGGATCGACGGCGGCCATGGCCGAATAGTTTCGGAATGGTCTTCGCTGTCGGAGATATGGTTGCAGGGTCGGCGATTTGAGTGCCAGGGAAGAGTTGTGAATCCTCTACTCTCTTTGTTTCGTGTTTCTGCCTAACAGTTGCTCAGGAGCCACGGAATTGTCGCCTTGAACGTGGGGTCCTATCCAAGCGCGCTGACTGGATGCTAAGGTCGTCACGGAGGCCTCCGATCACTGACGATAAACCAGCTTTACGGTAGTAATTAGTCCGCAATAAGCGCATTGGCGATTTACCATCAACTGGCTTCGTCCTGGAGCACGAGTCAGGGTGTGCAACTTGTCTCGTAGCTTCCCGTGACACCGTTTTTCGCGACCGAGACTTTCGCTATGATCTCCACATGACCGAGGACCGCACATCTTGAATATCTCAGCTTCTCCCACCTATAAGCGGCATCAAGGCTTCGACCTCCTTCGAGTCATCGCGATTTACATGGTGATGCAGGTCCATACTGGCGAGTTCGAGTACATAGCGCCCAACGGGACCGTATTGCACACGCCGGGAGCCTGGGCCGTGGGATGGACAAACTCGCTCATGCGGGTCTGCGTGCCGCTTTTCGTCATGATTAGCGGATTTTTTCTCTTCCCCGTCGGGGATGAGCGCAAATTTTTTCGGAAACGCTTTACCCGCGTGTTGATTCCCTTCGTCGTCTGGTGTGTGGTCTACGCCTTCTATTACTACGCGCAAGGAACGGCCTCCCTTCATACCACTTTGCTCAACATCGCGAAGATTCCCGTAAATTACGGCACGGAAGTTGGCCATCTGTGGTTTGTTTACATGCTGATGGCGATCTACCTCATCGCACCTGTGTTCTCGCCGTGGATCGTTTCGGCCAGTCGGAAGAGCATGGAACTCTTCCTGGCGCTGTGGGGCATGACACTGTTGCTGCCCTTCATTCACCTCTTCTTCTCATCGGTATGGGGCGAGTGCTATTGGAATGCAACGCCTACTCTCTACTACTTCTCAGGCTTCATCGGCTATGCCGTACTCGCTGCTTATATCAAGCGATTCTGGATGGCGCCTTCGTTGCGTGTCGATTGGCTCGCCATCGGCATGGTGGTTGCGGGTTATGCCTTCACCGCAGCGGGATTTCTCCACAGACTCGGTTACGAGCACCAAGTACAGAGCCTCGAGTTGACGTGGAACTTCACCACGTTGAACGTTGCGATCATGACAGCGGGACTATTCCTGCTCTTCCGAAACCTTCGTGCAGACCACGAGAGCAGTCTCGTATGGCGGCTTATCGACGATCTTTCGCGTTTGAGCTATGGCATGTATCTGGCGCACATCATCGTACTCAACGCCGTTCACTCCCTCATGGCGCCGTTCCTTGAGAATGCGTTTCTGCGCATACCCGCGATCGCACTTACAACCTTCGTGATTACCTATCTCGGGGTCAAGTTGCTATCGCTGTTGCCGGGAAGCAAATATATCGTCGGATAAAGCCTCCAAGCACCGGATGCGCTCAGCACGACGGGCGTTTAGGGTATGTGTCCACGACAGCAATGGGGATGCTCTATGGCGTTTTGTCTTTGCTGCCGGAGATGATGACGTCGAGAGTTCCTTCGGTGATGGGATAGGAGCGGTCTTGCCAGCGGAAGGTGCCGTCAAGTTCGTGCGGCAGGTGGACGACAGCGTGGAGGCTTCCGTTGATAAGGGTGTATTGCACCTGGATGGGGCCTTTGGGGTGGGGGTAGCTGGCGGTGAGGGTGTGGAGTGGGCCGAGGTGGGGTTCGATGAGGACAGTCTTGAAGCCGAGGCTGGCGGGCTGAATTCCGGCGACGATGTTGAGCAGGTCGAAGTTGGGGTGGGCGCTCCAGGCGTGGGAGTCGGAGCGGGTGGGCTCGGGCTGCTCGGCCCAGGTAGTGAGGCCGAGGGCGATCATGTTGCGCCACGGTTGTAGCAGCTTGATATATTGGTCGCCCATGCCTGCGTGCTGGAGAGCGCGGTTGAGGTAGAAGCGGTAGTAGTACGACGCGGGTGAGATGGTTGAGGCGTTGGCGGGGTCAAGGATGTGGGTCATGATGCCGCGCTGGGCGGCGGCGGGTGCAACGTCGAGCCAGACGGCCATGGCGTTGGTGTGCTGGCTGTAGTGGTTGCCGTGTGGGGTGTCGGTGTAGAGATGGGTTTGTGGGTTCCAGCAGAGGGTTTCGATGGCGCTGACGGATTTGGCTGCGGTCTGGCGGTAGCGCTGGGCGAGGACAGGGTCGCCATAGGCGGATTCAAGCTCGGCGGCTTCGCGGAGGGCTTCGACGAAGTGGAGAGTAATGATGGCGGAATCGCCGTTGGCGTCCTGCGGTGGCTCGCCGCCTTTGAAGTCTTCGGTCCAGTCGATGAAGGACCACCAGGGAAGTTTGCCGATGAGACCGTTGGGGTTCTGGTGCTGGAGGAACCAGGCGAGGACGGTGCGTGTGCCTTCGAGCTGCTGGCGGACGAAGGCGGGGTCGTCGCGGTAGAGGGCGTAGTCATGGACCATGCCGACCCACAGGAGCGAGAAAGGCGGGATGGACTGGAAGAGGGAGGTGGGGTAGCGGCTAAGGGTGATGCCGTCGGGCATGCGCGAGTCGTTGATGGCGGTGATGGCCTGGCGGGCGAGGCGGTCGTCGCCTGCGTTGGAGTAGGAGATGAGGGCCTGCAGGCGAGTGTCGCCGACGTACTGGAGCCGCTCCCAGTAGGGCGTGTCCATGTAGGTGTCGTGGGCGTCGAGGCGGGCGGTGCGCCAGCCGATGTTCCAGATTTTGGTGAGATCGGGATCATCGCTGGTGAATTGGGCGCGATGGACGAAGGGGAAGGCCGAGAAGATAGAGCTGAAGTGGTGAAGTTTGAGCGGCTGGTCGCCGGTGTGGACGTCGATCTGCAGATAGCGCCAGGTGCGCCAGACGAAGGGGGCGAAGGTGCGGTGGGGGGAGCCGTCGGCGGTGTAGTCGTCGTAGATGCCCTGGATGGTTTTGCCGGTGATGTCGTTGCGGTTGCCCTTTTCGCCGTGGGCGTCGTAGAGGGCTTCGGCGTAGGTGAGGCGGATGGTGGCGGCGCTGCCTCCGCTGAGCGACAGCTCGGGATAGCCGGTGGTGAGGACGCCGTTGTCGATGAGGATGCTGGCGGTGGTGTTGGCGGGGATGGTGACGGCGTTGTCGGGGAAGTCTGGCGCGGACGCGATGCCGGTGGTGCGGAGGACTTTGCCGCCGAACTGTAGGGTGTACTCCATCTGCGGGAGGAGGTCGGGGACGAGCTGCCAGTTGCTGTCGGCATCGCGCGCGCCGCGTGAGGCCGCGCCGTCGAGTGGGACGGCGGGTGCCCAGTGGGAAGGATCGGTGATGGGCGCGTCCCATGCGGCGTCGAAGTCTTTCGCGTTGATCACTTCGATGGGTTCAGCGGCATAGTAGTTGCCAGCGATTGGCCTGGTGAGCGGCTCGATGGTCATGCCGTGATCGATCTCGGTCTGCCAGCTTTGGTTGGTGTTGGCTGACTCGGTTTCGGGAGTGGTGCCTTCGAGCAGGAAGGCGGTGCGGTTGGTGAACTGTGCGGCGGATTTGTATTCGCCGTAGTTCCAGACGGTGGCGGCGAGGATATTGCTGCCGGAGTGCAGGAAGGGCGCGAGGTCGATGGTCTCGAAGCGCCAGTGGGCGAGGTCGCCTTTGGCGGGGCCGCGGCCTGCGGTCTCGCCGTTGACGTGGAGGAGGAAGGCGTTGTCGGCGCTGACGCGGACGATGAAGTGCTCGGGCTTGGCGGGGAGGGCGATGGTTCGCTGGAGATGCATGATGCCGGGGGCGAAGGGTGGAAGGCCGGGAGCGGTGATCCAGTGGGCGTGCCAGCTCATCTCGGGAGCGCTGGAGCTTTGGGCCGGGCTGGCGGCGCAGGATGCGATGACGATGAGGATGGTCCCGGCGAGGCGCTGCGCAAGATGAGGCATCTTCTCTCCCTGATTTCAATACCGGTATATTGTGTGAAAAGTCGGCATGGAAGTTATAGCAGGATTTTGAGTGGGGGTTACTGCGGGGTGAGTATTATGGCTTTGTGATTGGAAGAGTTATGTCGCTAGCTCGGGAAGACGCGAACACTTATGATACGTTCTTCGGAAAGCTGCGAAAGAACATGTGACTATGCACTACGGATATCTTCAATCCGAACATGATCGCTCCAGTTGATCTATGCGATTATTTTTCCGTTTCATGTCCTTGAACCAGGGATCGATACATATCGAGCTAAGGCCAGATACATTTCTATGCCCCGAATCAATAGATTCTCGAAAACAGTAGTCTTTTGGATTTATATAGGAATGGCTATCGGAAGTTCTCTGGGGCAGGTTTCCAGCGCTATCCAGATATCTAACGCGTTGCACTTCGATGCAACATGGTGGAATCAGGTGTACAGCGAGGAGCAGCAGGGCTTTATCTACGGTTATTTAGACTGTCGTCCTTCGCCGAAGACAGCTAAAGCATCAATCGTTGATTACCAGAACGCGGTGACTGAAGAGTTGAGAACTGGGAAGAGCGGCGACCGGGATGCAGTCGCCAAAGCGATCCAGCATGCAGCTGCAACACTCAAATCCGGAGATATCCAAGGAGGAGAGAACTACACCGAACCTCACGGCTTTTTAGATGGTGAATGGTGGGGCGACTTCAGCGGCTCACGACCTTTGGATATCGCATTAAACAACAAGGGATATGTGGAGGGATATCTGGTGTGCAGTTCTATTCCTGTCACAGTCTATACGGTTCGCCGATATCAAAGTGCAATCGATCGGCATTACTCGGGTGGACGTCACTCCCATGACAAAATTGCTAACGTCTTGCAGCCCCTTATGAAGCCCCCAACCAACTCTCAAAAATGAGGTTTAGTAGATGGCTTCTGAGCTTTGCGCGATTGCTTTGCGAAGGCGGTGAGGAAGGCGTCGGCTACGTGGACTTCGAGGTCTTTGGGGGCGTTCTGGCCTAGACGTTGCGCGAAGATGTGGCGGTACATCATGGGGCCGAGGAGGAGGGCGATGCCGACTTCGGGATCGATGCCGGTTCTTAGCGCGCCTAGCTTTTCGCCGCGCTTGATGGTGGCGGCGAGGCCGATGCGTGCCGGTTCGAGCACCTTCGCTCGCCACGCTGCGCCGAAGGCTCGGTTGCGTGCGCTGTAGGCCATGAGGTGCGGCCAGATCTTGTCCTTCATGGCTTTGCGGTTGGCTGCGGGCTGGTAGCGTAGCTGGTCGATGAGGTCGGTGCGAAAGTCGCCTGAGTCGAAGATGGGGGGCTTCTCGTCGAGGCCGTGGACGTAGCCGAGGACTTCGAGGCAGAGTGCGTCCTTGTCGGTCCAGTGCTTGTAGATGGTGGCTTTGCTTACGCCGGAGGATTCGGCGATGGCATCCATGCTGGTGGCATCGATGCCATGCTCGGCAAATAATTCAGCGGCTGCTTCTACAACTTTGCGGTGTGCCTGAACGCTTCTGGGTCGTGCCATGACTAGGCTTCGATTTTGGAGAACAGGTAAGCACCGCCGCCGAGGAAGACACAGGCTATCGCTGCTAGGACGGTGATATCGAGCATGGCGCTGAACTGCCATACGTTGACGAGTGCGCCGCGCAAGCCGTCGACGCCGTAGGTCAGCGGATCGATGCGGACGATGATTGCCATTGCGGTCGGCAGGTTGGAGAGAGGATAGAGTGCTCCCGAGAGAAAGAAGATGGGGAGCACAAGGAAGTTCATGACTAGCTGGAAGCCCTGCATGTCTTGCAGGACGGAGCCGATGCCTGTGCCCAGCGCGGCGAAGACGATTGCGATGAGGATGACGAAGAGGAAGGCGAAGGGAATCGCCGTCCATGACTCGGGACGGAAGCCTGCGATGAGGCAGATGACGAGGATCAGCGTGCCCTGAATGATGGCGACGGTCGCGCCGCCGAGGGTGCGGCCGACCATGATCTGGAGGCGCGAGACCGGAGCGACCAGCGTCTCTTTGAGGAAGCCGAACTGGCGGTCCCAGAGCATGGCGATGCCGGAGAAGACGGAGCTGAAGAGTACCGTCATGCCGACGACGCCGGGGGCCATGAACTGCAGATAACTGCCGTGGCCGGCCTGTTTGAAGACCGGGCCGAAGCCGAAGCCGAGTGCCAGCAGGTAAAGGCAGGGCTGGCCCAGCGACACGACGATCTGCACGCGCGAACGCACGTAACGTTTTAATTCACGCAGCCAGAGAATATATATTGCGCCCATCTATCGCCTCCACATCTTCGCCATTTGGCGCAGGCCATCGGCCGAGTTGGCGCCTTCGTCGCGCAGGGATGAGCCGGTGAGCGCGAGGAAGGCCTCTTCGAGAGTTTCGGTGCTGGTCTGCTGTTTTAACTCAGCCGAGGTGCCTACGGCGATGATGCTGCCGTGGTCCATGATGGCGATGCGATGAGCGACGCGGTCGGCCTCGTCCATGTAATGCGTGGTGAGGAAGACGGTGGTCTTCTCGCTCTCGTTGAGGGCCTTGACGTGTGTCCAGAGCTGATTGCGGCTCTGAGGGTCGAGGCCGAGCGTGGGCTCGTCGAGGAAGAGGATGGCCGGCGTGTGCAGGAAGCCGCGGGCGATCTCGAGACGACGCTTCATGCCGCCGGAGAAGGTCTTGACGTAGCTGTCCTTGCGCTCCCACAGTTCGAAGGTCCTGAGCAGACGCTCGATGCGTTCGCCGCGCAGCTTGCGCGGGACGTGGTAGAGGACGCCGTGGAGGTCCATGTTCTCGTAGGCGGTCTGCTCGGCGTCGAGGCTGGGGTCCTGAAAGACGATGCCGAAGCGCTGGCGTGCCTCTTTGGTCTTGACGGTCGGGTCGAGGCCGTCGAGCTCGATGGTGCCGCTGGTGGGGCGCAGCAGCGTGGTCAGCATCTTGATGGTGGTGGTTTTGCCCGCGCCGTTGGGGCCGAGGAAGGCGAAGATCTCGCCCTGGCCTACGTCGAAGGAGATGTTTTTGACGGCGGTGAAGTCGCCGAAGGTCTTTACCAGGTTCTGAACGCGAATCATAGATAACCTCGGTCAGGTACTTAAACAATACTGAACAGTATAGTTCAGTATTGTCAAGAGGGAATTGCTTTCAACTAAAGAAAATGCTGTTGTGGGCGATGGTGGGGAGTGAGTTAGAGGATGCTGTCGTTCTGGAGAGGGTAGGAAGAACAAACAACGGCAAAGGCAAAATACAGGGTCTCTCCACTCCGCTTCGCTCCGGTCGAGATGACGGGGGTTGGGGTGGGTTGTTTTGTGCGAGACGGTGAGAGCATGGGCGCTTCGGGCAAAAGGCAGGGGTTCTTCGCTGCGCTCAGAATGACAGATATTTTTTTGATGATTCGATAACATCCGCTAAATAGCTTTAGAAGTTGAACATGGCCTGGAGGAAGACACTGCGGTTTCCTCCAGTGTTGGAGCCGAAGCCGTCTCCCGCTAGTGATTGGGTTTTTCCGAAGAGCGTGGAGTTCAGGACGCCGTTTGGTGTGCCTCGGTTGACGATGTTGAGAACGTTGAAGGACGTGGCGACGATGGTGAGACTGTATTTTCGGGGAACGCTGGCGTCGAGCTTAGGACCTGCCTGAGCGCCGCCGAGGCCACGTCCGCTGACGCTTCCGCCGCCTCCGCCCCCACCGAAGCCGCTGCCCGTGGTGCCTTTGATCTTCGGGCCGACTCCGAAGGCTTTGCTGATGCGCATGTGAAGCACGAAGTTGGCGGGACCGGTGCCGACGCCATAGGGAACGATGGGCTCGCCTTTACCAATCGGATTGGTGTCGAGGCATCCGTAGGGGGTGGAGACGACGTCGGCTGCTCCGCAGGTTCCGTAGGTGGGACGAGCGTTGAACTGGTTGTTCTCGGTGAGGTCGTTGCCAATGGTGAGGTTGTAGGGCGTTCCCGATTGCGCGAAGAGCAGAGGCGCGAGGATGATACCGTGCGGGGCGGCATAGGTGCCGAGAATGACGAGGCGGTGGTGGATGCCGAAGCTGGCACGGCCATAGTCGAGGCTGGGATTGCTGGCGACCGAGGGAGTGTAGGTGACGCCCTGCGTGTCGCTCTGGGCATCGTTGAAGGTGTAGGAGGTGTGAACTGAGATGTGTTTGTATTTGGTGTTGCCGGTGACGATGATCTGGTTTTGTTTGTAGATGCCGCCGGATTGGAACTGGTAGTTGTACTCAGACGGTGTGGGGCTGGTGACGGTGTAGGTGGCGGGATCGAAGGTGGGCGCGGAGATGTTGTTGGTCAGGAATTGATGGATGCCGCGAGTGAAGAGATAGGTTACGTTGACCGTGCCCAGCTTGCCGACGGCGCGGTCCATCCCGATGCCGCCCTGCATGTCGAGTGCGGCGCGGAAGTGGGGATCGATGCTGTAGACGGTGGGCAAGGAGGTGTTGGAGCCGTTGAGTGTGGCGGGCGTGGTGGGGTCGTAGAAGTCGGGGTTGTTGACGACGTAGCTCTGCTGGTTGATCCCGTTTTGATGGAGGGCCTGCATGATGTACGGCGTTCCTGTGGCCGAGCTGAAGGAGTTGGGGACGGTGAAGCGGTTGTAGAACCAGCCATAGCCTGCGCGGAAAACGGTCTTCGGCGGTGTGCTGCCCATGTGTCCGGGAGCCCAGGCGAGGGCAACGCGCGGCGCGAAGTCGGCGTGGTCGTGGATGCGGTTCTGGCCTTCGTAGCGGAGACCGTAGCTGAGGGTTAAGTTGGGCTTCCAGCGCCAGTCGTCCTGATAGAAGAGAGCGGCGTCGAAGAGGAGTACGCGCGCTAATGGGTTCTTGATGACTGTGGCTTGGTATTGATCGGGCTTTCCGGCGAGGTAGTGGTCGAGCGATTGAAAGATGTAGGTTCCGTTGGAGCCGGAGGTGGAGTAGTTGGCGTCGCGATAGGCCTGCAGGCGCGCGCCGAAACGAATGGTGTGCAGGCCCGCGGTTGCGGTGGAGTAGTTCTGCAGCTCGAAGACGTCCTGATGGTCCTGCACGGTGCCGGAGCTGTTGCCGCCGGTGGTGAAGGCTCCTTGCACGGTGACGGTTGGAGTGAGGGTGTTCGCGGTCTGGCTGTTGCGAATCTTTCGCCACTGGAAGTGCGTCTCGTTGAGGAGCTTTGAATTGACGACGACGGTATCGCTGATCTGAATGTCGTTTTCGAGCTGGGTCTGGTTGTAGGAGTTATCGGCAAGGACGAGGGTGCCGACACCGGCGTTGCTCTGCTGGTAGCGGGAGAAGGAGTCGCGGATGGAGAGCGTGTTGCTCTTGCCTAGCTGGAAGTCAAAGCGAGGGTTGAACTGCCAAAAGGATGAGGGGCGAGAGACGGTCTGCGTGATGTTCGTCGTGGTGTCGGCTGGATTGACGGCGACGACGAACTCCTGGTTCTGAAGCTGGTTGTGGAAGAAGTTCAGAAAGTAGGACGAATGCTTGGTAAGAGGACCGGCGACGTAGGCGGGAAGGGAGTAGCCGTGGTAGCTGGGCTGCTCCTGAACGAGCGGGTTGGCGGTGTTGAGCGCTGAGGAGGTGATGAACGTCATGACGTAGCCGGAGAGCTTGTCAGTGCCGGGCTTGGTGAGGATCTCGATTCGGCCGTAGCCGAGGCGGTCGAACTCGGCCGAGAAAGGATTTTGGTTGATACGAATCTCGCGGATGGAAGATTTGGGCGGGAGCTGGCCGCCGGCGAAGCCGTCGATGTAGATCTGGCCGCCATTGGGACCGGCTGAGGGTCCGGCGAGCGCCTGTAACTCGCTCTGGAGCTGGTCGGGATCGTCGGAGAGGGCGTCGAGGTCGTGGCCGCTGAGGACGATGGCACCTGAATTTTCATCGGGGTTGAGGCTGACACCGTTGGTTTTCGATGTGACCTGAACGTTCTGTTGCTGGACGGCGATGGCGAGGGTGAGATTCATCTGGCGGACGTGGCTGGAGATTGACACGTCGGTTTTGGGGAAGGTGAATCCCTGTGCGTCGATGGTGAGGGAGTAAGCGCCTGCGGGAACGTCGCGGAAGCTATAGTTGCCGTCGTTGCCGGAGGGTGCGGTGAGGACGGTGGCGTCTTTGGTGAGCGTGACGGTAGCTCCGGGGACTACGGCTCCGCTGGGGTCGAGTACCTGGCCACGGAGGCCGCCAGTGGTTTGAGCAGTGGCAGCGAGTGAAAAGGCGAAGAGGAGCGTGCCTAGCAGGATGGCTTTGGTTAGCAGGGACGGCTTCAGTGGGATCTGCGACTCAAGCATCAGAGATTTCCTCCATACCTATGTAGCAAACTACTGTATAGCTCGTCAAGTTGCGATAGGATTGCTTTTCCAGCGTGGCCATGAGAAGGCTGACCGACAGATTTTTGGGGCGGATCCTTTTTGAGACGGATGGATGCGGCTAAAAGTAAGCCGTGAGTGAACGATGGCTTTATGTTGGGGGAACGCGTGTCAGTTGTGTATTTGGATGGAGAGAACGGGCAACAGCGATAGATTTGTCGTTTCGGCTTCGCCTTCACTCCGGCCTTCGGCAGAGCGGAGGCCGCTTCGCGGCGGCTTTTTAGACGTGAGGCTGAAGCCTCGCTGTACCTAGCTGCAACTGCAGCGACAAAAGCAACTGCAAAGGCAAATGCAACGACAAAGGCAAATGCGGGGGTTCTTCGCTTCGCTCAGAATGACGACGTAAAACGAAATGACGGCGTAAAACGAACAACGGCAACTGCAAAAGCAGTGGCAACCTCGTACGGGGCGCAGCAGATAGAGCAATGGCAGGAGCAAAAACGAAATACAAGGGTCTCTCCACTGCGCCGCGCGATGGGGCTACGCGGCTTTGGTCGAGATGACGTGGTTTTTGGTGGTGCTGATTTGGTTGGGTGGCGGTTACCGCGGGTTGAGTTGAGTCTGGGACTTGGTTCGAGGCTGCGTCTCAGGCGCTGCAGGGTTCGTCGGAGGCGTTTCGCTTGTAGCGCGACTTTGCGCGGCGCAACTTTTCAAGGTCGAAGTCTTCGAGCGGGACCGCGCCGCCGAGTTGATGCGCGGCGAGGCAGACCTGGGCGAAGTGCTCGACGGTCTCGGTCTTCATGAAGGCGTCCATCAGGGTATCGCCGTAGGTCAGCAGGCCGTGGTTGGCGAGCAGGATGGCATCGTGGGTGAGGACGAAGGGCTGGAGGCTTTCGCTGACCTCTTCGGTGCCAGTGGTGGCGTACTCTGCCAGCGGGACGAGGCCGGTGGTCATCATGATCTCGGAACAGATGGGCTGGTCGAGTGGTTTGCGACAGGCTGCGAACGCGGTTGCGACGGGCGGATGCGCGTGGACGATGGCCTGCACGTCGGGACGCGCGCGGTAGACGGCGAGATGCATACCGATCTCGCTGGTGACCTTACGCAAACCGGAGAGCTTGTGGCCGTCGAGGTCCACTATGACCATGTCGGATGGTTGCAGGAGCGACTTGCTGCAGCCTGTTGGCGTCGCCAGGATGCGCTGACTGTCGAGGCGCACGGAGAGATTGCCGGCGGTCGCGGGGGTGTAGCCGACGCGATGCATGGCCTTGCCGATGCGGGCGAGCTGCTTGCGGAGATCCGCTTCGTGGGGACTCACCACAGCTACTGGGCCTGTGCTGGTGACGTGTAAGTGGATAGGCTCTTCGGCAAGGTATTGGGTCATCGCGCTATGAGGCTCTCCTTGTCTTCTCTAAAGTCGGGTCTAGCAGTTTCCTCACGCCCGTGCCAATACGGTCGGAGACCATAAATATACGACCTGCGGTAAGGTTTCCGGCAACTTTATGATGACCGACGGCGGCGAGGCCCATGGAGGCGATGCAACCGCACTGCGAACAATCGGGGTTGCCGCCGAACTGGCATGGCGTAATCGCGGTCTTAAGGTCGGCGGAGACGGTGTGGGTAGTGCGGGCGAAGATGCACTCTTCGGGTGATTTTGGCGGGTGGCGGAACTCTTCAATGCAGGATTCGTGCATGTCGAGGATGGGATAGAGAGGACGCAGGCGTAAAAGTTCAGCGATGACGGCGGCGCGGACTTCGGGGGTGAGGATCTCGGGACCTTCTGCGCCAATCTGCGGCGTGAAGATGCTCATCCAGACCTTTTTGGCCTCGGGGCGGGCCGACCAGAAGCGCAGAAAATCTTCCAAGTAGTGTGGCTTGTCGGCGATCTGGCCGGTGATGGTGCAGTGAATGGTGGCGCTTGCGCCCTCGAGGTTCTTGAGGATGCGCTCGTAGGTCGCGGGCTTGCGGCGGGCGTCGTGTTCGGGCTGGAGGCCGTCGATGGAGACGACGAGATTGAGCCGGGGAAGGTCTGCCCAGTGTTTTGGGATGGCGCGGAAGGCGCTGGTGACGATCTGAACGTGGATGCCGCGCTGGTCCAGTTCGGGTAGCAGAAGCTCTAGCTCGCGGTAGCGAACGAGCGGGTCTCCGCCGACGAGCGAAAGATGGAGGGGGCGATAGCGGTCGACGACTTCGAGGATGCCCTGGACCAGAGCGTCTCCTTTGAAATCGGATAGCTGGCGGAGGGTGGTTTCGCTGTCGCCGAGGTGGGCGTCGTCGAAGGCATAGCAACCAGGACAGCGAAGCGGGCACTCCTTTGTGATTTCAATGGATAAGGAGGGACGTCTCCCTTCCAGAATTCCAGCCCACGCGTGTAGCACTTCTGAAGTCTTCACCTGGTCTCTCCTGCGGCCAATTTGGCTTTGGGGTATCGATTCACCGGTTGTTTACGAGGCGATCGAGAGAGGGCAGCAATCTCCTAGCATCGTAGAACAGAAGAGAACTTCAGGGGCGCGCCAATTCTCCACTCCTGTTCTCGGCGATGGAATCCAGAGGATGCGATCCAGAGGGGTGCGAGGGGCTTGAACGCGGAGAGAGCCACGCTGAAAGCGGCTGCGATCAATCCCCAGAGCAAAATCACGGCGGTCTGATACGACCGGAGGCTGGTGGCGGGGAGATCGACAAGAGGGGCGATACAAATCGCGAGAATGCAAAGCAGGCAAACTGCTACAACCGCGAATTTAATCGCTTTCCCCATTCTGGATTAGACGAACGACAGAGCTGATTCGTTGCATCTTATTGCGTGGCATTAAGTTGCTGCCAGAGCTCGGGTTCTACGAGGACGCCAAGACGTAGATTCTCTTCGCGAAGATGGAGGGTTTGCTCGCCGGGGTAGCGCAGGGGGCGAGCGGGATCGAGTGGCGTGATGCCGTGGAGATTGGCGATGACGCCTTCTGCAATCTGGTTCAGCTCTTCGGCTACGCCGAGGTGGGAGGGATCGACGGCTAGGAAGAGTTGGGACTGGCCGGCTTCGCGCATAGGGTCGAGAGGGAATTGATGGGTGGCGAGGCCGCCGGAGAGCATGGCCGCCATCATGTCGAGAACGAGCGAGAGGCTGGAGCCCTTCCAGTAGCCGATGGGGAGTGCGCGCTGCGAGGCTTCGATGGCTGCGGCGTCGGTGGAGAGATTGCCTGCTGTGTCGTAGCCGCCGGGGACGGGAAGAGGAGCGTTGCGTTTGCTGTAGGCGGCGAGGGTTCCGTAGGAGAACTGCGACATGGCCATGTCGAGAACGACGTGTCCTTGTGGTCTCGGGACGGCGATGACGAGTGGATTATTGCCGACGGTGGGGATGGCGGTGCCCCAGGCGGGGAGATTGGCGAGGGTGTTGCTCCAGCAGAGGGAGAAGAGGCCGTGCTCGGCAGCGAGCCAGCCGTAGCTTCCGCCACGCATCCAGTGGTTGGTGTTGCCGAGAGCGACGGCTCCGATGCCGTTTTGTTTGGCGAGTGCGATGGTGCGCTCGATGGCGGCGTAGGCGTTGAGGTTGCCGGGGCCGCGGTGGCCGTCCCAGCGCTCGATGCTGCCGAAGGCGGCGGTGCGCTCGGGTTCGGCGTTGACGTCGATGCTGCCGTTGCGGACCATGGCGGCGAAGCGGGGAAAGCGGTTGAGTCCGTGAGTGTAGACGCCGTCGCGTGTGGTTTCGGCGAAGAGGCGCGCGCAGAGGGCGGCGCGTTCGCCCTGGAGGCCTAGTTGCTGTATGGCGTTAAGGAGGGCAGCGTAGAGGTCGGCGTAGGGGACTCGGAGCATGGAGATAGTTTATCGAGTGTGGCGGCTACATCCAGCCGGCGTCGATGATGTAGTTCTGGCTGGTGATGGCGGAGCTGTCGTCTGCGGCGAGGAAGAGCAGCAGGCGCGAGACTTCGTCGGGGAGGATGTGGCGCTTCAGGAATTGCACTTTGAAGAGCTCCTGTTCGTACTCGGGAGACATGTAGAGGCGCTGTTGTTTTTCGGTGAGGATGGCTCCGGGGAGGACAGCGTTAACGCGGATGTTGGCGGGGCCGAGGTCTTTGGCCATGGAACGGGTCATGCCCACGATTGCGGCTTTGGCGGTGACGTAGACGGAGAGGTGTTGCGTGGGAATCATCCACGAGATGGAACTCATGTTGATGATGGAGCCGCCGCCTGCGGCCTTCATGTTTGGAGCGACGGCCTGTGCGGCAAAGAATTGGTGGCGAAGGTTGGCAGCCATTCCGGTGTCCCATGAGGCAGCGGTGACGTCTTCGAAGCGATGGCGGTCATCGTTGGCCGCGTTGTTGATGAGGACGCGTGGTGTGCCTAGCTGCTCGGTGATGGTGGCTATCGCGGCTTGGAGGCTTTCGATGTTGGTCAGGTCGCAGTGATGGTAGAGGGGAGCGCGCTTGCAGCGTGGGGTGAGGTCTTCGATCAATGCGAGAGCTGGTTTGTCGGCTACGTCGAGAAAGGCTACGCGGGCGCCCTGGAGAGCGAACTGCTCGACGGTGGCGGCTCCGATGCCTGAGGCTCCGCCGGTGATGAGGACGACCTGATCGACAAGGCTGGGGTAGGTGGCGTAGATCGGCGCTGTGCTCATAAGAAATTCTCGTTAGTGGAGGAGTGGGGGAAGCTTGTCGGAGATGCCGAAGAGGAAGATGGCTCCGATGATGAAGCTGTAGGCCGCGGTGAGCGAGGTGACGACGGTCTGGATGCGCGGGCGGTTGGTTGCACCGGCGAAGATGCCTGAGGCGGATGCGGTCATCAGGGTGTTCATCATGAGCAGGCCGACGATGAAGGAGAGCAGGCCGATGAAGCCGCGGCTGGTGCCTCCGAGGTTTGCGGCGAGGAGAAAGAGCAGGAGCTGCGATGGGGTTTCGGCGCCGAGGCCGTGGATGATGCCGACGACGAAGACGGAGCTTTGGTTGTACTGGAAGGCGAAGGGTTCGGGTTGCGGGATATCGGGATTGAAGCGGCGACGGATCTGCCAGCCGGTGTAGCGTGCTCCGGAGATGAGGAGAGCGATGCGGCTGCGGGGGATGTGGTGGTGATGCTCGCTGTCGGGCTTGCGGCGGAGGAAGGTGACCAGCACATAGATGGCGAGGACGATGAGCGTGGCACCGACGAGGCGCTCGCTGACGGCATCGAGATGCGCGGGGAGCGAGAGGTGCAGGAAGATGACGGCGGAGCCGAGGAGGGCGACGGTAAGGGCGTGGCCGAGAGCGTAGAGCAGGCCGAGCTTCATGCCTTCGCGCCAGTTGCGCTGGACGCTGGTGATGTCAGAGATGGCTGCGAGGTGGTCGTAGTCGAAGCCATGGCGAAGGCCGAGGAGAAGACAGGAGAAAAGTGCGAGCTCGAGCGTGGACGACATGCAGGTTCCAAGGTACGGTGCGCGACGACGGGTTGCAAGCGGGTGCGAGGGCAATGTTGAGCGCGTTGTGCTCGTTAACAATAGAATGGCTTTTGCATTAGTGAATGGAGGACGGATGGATTTCGAGAAGGCGATGCGGGAGACTGTGGCTCCAAGGCCAAAGATGGCGCGGCCGATTGTGCTGATAGGCGCGGGTGGGATTGCGCATGATGCTCACCTTCCGGCTTATAAGAAGGCTGGGTTTTCTGTGGTCGCGGTGGTGGATAGGGACCGTGAAAAGGCGGGGGCGCTGGCGAAGAAATTTGAGATTCCGTTTGTGGCTGGGACGATTGCAGAGGCAGTGGCGTATGCGCCAAAGGATGCGGTATTCGATTGTGCAGTTCCGGCTCCATCGCAGACGGCAGTGCTGCCGCAGTTGCCGGATGGCGCGGCGGTGCTGCTGCAGAAGCCGATGGGAGAGACGCTGGCCGAGGCTACGGAAATTTTGAAGATCTGCCGGAGCAAGGGGCTGACGGCGGCGGTGAACTTTCAGTTGCGGTGGGCTCCGAATATGCTGGCGGCGCGTGCGCTATACGATGCTGGTGCGTTGGGTGCGGTGCACGATATGGAAGTTTCAGTGAGCTGCCATATGCCGTGGGAGCTTTGGAGCTTTTTGAAGACAGCGCCACGGCTGGAGATTCTTTACCACTCGATCCACTATGTCGACCTGGTGCGGAGCTGGTTTGGAAATCCGCTGGGCGTGTATGCGAAGACGGTGAGGAGTCCGCGGACGGCCGAGCTTGCGGCGACGAAGAGCGTGATTACGTTCGACTATGGCGATGACAAGCGCGTGTTCATCGCGGCGAACCATAGCCACGACTTCGACCCGAAGATGCAGCGGAGCTTTGTGCAGTGGGAGGGCATGGAGGGTGCGATGCGGGCTCGGATGGGAGTGAATCTGAACTATCCGGTGGGGCTGCCGGATAATCTCGAGTACATCGTTCGCGGCGATGCCGGATGGAGCGAGGGCCCGGTGAGCGGGAACTGGTTTCCCGATGCGTTCATGGGATCGATGGGATCGTTGCAGGCTTATGTTCAGGGAGAAGCGACGACGCTTCCTACGAGCGTGGAGGATGCGATCGACACGATGCGGACTGTGGAGGCGGCGTATATTTCGAGCGCGCGTGGCGGGGTGGAGTTGCCGAGGCTTGCGCTGGAGTAGGAATGAAAGGTGAACTCTGACGCGATGAGCTGCGTCGGAGTTCACATTTTTATTTTTCGGATTTGAACTCAGCTATGAGTTTTTGCGAAGCCTCAAAGGCCTTTGCGGAGTGCTCGTGCGCCTGGCGCGAGAGTTCGTGGGCGCTGAGATGATCTTCTTTGTTGTGGGATACCGCTGCCGCGTTGTGTGCGTGTGCCGCCTGAAGGTGGAACTCTGCGGCTCGCTGATGCATTTGGTAGGTATTTGTATCGCCCATGGCAGGAATCTCCTGTGAGGTTGGATGCCATGGGCGAGGTAGAGTTTTCCGGTGTTAGCGGCCCATCCAACCGCCGTCTACTGTGATGATGGTTCCGGTGACGTAGTCGCTGGCGCTGGAGCTGAGGAAGAGAGCGGCTCCGGCGAGGTCTTGCGGCTGTCCCCAGCGGGCTGCGGGAATGCGTTCGAGGATCTGGCGGTTGCGGGTCTCGTCGGCTTGCAGGGCTTCGGTGTTGGTGGTGGCGAAGTAGCCGGGAGCGATGGCGTTGACCTGGATTCCTTTAGGTGCCCATTCGTTGGCGAGGGCCTTGGTGAGCTGTGCCACTCCACCTTTGCTGGCTGCGTAGGCGGGGACACGAATGCCGCCTTGAAAGCTGAGCAGGGAGGCGATGTTAACGATCTTGCCGGGCGCGTTGCGGGAGATCATGTCGCGCGCGGCGAGCTGCGAGAGCTGGAAGACGCTGGTGAGGTTAACCTGTACGACCTGCTGCCAGTCTTCGAGCAGGGTATCTTCGGCGGCGTTGCGGTGGATGGTTCCGGCGTTGTTGATGAGGATGTCGACGCGGCTCAGTTTCTGCTTGACCTGATGGAAGAGCGTCTCTGCTCCTGTGGTGCTGGAGAGGTCGGCCTGAAAGGCTTCGGCACGGCCACCGGCGGCGTTGATGGCGGCGGCGGTATCGTCGGCTGGGCGGCGGTTGCCGTGGACAGCTACGGTGGCTCCGGCCTGCGAGAGAGCGGTCGCGATGGCTGCGCCAAGACCGCTGGCGGCCCCGGTGATGAGGGCTACTTTGTTGTCGAGGCGGAAGAGGTCGAGTGCGTTTGAAATATTTGACATCGTTAAGCCAATGTACCGCCCTGACGAGAGCAGGGCAACCCAGTGAGAATTGCCTGAGTTGCCCTGCTTTTCATTTGCTTGATGGGGGATTAGTGGTGCGGTTTTACAGGAACTCCCATGCCGCTCAGCTTGCTGCGTGCCTGCATCGCCTCGGGAGAGTTGGGGAAGCGCTGGATGAGGTCACGAAGCTCGCGGACGCCGTCTGCCGTCTGCTTGGAGGCAATCAGTGCGTTGCCCTTGTGCAGACGCGATACCGGAACCTTGTTGCTGGCGGGGTACTGGCTGATCACCTTGTCGTAGCTCTTGATGGCTTCGACATAGTGTCCGGCGCGATAGTCGATCTCGCCAAGGTAGTAGAAGGCGTTTCCGGAGAGAGGGTTGTCGGGATAGTTCTTGGTGACGTCTCCGAACTCTGAGGAAGCCAGTGAATACTTGGCAGACATATAGTCGCCGAGAGCGGTCTTGTAGAGCTCGTCGGCGGGAGGAGATGCTGGAGCGCCGTTGTCGGCTGGTAGCGGTGTGCCTGCAAGAGGCTTGCCATCAGCTCCAGTATTCGGGGCAGGCAATGCAGCAGCATCGGATGGTGCGTTGGCAGGAGCGGCGGTGTTATCCGGGATACCGCCACCGGCAGCAGGCTGCGCGTTCTGCATGTTGGCATTGATCGATTGCTGCTGGTTCTGGATGTTCTGAAGTAGCTTTTCGAGATTGCCGATGCGCGCCTTGACCTCGTCAAGGGAGTCGTTCATGGACTGGATCTGGCCGGAGACCTGGTCGATCTTGGTGCCTTGCGCATTCTGCTGTTCCAGCATTTGCTTCTTCAGATCATCCATGTTGGACGACATCTTGTTGACGGCGTCGGCGCTCTGCTGAACGAGGTCCTTCATGACGCCCATGCGCTCGTCGTTGGTCTGCTGGAGACGGGCGACGGCATCCTGCAACTGCTGGACCTGGGTCTGAAGCTGGATCATGTCGCGGTTCGCAGCGAAGGCGGGCGTGGTGAAGACCATCACGGTGCCGAGAATCGCGACCGAGGCGAGGCGGATCGATTTGTTGGCGGAGGAGAGCTTGTTCTTTTGGTTGGCCATGGGCGACGCTCGGCTTTCTGGATGCTGTCAGCCCCCGTGCAGTGAAATGCACGGGGGCTGAGGTGAGTGAGTGAAAAACTGCTCTAGACTAGCGGTCGAGGGAGAACTGCCCACGGCGGTTTTGCTGCCAGCAGCTCTCGTTCTCGTCGGTGCAGAACTGCTTCTCCTTGCCGTAGCTGATGACGCGGAGACGGCTTGCGGCGACTCCGGCATTGACCAGCGCGGTGCGGGCAGAGTTGGTGCGGTTCTCGCCAAGCGCGAGGTTGTACTCGGCCGATCCACGGTCATCGCAGTAACCACCGATGACGACCTTGATGGCGGGGTGCGCTGCTAGATAGCTGGCAGCCTGTGAGATGGAGGACTGAGCATCGGGACGGAGATCGTAGCTGTCGTAGTCGAAGAAGACGTCCTTGACGTTCTGGTGGAAGACCTCGTCGCTGCCCATGTCGCCGTTCTCGTTGGCTGGAACGGTGGGAGCTTCAGGCACACGAACCGTAACGCGAACATTGGCCTCCGTGGTGCCGCCATCACCCTTTGCAGTGAGATGGAAGTTGGTCGAGGTGGAAGGAGATACAGTCTGGGTGCCGTTGGCATTCACCGGGCCGATGCCGTCGATGGTGACGCTGCTGGCATTTTCGGTGCGCCAGTTGAGGACGACAGACTGGCCGAGGTCGATGGCCGTGGGGTCGGCAGTGATGGTGGCCGTCGGTGCTGCTCCGGTCTCCGCAGGCCCAGGCCCGAGGCTGTTCGGGTTGACGCCGCTATTTTTTTTGTGGCAACCGGTGACGGCTCCCAATGCGATTACGGTAGCGGCCAGCACAATGGCCCGGTTGATTTTGGTTCGCGTTACGTTCATCGTATCTCCCTTGCTCAAGCAGCAGTATCTCAAACAATCAAAGTTGACTGCGAAACAACTTTCGCAGAGGTACAAAAGTATTTATTTCCAGCTCCAGTTTGGCATGTCTCCACCGGCGCCGGTGAGCTCATGCTTCTGGGTGCCGTCGGCGAGCATGGTCCAGATCTTGTTCTGAGCCGTTCTGCCGTTGGCGGCGCTGGCGTAGACGATGTGCCTGCCGTCGGGCGACCAGGAGGGGAAGTCACATGGGCCTTGATCGTGGGTGAGCTGAATCCAGCGCTTGGTGGCGACTTCCATCACGTAGATGTCCTGTCCGCCGGGTGCGCCAGGGCCATATTTACGGTTCCAGGCGAAGGCGAGGAACTGGCCGTTGGGTGACCATGAGGGCGAAGAGGCGTAGCCGCCGTCGGTCATGCGCTGAATGGCAGAGCCATCCGTGTCCATGATGTAGATCTGCGGCAGGCCGGTACGGCCGCTGACCCAGGCGATCTGGGCACTGGTCTTCGGGTTGTAGACGGGCGAGACATCCGGACCGCGGAAGCTGGTGATGCGCCGCGCGAGGCTGCCGTTGGCGTCCGAGATCCATATCTCAGGGTCTCCAGTACGGGAAGAGGAGTAGGCAACGTCTTTGCCATCAGGAGACCATGCTGGTGAGATGTTGGTGCCGCCTGACTCGGGGAAGTTGACCATCCGGTTGAGCAGGAGCGAGTACATGCGAATCTGGAAGCCGTGCTTGCCCAGCGAAGAGAAGGCAAGGCGGGAGTTGTCGGGCGAGATGCGCGGCGAGATGGAGACGGTGCCGAGATGGGTGACGGGGTGCTGGTTGGCTCCGTCGTAGTCCATTGCCCAGATCTCTTTGTTGCCGCCGCCAATCTTGACGTAGTAGATCTTGGTTTCGGCGATGCCGGGGGTGCCTCCGCCGAGGCGGAAGATGATCTCGTCGGCGAAGCGGTGGGCTACCTGACGGGCGGAGTCTTCAGAGGCTGCTTCGTTGTACTGCTTGGCGAGCACCTGGGGATACTGCGTGTTCTTGGCGTCGAAGAGATAGCCGTTGCAGATGATTCTGCCGTTCTGAACGCTGAAGCCTCCGAAGGCGACCATGGCCGCTGAAGAGGGAGCAGCGGACCACTGCGCGAGGCTGATCTCGGCTGGTGCGCCGGGCGTGGACTGCGGCTGAAGACTCTTGGAGACGACGTCGAAGATGCCCGCGTTGGCAAGATCGTTGTAGAGGGTCGTATCGAAGGTGTGCTTGAACGGAGAGGTCTGCGGGTCGGTTGAGAGCGGCTTGAAATCGGCGACAGCGATGCGGATGCTGGAGGCGCCGCTGGAGGTCTCGGTCTTGAACCAGTCCTGTGCATGGAGCGCGGAGACGCTGAGCAGAAGGACGGACATGGCTGCCAGCCAGATGGGCAGGCGCACGGAGCGACGGTTGGATGTGCGGTCTGGGGTAAGCATTCTCTCCTATGGTAGATGCAAATAATAGACGCGGTGCGTTTGAAAACGTTAAAACACGTTACTGCCTGCGGTAATTGAATGTGTACTCAACAGTTATATGGTCGCCCTGAGGCAGGGGGCCGAAGCCTTCGACTCGCTGCAGGGCGCGAAGGGCGGAGGTGTCGAGCGAGGGAGAACCGCTGCGGGTCTCGACACGGGCGTTGGAGGGAACTCCCTCGTGATTGATGTCGAAGACGATGGTGACGCTTTTGCCGTTGGAGGCGACGGGGTCAGCCTCTTGGGTGAACCAGTTCTGTGCGACGGTGCGATTGACGATGTTGACGTAGTAGGCGAAGCGCGCTCCGAAGTTACGATCCTGCACGCTCATGCTGGCGGAGCCATTTTTGAGTTGCATGGTCGCTTCAGGAATGCGGATACCGCCGGTGTCGCCTGTGGTGGCCTTTTTAGGCTGAGGCTGCACAGGTTGAACATGTTTGGGTGGCTGTGGGGTTTCTTTGGGCGCGACTTTTGGCGGCTTCACAACCTTGGTGGGGATGGGAATAGCTTTCAAGTCTGGGGGGGGCGCGGTCTTTTCCTTCGCGATGACGGGAGCAGGGCTTGGCGTCTCAGAGGTGAGTACACCTGTGTCGAGATCGCGCTGCTTGGGTGGAAGGGGAATGGACGCGACCATGGTGGCCTGAATGGCTCCGGCATTGGCTGTGTTTTCACCCCATGGCGGCGTGTGCGCACGAAAGATATACGCCCAGCCGAGGATGACTGCGACGACGAGCGCGTGCAGGACGAGCGAGCCGACGAGGTTGCCGCCGAGCTTGTCATCGGTGCTGGTGTCGCGGCTGTATTGGAGCTGAGTAGCTATGACCCGGTCCTCACTTGGCTTCACTTCGATTGGATCGGCTGGGTGACGATGCTGATGTCGGTGATGCCGGCCTGCTTGACCGCATCCATCACAGAGGCGAAGGCGCCGAAGGGTACGCGCTCGTCGGCGCGCAGGTAGATAATGCGCTTCGCAGTGGGAGCAGAGCCAACGGTTCGCAGCAGATTAGGCAGGTCGTTGACGTTGACCGGCTTGTCCTGCAGAAAGACGTTCTGGTCTTTGTCGATGGTCACGACCATGCGCTCTTCGGTGAGTTGATTGACTGCACGCGTCTTGGGAATGGCCACGATGACGCCGGACTGAAGTACGGGCGCAGTCAGCATGAAGATGAGGAGCAGAACGAGCACGACGTCGACCAACGGCGTGATGTTGATCTCGGCGAGCGCCGTCTGCGTGCGACCTTTGGCGGAGAAGGCCATTGCTAGAAGGCCCTCCGGCGTGGCTCTTCGGGTTGCTGAGGTTGTGCGGGCGGTGTGGCCAGAGCAGAGTTCTCGATGGCGTTGAGAAGCTCGCGGCCGAAGTCGTCCATACGTGAGGCGAACTCGCGCAGGCGAGCGGTGAGCTGGTTGTAGCCGACGACGGCGGGGATGGCGACGATAAGGCCCGCTGCGGTGGTGATGAGTGCTTCGGAGATGCCGGGTGCGACCGCGCGCAGGGTGGCTGCGCCTGCGGTGCCGAGGCCGTGGAAGGCGTCGATGATGCCCATGACGGTGCCGAAGAGGCCGATGAAGGGAGCGATGGCGGCGATGGTGGCGAGCCAGGTCATGCGACTCTCCATCGCGGTGAGGGCTTCGCTGGAGGCGGTCTGCGCGGCGCGTTCGAGGGCGACCGGATTACGTGGCATGCCGCGTCCGCCGTTCTGGCGCTGATACTCGTCGTGAATCTCGACGAAGACCGGGACGAGCGGGCTGGGCTTGAACTGCTCGGCGACAGAGGCGATCTCGCTGAGGCGACTGGATTTGCGGAAGGCACGGACGAAGCGCTGGCCCTGCATCTGGGCGCGGCGGAAGCTTGACCACTTGGAGAGCATGATTGCCCAGGAGAAGACGCTGGCAATGAGCAGGATGACCAGCACCGTGAAGGCGACCGGGCCGCTGTTGTGAACCATCTCTACCAGCGCGCTGCCGTTGGAGGCTATGGGAGCCGGGTTAGAGACGTCTTCCTGGAGGAGAGCAAGGGCGAAGGTCCAGAGCATAGTTATTGATCACCAGTCGTTAGTGTAAATCGTGGTTCGGGCGAAGTGCAGGTGGGGGCATCTGCTGTGATGCCTAAGGGGGAGCGATAGATGCTTCGGCACGAGGTTTGCTATTCTCGCGATACGTCATCCGACTGAGGCTTACATGCTGCTGGAATTGCGCGCGGAAAACTATGCTGTGATCGACCGTGCGGTCGCTAACTTCGGGCTGGGATTGAACCTGCTGACCGGAGAGACCGGAGCGGGTAAATCGATTTTGATCGATGCGCTGGCGCTGCTGTTGGGCGGCAAAGCGTCTTCCGATGTAGTGCGGCACGGGGCCGACAAGGCTGTCGTGGGATGTGTCTTCGAGATGACTCCCGGCGCGATGGTAATTCTTGAAGCGAACGGGATCGATGCCGAGGCTGACCATATATTGCTGCGACGCGAGATTGCGGCGAATGGTAAGGGGCGGGTGTTCGTCAATAATCAGCCCGCGACGGTAGGGGTGTTGCGGCAGCTTGCGCCGGAGCTGGCGCTGGTGCACTCGCAGGGAGAGACGCTGGGATCGTTCGACCAGACGCAGCAGAGGATTTTGCTCGACAGGTTTGGCGCTATCTCGACGGATGCTGTGGCTGAGGCGTTTGCGGTGTGGCGAGCCACGACGGACAAGCTGGATGAGCTGCAATCGGCGGAGCAGGATCGTCTGCGGATGGCTGACCTGTGGAGATTTCAGAGCAAGGAGATTGATCAGGCAGGGCTGTCGGCAGAGGACGAGGACGTTCAGTTAGAGGCGGAGAAACGGGTGCTGGGGAACGCCGAAAAACTTTATGCAGCGGCCATGGGTGCTCATGAACTGCTGTATGAGTCGGAGAATTCGGCTGAGGCGGCGCTGGGCTCGGCGTTGAAGCATCTTGAGGAGCTGGCGCGGTACGACGCGCGGTTTCAGGAGCCTGCGCAGCAGTTGGCAGCGGCGAAGGCTGCCGTTGAAGATGTGGACGCAGGAGTGCGCGATTTTGCTGACAACATTCATGCCGCGCCGGGACGGCTGGAGGAGATTGAAGATCGGCTTGCAGCTCTCGATCGGTTGAAGCGCAAGTACGGGCGGACGCTGGCGGAGGTCATCGCCTTTGGCGCAGAGGCGGCACGACAATTAAGCGAGGTGGAGAACAGAGACGCTCTGCTGTTGGAGCTGAAGGCGAAGGAGTTGCAGGATGCTGCGGCTTATCAGGCAGCGGCGAAGCAGCTTTCTGGGAGCAGGGCAGAGGCGGCGAAAAAGTTGGAGAAGCTGGCTGAGGCTCAGATCAACGACTTGGCGATGAGCACGAAGTTCAAGATTCAGGTGACAATGGACCAGGCTTCGAGCGCTTGGACGGCGCATGGATGGGACCAGGTGGAGTGCCTGATTGCCACCAATGCGGGCGAGCCGTTAAAGCCGCTGCATGAGATTGCCTCGGGCGGCGAGATGTCGCGTGTCATGCTGGCGTTGAAGGTGACAGTGGAAGAGGGAACTGCTGGTGCGCGGAAGAAAAAAGCGCCGCTGCCACGCACGCTGGTCTTTGACGAGATTGATATTGGTATCGGCGGACGGGCTGCCGAGGCGGTGGGGAAGAAGTTGAAGACTCTATCGAAGGGCCAGCAGGTCTTATGCATTACGCATCTTCCGCAGATTGCGGCATTTGGCGACCAACATTTTCTGATTGAGAAGACAGAGAAGCGGGGGCGGATGCAGACGGATGTTCGGCGTATGGAAGATGCGGAACGTACGCAGGAGATTGCCCGGATGCTAAGCGGGGCGAAGTTGACCGAGACCAGTTTGAAGCACGCTGAACATCTTCTGCAAAGTAGCCGCTAGCAATGCACATCTTCACTGTCGGCGATGGCATCCCACGGAACAGGCAAGTCCTGGAGGAATACCAATGGCTACAGAATCGAAGAAATGCGCAATGGAAGGATGTACCTGTATCCCGGCTGAGGGCAAAAAATACTGTTCAACCTACTGTGAAGATGCCAAAGGTGTGACGACGTTGAAGTGCGAGTGCGGGCATCCCGGGTGCAAGGGTGAGAAGCTGTAGTTGGACTGCCCCCTAAACCTTTGATGGGAAATATTTTAGAGAACCTTTCTGATAGTTGACGGGAGGTGTTCCTTTGATTTCGCCGCTGTGGCTCCCGTGCACCAAAGATGGTTCAAATTCGCCCCAAACCACCCCTGAACGCGGTATACTGGTAGGCGTGACTACAACCACTCTTGACCACGCTGCGATCGATCAAGGCAGCTCTCCCAAAACCAAGCGAGTTCTCCTCCTCAAGCCTCGCGGCTTCTGCGCCGGTGTTGTGCGCGCGATCGACGTCGTTCAGATTGCGCTGGAGACCTTTGGCGCGCCGATCTATGTCCGTAAAGAGATTGTGCACAATAGCTATGTCGTGACCGACCTGGCAAAAAAAGGCGCCATCTTCGTCAATGAGCTGGACGAGGTGCCCGAGGGCGCTCGTGTCATCTATTCCGCCCATGGCGTTTCGCCTGCGGTTCGGGAGCGCGCCAAGGAGCGCGGCCTGAAGGTTGTCGATGCGACGTGCCCGCTGGTGACCAAGGTGCATGTCGAGGCGATCAAATTTGCCAAGCAGGGCTACTCGCTTGTGCTGGTGGGGCATCGCGACCACGAAGAGGTTGAAGGAACGCAGGGCGAAGCGCCGAGCGTGACCCAGGTGGTTTCGACGGTCGAAGAGGTTGCCGCGCTGGTGGTTCCAGACCCGAACAAGGTGGCCTACCTGACGCAGACGACGCTCTCGCTGGACGAGGCGCGCTACATGATCGAGGCGCTGAAGAAGAAGTTCCCCAACATCGTTGGGCCGCACGCGCAGGATATTTGCTATGCCACTGAGAACCGCCAGACTGCGGTGAAGAATGTTGCACATGGAGCGGATGTAGTGCTTGTAGTTGGCTCGCGCAACAGTTCGAACTCGAACCGTCTTGTGGAAGTCTCACAGAATCTGGGAACGAACTCTTATCTGATCGACAAGGCTGAAGATATCAAGCTGGAATGGCTTGATGGCGTCGATACGGTAGCCGTGACTGCCGGTGCTTCCGCTCCTGAGGTTCTGGTGAAGGATGTCGTTGAGTATCTGCAGACGAAGGGCTATGGTTCCGTCGATGAGGTGGAGGTGATGCCGGAGAATGTTCGCTTCGGTTTGCCTCCTGAGATCGTCCAGGCGATTGCGTCCGCTCCTCAGGTCTCACGCTGAGCGGGAAGTTCCAACCAGAGAGTTCGGTATCCATGAGTACATCTTCAAGTAATCCGAAGACCGCAACCCAGCCGGCGCAGCCGCGCTTTGGCCGGATGGACCTTGGATTGGAGCATGTGGCGAATGGAATCGCCCGTGCCAAGGATTGGCTGCTGGGCCAGCAGGACCCTGAGGGATATTGGTGCGGCGAGCTCGAAGCGGACAGTATGCTCGAGTCCGACTATATCTTCATGCATACGCTGCTGGGGACGGGCGACCCGGGCAAGATGGAACGGGCGCTCAATGAGATTCTTCGCCACCAGAACGATGATGGTGGATGGAGCCTCTATCCTGGCGGACCTTCGAATATCAGCTATGGCGTAAAGGCCTATCTCGCGTTGAAGCTGATGGGTTGGTCGAAGGATCATCCGGTTCTGGTGAAGGCCCGGGAGTGGGTGCTTGCCAATGGCGGTGTGGTGGAGTGCAATACCTTCACCAAGATCTACCTATGCGCGCTGGGGCAGTACGACTACGACGCGGTACCCGCGATTCCGCCGGAGATTGTTCTTTTTCCCAACTGGTTTTACTTCAATCTGTATGAGATCTCGTCGTGGTCGCGTGGCATTCTCGTGCCACTGTCGATCATCTATTCGAAGAAACCGTTCAAGAAGATTTCGCCGGAGCAGGGAATTGATGAGCTGTTTGTGGGTGGCCGCCAAAACTCGAACCTGCATCTGCGCTGGGATACGAAGCGTCCAATAAGCTGGCGCAACTTCTTTCTCTTTACGGACCGCATGATTCACTGGTTCGAGCGGGTTCACATTCGGCCACTGCGGAAGATTGCGATCAAGAAGGCCGAGAAGTGGATGCTGGAACGGTTTGAGAAGTCGGACGGGTTGGGCGCGATCTATCCGGCGATGCTGAACTCGATTGTTGCGCTGCGCTGCCTGGACTACTCTGTCGATGACCCACAGATGATTCGGGCGATGGACGAGTTTGAGAAGCTGGGCATCGACTGCCCCGACGGAACGCCCGATTATGCGCCTCCGACATTTCGCATGCAGCCGTGCTTCCCCCCGGTGTGGGATACGGCTCAGGCGATGTATGCGCTGGGCGAGGCTGGGATTGCTAAGGACGATCCGCGGATGTTGAAGGCCGCGGACTGGATTCTGTCGAAGGAAGTTCGCCAGAAGGGCGATTGGGCGGTGAAGGTCAAAAATGTCGAGCCAGGCGGATGGTACTTCGAGTTCAACAATGAGTTCTATCCGGACATCGATGACACGGGGCAGGTTCTGCTCGCATTGAACTTCGTCGACAATCCTCGTGAGCGTTATCAGCACGAGGTCTGCCAGCGCGCGTTGAACTGGATCTGGGCGATGCAGTGCAAGAATGGCGGCTGGGCTGCGTTCGACAAGGACAACACCAAGAGCATCTTTCAGTACGTTCCATTTGCCGACCACAATGCGATGCTCGACCCGCCGACGGTTGACATCACGGGCCGGATGCTGGAGATGCTGGCGCAGTATGGCTTCACGCGGAAAGATCCGCGGGTCGAGAAGGCTGTGCAGTTCATCCTGAAGGAGCAGGAGTCGGATGGAAGCTGGTTTGGGCGCTGGGGCGTCAACTATCTCTACGGCACATTTTTGGTGCTGCGCGGTCTGGAGGCGATGGGCTTCTGGAACCACGAACCTGCCATTCAGCAGGCTGCCGAATGGATTCGCATGGTGCAAAATGCCGATGGCGGCTGGGGCGAGACCTGCGGCACCTACGACGATCCTAACCAGCGCGGCATCGGTCCGAGCACACCGTCGCAGACCGCATGGGCTTTGCTTGGACTACTGGCTGCCGGGGATACGCGTTCGGATTCGGTGGCAAAGGGAATTCGCTGGCTGGTTGAGCAGCAACATGAGGACGGCAGTTGGAGTGAACTGATGCCAGGCCGCAATGGCGAGAGCTATTACACGGGTACCGGTTTTCCGCGAGTCTTCTATCTTGGATATCACTTGTATAAGCAGTACTTCCCGCTGTTGGCACTGACGACCTATCATCGTGCCTTGGGAAGTGAAGCGGCAAAGTAGCCGGACGCAAAAGATTCATCGGAGGATAAACCTGATGGCAGTACCAGTTTCGCAGGCTTGGACAGTTGCAACCTATGTTTTGAAGCAGAAGTTGACGGGCAGGAAGAAGTATCCGCTCGTGCTGATGCTGGAGCCCTTGTTCCGCTGCAACCTCGCGTGCGCGGGCTGCGGAAAGATCCAGTATCCTGCCCACATTTTGAAGCAGGACCTTTCGCCCGAAGATTGCTTCAATGCAGTCGAAGAGTGTGGGACCCCAATGGTCGCCATCCCCGGTGGAGAGCCTTTGCTTCACCCGCAGATGCCGGAGATTGTCGCCGGTCTGGTGGCGCGGAAGAAGTACGTCTACATGTGCACCAATGCGCTTCTGCTCAAGGAGAAGCTGCATCTCTTCAAACCGAGCAAGTATCTCTCCTTCTCCGTTCATGTGGACGGACAACGTGAGCACCACGACTTCTCTGTCTGCCGCGAAGGCGGCTACGACATCGCGATGGAGGGCGTACGTGCTGCGGTGGAAGCGGGTTTCCGCGTCACGACCAACACCACATTGTTCGACGGCGCCGATCCGAACAGCGTTCGCGCTCACTTCGACGAATTGATGACGGCGGGCGTGGAGAGCATGATGGTCTCGCCTGGTTATACCTATGACAAGGCCCCCGACCAGAAGCACTTTCTCGGGCGTGCACGCTCGAAGAAGCTCTTCCGCTCCATTCTGTCGAATCGCAAGAAGACCTGGCGCTTCAATGCGTCGCCTATCTTTATGGAATTTTTGATGGGCAAGAAAGATTTGAAATGCACGCCATGGGGAATGCCCACGTTCAGCATCTTCGGTTGGCAGAAGCCCTGCTATCTGCTTCAGGATGGGTATGCTGACTCCTTCAAGGAGTTGATGGAGACTACGGAGTGGTCGAACTACGGAACCGAAAGCGGCAATCCGCAGTGCGCCAATTGCATGGTTCACTCGGGCTATGAGGCCAGCGGTGTGAACTACACCTTCGGTTCGCTCAAAGGGCTGATGCAGACAGCGAAGGCGATCTTCTTCAGTAAGTATGAAGATGATGGCGCGATGAAGCTGCTGAATGAGTGGAAGCCTGCGCATAGCGCTCCCCTCGTCCAGATTGCGTCGCCAACCGCCGCTGAAAAGAGCAGCGAACTTCAGGGCGTCTAGATTTGTTTTTCTGTTGCCACGCCCTGGAAACATCATCGAAGTGCCGTTTTTCTTGAGAGAAAACGGCGTTAGGATATTCACTTTTCCTGTACCTCTACAGGAAAAAAGATCGAGGGAGACGAACGATGGCAACGGAGACACAGGAATCAGCGAAGCTCGCGCAATTGGCGCATGAAAATCCCGACGAGATCGAAGTTGCCGCGGGACGCGAGCGCGAAGTGCTTGAGGGCTGGGTTCCCGATCTGGCGAGTGAAGCCGAGGTACGTGAGGCGCTCGAAAAGGCCTTCGATTATCGAGGCGATGTCACGATCACACGTAAAGACGGTTCTAAAGTAGAGGGTTATCTCTTTGACCGGCGCTCGGGTGCTTCGTTGAATGACTCTTTTGTTCGCGTCATCCCTTCGGCCACTCGTGAGAAGGTGAATGTCGCCTATGCCGACATCGCCGCACTCGCCTTCACGGGACGCGATACGGCTGCCGGAAAAACCTTCGAGGCATGGGTTAATAAGTACTGGGAGAAGAAGGCCGCTGGCGAAAAGAACATTCAGATTGAGCCGGAGAAGCTAGACTAATCTGCTTTCATGCATCGTTCCTGAGAAAGAATAGGAAGAGAGCGAAACGTGCGCGTATTCATTACTGGGGCGACAGGCTTTGTCGGCGGCCATGTGGCGCGGGCGTATGCGTCCGAGGGTGCGAGCCTTCGTCTATTGACGCGGCAAACGAGCCGTCTTGATTCGCTCGCCGGGATTGACGCAGAGACGGTTGTGGGCGACCTACGCGAACCGGAAAAATTGCGCTCGGCGCTTGTGGGCTGCGACGCTCTGGTGCATGTTGCCGCGGACTATCGCCTTTGGGTCCGTGATCCGGCGCAGATGTATGCGGCCAATGTTGATGGCACACGCGAGTTGCTCAGGATCGCGCGAGAGGTTGGCGTTCAGCGCGTTGTCTACACCTCCAGCGTGGCTACAATGGGCTTCAAGAGCGATGGCTCCATCGTGAATGAAGAGACGCCCGTATCCCTTGCGGACATGATCGGTGCCTATAAGGGGTCGAAGTTTCTCGGTGAACAAGAGGCCATTCGTGCTGCGCAGGCTGGGCAGCATGTCATGATTTTGAATCCCACTACACCGATAGGCACGGGCGACGCCAAGCCTACGCCTACTGGAAGAATCATTGTGGATTTCCTCAATAAAAAGTTTCCGGCTTATGTCGACACCGGTCTGAATCTGGTTGACGTCAACGAAGTAGCTCGAATGCACGTTGTAGCGCTGGAGATGGGAACGCCCGGGGAGCGTTACATTCTCGGCGGCGAAAATCTAACGCTCAAGCAGATTCTTGACCGCATGTCTTCGATCACCGGTCTGCCTTCTCCGACGATGAAGGTGCCCCATGCCGTAGCCATGGCCTTTGCCTTCTTCGACGAAAACTTTACGGGTCGTCTTCGCGGCAAAGAGCCACGCGCCACAGTGGAAGCGGTGCGCATGGGCAAGAAGACGATGTTTGCCTCCTCCGCCAGGGCAGAGCGTGAACTGGGCTTCAAGGTTCTTCCCGTCTATCACGCACTGCGCTCTGCGATTGCCTGGTTCATCGCGAATGGCTATGCGCCCGCGCTCGACAAGCAGCTATGAAAGAGTGCCCAGCTATCATCGCCGCGTTGCCGCACGAGGTAAAGGCACTCGTTCGTGGATGGCAGGAGCATCGCCTTCCTGACAAGATCACGGCCTATACCAATGACTTTGCCGTTGTTGCCTGTGCAGGTATGGGAGCGGATCGTGCCACGCTCGCCGTGCAGGCGGCACTTTCACTGAAACCAGTTACCTCTATTCTTTCGGCTGGCCTCGCAGGTGCATGCGATCCTGCCCTTCGCGTGGGAGATATCGTTCGCGCCGGAGTTGTTATCGACGTTCGCACTGGAGAGCGTTTCACCAATCCCCTCTTCAGTCAGACATTGATTACCGCTTCTGTTATTGCAGGCAGCAAGGAGAAGCAGCGTCTTTACGCTTCTTATAAAGCTAGCGCTGTCGATATGGAAGCCGCAACAGTGGCCCGTCTTGCGCAGGCGCATAATCTCTCTTTCAGTGCCATCAAATCTATCTCGGACGAGGCCACGTTTGAGATGGTGGAACTCGCGCAGTTTGCTGCGGCGGACGGACAGTTTCGTGAAGCAGCCTTTGCCGCGCATTCAGTCCTGCGACCGCGTCTTTGGCCAAAGCTCTTTGCACTTGCGAGCAACAGTAAGCGCGCCGTGCAGTCTCTAACCAGCGAACTCGAATTGCAATTAAACTGGTATCACCAGCAAACATAAGGAAATACGTTGACATTACAGCAAGGCCAAACAGTGACCGTTCCCGTAACCATGCGCGCCGCCGTCTATCGCGGCATCAACGATGTTCGCGTCGAGACTATTTCCGTTCCCGACATTGGCCCTGGCGAAGTGCTGGTAAAGATTCACACATGCGGCATCTGTGGCACCGACCTCAAGAAGATCCATAGCGGATCTCACGATGCGCCGCGCGTCTTTGGGCATGAGATGTCGGGCACGATCGTTCGTGCTGGCGAAGGTGTTACCGGCTTTGCGGTAGGCGACCGCGTGATGGCCTACCATCACATTCCCTGCGGGGAGTGCTATTACTGCCGCAAGCAGACCTTTGCGCAGTGTGAGGTCTACAAGAAGGTTGGCTGCACCGCTGGCTTCGCTCCTTCTGGTGGTGGCTTCGCCGAGTACATTCGCGTCATGGACTGGATTGTGCGCCGTGGACTGATCAAAGTCCCAGACGACATTCCGTTCGAACAAGCGGCTTTCATAGAGCCAGTCAACACTTGCTACAAGGCCATTCGCCTGCTTAACCTGCAACCTGATGAGACTGTACTGGTGATTGGCCAAGGCTCCATCGGTATTTTGCTTGCGGCGCTTGCCCGGCAAACCGGAGCTACTGTTCTTACCAGCGATCTCTATCCTGAACGTCACGCCGTAGCCGCAAAATTCGGACTGCATCATTCGCTCGATGCTCACGGAGACGTGGTTGCTGCGGCAAAGGCAGCCACTGAAGGACGTGGGGCCGATGTCGCGTTGTTGGCTGTGGGGGGCAACGGTCTCATCAAAGTGGCGATGGATGCTATTCGTCCGGGCGGCCGCGTACAGCTCTTTGCGCAGACGCAGCATGGCGAAGCTCCCTTTGATCCGGCCGCAGTCTGCATGGACGAAAAGACATTGATGGGATCCTATAGCGCGTCAGTCGCTATTCAGGATGACGTTACGCGCATGGTCTTCGATGGCTATCGCAATGGCTTCGACCTGACTCAGTTGATATCGCATCGCTTCTCTCTTGAGGATGCAGTCGCTGCCATTGATCTGGCTTCGCATCCACAGGCTGATTCGTTGAAGATCGTAATTCAGCCCGGGGAGTAAGCCCTTTACGAGACCGATGTGGAAGCGGTCAAAGCGTTCTTAGAGCGACAACACTGACATTCTTATCGGGAGCTTGCTGTGGCAGGGTAATCTGCACGCCGTTCTCGGTTTGTTGGAAGGTTAGCGGCTGATTGTTAGCCAACAGGCGCGCTGATAAGACCTTGGGCTTGACTCCACTTAGTTGTAATCCGTTGGTGGGCCAATCCAAAACGTGTACATAGAGATTATTCTCTTTCGCCGTGGTGCGGTATGCCCGTTCTCCCTGGATGGGACCGTAGGTTGTGCCGTAGATGGCGTCGCCATTGAGGGTGATCCAATCGCCGATGGATCGCAGACGTTCTTGAAACTCAGGCTGAATCATTCCATCAGGTTGAGGGCCGACGTTGAGAAGGAAGTTGCCTCCGCGGCTTGTAACCTCAACCAGGCCGCGAATGAGATCGCGTGAAGATTTGTAGTCATGGTCATTGGCGTTGTAAGCCCATGTGTTGTTGATGGTCATACAGGTCTCCCAAAGCTGGAAGTCTGCTGCGGAAGGTATCCCGGTATGCAGTTTTTTCTGCACGCTGGTGTCTGTTGCCTGAATGCGAACGTCTTTGGTGGGGATGGCACTTGGGATGAATTGTTCAGGAGTAACGTAGTCGCCGGGGACGCCGATGCGATCGTTGACCAGCGCTGGCGGTTGCAGCTTGTGGATGAGTTCAAGGAAGCGCTGGCCATCGTATTTTTCCTGATTGTTCAGGCCGTCGAACCAGATGTCTTTAACGACACCATAGCGCGTGAGCAGCTCGCTGAGTTGTAGCTGCATGTAGTTGAGATAAGACGACCATTCGGGACGCTCAGGCTGTCCATGCCAATTGTCACGGACAAGCTTCGATGTATCGCGGAAACCAGGGTGATGCATATCTGGCGGTGAGTAGTAGAAGCCGAGCTGCATGTCGCGCCGCGCGCAGGCATCGGCGAGTTGTTTGACGATGTCTTTACCGTATGGAGTGTTCGTGATCTTGTAGTCGGTGTAGGAAGAATCGAACATGCAGAAGCCGTCATGGTGTTTGGTGGTGAAGACCATGTACTTCTGGCCGGCAGCACGAGCGAGATCGATGAAGTGGTCGGGATCGTATTTGGTGGGATTGAATCGCTTGTGCAGCGCAACGTACTCCGCTTCGGTGATGTTCCACTTACCGGGCTCCATGATCGGCCAGGAGGCTTCAACGCTGGCAAGCGAATAGGGGCCCCAGTGAATGAACATACCGAATTTTGCTTCGCGGTACCACGCGGTACGCTCGTCTTCGAGGTTTTCGCCAAAGGCGAATCGACGGAGGAGGGGAAGGGAAACGGTGGCAATGCCTGCATGTAGAAGCTGACGGCGAGAAAGGCTATAAGCGCTCATTTGGAGAGAACAATAAAGATGTATAAGATAAATTGTCAAGCAAATATGGAAAATCTATCGCTTGCATAGTATGCTTTTTACATGTATAAGCACTTAAAGCAATCAATTGTATGCACTCTTCAAGCTTAATCGAGATGGAAGACTTCTTTCATCGAGGCCCACCACTCACCCTCTGCTCGGTCTTCGAGAGGCTTTTGCATGGGGCTCATGATCGCCCACCATTCCTGGGTTTTGGTATCGGCGGCCATTTTTGCCATGTCGGCAGCGAAGTCGTCGCCAATATATTCGAAGTAGCCGAAGAGAATTCTGTCGCGGAGAAAGATGGAGTAATTACGGATATTGCACTCGGTAATCTTGCTGAGAACTTCTGGCCAGACTGACTGATGATGTTTTTTATAGGCAACTTCAGCTTCAGGCTGGAGATGGATGATCTGGGCATAGCGTTGCATAAACGCTCCTGTAATGGTTGGCTCAAGTGCTCACTAGCACATTTGAAATCTGAGGATCATACGCTCGCACACGTTAGTATAGGCACCTATGTCAAACAATACCGTAATAAAAGGAATAGCAAAACCGGTGGCCCAGCGCAATGAGCCGCTGGTGAAGCACGCATTGGCAGAGCGGCTGCGCAAAGAGATTGTTAGCGGTGCACTCAAACCGGGCTCTCGAATTGTGGAAGGGACCTGGGGACGGACGCTTGGCGTCGCACAGGGCTCGATTCGGGAGGCAATCAATATTTTGGCGCAAGAAGGCTTTGTTGCCAAGGCTGCTGGGCGAAGCGCGCGCGTGGTGAGTCTGAGCGAGGATGACGTTCTGCGGCTGTACGAGTTGCGCGGCGCACTGGAAGGCCTTGCAGGAAGGCTGGCTGCGGAGCGCAAGGTAGATACAAAAGACTTGCAGGAAGCTGTTGACAGAATGCGCCGCGCGACGAAACGTGGTCATGCATCTGAATTGCTGGATGCTGATCTGGCTTTTCATTTGGAGCTTTGCCGGCTTTCGCAAAACCCTTTCCTGCTGGAACATGCTCGGAGGATCCTGTTGCCGTTTTTTGCGTTTGTGCGGATACGTGTTGTGGCAAGCGGGCAGGGAACCGGTCCATGGACCCACGACCTTGAAGTTCATCAGCGAATACACGATCTGATACTGGAAGGCGAGGGGCGCGTGGTGGAACAGTATATTCAGCAGGTGATGACAAGGTTCGCAGCCACCGCTTATGACCAGTGGGAGAAGAAGGTTCCGTCGGGCAAGCGTAGTAAACGCCAACAGTAAATCCAGTGAGCACTCGAATCTGCATGACAAGGTAGAGCGGACCGAATAAAAGATTTTCAAGTTTAGAACAGGAGAAGAGAATGGCGGCGTGTTCAATCGATCGCATTTCAACATTTGATGCGAGGTATCCATTGCCGCCTGGCGCGGGAAGCGATGCAGTTCATACGTCACCGGAGTATTGCCTGGCGGTGACGCGGCTCGGCTCGATTGAGACGGGTATATGCGGCACGGGATTTGCACTCACCCTTGGCGAAGGTAACCGCCTGGTGTGCGAGGCGATTGAACTACTGGCACAGCCTTTGCGGGGGCGATCGATCGAAGACCTGATGGCTGAGTTTGGAAGCGTGTCGCGGCAGATGGCGGACAATCCCATGTTGCGATGGCTGGGACCACACAAAGGGGTGGTGCATTTGGCGCTCGCCTCCATTACAAATGCATGTTTCGATCTTTGGACGAAGAGCAGAGGAGTGCCTCTGTGGAAGTTACTGCTGGATCTTCAGCCGGAAGAAGTAGTGCGGTTGCTGGATCTGAGCTATCTGGATGAGGTATTGGATGAGCAGCAGGCTGTAGCGATACTGCACGAGCAGATGAAGACGCGCGAAGAGCGAGCGGGTATTTTGCATACGGGATACCCCGGCTATGACACCTCGGTTGGCTGGATGGCGTATGACGATGCGAAGGTGCGCGAACTGACGGCAGTTGCAATGAGTCAGGGGTTTAGTGCTTTCAAGCTGAAAGTGGGATCGCGCGACCATGCGCGCGATCTGCGCCGTGCTGCAATGTTGCGCGAGTGTGCCGGCGATTCCGGAACGATCATGTTTGATGCGAATCAACAATGGACACTACCAATCGCGCGAGGTATGTGTGCAGAATTGGTTAAGTTAAGGCCTCTCTGGATTGAGGAGCCGACGCATCCGGATGATGTGATGGCTCACGTAGCACTGGCGCGAGAGATTGCTCCGGTGAAGATTGCGACGGGGGAGCATATTCCGAACCGCGTAGTGTTCAAGAACTTTATCGAAACCGGAGCAGTGCATTTCGTGCAAGCAGATTGCACGAGGCTGGCGGGAGTAAGTGAGTTTTTGACAGTGAGTCTGCTGGCTAAAAAGTTCAACCTGCCGGTAGTGCCACATGTGGGTGATATGGGACAGGTGCATCAGCACCTCGTCCTCTTCAATCATGTGGCGATGGGGCACGAGGTCCAGTTTTTGGAATACATTCCTCATCTGAGAAGTCACATGATTTATCCGGCGGAGGTGGAGGGAGGGTTCTACCGTACGCCACAGGAGCCGGGAGCATCGAGCGACTTGAAAGAGCTATCAGAGCGGAAGTGCGGATGAGTGGGCCCGTGCTGCAAGGAATTGGACTGACGATGATTGCCGGCGTGATGTCTGGCAATTGCATGTTGCCCATGAAGTTTGCTCGGCGTTGGCGATGGGAGAATGTATGGCTGGTGTTTAGTCTGGTGTCGCTGCTGGTACTGCCGTGGGCACTAGCATTGATGCAGGTGGACAGTCTGTTTGAGATCTACCGTACAATTCCCTTGAGCACGATGTATGCCCCGTTGCTCTTTGGCGCAGGATGGGGTGTCGCTCAGATTCTGTTTGGCATCTCAGTAGTGCGGTTAGGAATGGGTGTTGGCTATGCAGTGATTGTAGGACTTGGCGCGGTATTGGGAACATTGGTGCCATTGTTTATGGGGCAGCGAAGATTCATTACCAATGCTGCACTGGTAGAGATATTGGTGGGTGTGATTGTGATGGTGCTGGGAATTGTCCTGACGGCCTGGGGAGGACAACTGCGCGAACATGACAATCGCAGCGCAAACGGTGAGCTATCGCGTCAGCAAGGATACGTCGGGGCTGTGATGCTGGCGGTGCTTTGTGGATTGCTGGCGCCGATGTTGAATTATGCGTTTGCCTTTGGACAGGGACTGGCAGAGGCTGCAGTGAGAGCGGGGAACACTCCTGTAGCCGCTGCCTATGCTGTGTGGCCTATCGCATTGCTTGGCGGGTTGGTTCCAAATATTTTGTATAGCCTTTATCTGTTGCGCAAGAATAGAAGTTGGGGAGTGTTCACGAGGCATTCGCCAGACGTGTTGTGGGCAGCCTTGATGGCGATATTGTGGATGGGCGCATTTGCACTATATGGAGTGAGTTCGGTATATCTTGGAGCGCTTGGAACATCCATCGGATGGGGGTTATTTCAGATATTCATGATTATGACGGCGACAACCTCCGGGCTATTGACGGCGGAGTGGAGACGCGCTTCGCGTAGGGCGATGATGTTTTTAGGATCGGGTATGGCAGCGTTGATTGGCGCGACTGTTCTGCTTTCGATGGGTGGCCGCTAAGAGGGATGCGAGAAGATGGTGCGTTGATGCGAGTTGTGACTCACGGCGCTTCTTGAAGGTCGGATCAGTCTATGTAGGATATAGGTTCGCCACTTCGTTCGCTGGATCGATAGAGAGCTTCGACAAGCACCATGGTCTGGAAGGCATCTTCGAAGTGAGAAGGCAATGTTGCGGCGGAGCCCTCCGCAAAGGCTTGCAGCCCTCCCATGGTTCCCATGAATGCATCGGGAAAATTATTACCACTGACTGGCAACGATTGCCATGTGGGCGCGGTGTTTCCCAGTGCGGCATACTCGAGCGTATCGGGCCTGCCTGTGGGGTAATCGAGATTGACTCCCATTGAGATGCGGGCCGCTCCCGCAAGTCCTTCCCATTGCACAAAGCTGTGTTGATGTGCCGGGCCAAAGTTGTGGCCGTGATTGGCAGTGACGAGGACGCGTTTGGAATCGCCATAGTCGAGAATGGCAGTCGTGCGAGTGGCCGCAAGATTTGCAGAGAGGGGATGCTTTACCGTACGCGCATAGACGCTGTGAGGATTACCCAGCCAGGAGCGGATGAGATCGAAATAATGGATGCTGTGGTAAAGAATCTCGAGGCGTGGAGCGGTGGAAAGAAATGTCCAGAGGTGCCACGGAGTATAGGTGCGCGTCTGCACCTCGATATCGTGGATCTCGCCGAGCAGCCCATTGCTGGCGAGCGCTTGAACAGCAAGATTGTTGGGCGAGTAGCGCAAGGAAAAGTTAACTGCGGCGATGAGGTCTTTGCTTCGGCAAAGGTTGCGGATTGCCCGTGCTTCTTCGATCGTCTCACCCATCGGCTTTTGCATCAGGACGACCGATCCTTGCGGCAACACTGGAAGGATGGAGAGAAGTTGCGATGCGGGTACGGCTATATCGAAGACAGCATCCTGTGGCGCGAAACGGAGCGCTTCAGCGACGGATCCGAACGCGTGCGGGATGCCTTGTTCGAACGCCAACTCTGTTGCTTTTTCTGAGGATGCGTCCATGATGCCAATGACAGGGAAGCCAGCTTTTTTATACGCGGGCAAATGCGCTGAGCGAACGATGCCTCCGGCCCCGATCATCATGATGGGGCGAACGTGCTTCGGCCGTGGTTGCTGCACCTGGGCAATTGCCGCGAGCAGGGAAGAGCTGGGGTGCTCAGAAGGGGTGGACATTATTATTTACTAGCTCCGGGTACAGGGAAGGGCACGGAATAACTCAGAGAAACGTGATGTCCAGAGTACAACTCTAAGCGCTTGTTTGGCTTCTCGGTCTTGCGACAAAAAAATAGCGTTTTCCCCAGATCGAAATAAGTTAATCGTAGTTCACAAACATTGACGGAGTACCCCAAGCGGGTACTCCGTCAATGTTAGAAAGGCATGGTTGTGAACATTCAATGGATCCCAATCTAATAGGGATAATAAGCTGGCCCATAGTAGTAATAAGGGGGCGGAGGGGGATTACGGCGACGCAACTGCTGTGCCGGCTGAACGCCGGACGCGAGCCGATTCATCTCCTCTTGCGATACCGTTGTCAGAGGCACTTGCTGAGTCAAGCGGAAGTTTAGTATTGCTTCGGCTGGCACGACTGCTTCGCCACGACCCGATGCCGCTGAAGCGCCCACACCGGCGGCACCGCCGACTCCGGCGCCAATCAAGGCTCCTGGGCCGCCACCAGCCACTGCTCCAATCAATGCCCCAAACGCTCCCAGACCAACTGCATTGCCAACCGTTTGACCGGTTTTGTCTGCGCCTTGATGGCTCCACGCGTCGGAGACGATGGGATACGTCTGGCCGCCGAGCGTTATCTGGGTCAGTTGCAGCGCCAACTCGCCCTTGCCCTTCAATGATCCGGCGTTGTGCACTTCTACAACCTTGCCTTGCACCGACGTGCCTCGGGGAATTGCCACCGCATTGCCCGCGACGACATCGTTGATGACAATGCCATCAAATACTGTTCCAGGTGCAGTGTTTTTGCTGTCCATTCCTTCGTTCACGCGAACACGGAGGAGAGTACCGCCGGGAACCACCACCGCTTCGCCACCACGCTGCGCAGGATAGGGACGAGCATACTGTGGCGGAGGTGCCTGACCGTAAGAAGGATTGTAGGGGCGTCGATAGGGTCCTTCAGGCTGATTCTGGCCTTCCTGTGGAGGCGGTCCGGCGGGGCCATACTGAGGGTCATATTGAGGCTGAGGGCCTGCATTGGGAGGCGGGCCAGCAGGGCCATATTGAGGCCCTCCATTGGGAGGCCCACCTGCGTTCGGTGGCTCACCGGCGTCCCCCATGTTTCCTTGCTGCTGGTCCTCTGACTGCTGTTCATTGGGAGGATACGCTCCGGGTTGAGGGCCAGAGTTAGGGCCTTCAACAGCAGAATTTTGATCTTGTCCGGGACCATTTTCGTTCGCAGTCGTTCCGATCGCTAATTGGTCGATCACCTTTTTGACGCCAGGGGCATTCGATGTCACGGTTTCTGCCATATCCCGAGAAGCTTCATCGCGCACGGTACCCGTCAAGGTGACCTGACCATAAACAGTCGTTGTGCTGATGGATTGATCTGCCAATTGAGATGTTCCCGCTAAAGCCTTCAAGACATTGGCTTCAATCTGCGCATCGGGAACTATCGGCGTCTTTTCCTGGGCGACTCCGGCTCCGCCAGCGACAAGCAGAAAGCCCATCAAAAGTCCGGATACTTGAAGATATTTCCACTGCTGCATATTTCCCTCACTGCGATCGTACTAACTTAGAGGTTTTTCCTCTCAGTTCGCTTGTTGTATAAAACGCGATCTACAGGAAAAAGTTACTACAACAGCAAAAACTCTATTTCAGTTACGCTAATTTCCCTCAAATCGCGAGCAATTGACCTTCCTTCTCAAGAGCGGTATATTCAAAGAGCGGGGTGGAGCAGCCCGGTAGCTCGTTGGGCTCATAACCCAAAGGTCGTAGGTTCAAATCCTACCCCCGCAACCACTTAGCGGGAACGCCAACCCAAGATAACCCACCGTAGTAGGAATCCTATTTCCTCCGGTGGGTTTTGGTGCGTTTGGGGGGGGCTCATAAGTCATGCACTCCTCAATGCTTTCCTAACGACTTTCCCGTTGGTTTCGCGCTTCGCTTCCATCAGCGCGTTGCCGTACACGTTCATCGTGGTCGAGATTTCGGGAGCGCCACATAAGCTTCTGCTGCACTCCCACAACATAGCCTTCTCATACAAATGGTGCATGATGGCCTTGACGTTGCCTTTTGTCTTGGGTGCGGAGTCCATTTACTTCAATCACTCTTGGACGTGAAGGGGCTTGATCCGAGTGATGCGAAGCGAACCTCACCTGATCAGAACTTGCTAGATAACGCTCAGGTAGGAGGAGGCAGCCGCGCACTTCGTCGGACTGTTGGGGACCATGCGGATTCTGCATCTACCGAAGGATCGACGCGCCACACGCCTGGGACAGATAGTTTGCATCGACCAGAACGTCCTCCTCCCGCGCATCGAAGACGTGGGTTTCGATGGCTGAGATGGGGCTATGCTCAACAATCTCGATACCGTAGCCTTCGAGCGCGGCAACCCGACGGGGATAATTGGTTAGCAGACGGATACGGCGAAGATTGAGGTCGAGCAAGATCTGAGCTCCGACTCCAACTTCACGTTGTATGTGCCGGAGGCGCTCAGGGCTGGCGAGGTCCTCTTCTGCACGGTGGAATTGCACCTTATCTGCGCCATCGACGTTTTCAAACGAAAACCCCAGCGAGTTCTGATGCAGATAGATCAGAGCTCCGCGTCCCTCGTCGGCAATTCGTTGTAAGGAGAAGCGAATATAAGAGGCGCATTCGCACGACGAAGCATGAAATACATCTCCGGCAAAACAATGAGTGTGCATTCGCACCAGCGTCGGCTCGTCTGAGCGGCTTAGATCGCCATATACCAGAGCCACATGCGACTCTCCATCGAGATCGGAACCGTAAGCAATCATCGAGAACTCGCCAAACTCGGTCGGCAAGACAGCCTCGCCTTTGCGATAGACATAGCGCTCATGGGCCATCCGGTGGCGAATCAATTCCGCTACCGTGATCATCTTCAGTTCATGCTCCTTGCAGAAATCAATAAGATCCGGCACTCGTGCCATCGTCCCGTCATCGTTCATGATTTCGCAGATCACGCCTGCAGGCGTCAATCCGGCCAGCCGGGTTAAGTCCACTGACGCTTCCGTCTGCCCGGCCCGCACCAGCACTCCGCCATTTTGTGCTCGTAGAGGAAATATATGGCCGGGACGGCCCAAGTCGGAAGGACATGCCTGAGGATCGATTGCACACCGGATTGTCTCTGCACGGTCGTAGGCGGAGATGCCTGTAGTAACACCTCGCCCCAGAGCATCGATCGATTCCGTGAAGGCGGTACCAAAACGTGCCGTGTTTTGTGCGCTCATCGGCTGCAGGCGAAGGGAATCCAGACGCTCAGGTGTCATAGCAAGACAAATCAGCCCGCGGCCGTACTTGGCCATGAAGTTGATCGCTTCCGGAGTGATCATTTCTGCCGCCATGGTGAGATCGCCCTCATTCTCGCGGTCTTCATCGTCGACAACCACAACCATTCGTCCGTCGCGGATCTCCTCGATAGCCGTTTGGACGTCAGTAAACGGAGAGTTCGTATGCATGAGATGACCTCGTTGTAAGCAAAAGCTGACAAAGCATAAGAGAACTGTCTGGCTCCTGCATCCTGTGCCCCTGCCAGTCCATTGCTATGTGCCGACATATCTAGCCATCAGCTAACAAGCAATGTAGTGCGCAGAGGAGCAGGAGTTGTCAACGCGCTGTCATTCGATTGTCATGAAGTAGAGGCACGGGAGTCGAATCATTCAACGCTGATTTTGCGCGGGTGTAGATATAGCAAATATGGCTCAGGCGTCTAAAAGGCAGATGGCGCTAAATTCTGGATCAACAAGGGTACCGACATCAATAGGCCGATCGGTCATCCGAGGCGTAGGCCTTACCGTACATGTTGGCGTGAGGTATGGTTTTGGCACCAGCTATTGGAGCGTTAAGCACTCCGAGGTCAACCATATGGGTAGAAAAATGCACTGGACGGCTTAGGCCTTCGAGGAAAGACTGGGGCACGCTCTCAATCCAGACATGTAATTTGTAATCTCCGGGTGCGATACCGCGAAGCAGGACTGAATCTTTTGTGTCAGCCTCCGCGTAAAGCGGCGTGTCGAGAGCTATGACGACAGCACTCATTTCCGGATGGATATTGCAGAAGATATAGGAAACCCCCACCTTCGAGAAGGTTACCGACTTACTTGAGCCGGCCTCGTAGAGGCCTAAATCGAATCGTTTGCCTTCGAAGAGCGAGAAGACGTTGTGAAAGAAAGGATCTTTATTTGGAAACTCGACGATGCTGCCAGCAGGAATCACCTGAAGGTGAGGGAAGAACGTGCGGTTCTTTTGGAGCAAGGTGTAATGACCGTGAGGCGAGAAAGCAAGGGTGGGCGTACCTGCCAGCGGCTCCAGCCAGATGACGGCCGGCACAGCGAGGTGCTTTCCGGGCAGTGAAGAGAGAATGCGAAGGTGCAACTCCGCAGAGGGGCCTGTTTCAGGGTGATTCTGGGCGTACACACTTCCGAACGCCAACGTCACAGCGCAGAAGATCCATCCTCTGAATCTCTTTTTCTTCTTCAAAATTTATATCCCGCTCCCAGACCGATAATATTGCTGCCCGCGGGGGGGGCGATGACTGGAGCGCTATCGAGATGCCGATACTCCAGCGAGAACTGTAAGTAGGCGCTTGGACTATAAATTACATTGCCGGTATAAGTGCGGCTTCTGGCAAGACTCCGATACATGCTATCGCCGGCGACGGCGTAATGCCGCAACTCACCGGCGAAAGCGTTGTCGACTCCGAAAGCAGCATTGAATTCCAGCCGTTCGGAGATCCTTTCCTTCAACTGCGCCCAGCCCCCCACGTCGTCCAGTGGTCGAAAGTAGTAGCCGCCTGTGTCGGTATCGAGGCGGTAGGCGAAATCTTTGTAAGCCCCTCCGCCAAGCCCACCCAGAGCCTGTCCACGATAGAAGCTTCCGGAAAACTCCAGACGAGCGGGCAGAAAGAGAAGGGCATCGAGAGTGCCTGCCCAGGAATCAAAGCCGTGACCCAGCACATTGGAATAGTGAGGTGCGAAATATCCGCCTATGCCGAAATGACTACGGTCTTCGTGACTATTCGTTGCCGGTCCTTGAAGCGCAACACGCGCTTCGACACCGGGCCATCGGCTTTCCTCCGCATTGTTCGGAGGAGTCACGGTCGATGTGCCGGAAATAGGGATAGGCGGTGATAGCGGCGCATCGCCGACGTCGATCAATGCAGCCTGCAGTCGAATACCTCGGGAATCGGACGGCCCGAAATCCTGGGTTATACCGACTTGCGGGTTCCACGTCCAAAGATTGCCAGACCAGGCGAGCGCTGGGATGGCTACGGCCGTCAGCGAAGTTGGCGTATCTGGGCTAACGATCGGATGATCCAGGGCGAAATAGGCTTCCGTATGCCGCCATCGCAGGCCCGCGTGAGCGGTACGAAGGCGAAGCAGAGTGCTGTTGGCATTGTAGTAACCAGAATATGTCGTGGACGAACTGCCGGATACCGGACTGCCGTTGAAGTCCACGCGCAGATCAGCATAGCTGCGAGCGCCAAACAAATTTGGGCCACGGGCGTCAAGCCCGAGAACCGTTTGGCGCACAGAAGCGCCGGTACTGCCGGATCCTGGAAGCGCTACTGTTGGCGTCGCCGCCATATCGACTGCGCCCGTATTCACAAAAGCATTCAGCAACAACAGGCCAGTGACCTTTATCGGATACTTGGATTCACTCTCCACTTTTGATTGTTCCTGGGTTGCAATCTGAGACTCCTGCATTGCCTGGCGCTCGCGAATGTCCTCAATCTCCGCGGAGGTGGTTTCGGGCTTGGCTTGTGAAGAGGTAGAAGAAGCCGAAACTGGACCAGAAGGCGATTGCGAACCAGCATTCGCTCCGCTCTGTGCCATCTGATGTTGCAATTCATTCAATTGCTTGCGCATTTCGTCCAACTGCCGTTGTGACTGTTCCAGTTGAGCCTGCGCGCGAGCCATGGCGGTAGTTAATGTCTGGATCTCCTGTGAGAGGTTTTCCGGAGTGGTGGCTTGTGCACAGGCAAATTTCATCGGAATTCCGAACACTATTACGAGCAAGGGCAAGGCTTTCCATAGGCCTCGAAGATCCAGGCCGGAGCGCCGAGTCTGGTTATGTCCGCACATTCTCATCTGGAGTTACCTGACCGTGACGGTCGTTCTCTGACATATCCGACGGATGCTGCATTGGAAGTTCGCGCGCCACTTTCATCTGGAAGATCGTCTCATCGGGACGGCTGCTAAGCAAAACTACGTTTCCTCCGTGCTCCACGGCGATGCACTGCGCGAGCGTAAGCCCAAGTCCGGTACCTTTGTGCTTTCCTTCGCTCACGAAAGGCTCGAAGAGGCTCTTACGAATCTTCTCCGAAACGCCCGGGCCGTTGTCTATTACATTGACTATAACTTGATGTTCCTGTGTCTCCAGCGCGACCACAACCTTGGCTGAGGCTCCCATGGTGCGGACAGACTGGCAGGCGTTGAGCAGCAGATTCGATATGGCTCTCTCGATCTGCTTTCCATCTACGACGACAGCAGTTTCCGTAGGTTCGCCATAGTTCGTCGTCAGTGTCACCCCGTCTGCGTCAGGATGGGCCCGAACCAACGCTGTCGCCCGTTCGAGCAGCGTTGCCATTAGCTCTGGCTGCCTCCGAACGCTTGCACCAGTCCGGCTGAAGATCAATAGCGATTCGATCATGTCTGTTGTGCCGTTCACGGCTGCCCGGATGTCCCCAAAGATCTCGGCACGCTCCTTTACCGAAAAGCGATCAGAGGCGAGAAACTCCGAATTGGCGAAGATCGCGGCGAGATAATGTCGGAGATCATGAGAAACGGAACTCGCCATTCGACCTATTGTCGCAAGCCGCTCGGATTCGAGCACCTTCTGATTCGCTTTCTGAATTTCATTCCGCATGCTGGCAAAGGCAGTGCTCAACTGTTGCACTTCCTGCGTGCCATGGCGAGGCACATGGTGTTCGACGTCGCCTAGACCAAAAGCCCGGACACTCCGAGAGAGCTCTTCGAGCGGACGTGTCACCAACCGTGAAATGACAATCATCAGCATCGTACCTGAGAGAAGCGCCAGAAGACCCGCGACAAGGACCATACGATCAATGCGGCTGATCGAGCGCTCTGCGGGGTCGAAGGATTTCAGAACGACCAGTTGCAATGGAGATGTGGCAGTCGCGGAGAGATCCTCGGTGGCCGAGAGAAATTGAGCATTTCCCAGCTTCACCACAGCAGGTCCACGGGATATGCCGGAAAGCGCGCCCGATTGCTTCGCCAAACTTGCCTGCACATCTGGCGCAAGCGTACTGGCTACGATCTGGCCACCGCTCAGAAAAGTCGCTTCGACCCCGGTGGGCTGACTGATTTGTCGTACCGTGCGCTCAATGGAAACACCACTCAAGACATATCCCAACAGCGTTCCATCTTGATCGCTGCCGAAATAGAGCGGGCGCAGAGCACAGGCGTACAGCGATCTACCGTCGATCAAATAGCGCTTCGTCGAAGAAGCCAGCAAAATCTTCATTCCCTGGCGAAGAGTGTTGTCGTCCGGGGCATTTCTTGCATAGGCTGCCACAACCCGTCCGCTCGGATCGGCAAGCATAAAAAGGTCAGTACCGCTGAGTTGCCAGAACTCGGCGGCTCCATCCTGAATCGTGAGATCGTCTCCACTGGTCATGAGCGCCTTCAGAGTAGGCAGTTTTGCAAGGAGAGCATTCTCGCGCCCCAGGGCTCCCAGTCTCTCGGCCTGAAGGTTCTGGAAGGCAACGACCGAGTGATCTAGATCCTGGGAAAAATCGGCTGTCACCTGCTCTCTCAACTGGTGGCGAATCAACAAGAGACTAGTGCCAGTCACAAGAGCGATCACTAACGCCATGGTGACGATAAGAAGCACATACGTTCGAAGGCCCTTGTTCTCTCGTATGCGCGCTATTTGCGTGAGGCCTTCGGCTTCTAGATGTTGGACGGGATGAGCATCATGGGACAAATTTGTATCCTGCACCATAAATTGTCAACAGATGCTTCGGATTTGCAGAATCCGGCTCCAGCTTTTGACGCAACTTCAGTATCTGATTATCCACAGTACGGGTAGTCGGATAGAAATTATATCCCCAGACCTCGTTCAGCAAGACATCGCGGGTCAGGACGCGCTCGGCATTTTCGGTGAAAAACTTCAGGAGTTTGAACTCATGAGCGGTTAGAACGACAGGCCTCCCGCCGCGTCGGACTGTCATTTTCCTAAAGTCGACTTCGCAGTCAGCGAAGCGATAGATCGTTGGCGGCGCCGGCTTGCGTTGTCTGCGGATGGCTGCCTGAACCCTGGCCATGAGTTCCCTTGGGCTAAAGGGCTTGGTGACATAATCGTCGGCCCCCAGTTCAAGAAGCAACACTTTATCCGCGACTTCCGTGATCGCGCTGAGTATTACGATCGGCGTTTCAGCGGAAAGGCCCTTGAAGGTTTGACAGAGTTCTCGTCCGGAAATATTCGGAAGGATCAAATCGAGGACCACCGCGAGCGGGTGCTCGCTGCGAAACAGATCCAGCCCGGTTTGACCGTCACCCGCGACAACAACGGCATAGCGCTCTTCAGTAAAGATCCTGCGTAGCACCTTTTGCATGCGAGGATCATCTTCAATGATGAGGATGGTGCCGAGGCTCACCGTCGGCAGGATTTCGTTTTGGATTTCTGTCGCCAATTCCATCTCATGGATCATGATCTAGATCCTCACCATTCTATTCTGATCGCAATAAGCTCATTTCTACTCGCAAAGGGCGATTAAATTACAATCGGATGACAATTTGAGCGTATTGGACTCTTAGCCATCACGTTGGGATGAAAGAGTGCCCCTACATGTCAGGAACCCTTGTTCTCTCCTGTCATAGCAGATAGCCATTCCTTGCTATAGATCGATTCCAGATCGCCAAGCCGAACCGTTTCACCAGTCACAACATTCACTACGGGCAATGTTGCGATCTCTTTTAGTCTTTCCACCCCACCGATATAGTTGCGTCGGCCAAATCTATCTCGAGACTCTCGAAAAAAAGACGGGAGTGCCCCTACGCTTTGCAGCGACTTGTCCACGAATTGTCGTGCGTAATCTTCTCGCACAAAGAATGCATCATTGCCAGCGGACGTTGTACCGACGAACCTGTATCCCTTCTTGGTCGCCAGAGACTGAAGAGCGAGAATCGAAGCACCGAAATACAGATAACTATGATGAGCTATCGCACGGTCGAACTGCGCTTCGTACGGTATACAAACAGGAAACATATCGCCAAAGACCGCGTTGTATTCGCAAATGCAGATGATGGGACGAATGACATGTATTGCTTCCCATACCCAGTAGTCATTCCCGTCAAGATCGATGCTCAGAAGGCCAATGTCGCCTCCAAAGCCGGCATTCGCAATCAACTCGTTGATGTTTTCTCGCGTAATGAATGAAGCCTGGACGGTCAGGTCGTGTGAGGCCATTAGAGCATCTTCTCGAACGGCCCTGGTCACAGCTTTGTTGCCATCCATGATGAGGCCACGCCAGTTACGATTTTGCAATAGAAATCTGGTATTCGATTCTCGATAATCTTCCACTCCAAATTCAATGAACGATTGTGAAACGCATGAAATTTCTGATTGCTCGATGAGCCAGTCGATAATTCCGTCTTCGCCCCACTGGGAGCTCATCTGGAATTCAACATCCTGGAGAGAAGAAATCATCTTTCTGGATCGGACCTGCCAACTCGCCATACGTCCCAAGAGTTGATGATTTTTCATCATCACCCTCTGGGCGCCTCCTGTGACAAGCCATAGCTTTAGCCTTCTAAGTGCGTTCTTAATAACCTGCCTCGTAGACATCATGCCCCTCTTTAGCTGATCTTCAGCGACAAACTCCTATCTTCCCGTATACCGGATGCATTTATTCAGAAGAAGATAGCTTCGTTACCTTTCGCTCTCGCACCTTCACAATTTATGAGCGCGCTCATCAGCACGATGGCCCATAAGGGGAGCAAAAGATCGAATGGTTCAGCCACTGCAATGCCGCGCACAACAATGTAGAGCAGAATGCTAAAGAACATTACTTTTACAGAGCTTCGCGGGAGTAACCGAATCTGCCGCCAAAGACTACCGTACACTCCGATTAGCATGCAGACGCCTATGACGCCGTAAGCATAAAACTGCTGCAAAAGCTCGTTTTCCGCGTGTCTTGCTTCAAACTGATCCCCGAAGGGTGGTACAACCTTCCACCAGGAATCAAACCCGTGTCCAATCCATAGATTCCAAGGATGGTCGAAAACTGCATTCAGAACATAGAGCCAGATCGCAGTGCGGCCCGTGAGGGTTTCGGCTTGGGTGCCAGCAGTGGTGTAAATGTCATAATAGGCTTCAAATAAGCCCCAGAAAGCAAGAATGAGCAATCCTGCGGATGCCATCAAAAGAATCTTCGTCTTCCTGCTTATAGCCTTGTCCGCAATTATCAGATAGCTTTCGCTCATGAGGAAGGCAACTATCGTCGTCTTGCTCAGACTGCGAAAGAGAGTAATGACTAAGAACAATATCACCACTCTCCATTTGCCATCTTTTCGGCTCATGAGATATTGAGCCAGAAAGACCGCAAAGGCACAGAGATTTCCAATCTGATTTGTATTGAAAAACTGTTCATCTCCAAGGCGAAGATCCGATTGAATGGGCATGATCCACGCAACAATCGCAAGACAACAGGTGCTCCAGATGAATCCCTTCATTAGCGAATGAGACACACTCGTTGTTGAGTCGCTGCGAAGGAGCAAGACCACGATTGCAACGTCCGCAACGAGTCCGAACCAGTAAGCAGTGGAATCCGTCACAGACGCAGTTTCGCTCCACACGAGACTGCTACAGGATAATGTCAGAAACACAAGCACCCACCGAATGCTTGATAACCGCAACATGGATCGAAATGTGCTGTGGGTGGCGCCCAACGCACCAAAGCAGACGAGACCGAGTAAAAGCAGGTCCAAACCAAGGCTTAGCGCTGCCCCTGTGCTTGGCTCAACCCCTAAAAGACGTACTGAGAGGAGCACCACGCTGAGACGGAAAGAGAAGAAAAAGCCGACCGTAAATGCTATACCGTTGACTTCCACGTATGTGACATTCTCTGCGTTCATGATTATGTCGTTGCCGCAACAACTCCTCACACCGATGTCTTAAGCACGGAGCATCTCAGTGCGTATACATATCCGGCGTTCCCTGACTGCCCGCAGGTGGCAGATGGCGCAGGAATACCACGATCGACCACAGTTCATCATCACTTAGAGTTCCTTTAGAGCCCGGCATTCCCGAAGGTCGGATGCCATAGTCGAGGATCCACTTTAGCTGCCCATCCGTGTAACTCTGCACCTCGGGGGAGGCGAGCGACGGAATGGGAGGCGATATGTGGTCGACGAATGGAACGCCGGTGTTTTGAGCATCCATTCCGTGACAGGCGGCGCAGTAATGCGAAAAAGCTTCCTTGCCGTCGGCCAAAGTCTCTGGCGCATCGGGCAACGGGTTTTTCTGATTTCTATTACCGATAAAATAGCGATGCTTGGCATAGGTTATGGTCTTCGTCTCCAGTTTTCCCGGAGGACTCGCTTTGCACCCTGTCAATCCAGCGATACAAGCGGCGGTGATAGCAACAGAGAGAACGCGCATTATTACTCCACGACGTGTAACTTCAAGCTCATGGAGCCGTGACCTGAACCGCAAAATACGGAGCAATGGCCGATGAAATCTCCGGTCTTGTCCGGCGTAAACCGTACCTCTTCCGTACCGCCCGCCTTGACCTTGAAGGTGACATTGAAGTCGCGAAAGCGCAATCCATGCGCGACATCTTCACTCTTCAACACAAGCGCTACCGGTTGACCCTTTTTGAGAGTGATCTCTCCGGGATTGTAGGAAAACCTCTTGGCGATAATCACGATCCGCTGGGGTGCGGTCTGCGCCTGAGCCTGTGGCGCAGAAAACGAAGATCCCATGAGTGCTCCTATGAGCAGCGTTAGAAGCAAAGACTTCTTTTTCATAATTTCTCCCTGAATATGTCTTGTTGCCGTATGTTGCGAGACGATTGGTATCAACGAATTTTATTTACTGACGGCGTCTAACGGTCCTTAGTCGTCTCACCGTAGCGGCTTCTGATAGAGCACTTGTCATGCGGTCGTTACTCAATTGTCAGAATGCTGTCACCTATACCGCAGCGTGGTTCGTACGAGCAAGCTAAGGACTAAGGAAACGTAAGAGTGCCGTGTAGTCTGCCTCACTAAGGTTGGCGCGTACGCGCATGTGCCTGGCGATCGTACCGGAAATGCCCGGTGAGAATCCTTCTGGCGCATTGTGGCATCGGGAGCAGTTCTGGTTGAATACCTCCTGTCCCCGATCCGGATTGATGGCGTGCACTACCTTTGTAGAGGTGGGGGGGCGATGCTGTTGAGGCGGACTTTTCATCTGACCTATGGCGGCAGTTACTGCAAGTGCAAGACATCCCAGCATCACTCGTTGCACGCGCTTCATTGTTTCTCCTCTTTGGGAATCAAGATGTGGTTCAGTCGATCAGGATCCCGCGGCAGCACAGAATAGACAGGAGCTCGTTGCATCTCTTGAACTATCGGTCAACGCTGCATGTATAGAAACTAAGAACCTTATGGGCGCAGCATGTCACGGAAGCGTCTGAAGTTTGTCACTAGATTGTCGTACCTGCGAGACACAAACCGTCGCTGGATAGTTGTCACCCCGATGTCTTCCTTGCGACGTTCATTAGCCACGTTGACGAGGTCTGCTGTGAAATGGCAAAGGAGGAACGATAGAGACTGCTCTTAAACTTTGAGCCAAGTTGCGCCGCTAGGAATCATCGGCGACAAGGCGTCCTGTGATTTCAGAATGCCATGCGCATTTCGATGACATTTTGCTGACATTTCAACGACCCAACCCTGACAACTACGAGACGCACGCGTTGATAGCTTTGAGTTGTGAGAAATCAAGTGCCTATGCATCCCGTCAATAATGCTGCCAAGGTCGATGGCTCTTCTGCCCTCGGCAGAAATATTGGTGTAGCGATGAGGCTTTTGGGAAGCCGGCAACGGATCGAACTTCTGCTGATAACCCTGGAGAGAATCGCCGTCGGCTTCTGCGACCTTGCCGTTGCAGCCGCAATGTATCTGCTGTTCCTCCTCCTACAGGGGCGCGGACCAACACATCAGTTCTGGTGGATACCAAAGACGGCCATTTCCGCAGCCTTGATCACGTCGATTCTTGTTATTCTTCGTGCCTTGATGGATCTTTTGTCGGCACGCTCCGTCATTCATCAGATACAGAAACTTTACACAGATCTGCTTCTTCGGTTGGCACAGGGCTATAACGAGATGCATTGGGGCCGGTTCGTTGAGTCCAACCGTAGTGAACTCTCGAATCACGCTCTCTACACTGCGCGTGAAGCTGCCGAGTTCTATCATCGCTGCATTGAGTTGACAGCGGCTGTGGTAATCGTAGTCGCCATGACTGCAGCACTTGTATACCAGAGTCCAATCGCAGCATGTGGGTTTGCTTTTGCGCTTAGTGCATTTTATGGATTACATCAATTGTTCATCCGCAGCAGGCTTCAACTGGCGGCGGAAAAGCGTGAGGCGTCTCTGCGTATGCTTCAGAGGAACCTCGCAGATATATTCTCGTCGGGAAAGGAGATTCGCACCTACAGGAATCTTGGGTTCTTTCATGAACGGATTCGAAGGCAGGCCGAACATGTAGCGGCCAGCAATGTCCGTATCAAGTTTCTTCCACAGATTGCGAGTAGCGTGGCCGATCAAGGCGCGGTGCTGCTGTTCCTTTGCATTATTGTTGCTGTTCAACTACGTCATGGAGACGCGCGTCAGATGTTGTCGCTTCTGGCATTTTATTTCGTACTTTCTCGACGCATGGTTCCCCTCATTAGCCAAATCTCGGTCATCGCCGGTCATATGGAAAGCTCTTACGAGAATGTAAAGATAGTGGCCGCCGAGTTGAAGGAATGCCGTAGATATCGCGTAGGCGCATTACCCGTACTACTGCCGGATTCTGGTTTTGCCATTCAGTTGAAAGAGGTGAGTTTTTCTTTTCGCGAAGGTACGCCAATCCTGCGAAACGCGAGCCTTCTTCTGCGTGAGGGTGAGACGGTCGTGCTTCACGGGCCTTCCGGAAGTGGTAAGAGCTCTCTGCTGAATCTGATTGCTGGCGTGTCGCAACCTACAGAGGGGGTGATACAAGTTGACCGCACTAGTATCGCGTATGTACCGCAGGAGATCGTCCTTTTGGACGATTCGATACGAAATAATCTGCTGTTCGGACTACCCGATAAGAGCGACGAGGAGTTGATGAGAGCGCTCTCAACTGCCCAATTGGCCGAATTTGTGGCAGCACAATCGTTCGGACTAGAAACTAGCGTTGGCGACAACGGAGCGTTGTTTTCGGGTGGACAGCGGCAACGGTTAGGCGTTGCTCGTGCCATATTGCGCGGAGCGAGATTACTACTTCTAGATGAAGCAACTTCCGCACTGGACGAGGAGAACGAACGGCAGATACTCGAAAATCTAAGTGCCTCCCGAAAGACAGTCCTGCTTGTAACGCACCGCGTTCTCACGCAGGTATTTGGCCACCGTGTATTCCAGCTTCAGGGAGGTTGCCTGGTCGAAGAATTTCCCCGGATGATATTAGGCGATGAGCAGGGAATAACATCTGGCATCGAATGCTAGACCCACTAAGTGATATCGCCTGTGGCAGCGGAATGCGCGCAACCTAAAAAGACTCTATCTTGGTAATACCCCTGCGGTGAACCATCCATCACCGCAGGGAAGAGCGAACGATAGAACTAACTTTCTGGCTCATTGCGATTTATCCTTCCAGACTGGAAAGAGAAAACGGTAGACGATCCCGGTTTCCCATATATTTTCATTCCCCGAGGAAGAGAACTGCCGTGAATAGCTCGTAAGGATTCGCGTATTGTGCGGCAAATTATAGTCCAACCCGAAGTCAGTACGTTTGGTATTCACAAGAGGGACATTATCGCTGACGATAGTGTCGCGGCGAAATGTCTGCTGCATCCGGAATAAAGGCTCGAAGCGGCCTATCCAGCTATCTAGGCCACCGAATGCTTGTATACGGTAGTCGGCTTCAGCCCAGTAACCCTGAGCATGATGACCACGCGCGAATTCGGAACGCAGGCGAAAGGCGGTATTCGCAGGTTCCCACCAAAGATGAGCGCCGTAGAAATTTTCTCGTGTTCCCTGCAATTGACGGTCATAGGAAAGACCTACCTCCAGACGCTTTTCGGGGAGATAGAGGCTGGTGCGTCCGCCGGCGGCGCGCTCGGAGTTGAACTGCATGTTTCCGCTCCGGGTGGAGAACCAGGCGTTATAGCTGATGGAGTACTTATTACGGTCGATGGCAGATCCGCTCAGCATACCGCCAACCCCTGTACCCGTCATTACACCAATACCAGTAATAATCGGACCATCCTGAAAGTTGCCAATCCAGATTGGTGATAGGCGATCGTTGTAGGTATTAAAGGGAATCAGAAAACTGCCAGCAACGGCAGTGACATGCCGAGATAGGAAGTAGTCACCCTGAAGATAAGTAAGCGCAATAAAATGGCTATGACTGTAGCCGTTGCCATTCGGGGAGAGGGTGTCGCCTAGCGCGGCGCGCGATTCGATCAGAAAACGACTGCCAATCGGCACATCGATCAGCGGCTCAATGATTGGCGTATAGCTCGTATTCCC